>NZ_WWCQ01000005.1:0-467088 GCF_009857555.1 Duganella sp. CY15W | reverse complement strand
GGCGCCGCCAGTGGCACTGGCGCTATCGCTGGCGCCGCTGGAACCGGGCTGGCTGGCCGCTGCGGTGCCGCCGCTACCGCCGTTGCTGCCGTTGCCGCCCGGCGCCACGCCGGCGCTGCCAGCGGTGCCGGCGGTGCCGGTCTGGACGAGATCAACTGCGTAAGCCTGGCTGACGGCCAGGGAAAGTAGCAGGGGGACCAGCCGCTGGGGCAGGCGTGAGGAAACAGGCGACAGTAGACGCATGGGACTAGCCTTTCGTTCAGGATCAGGATCAGGAGTGGGGGGGAGAACTGGCCGGGTCCATACTGGACGCCGGCCGTACCGCTTGGCGCTCGACTGGCTTAGCGGTTTGCTGCTTTATCTTGCTGGATCAGTTTGGCCAGCTGCGACTGCTGGCCGACTGCGTCGAGCGTCAGGATTTTGTCGACCGGAATGGTTTGCGACTCCGGGCCATGCCAGTCGTTCTTGCGGCGGCTGACAACGCGGTTGCCTTGCTGGCCGTCAGGCTGCTGGTAGGACTGGATGAAATACACATCGCCAAGCCGCAGATAGGCGGGCTTGGCTTCCAGCAGCACGCCGTAATACACCTGGCCGTTGACCAGCTGTACGCTGTACAGGCTGCCGACCGGGCCCGGTGTCAGGACGCGCTCGGCGCTTTTATTCCATTCGCTGGCGGCCAGCGTGGCCAACGCTGCCGAACCGATCAGTCCCAGCGCGAGCGCCGCAGTCACTTGCCATGATTTCCAGCCGCTCGTCTGTTTTGCGGTGGCGGGCAATTCCAGTGTTTCCATTTTCATGTGATGTGGTTCCTGTTGATGAAGAGTTGCTTCGATGTCGGTGCTCATGCGGCACCGCGCATGGTGGCGCCGCGGCGGCGCTGCAGCAGTACCAGCATCAGGCCGGCCAGGCTCATGGCCCAGGTCGCCGGTTCCGGCACCGGCGAGGTGCCCACCGCGTAGCTGAAGGCAAAGCCACCGGCATGGGTGGAGGTCAGCGCCGAGGCGATCTCCAGGCTTTGCTGGCCAGCCTCAAACCGGCCCAGGTCCAGCGTGCCGTCGCTGAAGAAGCTTTGCGCTTCGCTCAGTGAGCCAAAGGTATGCGCGTAAATCAGCGTGCCTTTGCTGTTGATGGTCAGGCTCAGCTGATCGAAGCCGCTGCCGATGCCATAGTTGGACAGCCAGCCGACGCTCAAATTGCCCGCTGCCGTGGTCTGGAAATCAAACACCCCGCTGGTGACATAGGTGTGGCTGACGCCTGCCGTCGGGTCGGCATACGACGCGCCTTGCACGCCAGCGCCGAGCACCTTGCCGATTGCGGCTGCGGCATGCGGTGTGGCGGCCAGCAGCGCGGTGCCGTCGGCTGGCAGGCCATTGACGACCGATACCGCCTGGCTGGTGTCGATTGCGCGCAGACTGCCCAGCAGGCCATTGCTGCCATAGCTGGCGGTGGTGCTGGCGCCGGCTTCCGCGCCAGTGACCGGTGCGCTGGCCTTGGCAGTAGCCAGGCCATGCAGGCCATCGCTGGCGCTGCTGATGGCGGTGGCGCTGCCGCTGCCTTGGGCGTAGGCGTTGGCGGTATTGCTGCCAGCACCAATGCCATCAGCACGTGCCAGCGCAACCGCACCACTGGTACCGGTGCCGCTGCTGAGGGCGCGGCTGTTGGCGCTGGCAGCGCTGCCGTCCTGGGTGCTGCGCGCCCATGCCGAGGCGTTTGCCTGGCCCGGTTTGTAGTAGGAATAGGCAGTGCCGCTGGCGGTAGCATTGGCGCTGGCCGCGCCACGCGCGGTGACGTTGGCGCTGGCCGTGGCGTTGCCGCTCTGGCCGCGGTACACGCTCTCGCCGCCGGTGGCCAGGCTGCTGCCCGTCACTGCCGTATTGCTACGGGTGGAGGCAAGCACCAGTTCGCTGATGGCGGCGCCGCCGCTGCCGTTAGCGCCGCTGCCGCTGTTGTAGACGCCACTGCCGCCATTGGCATTGAGCGTTGCGCTGAGGCTGGCGGCGCTGCTATCGCTCAAGGTCAGGCGTGAGACGCCGGTGCCGCCATTGCCGGCGCCGCCCCGGGAACTGAGGCCGCCATCGCCGCCCCGTGCGCTCTGGATCAGCGCCAGCGCGCCTGCCGTGCGGCCGCTGGCCTGGTTGACGGCCGCCGTGCTGGCGCCATCCGGGGCCAGGTCGGTGCCCGTGTTCGAGCCGCTGTCGCCGCCGCGCTGCAGCACTTCCACGGTGACGTTGCCGGTGTCGGACTGGCCGTAAGCAGTGGCGAGGCCCTGGCCCCCCACCGTGTGGTAGCCGCCAGTGCCGCCATAGGCCTTGGCCACCGCATTGACGCTGGCGGCGCCAGTGCTGGTCAAGCTGGTCTGGGCGGTGGCATCGCCGCCTTTGACGCGGTTGCCGCCGCTGCCGCCGGTAGCGCTGGCGGTGCCGGACAGGTTGCTGTTGCTGCTGACCGTAACGATGGCCGTGCCGGTGCCGGCGGCGCTGCCGTTGGCGATGGTGCTGGTACCGCCATTGCCGCCGGTGGCGGTGGCGGAGACATTAAGTTCCTGCTGCGTGACGCCGCTCAGCGACAAGGTCGACGTGGCATTGCCGGCTTTGCCGCCCAGGCCGCCGGTACTGTTGCCGCCGTTGCCGGCGGTGACACTCTGCGCCAGCGTGAGCACGCCGCCGGTGTTGCTGCCGGAGACCGTATTGAGCAAACTCAGCGAAGCGCCATCGCCGCCGCCAGCGCCGTTGCCGCCATCGCCGCCGCTGCCGCCCCGGGTGTCGGTGCTGGCGAGCGCCGTGCCGCCCTTGGTGACGGTGTTGGCCAGGCTGGTCGCCAGCGCGCCGTTGCCGCCGCGCTGGCCGCTGCCCCAGGCGACGCTGCCGTTGCCGCCCGTCGCGCGCGCCGTCGCCGCCGCGTTGCTATCGGCCGTGGCGTAGGCACTGGCGGTGGCGGTATTGCCGGCCGCCGATTGCACCGGGCCGGTTGGTGTCGAGGAACCGGTAATGCTGTAGTAGCTGCTCAATGTCACGTTGCCGCCGCCGCTCGCGTTGGCCTCGACTACGAGATTGCCGCCCGCACCCACCGTGCTGCCGCGGGCTTCGGCGCGGCCGGTGCCGCCATTGCCGATACGGCCGCCACTGCCGGTGGCAACGCCACTCATGCCGCCGGCGGCAGTGGCGAGCAGGTTCAGCGAAGCGCCCGCCGTGGTCGATGCGACGTTCAGCACCGAAAGCGTATCGCCGCCGCGGCCGCCGTTGAAGCCCGCGCCGCCGTCGGCGCGGTCCGCGCTCAGCGCCGCCGTGGTGGTGGCGGCCTTCACATCATTGAGAACCAGGCGATTTTCTGCCGATCCGGCATTGCCGCCGTTGCCGCCGGTCCGGTCGGTGTCGCCGCCAAAGCCGCCGCGCATCCCTTGCGTCAGGCTCAATGTGCCGCTGGTGGTGCCGTACACGGCATTGCTGACGACAACGTTGCCGCCATTGCCGCCATTGGCGCCTGCCAGGCCTTTGCCGCCATTGCCGCCAGTATCGTAGGCATACACCGTGGTTTTGGCCAGGTCGGACTTGGCATGGGCAGACGAGCCCGTGCCGATCAGGCTGCCGCCATCACCGCCGTGTGCGCCGCTGCCGCTGCCTGAACCGCCGTCGCCGCCCATGGTGCGGGTGAGGACCGAGACGGTATACAGATTGCGTCCAGGGCCGCCGCTATTTTCAGCGTAAGCAACGCTCTGCGCGGCGCCGCCATTTTGGCCGTTGCCGGCGTCACTCGAGCCGCCGGCGCCGCCGTAAGACTGGCCGATGACACTGACGTTGGCGTTGCCGCCGACGATGCCGCTGACCTCGGTGCGGCCGGTGCCGCTGGTACCGGCCGCGCCGGTATGGCTCCAACCGCCATTGCCGCCGTAGCCGCTCGAGGTCAGTGACAAGCCACGGCTGTTGGTGTCGGTGATGCTGAGTGCGGAGCTACCGTTGCCACCGGCACCGCCGCGGCCACTATCGCTGCCGCCGCCCGACCCGCCTGCGGCCGATTGGTCGAAGGACTGTAGGGCGCTGTTGGCATGCATGGTGTTGGACAGGTTGTTAGCGGCGCCGGCGCCACCGTTGGCGCCATTGATGCCGGTACCGCCCGCGCCGCCGGTGGTCGAGACGTATAGCCTGGCCTCGCCGGTGTCTTTGTTCAGCAATGTGGCGGCGGCGCTGGCAGTGGCGCTGCCGCCGGTACCGCCGCTATAACCTAGCCCCGAGCCGGTGCCGCCCTTGCCCCCGCGGGCGCGGGCGAACACGGTGGTTTGCTGGTCAGCCTGTGCTTGGGTGGTCGCGGTGGCGCTGCCGCCGGCCTGGCCGTTGCCATTGCCGCTGGTGTAACCGCCGCCGATGCCGCCCACCGCGCCGGCCGACGCATAATCGCTGTTGCTCAGGGTAAGGTTCAGGCTGGCACTGGCATTGCCCGCTAAGCCGGCGCTACCGCCAGCGCCGGCGTTGCCGCCGTTACCGGCCGTCGCGGCCACGGTGGGGGCGTACACCACCCGCGCCACTTTGCCGCCCAGCGTCAGGTTGGCGTTGGCGTTGCCGCCGTTGCCGGCCACGCCGCTGAGCGTATCGCCGCCGTTGCCGCCGGTGGCGTTGGACTGGGCCCAGACCTGGCCGAAATTGTCTGCACCAAATTTGGTGCTAAGGGCCAGCGTGAGTGTGGAGGCGGCGCTGGCGCCGTTGCCGGCCTGTGCACTATCGCTGGCGCCGCCGTTGCCGCCTGCTGCTGTCTGGTTCAGATTGCCGCGCGATATATCCGTATTGCTGAAATTGGTATTCAGCAGCGATTGCCCGCCATTGCCGCCGCGCGCACCTTGCAGGCCGGCGCCGCCGTTGCCGCCGCGCTGGGTCAGCGTGAACTGGCCGGTATTGACAGTGCCGCCCAGGCTGGCGTTGCTGCTGGCTTCGCCGCCAGCGCCGCCCTGGAAGGCGCTGCCATAGCCGGCGCCACCGTTGCCGCCGGTGCCGGTCACCGACAGCGTCAGCGTGCCGCTGCCGATGCTTGGGGTGGCCAGGCTCAGGCTGCCGTTGGCCAGCGCGCTGCCGCCGTTGCCGCCATTGCTGCCCAGGCCCGCCAGCGTGCCGCTGCCAGCGGCACCGGGCTGGCCAGCGTCACCACCGGTGCCACCCACGGCGGCAACCGTCAGGCTAGCGCTGCCGTTGAGCGTGGCGATATTTTTTGCCGCTGCAGCGCTGGCATTGCCGCCGTTGCCGCCCGCGCCGCCATTGCCGCCATTGAGGCTGGCATTGCCAGCGCCGCCGTTGCCACCCGCACCGCCGGCACCGCCATTGGCGGCCGCGCTATTGTTGTCCGTGGCCGAGCCGTTGTTATTGGCAGTGGCGTTGCCGCCCACCCCGCCTTGGGTGCCGTTGCCACCTGGCGTGGCGCCTGCGGTGCCTGCCAGGCCGGCCGTGCCGTTCTGGGTGACGTCCACGGCATAAGCCTGGCTGACTGCCAGCGATAACAGGACGGGCACCAGCGTGTGCGACAGGCTCAAATGCCTGGAAGAGGACTCATGCATGGGGCAAACCTTTCAGAGAGTACAGCGGGAAGGAGGGGGAAGTGCAAATACATCAACAAGTGCATATTTGATATTGAGGATATGATAATACGCAAATAACAATTGATGCAAGGGTGTTAACAATTATTTCTTTGCAAGGAAGATTGCGCCAGATGAATGTAAAGCAGCGTTAGCGCAGCAGGGGGAGGGGAATCAGGAGGGAAAAACCACGGTGGCGAACCTGGGGTGCGCCACCGTTTGATGCATCAGCCCTTGCGGGCGAAGTGGGCTTCGATTTCTTCCAGTGTCTTGCCTTTGGTTTCAGGCAGCAGGAAGGTGGCAGTCAGGAAGTACAGCAGGGTGCAGCCAGCCCAGCCGAAGAACATGGTGGCGTAGCCGTACTGGCCCACGGTGGGCAGGAATACCGCAGCGATCACGGTCGAGACAAACTGGTTGATGAGCAGCGCGATGCTCATGCCGTTGGAGCGGATGCGGGTTGGCATGAGTTCCGACAGCGCCAGCCACACGCACACGCCCGGTCCCACCGCAAAGCTGGCGACAAACAGGCACATGGCCAGCGCCACCCACCAGCCATGCGCGGTGGGCGGCACGGCGGCGATGTCGGCGCGTTCGATGTGCAGCGGCGCGTTCTGGCCTTCGGCCGGATCGGCAAATGGATTCAGATGCAGCTTGCGGAAGAAGGCGCCGATGACGCTGTCCGGCTGCACGGTTTCTTCGCGGCTCATGCGCAGCACCGGCAGGGCGGCGTCGTCGCTGCGGCGCGTCTGCACGTTGGTGAACGGGCCGTAGGAATAGGCCACGGTCAGCTGCTGCGGCGCTTCCTTGAGGTTGACGCCCAGCGAAGTTACGGTGGCGTCGTCCAGGCGCAGGGCCAGGCTGTCCGACTGGATATGCGCCTGCAGTTGCGGACGCACGTCGCGCTGGCCGCCTTCGACGCTGCGGAACAGCAGGCCCGCTGCCAGCAGCGCGGTAACGATGCCGCCCGTGCCCAGCATCAGCAGGAACTTGCGGCCTTTGCGGTCCACCAGGACCACCGCGACGATGGTCATGAGCGCGTTCAGCACTTTCAGCACGACGTCGGCGGTGTTGGCAGTCGCGCCGGGCAGGCCGGCCTGGTTCAGGATGTTGACGACGTAGGCCAGCACGGAATTGATGCCGGTGGCCTGGTTCAGCGCCAGCACCAGGCAGGCGATCAGGAAGGGCAGCATGTAGCGGCGGCTCAGCAGCGGATCGCTGGCGGCGGGTGTGCCCGCAGTGGCGGCGGCTGGCGCCAGGGCTTGCTGGATCTCGCGCAGCTCGGCCTCCGCTTCGTCGGCTGGACGGGTGCGCAGCAGGGCGGTGCGGGCTTCTTCAATGCGGCCGCGGCGTGCCAGCCAGCGCGGCGATTCAGCCAGCAGCAGGCTGCCGGCCGTGAACACCAGGCCTGGCGTCAGGCACCACCAGAAGATGCTGCGCCAGGCGTTGTCCTTGGCTGCAAACACCGCTGCCACGCGCTCCGTCTCCGACAGCGCCTGGGCGGCGGCGGTGGCGCTTTCCACCGTGTGCGCTTGCAGCAGGCCGACTACTGCGGCGGCCACCAGGCCTATCGTCAGCAGCAGCTGGAACAGCGCGGCGCCACGGCCACGCTGGCGCGCATGCAGGCATTCGGCCAGGTACAGCGGCACAATCACGCCGATCAGGCCACCGCTGATGCCTTGCAGCAGGCGGCCCAGCAGCAGCGGGATGTAGCCATCGGCCAGCGCGATCAGCGGAATGCTGAGCGAGAACAGCACGCCGGACAGCACCATCGCCCAGCGGCGGCCGATCCAGTCAGCCAGCGCACCGGCAAACAGCGACGACAGCACGGAACCCAGCAGCACCGCTGCCACAATAAAACTCAGTTGCTGAGCACTTAAACGCCATGCCACCGAGGCGGTGGATTCCAGATAGGGCAAGGCGCCGGCAATGATGCCAACGTCGATTCCGTAAAGTAGTCCACCCATCCCTGCAATGAACAGTAAAAATCCCATGGCGCGTGCTTGCATCGAGTCTCCGGCTAGTTGGTGGTTAGATCGATGGCTTCACCTTCAACGAAGACGGCCACCGGTTGTAATTCTTTGTTGAGCACCACAATATCGGCCCAGGCGCCTTGCGCCAGACGGCCACGTTCGGTCTCGCCCAGGTAGTCCGCTGGGTAGAGCGACAAACGGTTCGACGCATCGGCCAGGTCCAGTCCCAGCCCGATGAAATTACGCAAAGCCTGGTCCATGGTCAGCACGCTGCCGGCCAGCGATCCTGTGGCCAGCCGCACGCAGCCCGCGCACTTGTAGACGCGCTGGCTGCCGAGGCCATATTCGCCATCCGGCATGCCGGTGGCGGCGGTGGCGTCGGTAATGCCGTACAGGCGCGGAATCGCGCGCAGCGCGGCGCGGATGGCGCCCGGTTCCACGTGCTGGAGGTCGGGAATAATTTCGGCATACTCAGCGTGCGCCAGTGCGGCGCCAACGATGCCGGGATTGTAGTGGCTCAGTGCCGTCATGCCGTTGTACAGATGCGTGAAGCCGGCTGCACCGGCCTTCAGTGCGGCCACGCCATCTTCATAGCTGCCGTTGCTATGGCCGATCTGCACGCGGATGCCGAGTTGATTGAGTTGCGGGATCAGCTCCAGGTGGCCTTCAACTTCGGTGGCCAGCGTCATGGCGCGGATCGGCGCCAGTTCGTGGTAGCTGCGCACCAGGTCCATGCTGCCAACAGCGATGGCGTCTGCCGGCTGCGCGCCGAGGCGGTGAATGCTCAGGAACGGGCCTTCCAGATGCACGCCCAGCATGCGCGCACCGCCGCTCGGCCGCTGGGCGATAGTCGGCGCCAGTCCGCGCAAGGCGCGGCGGATCGAGTTGTCGGTGGCGGTCATGGTGGTGCCCAGCATGGCGGTGGTGCCATGCTTTGCGTGCGCGCGCGCCACCGTGGCGCCGGAGTCGCCACCCTGCATGATGTCGACGCCGGCGGCGCCATGCACGTGCAGGTCGATAAAGCCGGGCAGGATGGTCAGCGTGTTGTCCGCGCCGTTGTCTTCGCGGATGTGCTGGATGCGCTGGTCGAAGGCGATGCTGCCGTTGATCCAGCCGTTGGGGGTCAGAATACGTCCACTCAGCACGGCATTACTCCGCAATCAGCAGCTCGATACCTGCTTCGAGCAGGCCGTTGCGGTATTCCGGGCTGATGCCGGCATCGGTAATCACCGCGTGCACGCGGTCCAGCTGCACGATGCGGTGCAGGCTGACGCGGCCAAACTTGGAGGCGTCGGTCAGCACGATGATCTTCTTGGCCCGTTCCACCATCTTGTGATTCAGGCTGGCCTCCGCCTCGTGGTGGGTGGTGACGCCGAACTGCAAATCGAAACCATCGACGCCGAGGAACAGCTTGTCGAAGCTGTAGGCCTGCAAGCAGGCTTCGGCCTGCGTGCCCTGGATCGACAGCGACTGCTTGCGCAGCAGGCCGCCGGTCAGGATCAGGTCCACGCCCGGCGCATCGGCCAGCTCCCAAGCGATATTCAGGCCATTGGTCATGACCGTGATGTTCTGCGCCTCGCGCAAGTGGCGCGCCAGCGAGATGGTGGTGGTGCCGGAGTCGATGATGATGTTATCGCCGGGCTGCACCATGCGCGCCGCGTAGGCGCCGATACGGGATTTCTGTTCGTGGTTGATGGCGTCCTTCTGCGGCACCGTGTGTTCGGTCGGCGGCGTGCGCGCCAGGGCGGCGCCGCCGTGGCTACGGGTTGCCAGCCCCTGGGATTCCAGTGCACTGAGGTCGCTGCGGATGGTCACCGCAGAGACGCCCATCTGTTCCACCAGTTGGTTGACCTGCACCGATCCGTGCTGGGTGAGCGCCTGCAAAATCGAAGCGCGGCGTTGGCTGGTATGTCGCATGAATTTGCTGTAAATCTGTCAAAACAGGCAGCTTAACAGATCGCAGCTGCGCTGCCAGCAGAAGCGTTATGGGCGGCTGCTGCGTTGCGGTTGCAGGCGCGCGCGTACTGCGCCAGCAGGCGGCTGATTTTATGTTCGAGCAGGGCGTTGGCGCGCGGCGCCAGCTGGCCTTGCAGCACTTCCAGGTATTGTTCCGGCAGGTGCTGGCTGAGCAGCGACAGCGGTATCTCCAGCGCATCCAGGTTGGCGATCAGCTTCTCTACCGCCACCACCACCGGCGCTTCGCCCCAGTAGTAGCGGCAACGGTCGCTCAGGCCGTAGCGGCGCAGCAGGCGCTGTTCCGCGCTGCTGCCCGGATAGTGCCTGGCCCAGTGTTTGGGTTGCGCCAGCATGGTGTCGTCCAGCACCTGCATCAGGCGCGAGACCTGGCTGGCCGGTACCAGTTCTTGTTCGATCTGGCACAGCGCCATCAGGGCTTCGCGCAGGGCGAAGGTGGCGGCCGGACCGACCTTGAGGATGGCAAAGTGATCGCGCACCATCTCGTGCAGCGCCGTTTCGCGCTGGTAGTCGGTGGAGTGGGCTTCGAACACGATGCCCGGCTGGCCGGCGACAAAGGCCGATAGCTCGGTGGCCTGGGCCGCGTCGTAGTGCTGGATCTGGGTATGGTCGAAGTCCACGCCCGGCTGCACCACCATGGCGATCACACGGCGCCAGGCGGCGTGCAGGTTCTGCTCCATGAAGGCTTTGTGGTGCACGTCCAGCGTGCGGCGCGCGGCTTGCGGCGAGGTGACGGCGCCGGCTTGCGCCAGGTTGGCTTCGCCGCCCGGAATCGGCACTTCGGTGCCGATCACATACACCGGCGGCGGCAGGCCAGCCTGGTCGGCGGCCTGCTCGGCGACGATGCACAGACGGGCGGAGCGTGCGGCAATCACTTCGTCGCTCAGGTATTGCGGATCATCGGCGCAGCGCATGCTGCAATCGAGGTGAATTTTGTGGAAGCCGGCCGCCGCGTACGCCGCGATCAGGATTTCGGCGTTCTGCATGGCGGTGGCGCTGTCCAGCCCTTGCCACGCGTTGGGGCCGAGGTGATCGCCACCCAGCACCAGACGCGCAAGCGGGAAGCCTTGCTGACGCGCCAGATCGTGGACGTAGGCGACAAACTGCGGTGGCGTCATGCCGGTGTAGCCGCCGAACTGGTCCACCTGATTCGAGGTCGCCTCCACCAGCAGCACGGTGTCGTAGGTGCTGGCCACTTTCATGGCGGCGCGCAGCACGCTCGGATGGCTGCAGCATACGCTGTACAAACCGGCCGCTTCGCCACGGCGGTGCGCGGCAATGATCTGCTGGACAGGGGAGAGGGAATCGGTCGTGTTCATCATCAGTCGTTCAGTTGTTGTCGGGCGAGGAGGGCGGCGCCGCGTGCACCGCCGGCGTCGCCGAAGGCAGGCGGTAATACCGGTGGCGTTCGCACGCCGCAGAACAGGTGCCGGCTCATGGCGGCTGGCAGTTTTTCGTACAGGTGCGCCAATTGGGACAGGCCGCCGCCGAGCACAATCGCGTGCGGGTCCAGCGTCAGCACCAGCGTGGCCAAGGCGTGGCCCAGCAGGTCCAGGTGGATATCCAGCGTTTGCAGGGCGATGGCTGAGCCGCTTTGCGCGCGGGCGACGATGGACAGCGGCGTTTCATCGCCGCCGCCGAAGTGGCGGTGCAAATTGCTCATGCCGGGGCCGGAGACATAGCGTTCCAGGCAGCCGCGCCGTCCGCACGGGCAGTCGTACAGCGGCAGGCCGTAGGGCTCCAGCTGCGCGGCGGCCAGCGGCCAGTGGCCCCATTCGCCGGCCACGCCGTTCGAGCCGCGCAACAGACGGCCATTGACGCAGTAGCCGCCACCAGCACCGGTGCCGATGATGGCGCCGAACATGGTGGGCACGCCATCCGCTGCGCCGCCCTGTGCTTCGGACAGCGCAAAACACTGGCAGTCGTTGCCAACGGCGAGTGGGCGCTGCAAGGCGTCCTGCAGCGATTGCACCACCAGGCGGCCGTTCAGCGCCGGTACGTTGGAGCTGAGCTGGCGGCCGGTGACGCTGTCGATCACGCCCGGCAGGCCGATGCCGACCGGCGCGCGCAACCCCAGCGCTGCGTCGGCGCGTTCGATCAATCCCTGCATGGCGCCGATGAATTCGGCGAAGTCGGTGCCCGGCGTGGCGATACGCTCACGGTGCACTTCACGCAGCCTGGCGTTTTGGTCGGCAAAGGCAACCAGTTCTATCTTGGTGCCGCCGATGTCGATGCCGTGGTAGCCGCGCATGTCAGAACTCGTCATGACGGTAGATGGTGACGCCTTGCACCACGCGGTTCACGATGCCGCCCTTGAATGGATTGTCGGGACGCAGCTGCAGCAGCGCCGACTGGTGCAGCGCGTACTGCTGCGCCATCAGCAGCCACAGAGGCGCCAGCCAGGCGTCCGGCCAGGCCGGGGTGTCGATGGAGAAGTCGCCGCCGGCGCCCACGGTCAGCACATCGGCTGCCACCTGGTCGCGGCGCAGTTCTTCCACCAGATCGTGCTCGTAACGGCGCGACAGCGGATCGGCGCTGCGGAACAGCAGCACCAGCGTTTCCGGATTGACGGCGGCCTTGGGGCCATGGCGGAAACCGAGCGCGCTGTTTGCCATGGTCATGACGGAACCGGCGGTCAGCTCCATGATCTTCAGCGCGGCTTCCTTGGCCAGCGCTTCCAGCGGGCCGCTGCCCAGGTAGATCACGCGCGACACGCGCCTGGCGGCCAGCGCAGCGACTGGCGCCGACCACAGGCCCTGCGCCTGCTCGCCCAACTGGGCCAGCTTGTTCAGGCGCTCCGGTTGGAAGTCCGGATCGAGCGCGGACAGCGCCGCCAGCAGCATGCAGGTGAAGCTGCTGGTCATCGCGAAGCCGCGGTCGCAACTGGCGGCCGGCATCATCAGGTTCAAGCTCGCGCTGTCATTGGCGCCTTGCTGCGCCAGGTCGCCTTCCGCGTTGCAGGTGATATTCAGGAAGCGTGCATTCGGCACCAGGTCGCGCACCAGCTGCACGGCGCCGGTGCTTTCCGGGCTGTTGCCGCTGCGGGCGAAAGAGACCAGCAGCGTGGGCGCGCTGCTGTCCAGGTACAGGGCAGGGTGTGTCAGCAGGCTGGTGGTGGAGATGGCGCGCACCTGGCATGGCCAGGCGGCGTTGATTTCGTCCGCGATGATCTCGCCCACATACGCCGAGCTGCCGGCGCCGGTCAGGATCACGCGCTGTTGCGGATTGTGCAGGCTGTCGCCAAGGAAGGCGGCGATGCGGCTTTGCTCAGCGCCCAGATGCGCCGCCAGTTCGCGCCAGAGGGCTGGCTGGTGGGCGATTTCTTCTGCGGTCTCAAGGCCGCCTATGTCGCGCCAGTCGGTGGTCGTACGCTGGAATAAGGTAGTCATCGAAAGATTTTTCTTGGTTGGGTCGAAGAAAGAATAAGGTTTAATTTTCGAAATGTCAAATTCGAAAGTAAAAAGAAAGTTTTAACATGGCTTCACTAGGGCGCGTTGTAGCAGTTTTGCCACGAAAACGAAAGTTAATGAATCTGCATGCACCTAATACGAAAGATTTGAGTCATTTTTTTGAAATATTTCCTTTCTTTTTGTTGACCGCATTTGTTTTTATTTCTAGAGTAAATGCATCACAACGGATTTTCTTTCGAAAACTAAGTAACTATGAAACGAATTTCAGCCATTGTCGCCATGCTTGCCAGCGGTCCCTTGCTTGCTGCTCCGATTGGTAACTTACGTAGCGTAAGCACCGCTGCGGGCCAGCAGTGGGATCTGGTGACGGATACCGGCGCTCATATACAGATTAGCCTGCCGCGCGCCGATGTGCTGCATATCTGGGCCGGCCCCAAGTCCGGCCTGACCGGCGCGGGCGACAAGGCGGCGCCGATTGTGGTGGCCACGCCGGCCGCTTCGGTGGAGCACAGCGTCAGCGAACAGCCTGACCATCTTGTGATCAGCACCAAAACACTGAGCTTGCGTATCGACCGCAAGCCACTGCGTTTCAGCCTGTTCCGCGCGGGCGATACGCAAGCGCTGTGGCGCGAGGTGCAGCCGCTGGAGCTGGGCGACAAGCAAAGCGTGCAGACGCTGTCGAGCGACAAGGCCGAGCGTTTCTTTGGCGGCGGCCAGCAGAATGGCCGCTATGAATTCAAGGGCAAGCAGCTGCAAGTGTCGTACTCGGGCGGCTGGGAAGAGGGCGACCGTCCAAGTCCGGCGCCGTTTCTTATGAGTTCGCGCGGCTGGGGCATGCTGCGTAACACCTGGTCGGACGGCAGCTACGATCTGCGCCAGGGCGACCAGATCTCGCTGGAGCATGACGAAGCGCGCTTCGATGCGTATTACTTTGTCGGCAAGGACGTGCGCGATGTGCTGGCGCGCTACACCGAATGGACCGGCCGCGCGCGCATGCTGCCGCGCTGGGCGCTGGAATACGGCGACGCCGATTGCTACAACGACGGCGACAACGTCAAGAAACCAGGCACGGTGCCGAAAGGCTGGACCGACGGCCCGACCGGCAAGACGCCGGACGTGATTGAAACCGTGGCCCGCCAATACCGCGAGCACGATATGCCAGGCGGCTGGATATTGCCGAATGATGGCTATGGCTGCGGCTACTCGGCGCTGCCGGAGACGGTGCAGGGCCTGGCCAAGTACGGCTTCCGCACCGGCCTGTGGACCGAAAACGGCGTCGAGAAAATGGCGTGGGAAGTCGGCACCGCCGGCACCCGCGTGCAGAAGCTGGACGTGGCGTGGACTGGCAAGGGTTATGAGTTCTCGCTGGATGCCAACAAGTCGGCCTATGACGGCATTCTGAATAATTCCGACGGACGGCCGTTCATCTGGACCGTGATGGGCTGGGCCGGCACCCAGCGTTACGCTGTCACCTGGACTGGCGACCAGAGCGCCAGCTGGGACTATATCCGCTGGCATGTGCCGACACTGATCGGCTCCGGCCTGTCCGGCCAGGCCTATGCCACCGGCGACGTCGATGCGATTTTTGGCGGCAGCCCGGAAACCTATACCCGCGATTTGCAGTGGAAGAGCTTTACCCCGGTGTTGATGGGCATGTCCGGCTGGGCGGCGGCGGAGCGCAAGCACCCGTGGTGGTTTGCCGAGCCGTATGTCAGCATCAATCGCCGCTACCTGAAGCTCAAGATGCGTCTGACGCCGTATATGTACACGCTGATGCGCGAGGCAGAGCAAAGCGGGGCGCCATTGGTACGTGGCTTGATGTGGGATTACCCGAACGATCCCGC
The DNA here is from genome assembly GCF_009857555.1 of Duganella sp. CY15W. Lineage (NCBI taxonomy): Bacteria > Pseudomonadati > Pseudomonadota > Betaproteobacteria > Burkholderiales > Oxalobacteraceae > Duganella > Duganella sp. CY15W. Next base: position 452,336 of record NZ_WWCQ01000005.1, on the reverse strand, counting down.
CGCCTACACCGAAGCGTATAAATACCAGTACATGCTGGGCCGCGACCTGCTGGTGGCGCCGGTGTACCGCAGCCAGGCCGTGAGCCAGGGCTGGCGCCGCGGCATCCACCTGCCGGAAGGCCAGTGGTTTGAATACTGGGATGGCCGTCAGGCCACGGCCGGCAAGGAAGGCCGCGATATCGACCTGGCTGTCACGCTGGACAAGCTGCCGGTGTTTGTCCGCGCTGGCGCCATCCTGCCGATGTATCCGGAGATGCTGTACGACGGCGAGAAGCCCAAGGATGTGCTGACGCTGGACCTGTATCCGCATGGCGCCTCTGAATACACGCTGTATGAAGACGATGGCAATACCCGCCGCTATCAGGATGGCGCGTTCAGTCAGCAGACCATCCGCATGAATGCTAGCGCCGACGGCGTAACGGTCGATGTGGCGCCGGTGAGCGGCAGCTACGACAAGCAGCTGTCGCGCCGCGCCTATGCGCTGCGCATGCTGGCACGTCAGCGTCCTGCGGCAGTCAGTGTGACCGCTGCGGCAGGCGCCTCGGGTTCTGTGCTGTCGCCACTGGCCGACCGCGCTGCGTTCGACACTGCCAAAGAAGGCTGGTATTTCGACGCCGCTGAACGTCAGGGCACCTTGCATGTGAAGACCGCCAGCCAGGACATCCGCCAGCCGCTGCGCGTCAGCGTGCAGACCGGCGCTGCGCTGGCTGTCGCCGATGACGCTTTCCCTTCTGCGCCGGCATTGGGCCGCGCCATCCCCGCCGACGCGATGATGGTATTGAACCGTCCATCAGAAGAAACCGGCAACCCGCTGGAAAACGCTTTCGACAACAACCCAACCACCTGGTTCCGCACCACGCGCAGCCCGGCGGTGCAGGGCGGGCCGCATGAATGGGTGGTCGGCTTCACCGAACGCCGCCTCATCGACGGCATTGAAATCGCACCGCGCAATGACCAGCACTGGAAGCACGGTCAGATCCGCGACTATGAAATCTACATGGGCGATAACAACGGCGACTGGGGCACGCCAATCAAACGCGGCCAGCTGAAATTGCAGGAAGGTGTGCAGGCGATCAGCTTCGCGCCAACCGCTGGCCGCCTGCTGCGCTTCCGTGTTCTCAGCACGCAGAACCCCGAGGGCGATGGCGCGGCGGGCACCGATCCGATGGTGACTGCGGTCGGCGCATCGGCAGCACGTGCGTTTAACGCTGCCGTCACCAGCGAAGTGGCGCCGATCACGCTGTCCACCTTCCATGTCATGGCTTACCAGCCGAAGGAAGGCCCGGAGCTGCAGCAGTATCTGTCCGACCTGGCACTGCCCAAGAGCGTCAGCCGCGACAAGCCTGCCAATGGCAAGGAGATGCGCATGAACGGCCTGTGGTTCCGCAAAGGCCTGGGCGTCGGCGCGAACAGCCGCATCGATCTGCAACTGGCTGGTAACTGGAATCTGTTGCGCGCCGACCTGGGTGTGGACGACAGCTGCCGCAACGCGGGCGGCTTGCAGTTCCAGGTCTGGAGCGGCGAGCGTCTGTTGTACGACAGCGGCCTGATTACCGCGCCGGCGGTCGTCAAGCCGGAGATCGATGTGCGGGGACTCAGCCAGATCAGCCTGCGCACGCTGGGCGCGCGTGGCAGCAAGCCGGCGCAGGTGTGCGGCAACTGGGCCAACGCGGTCCTCATCGGCACGGAAGGAAGTACCGTCAGCCCACGCTGAGCTAAACAAAGTTTTCACGAGAAAGAACCCCTCTTCGGACCGGGGAGGGGCTGTTGCAGCCTGACGATAACAAACAAACCATGTAAATAAACGAGGGAGATAGTCATGCATATGAAAAAACTGGTGGCCGCGATGATGGCGGTAGGTCTGGCTTCACACGCGCTGGCAGCGGAGGACCCGGAGGATAAAAAGGACGATAAGATCACGCGGGTTGAGGTGACCGGCTCCAGCCTGAAACGCATCAACGCGGAAACGGCGTCGCCGGTGCAGGTCATCGACGCCAGGCAGATCGAGAACATGGGCGCGCGCACGCTGCTGCAGGTGCTGGACAACCTGCCTGCGGCGCGTCCGGCGCAGCAGGACTTCCGCTCGATGTTCACCGGTTCCGACGGCGCCTCGCAAGCCAACCTGCGCGGCCTTGGCGCGCAGGGCACGCTGGTGCTGCTGAACGGCCGCCGTCTGTCGTTCTATGGCGCACCGTCTGGTTTCCAGACCATGTTTGTCAACATCGACGCGATTCCGGCAGCGGCCATCGAACGCATGGAGATCCTGACCGATGGTGCGTCGGCGGTTTATGGTTCGGATGCGGTGGCGGGCGTCATCAACGTCATCACCAAGAAGAGCTACCAGGGCCTCGAGGCGCGCGGCAATATGGATACCGCGCCTGCTGTCAAATCCTACGGCGAACGTCAGGGCAGCCTGATTTACGGCCATGGCGATCTGGGACAGGACGGCTATAACATCTATGGCTCGGTCAACGTGTATCAACGCGACCGCATCTCCACTGCAGACACTTACCTGAAACGTCCCGCAGGCTTCTACGAAAACAATCCGACCTTCGTTCCAGGCTTCCGTGTAGGCGTGGGCAGCGAGCCTGGCGTGATGAACCCGGGGACCTTCTTCGTGTTCGACAAGGCCAACAACAACGCCCGCACCCAGCGTGCTGTGAACGGTTGCAGTACCTATATCACCGAAGCTTCTGGCACCCGCTGCGTGTGGAATTCGCTGCCGTATGCGCTGGACACCGGCCCAACTTCGGACCGTATCACCGGCTACCTGAGCGGCCGCCTGAAACTGGCCGGCGACATGGAAGCCTTTGCGGAAACGGTGTACACCCATATCAAGCTGCGCGGCGAAAATGGCCCGCGTTCGTTCAACAGCGGCACCAACAACAACTGGTTTGCGCGTAATACCGGCACCACGCTGAACACCTTCACGACGCCTTACCTGGGGCCGAACAACTCCTACCTGAAGGGTAAACTGGATGCCGACATGGTCGCCAAGATGGGCGGTGCGGCGGGCCTGAACTACATTCTGCTGGATGCGCCCGGCCACTTCGGCCAGACCAATATCGATGACAGCTACCGTGCGCTGGCTGGCCTGCGCGGCAGCATTGGCAATGGCTGGGACTTTGAAACCGCCGTCACCGTGGCCGGCAGCCACTCGACGCTGTACCAGACCATCAACATCAACACTAAGGGCTTCGAGAAGGCGTTTGGTCCGTTCACCACCGATCCGGCAACCGGCCGCACCTACATCTCGGACAATCCGGCTTACAAGTTTGGCGTCATCAGCGACGCCAACGCGGCGCTGCTGCGTGACGCCTATCCAACCTTCGACATCCAGTCGTGGACCAAGCTGATTACCTGGGACGGCAAGGTGGAAGGCACCATCGCCAAGATCGGCGACCGCGAAGTGCGCGCCGCAGTGGGTGCGAGCCTGATGCGCGAGAGCTTCTCCACGCCGGGCAACCAGGACGCGGCGAACGGCCTGATTACGCAGCAGGGCGGTTCATGGTTCGATGGCCAGCGCAACATCGCTGCCGTATTTGGCGAGGTGGTGGTGCCAGTGACCGACACGCTGGAGCTGAACGCTGCCGCGCGTCTGGACAAATACCCGAACTTTGCCGCCAACCTGGCGCCCAAGCTGGGCGTGCAATGGCGCGCCCGCCCGGAAGTGCTGGTGCGTGGTACCTACTCGGAAGGCTTCCGCGCACCTAACCTGGCGGAGTCGGGCAGTGGCGGCGTGTTCGCGCAGGTGGGCGGCATCCGCGACACCGTGCGCTGCGATGAAACCAATGCGATCGCGCGGGTGTTGATGAAGTCCGTCGCACCGACCGATGTGGACCTGGGCAAGACGCTGCTGAACTCCAACTGCTCGACCACCGTGGGTGGCCTGACGCCGCCAAATCCGCAATTGCGCCCGGAGAAGGCCAAGATCTCGACGGCAGGCCTGGTACTGCAGCCAGCGAAAGACGTCAGCATTTCGGTGGACTACTGGTTCGTCTACCGTCGCAACGAAATCGTGCGCCAGGACTTCAATGAGCTGTTCAAGCAACTGGTCGACAAATACGGCCCAACCCTGGCCGGCAGCGCTGCGGCGACCCGCAACCCGATCAGCGATGCGGACCGCGGCAACATGGCGGCAGTGGCAACCATGTGCCGGAACGCGGCCAATGCGGCTGCTTGCGCAGGTGGCGTGCCAACTTACTCGGTAGGGAATATCGGTGGCCTGATTAACTCCTACTCGAACCGTGGCCGTACGCTGATCGATGGTATCGACGTCGATGCGCGTACCCGTTTCTCGTTTGGCGAAATGGGCAAGCTGAATACCGGCGTATCGGCGACCATCCGCCGCCGCGAAACCTACAACTCGGAAGACGGCACTGGCTTCAGCGGCAACTACGTGGGCTACTACGATTCGCCGCGCATCCGCGCTACCTTCAATGCCGACTGGGCCTACCGTAACTTCGTCACCAGCCTGTTCGTGAACTACACGGGCAAAACCAAATGGGCTGCCGCACCGTGGGATACCGACAACCTGCCAGGTACCTGCATGGCGGCCGGCGTCTCGATGCCGAAAGACCTGTGCGATGGCGCACCTGCTTACTACACGGTCAATCTGGGCCTGAACTGGAAACCGATGAAGAACCTGGAACTGGGCCTGAACGTCAAGAACCTGCTGAACAAGCAGCCTACCTACGATCCGAACGGCTGGGAAGGTTATAACCACAGCACCAATCTGTTCGGACGCCAGTACGCTTTCTCGGCCAGCTACAAGTTCTTTTGATCCGCTACAATGAATCACACTCTCAGAGGTTATAACTGATGGACAAGCAATTCAATCGACGCGACTTTCTCATCACCGGCGCGGCGCTGGCGGGCAGCCTGATGCTCCCGAAAGCGTTTGCGGTCACGCGCCAGAAGGTCCGTCTCGGCATGATCGGCACCGGCATGCGCGGCCAGGTGCTGCTGCAGGAGCTGCTGCGCCGCGATGATGTGGAAGTGGCGGCGCTGTGCGATATCGAACCGGTCATGCTGGGCCGCGCGCTCAAGCAGGTGGAAAAGTTCAACAAGCCCAAGCCAAAAACCTATGGCGAGGACCGCGACCCCCAGGCCTACAAGCGCATGCTGGATGCGGGCGGCCTGGATGGCGTCATCATCGCCACACCGTGGGAATGGCACGCGCCGATGGCGATTGCCGCGATGCAGGCCAAAATCGCCGTGGGCTGCGAGGTGGTGGCCGGCATCACGCTGCAGGATCACTGGGATGTGTTGAACACCCAGCTGAAAACCAGAACGCCGTATATGCTGCTGGAGAATGTGTGCTTCCGCCGCGATGTGATGGCGGTGCTGCAAATGGTGCGTGCCGGCGTGTTTGGCGAGCTGGTACACCTGCAGGGCGGCTATCAGCACGACCTGCGCGCGGTGAAGTTCAATAGCGGCGATCCGGCCAAGCCTTACGGCGGTGGCGTGGAGTATGGCGCCAAGGGCTGGTCGGAGGCGCATTGGCGCACCGAGCATTCCGTGCAGCGCAATGGCGAGCTGTATCCAAGCCATGGCATCGGCCCGTGCGCGATGTACACCAACATCAACCGCGGCAACCGCTTCACGCGCATTAACGCATTTGCGACCAAGGCACGTGGCTTGCACGACTACGTCGTCAAGCAGGGCGGTGCGAATCATCCCAGCGCGAAGACCACCTTCAAGCTGGGTGACGTGGTGACCACCACGCTGGCCTGCGAAAACGGCGAAACCATCCTCCTGCAGCACGATACCTCGCTGCCGCGTCCTTACTCGCTGGGCTTCCGTGTGCAGGGCACGGATGGCTTGTGGATGGATGTGAACCATTCGATCCATATCGAAGGCAAGAGCAAGCCGCACCAGTGGGATGACTTCCAGGCCTGGCAGGACAAGTACGAGCATCCGCTGTGGAAGAAGTATGCCAAAACAGCGGAGGGCGCGGGCCATGGCGGGATGGACTTCTTCGTGATCCACGCGTTTGTGGAGGCGCTGAAGGCCGAGGCGCCAATGCCGATCGATATTTACGATGCGGTGACGTGGAGCGCCATCACGCCGCTGTCGGAGCAGTCGATTGCGCAGAACTTCCAGACGCTGGACTTCCCGGACTTTACCGCCGGCCAGTGGAAATCGCGCAAGCCGATCTTCGCTTTCGACGACCGGTATTAATGCAAGAGGGCGGGGCGGTGTACAATCTGGGCGCTTAAATTCGCTTATACACTGCCCATGCTTGCACGCCGTCTTGTCCTTCTGACTCTTGCCGCAGCCGCACTCGCCGGCTGCAAGACCACGCCCGTCGCGGAGACTTCTGTGCTGCAGCCGCAGCCGATGGCCGAGCCGCTGCCGCCGAAGAAAATCAGGATTGGCCTGGCCTTGGGCGGCGGCGCGGCGCGCGGCTTTGCCCATATCGGCGTCATCAAGGCGCTGGAGGCGCAGGGTATTTATCCGGATATCGTGGTGGGCACCAGCGCGGGCAGCGTGGTGGGCGCACTGTACGCGGCCGGCAATACCGGCTTCCAGCTGCAAAAGCTGGCGATGGAAATGGACGAAGCCTCGATCTCCGACTGGGCCTTGCCGCTGTTCCGCAAATCCACCGGCGTGCTGAAAGGCGAGGCGCTGCAGGCCTACGTCAACAAGGCGGTCAACAACCAGCCGATGGAAAAACTCAAGATCCCGTTTGGCGCGGTGGCGACCGATCTGAAAGACGGCAAGCCTATCCTGTTCCAGCGCGGGAATACCGGCATGGCGGTGCGCGCATCGTCGGCCGTGCCAGGCGTGTTCCAGCCGGTGACGATCTCTGGCCGCACCTATGTGGACGGCGGCCTGGTGGCGCCGGTGCCGGTGCGCTTTGCGCGCGACATGGGTGCGGACTTCGTCATCGCCGTCAATATCTCGACGCAGGCCGATGTGCAGGCCACCGTCAGCTCGCTGGACGTCATCATGCAGACCTTCAGCATCATGGGCCAGCGCATCAACGAATATGAACTGAGGGATGCCGACGTCGTGATCCAGCCGGCGCTGGGCAAGATGGCCGGCAACGACTTCAATGGCCGCAATCAGGCCGTGCTGGCGGGCGAACAGGCCGCCGCGCAGGTGATGGCCCAGATCAAACAGAAACTTGAAGCTAAACGCAAACCGTAACCAAGGAAGCTCTATGCAAACCAAACCTTACCTGTCGCTGGACGACGTCAAGAAAATCGCTGCTGCCGCCGAAGCGGAAGCCGTTGCTAATAAATGGGCAGTGGTCATCGCCATCGTCGACGACGGCGGCCACCTGCTGTGGCTGCAACGCCAGGACGGCGCGGCGCCGCTGTCGTCGCATATCGCGCCAGCCAAGGCGCGCGTGTCGGCCCTGGGTCGCCGCGAATCGAAGATCTATGAAGACATGATCAACAATGGCCGCGTATCGTTCCTGAGCGCCCCGGCGCCACAGACCGATGGCATGCTGGAAGGCGGCGTACCGATCATCGTTGACGGCCATATCATTGGCGCCGTCGGCGTGTCGGGCGTGAAATCGGCCGAAGATGCACAAATTGCAAAAGCCGGTATCGCCGCGCTGAACTAAGCAACAGACGTAAAAAAACCGCCCGGCGCAACACCGGGTGGCCTTGCCAAGCAGGGCAGTTTTGGTTATAATTCAAAGGTTTAGCCAAATCACATCTCTACCGTAGCGACTACCACTCAATCCATCATCAATCTGACCCTCACCCCCGGCGCAAGCATGGCCTGGGTTGCTTGACGGTCGTCTGACGTGGCGCAGCTACGGTAACTTAACAGGAGTTGCCCTTGCCGCCATTTTTTTCTGGCCCCGCCGTTCCAGCCATACTGGCCCTCGCTGACGGAACCATTTTCAAAGGTTTTTCGATCGGCGCTGCCGGCCATACGACCGGCGAAGTGGTCTTTAACACTTCCATGACCGGCTATCAGGAAATCCTCACCGATCCTTCCTACAGCCGCCAGATCGTCACCCTGACGTATCCCCATATCGGCAACTACGGTATCAATCCCGAAGACGTCGAATCCAGCAAAGTGCATGCAGCTGGTCTAATCATCCGTGACCTGCCGCTGATCGCTTCGAACTTCCGCTCCACCCAATCGCTTGCTGACTACCTCAAGGCCGAGAACATCGTCGCCATCGCCGGTATCGACACGCGCAAGCTGACCCGTATCCTGCGCGAGAAGGGCGCCCAGTCCGGCGCTATCCTGGTCGGTACTCAGGGCAACGAGCCGTCGGCGTCGCAAGCGCTGGACCTGGCCCGTTCCTTCCCCGGCCTGTCCGGCATGGATCTGGCCAAGGTGGTCACGGTCAAGGACAAATACGAATACACCGAAACCGAGTGGACGCTCGGCGAAGGCTACGGCAAGCTGGACAGTGCCTCGCCGGCCGCCCAGTTCCACGTGGTGGCGTACGACTTCGGCGTCAAGCGCAACATCCTGCGCATGCTGACCTCACGCGGCTGCAAAGTCACCGTGGTGCCAGCCCAGACCACCGCAGAAGAAGTGCTGTCGCTGAACCCGGACGGCGTGTTCCTGTCGAACGGCCCTGGCGACCCTGAGCCATGCGATTACGCGATCGCTGCCGCCAAGGTGTTCATGGAGAAGAAGATCCCGCTGTTCGGCATCTGCCTCGGCCACCAGATCATGGGCCTGGCCTCCGGCGCCAAGACCCTGAAAATGAAATTCGGCCACCACGGCGCCAACCACCCGGTACAGGACCTGGACAGCAAGCAAGTGCTGATCACCTCGCAGAACCACGGTTTTGCGGTTGATCCGAACACGCTGCCGGCCAACTGCCGCGTGACCCACGTGTCGCTGTTCGATGGTTCGCTGCAGGGCTTCGCCCGCACCGACACGCCGGCCTTCTGCTTCCAGGGCCACCCTGAAGCATCGCCTGGCCCGACTGACGTCGCCTACCTGTTTGACCGCTTCATCGGCCTGATGCAAGCATCTGGAGAAAAAGTACATGCCTAAGCGTTCTGACATTAAAAGCATTCTGATTATTGGCGCTGGCCCGATCATTATCGGCCAGGCCTGCGAGTTTGATTATTCCGGCGCCCAGGCCTGCAAGGCCCTGCGTGAAGAAGGCTACCGCGTCATCCTGGTCAACAGCAATCCTGCGACCATCATGACCGACCCGGAAATGGCCGATGTCACCTACATCGAGCCGATCACCTGGCAAATCGTCGAGAAGATCATCGCCAAGGAAAAGCCGGACGCGATCCTGCCAACCATGGGCGGCCAGACCGCGCTGAACTGCGCGCTGGACCTGCACCGCAACGGCGTGCTGGACAAGTACAAGGTTGAACTGATCGGCGCGACGCCGGAAGCCATCGACAAGGCCGAAGACCGTTCCAAGTTCAAGGATGCGATGACCAAGATCGGTCTGGGCTCGGCCCGTTCCGGCGTGGCGCATTCGATGGAAGAGTCGTGGGCCGTGCAGAAAGAAGTCGGCTTCCCGACCATCATCCGTCCTTCGTTCACCATGGGCGGCAGCGGCGGCGGCATCGCTTACAACGAAGAGGAATTCGAAGCGATCTGCAAACGCGGCCTGGAAGCTTCGCCGACCCACGAACTGCTGATTGAAGAATCGCTGCTGGGCTGGAAAGAGTACGAGATGGAAGTGGTGCGCGACAAGGCGGACAACTGCATCATCATCTGCTCGATCGAAAATCTGGACCCGATGGGCGTGCACACCGGCGACTCGATCACCGTGGCGCCAGCCCAGACGCTGACCGACAAGGAATACCAGATCATGCGTAACGCCTCGCTGGCGGTGCTGCGTGAAATTGGTGTGGACACGGGCGGTTCCAACGTGCAGTTCTCGATCAACCCGAAAGACGGCCGCATGATCGTCATCGAGATGAACCCGCGCGTTTCGCGTTCGTCGGCACTGGCATCGAAAGCCACCGGCTTCCCGATCGCCAAGGTGGCGGCCAAGCTGGCCGTGGGCTTCACGCTGGACGAGCTGCGCAACGAGATCACCGGCGGCGCCACCCCGGCGTCGTTCGAACCGTCGATCGACTACGTGGTCACCAAGATCCCGCGCTTCACGTTCGAGAAATTCCCGACCGCCGACCACCACCTGACCACCCAGATGAAATCGGTCGGTGAAGTGATGGCGATTGGCCGCACCTTCCAGGAATCGTTCCAGAAAGCCCTGCGCGGCCTGGAAGTCGGCGTCGATGGCCTGAACGAGAAAACCAAGGATCGCGAAAAGATCGAAGAGGAACTGGGCGAGCCAGGTCCTGAGCGTATCTGGTACGTGGGCGATGCGTTCGCCCAGGGCTTCACGATGGAAGAAGTACACCAGCTGACCAAGATCGACCCATGGTTCCTGATCCAGATTAAAGAGATCGTCGACCTGGAACTGTGGATGGACACGCAGAAGCTGGAGCAGCTGGACAAGACCGTGCTGTACAAGCTGAAACAGAAGGGCTTCTCGGACCGCCGCCTGGCCTTCCTGCTGCAAACCACGCCGGCCGCCGTGCGCGCCAAGCGCCATGAGCTGAACATCCGTCCGGTGTACAAGCGCGTGGACACCTGCGCTGCGGAATTCGCGACCAACACCGCGTATATGTACTCGACCTACGATGAAGAGTGCGAGTCCAATCCGACCGACAAGAAGAAGATCATGGTACTGGGCGGTGGCCCTAACCGTATCGGCCAGGGTATCGAATTCGACTACTGCTGCGTGCACGCTGCGCTGGCCATGCGCGAAGACGGCTACGAGACCATCATGGTCAACTGCAATCCGGAGACCGTGTCGACCGACTACGATACCTCGGACCGCCTGTACTTCGAATCGCTGACGCTGGAAGACGTGCTGGAAATCGTCGAGCTGGAAAAACCAGTGGGCGTGATCGTGCAGTACGGCGGCCAGACTCCGCTGAAACTGGCGCTGGACCTGGAAGCCAATGGCGTGCCGATCGTCGGTACCTCGCCGGACATGATCGATGCTGCGGAAGACCGCGAGCGCTTCCAGAAGCTGCTGCAGGACCTGGGTCTGCGCCAGCCGCCTAACCGCACCGCGCGTACCGAAACCGAAGCGCTGGCGCTGGCACAGGAAATCGGCTACCCGCTGGTGGTGCGTCCTTCCTACGTGCTGGGTGGCCGCGCAATGGAAATCGTCCACGAGCAGCGTGACCTGGAGCGCTACATGCGCGAAGCGGTCAAGGTATCGAACGATTCGCCGGTGCTGCTGGACCGCTTCCTGAACGACGCCATCGAGTGCGACGTCGACTGCATCTCCGACGGAGAAACCACCTTCATCGGCGGCGTGATGGAGCACATCGAACAGGCTGGCGTGCACTCGGGCGACTCGGCCTGCTCGCTGCCACCGTACTCGCTGGCGCAGGAGACCATCGATGAACTGAAGCGTCAGACTTCGCTGATGGCCAAGGGCCTCAACGTGGTCGGCCTGATGAATGTGCAGTTCGCGATTCAGAAGCAGGACGGCCAGGACGTGGTCTATGTGCTGGAAGTGAACCCGCGCGCCTCGCGTACCGTGCCGTTCGTGTCGAAGGCAACCGGCCTGCAGCTGGCCAAGATCGCCGCGCGCTGCATGGTGGGCCAGAAGCTGGCGGACCAGGGCGTGACCGAAGAAGTGGTGCCGCCTTACTACAGCGTCAAGGAAGCCGTGTTCCCGTTCGTGAAATTCCCAGGCGTGGACACCATCCTCGGCCCTGAAATGAAATCGACCGGTGAAGTCATGGGCGTCGGCAAGACCTTCGGTGAAGCGTTCGTGAAATCGCAGATGGGCGCGGGCGTCAAGCTGCCGAAATCGGGCAAGGTATTCCTGTCGGTGAAATCGTCGGACAAGCCGCGTGCCGTGAAAGTGGCGCGCGACCTGGTCGACATGGGCTTCACGCTGGCGGCGACCAAGGGCACTGCTGCGGTGATTTCGGCGGCTGGTATTCCAGTCACTGCGGTCAACAAGGTGGTGGAAGGCCGTCCGCACGTGGTCGACATGATCAAGAACCACGAAGTCGTCCTGGTGATCAACACCGTGGAAGAAAAACGTAGCGCCATCACTGACTCGCGTGCCATCCGCACCTCGTCGCTGGCGTCGCGCGTGACCACGTACACCACCATCGCCGGCGCCGAAGCGGCGGTCGAAGGCATCCGCCATCTGGACGAATTGCGTGTGTACGATTTACAAGGGCTGCATAAAACCTTACACTAAGCCTTAATAGGTTTAGGTAGTACCCGGACCACAGAGCTCGCGCTGCAGTTTGGCGCGGCCTCTGTGGTTTTCCATTGTAAAAACAGAGTAAATAGACAACATGACTTCAGTTCCACTTACCAAGTTCGGCGCCGAACTCTTGAAAGAAGAGTTGCACCAGTTGAAGACCAAAGAACGCCGTATCGTGATCGACGCGATTGCCGAAGCACGCTCGCATGGCGACCTGTCGGAAAACGCCGAGTACGATGCCGCCAAGGAGCGCCAGGCGTTCGTGGAAGGCCGTATCGCCGAACTGGAAGGCAAACTGAGCGCCGCGCAAATCATCGACCCGACCACGCTGGACGCGGAAGGCCGGGTGGTGTTTGCTGCGACCGTGGACCTGGAGGACCTGGAGTCCGGCGACAAAGTCAGCTACCAGATCGTCGGCACCGATGAAGCCGACCTGAAACTGAGCAAGGTCTCGGTGACGTCGCCAATCGCCCGCGCGCTGATCGGCAAGTCGGCCGGCGACGTGGTGGAAGTGCAGGCCCCGGCGGGTCCGCGCGAGTACGAAATTCTGGAAGTGCGTTACGTCTGATGTTACTCGCCCGCACACGTTTGCTGGTCGCCACCTTGTGGGCCGGCAGTCTTTGGGCGGTGGGCTATCTGGCTGCGCCGACCCTGTTTGCCACCCTGAGTGACCGCGTGCTGGCCGGCAGTATTGCCGCCAGCCTGTTTACCAACCAAGCCTGGCTGTCGATCGCCTGCGCGCTGGTGATGCTGGCGCTGCTGTGGGCGACCCAGACCAGTACGGGCGGCATCTTTGCCGGTCCCGCAGCCAATATGGCCGCCAAGGCGCGCCGTACGCTGTTGATTATTGTGCTGGTGATGCTGGCGTGTACGCTGGTGTCGCACTTTGGCCTGCAGCCGATGATGGCGTCGCTGCGTGCAGCCGCAGGGCCGGGCGGGGTGATGGAAGGTGCTGCGCGTAATGAGTTCGGCATCCTGCACGGTATTTCCAGCACCATTTACCTGGTACAGAGCCTGCTGGCCGCATGGCTGGTGGTGAAGCAGTAAAAAAATCGGGGGCCTGATGGCCCCCGTGACATGATTAGCTCAATACACTCTTCTTGGTCGACTTCTGGCGTGCTTTGGCGCGCTTGATGTTGCCGCCCTGGGTAACGCGTTCATTCCCCTTCAGCAGAACCTTGGTCACCGACGGACGTTTGGTGCCGCTGGCACTGGCTTTGACGATGGTGACTTCACGCATGCCTTTGCCGGCCGAGGCGCGGGTCTTTTCGGTTTCCACTTTCGGGCGGTACAAGACCAGCAGTTTGCCAATGTGCTGTACCGGCGCCGCTTTCAGTTGTTCGCAGATGGTTTCGTACATCGCGATGCGGGCTTCGCGGTCGTCGCCGAACACACGGACTTTAATCAGGCCGTGCGAATCCAGCCCCAGCGAGATTTCTTTGATAACGTTGGCAGTCAGGCCATCGGAGCCGATCAGGACGATAGGTTTCAGGCCATGGGCTTCGGCGCGCAGTGCGCTGCGCTCGGCTGGTGTAAGTTTGATCATAAAATTTCTTTTTGTAGGTTCCTTAAAGGCAGTATTCTACGCGAATGGCTAAGAACAAAATAAACAAAAACTGGATTCACGACCATATTAACGATCCTTACGTGAAATTGGCCCAGAAAGAGGGCTATCGCGCCCGTGCGGCTTTCAAGCTGAAAGAGATCGATGAGGACGAGAAGCTGATCAAGCCCGGCCAGGTCATCGTCGACCTTGGCTGTACGCCGGGCAGCTGGGGCCAGTACGCCCGCCGCAAGCTGGCTGGCAAGGAGGGCGGCGGCATCAACGGCACCCTGATTGGCCTCGACATGCTGCCGATGGCGCCGATTGCTGACTTCCATTTCATCCAGGGCGATTTCCGCGAAGCGGATGTGCTGCAGCAGCTGGAAGCCGTGGTGCAGGGGCAGAAAGTGGACCTGGTGCTGTCGGATATGGCGCCCAACCTGTCCGGCATTCACGATTCCGATGCCGCGCGCATGGAGCATCTGATCGATCTGGCAATCGAATTCTCCCAGGCCCATTTGAAACCGGGCGGCGCCTTGCTGGTCAAATGTTTTAAAGACATGGGCTTCAACGATATCGTGCTTAAATTCCGCGCCGAGTTTAAAACCGTGATCCAGAAGAAACCCAAAGCCAGCCGCGACAAATCGTCCGAGATATTCCTGCTCGGCCGCGGCCTGAAGAATCCGACTGACGGCATGGCCTCGGCGCAACCGTTGGATTCTGATGGCTGGCACCCTTGATATTTGCTGAAATACCCGCACATCCAACCCGGGAAAAGCATTTTTGCCTTGATTGCATGGTTTTTTGGGGGGAATAATGCGCTTTTCAGCCGGTTTTAAGCTGGCGCACGGCAGGTTTCTGGCAACGCCTGCTTATTGCGAGTAAAATCGAAGTTCGGCCAGATTTATCGATGCGCCTCGCATCCAAGGAGTTTTCGTGAATAACATGTTTTCTAAATCAGCCATCTGGGTAGTCGTGGTGTTGCTGCTGCTTATGCTGTACAAGCAGTTTGACAGCCATGGCGTAAGCGGAGGCGCCAAGTCCATTGCGTATTCCGACCTGCTGGATGACGTGAAAGCCAAGCGCATCAAAGATGTGACGATTGAAGGTGGCAACATTACCGCCACCCGTAGCGATGACACCAAAGTCCGCACCACCGCCACGCTGCTGGACCGGGGCCTGATCGGTGATCTGCGCGACAACGGCATTCACTTCGACGTCAAACCGCCTGAGGAACCATCGTTCCTGTCGCAGGTATTCGTCTCGTGGTTCCCGATGCTGCTGCTGATCGGCGTATGGATCTTCTTCATGCGCCAGATGCAGGGCGGCGGCAAGGGCGGCGCGTTCTCCTTCGGCAAGTCGAAGGCGCGCATGATGGACGAGACCAATAACACCGTCACCCTGGCAGACGTCGCCGGTTGCGATGAAGCCAAGGAAGAAGTGGCCGAGATCGTCGATTTCCTGAAAGACCCGAGCAAGTTCCAGAAACTGGGCGGCCGCATTCCGCGCGGCGTGCTGATGGTCGGTCCTCCAGGCACCGGTAAAACCCTGCTGGCACGCGCCATTGCCGGCGAAGCCAAAGTGCCGTTCTTCTCGATTTCCGGTTCGGACTTCGTTGAAATGTTTGTCGGTGTGGGTGCATCCCGTGTCCGCGACATGTTCGAGAACGCCAAGAAGCATTCGCCGTGCATCATCTTCATCGACGAGATCGACGCGGTCGGCCGTCATC
Organism: Duganella sp. CY15W; assembly: GCF_009857555.1. Taxonomy (NCBI): domain Bacteria; kingdom Pseudomonadati; phylum Pseudomonadota; class Betaproteobacteria; order Burkholderiales; family Oxalobacteraceae; genus Duganella; species Duganella sp. CY15W. The sequence goes on along the minus strand of NZ_WWCQ01000005.1, from coordinate 436,859 downwards.
GTGGCGCCGGCATGGGCGGCGGTAACGACGAGCGCGAGCAGACGCTGAACCAGCTGCTGGTGGAGATGGACGGCTTTGAAGCCACCTCCGGCGTGATCGTGATTGCCGCCACCAACCGTGCTGACGTGCTGGACAAGGCGCTGCTGCGTCCGGGCCGTTTCGACCGCCAGGTCACCGTTGGCCTGCCGGACATCCGCGGCCGCGAGCAGATCCTGAATGTGCACATGCGCAAAGTGCCGATTGGCACCGACGTCAAGGCTGACATCCTGGCCCGTGGTACGCCAGGCTTCTCCGGCGCCGATCTGGCCAACCTGGTCAATGAAGCCGCGCTGTTTGCTGCGCGCCGTACCAAGCGCCTGGTCGACATGCAGGACTTCGAAGATGCCAAGGACAAGATCTACATGGGTCCTGAGCGTAAATCGATGGTCATCCGTGAAGATGAGCGCCGCAATACCGCCTACCATGAGTCGGGCCACGCGGTGGTTGCCAAGCTGCTGCCGAAGGCTGATCCGGTCCACAAAGTGACTATCATGCCGCGCGGCTGGGCCCTGGGCCTGACCTGGCAGCTGCCGGAGCACGACAATATCTCGGGCTACAAGGACAAGATGCTGGAAGAAATTTCCATCCTGTTTGGCGGCCGTATCGCGGAAGAGATTTTCGTGGGCCAGATGTCGACCGGTGCGTCGAACGACTTCTCGCGCGCCACCAAGCTGGCCCGCTCGATGGTGACCAAGTTCGGCATGTCCGATGCGCTGGGTGTGATGGTGTATGAAGATACCCAGAACGACGGTTTCATGGGCGGCACCAACAAGACCATCTCGGAAGCCACCCAGCAGAAAGTGGATGCGGAAATCCGCAATATCCTGGACACGCAATATGCGCTGGCCCGCAAGCTGCTGGAAGAGAACCGCGACAAGGTTGAAGTCATGACCAAGGCACTGCTGGAATGGGAAACCATCGACGCAGACCAGATCAACGACATCATGGCAGGCCTGGAGCCACGTCCGCCGAAAGCTGGCGTGACGATCCGCAAACAGCCTCCGGGCGACGGCGGCAGCGGCGTATCGCCTAGCGTGACGGCGCCGGCTTAAGCGCGCGGTCACCGCATTAACATAAAAGGGTGAGGAGCAATCCTCGCCCTTTTTCATTATCGCTACACATGCAATCTACCTTACAGTTTGGCCGTTTCAATTTCCCGTGGCGGGGGCAGGGCGCGCGTGCGCGCGTCATGGGCATTCTCAACGTGACGCCTGATTCGTTTTCCGATGGCGGCAGCTACCAGGCGCTGGAGTTTGCGCTATCCCACGCTGAGCAGATGATCCAGGATGGGGTTGACATCATCGACGTAGGCGGGGAGTCGACCCGTCCTGGCTCACCGCCAGTCCCGCTCGAAGACGAGCTGCAGCGCGTCATGCCGGTGCTGTATGCCGTGCGTGACATGGGGCCGGCGATTTCGGTCGACACCTACAAGCCGCAAGTGATGCGCGAAGCTATCATTGCTGGCGTTGATATGATTAACGACATCAATGGCTTCCGCGCACCGGGCGCTATTGATGCAGTGCGTGATAGTGATTGCGCATTGTGTATCATGCACATGCAAAGCGATCCGCAGCACATGCAGCTGGCGCCAGCCTACGGCGACGTGGTGGCGGAAGTGATCGCGTTTTTACGTGAGCGCGTTGAAACGATGCTGGCGGCCGGAATCGATCCGCGCCGGATTTGCATCGATCCGGGCCTTGGCTTCGGTAAAACAGTAGAGCATAATTACATGTTGCTAAAATCTACATCCCGGCTCATTGCCGAGCTGAATCTGCCGCTGTTGGCAGGTCTGTCGCGCAAATCCATGATCGGTGCGGTGACCGGCAAACCGGTAGAGCAGCGCATGGCGGGCAGCGTCGGCGGCGCACTGGCGGCAGTTGCGCAGGGGGCAGCGATCGTGCGCGTGCATGACGTTGCCGAGACGGTGGATGCGCTCAAAGTTTGGCAAGCCGCGCAATAAAACCTACAACCACGAAGAGTACACAATGACACGTAAATATTTTGGCACCGATGGTATCCGTGGCCTGGTTGGCGAAGCGCCTATCACTCCTGACTTCGTAATGCGTCTTGGTTATGCAGCCGGTCAGGTTCTGGCCAGCAAACGCACCGGCTCCGGCCGGCCGACCGTGTTGATCGGCAAAGATACCCGCATCTCGGGCTATATGCTGGAAGCGGCGCTGGAAGCCGGCTTCTCGGCCGCTGGCGTGGACGTCATGCTGGCCGGCCCCATGCCGACCCCGGCCATCGCTTACCTGACGCGCGCGCTGCGCCTGTCCGCAGGCGTGGTGATCTCCGCTTCGCACAATCCATTCCAGGATAATGGCATCAAGTTCTTCTCCGCCCAGGGCACCAAGCTGCCGGACGCCGTCGAACTGGATATCGAGGCTGCACTGGATCAGCCGATGAGCTGCGTGCCGTCCGAAAAACTGGGCCGCGCCAAACGTCTGGACGACGCCCAGGGGCGTTACATTGAATTCTGCAAGAGCACCTTCCCGAACGAACTGGACCTGCGTGGCCTGAAAATCGTGGTCGACTGCGCCCACGGCGCCGCGTACAACATCGCGCCGCATGTATTCCACGAGCTGGGTGCGGAGGTGATTTCGATTGGCAACAAGCCTGACGGCTTCAACATCAACCTGGAACATGGCGCCACCGCGCCCAAGGCCATGGCTGCCGCCGTGCAGGCCCACGGCGCAGACCTGGGTATCGCGCTCGATGGCGATGCCGACCGTCTGATCATGTGCGACCACAACGGCCGCCTGTACAACGGCGACGAGCTGCTGTACCTGATGGTCATGGACCGTCTGGCCACTGGCCCCGTGGCCGGCGCAGTCGGTACCCTGATGACCAATATGGCAGTGGAGGTCGCGCTCAAAGAGAAGGGCATCGGCTTTGCCCGCGCCAAGGTCGGCGACCGCTACGTACTGGAAGTGATGCAGGAGAAGGGCTGGCTGCTGGGCGGCGAAGGTTCGGGCCACCTGCTGGCACTCGACAAGCACACTACCGGCGATGGCATCATCTCGGCACTGCAGGTGCTGTCCGCGCTCAAGCGCGCCGGGAAATCGCTGGAAGAGTGCTGCTGCGATCTGACCATCTTCCCGCAAACCCTGATTAACGTACGCGTGAAGCCAGGTTTCGACTGGACCAAGAACGCCGCCATGGTCGCGGAAAAGGAACAGGTTGAAAGCGAGCTGGGCGATAGTGGCCGCGTGCTGATACGCGCTTCCGGCACCGAACCGTTGATCCGTGTGATGGTCGAGGCGCGTGACCCCGAGGCCGCCCAGTCGATGGCACGCCGCATTGCCGACAAGGTAGAGAGCAAGTTGGCGGCGTAAAATTGCGGCCTATAATTAAATCACATGCTTTGATTGACGTATTTGGCGAGAGCGACTAGAATACTGGTCTTCGGAGTGTAGCGCAGCCCGGTAGCGCACCTGGTTTGGGACCAGGGGGTCCAAGGTTCGAATCCTTGTACTCCGACCAAGAACTTCTAAACGGGTTGTCGAAAGACAGCCCGTTTTTCATTTCCACCGCAGATTCCTGTGGTTTCCTCTCTGCCCATAGCTCAGTTGGATAGAGCATCAGCCTTCTAAGCTGAGGGTCGCTGGTTCGAACCCAGCTGGGCAGGCCAAAATACATATTTAAATCAATGGCTTACGCTGTGAGTAACCAGCCTTAAATTCGGGCATTGTGTTATTCAAATTGTGATGGGTTATTCGAAGCCGATTTTCCCCGGTTTCACGCGCTCAGGTTTGCGGCGATAAATACGATCTGTGACGCGGCTATCCACGTGTGAGAGGAGTGCGCGGGCATGGTCCAGCGACTCGGCGTCGCTGGCGCACTTGGCGCGCAGGTCATGCTCGGTGAAACGAGCTGTGAGTGTTGTTTCCTCCATGACACGAATCATGAAACGTTGCCACATGGAGTCCCAGCCGCTGGCGGTCTCCTTAACTGGATCGATGTAGCATTCGCCGACGCGGGTACAGAACAGCAGGTGATCTACTCTTGCTGGTCGAACCGCGGTGGCGGTTGCTACAGCAGCGCGTAGATCGTCGTTCCACTCATAGATCGTCGATTTTCCAGTTTTGCCGGCCGTCTTGTGCCTGGTCACGTGGATGCCATCTTCCTTGAAGGCTTCGGCCGGGTTCAGGCGTAATAGGTCGCTTCGGGCCAAGCCGGTGAGCAGCTTGAGTCGGATGTAAGCCTGCAACATCAATACGCTACCCTGCTTGCGCTTGCTGGGCAGTGCCAGTACCTCGATCAGCTCCCAGTCCTCCACGTAGCGCACGCGCGGCGCCTCGCCCTCCAGGCGAACCTCGCCTTTGAAAGGGTGACGGTCGATCAGCCCCCATTCCACGGCCTTTGTGAAGGCGTGCGAGAGCGCGTCGACAGCTCGGTGGGCGGCGATACGTGTTGCCTTGCGAGATTCGACGTACTGGTAGACGTTCTGCGGCCGAATCCAGTCGAGCGGCGCATCGCCAAAAACAGCCTTAAGGTTGCGCAGCGCGCGGCGCCGCTCGACCTGGTGCCGAGGTGACTTTTTCGGCAGTTCCTCCAGCGAATAGCGGTCGAGCAGCGCGCCGATCGTCTTGGCTGAGTCAGTCACTTCCAGACGCTTTGCCCATTCCGCATAGGCATCGGGTAGCGTGGCGCCCAGCCGGAATTTTCTCTTGCCATCCCAGCGCTCCTCCAGTCCAGCAGGTACCTGATAATAGTAAGCACCATGCGCAAACACCCAACGGGCAGGTAGCCCAGCATTTTCCTTTAATCTCTTTCTAGGCATTCGCCGCGCTCCAGTTTGGTACGAATTCTTTCTTGCGCGCTGCAGCCGCTGGTGCGCCGCCCAGTTCACGCTCCACGTGCGATCGCAGCACCAGCAGACCACCGTCGGCGCGGATGCGGTAGACGATACCCAGGGCGTTCAGCATGCGTCGCTGTGCCACGCGCGTCTTGCGGTCGGTCATCTCGCGGATCTCTTCCGCGTCTAAAAACATTGTTCCCATTGCTCAATCCCCCGTCTGCGTTGCGGATACGGAAACCAGGAGGGTGTGCGAGACAACCCAATGTGAATTCCCACCCCAGCGCCGCGACCCAGCACTTCGATTTACGGTTCTGACGCTGCAAGAGTCATGGCAATATCTGCTTATGCTCATTTTTTTACTCCTTACTAATTATTCGCGCGCTGTGAGCGCCACGCGATGAATGGCTCGCGGACAAGCTGGTGGAACCGCAGCGCAGCAGCGGTGTTCAAATCAAGATCACGGCGGCTGCCGACACCGCAAATGCGGAGCACAAACTCCTTTGCGCCGCTCTCGGCCCACGCCTCATGCTATGGATCGATCTCCTGCAGGTAGGCCAAGAAACCGGGGTCGCGGCAAAATGCGCAGGCCATGATGCATAGTTCTCGGGTTCGCATCTCGACTCCGATCACGTCACTTCCGGCGCCAGCGTAACTTCGCTGGCTGGCACCGGGTCTTTCCTGCCGGTCAAGTACACCTCGGTTTCAATGGCACCGCCGGACGGCCCGGTGCGCAGCACGTGGATGTGGTTGTACTTGCCCTGGTAGAACACGCGCTGACACTTGTGAATAGCGCGCAGCAGCATCTGGTCGTGTTTAAACGCCTCCGCCCTGGCAAGCTCAGAAAGACTCTGACACGGTTCATTCGCTCCCATGTGGCCTCCGATAGGTTTTAGTCAAGGCGCCGTTGACGGCATGACCGCGCCGCAGTACGGCGCGTGCAACGCGCGCCCGGTCGCGGTGGCTGTTGCTGGACTGACGTAGCAGGCCGAAGTAGCTGTTGGCTGAGGTGAAAACGTCGATGTGGTCCAGGGCGCCAATGCGGCTCACAGCCTCCCGCACGGTGCGGCGGCGCGTGCTGGTGTGCCAGGGTTTGATGACGTGCCCGACGAAGTCGACGCCGCGCGCTACCGGCTGCAGGATCGTCTTTGAAGGATTCAGCCGCGCATGTAGCGTGTCAGGCAAGAAGGCGCCGATCCGCGTGAGCGCAGCGCCCAGCCATTGCGGCGATTCGTGCAGCAGTACGAAGTCATCGACGTACCGCACATAGTGCCGCGCGCGTACCTGGTGCTTGGCGAACTGGTCCAGGGCATTCAGGTACACGTTGGCGAAGAACTGCGACGAGAGGTTCCCGATTGGCAGCCCAAGGTGGCCTGGCTGGTTCATCAAGCGCTTGTGCGGCGGCACACGCGCCAGCAGGGCAGGCGCGCCGCGTAGTTCGAAGTCCTCGCGCGGATCGTGATGCAAGACCGTGGCCGCCAGCTGCATCCACCACGGCTCATGGATGCGCTCGGCCAGTTGGCCGTCCAGCACGCGCTTGTCGATCGTCACGAAGAAATTGGCCAAGTCGCACTTCAAGTACCACAGCGGCTTCGACCAGTTCTGGCTCGCGCTGCGGATCTTCGCTGCGAGCCGCTGGGCGGCGTAGAGCGTGCCGCGCCCAGGAATGCACGCGCAAGTATCGGCAATGAAGCTGCGATAGAATCGAGGCGCGATGCGGTTGTACAGCAGGTGATGCACAACCCGGTCACGGAAGTCAGCCGCCCAAACCTCGCGCGCCTTGGGCCGCGTGACCACAAAGCAAATCGATTTGCCTGGCTTGTACTCTCCGCTGACCAGCTCCTCGTTCAGCGACATCAGGTTATGCTCCAGGCGCTCTTCGAAGTGAAGAGCGCTCTGGCTGTTGCGTTTGTTGCGCCGGCAGTCGAAGTATGCGACTACCAGATCCTGCAGCGTGAAGTCTGCAGGGATTGCATCGTTTCGATCTGCGGACGACGCGCACACGGCCCTCGTTGTCCTTGTGGTTGTAGTTCTGGTTGCCATCGTTGAAGTTCTGGTTCCACGCATAGGAAGGGTTGGAGGCGTGCTGCGTCCGTTCGTGCTATCTACGTCGCCCCGGCGAAGGCTGTAGCCGATCAGCGGGGAAACTGCGCCAGACCTGGCCAAACACCGTTGGCCGGTTTCTGCGACGCGCATGGCGGTGGCCTTGTGAGCCAGCGGCACGACCAGATTTAAAAATCGCACAGACATGACAGCCTTGACGGTCAAGTAGCGGGCGACGATGCGGAGTGCTTGCGCCATCCATTTGCCTGGCGGCCAATCTTGCTGGTCAGCTCGATTGCCTTGGCATACTGCCCCTTCGATACGAGCGCCAGATCGACCGCAAGGCGGAACAGCAGTTCCGTGACCTGCACACGCTCCAAGAGGCGCTCCAGGTGCGGTACCTTGTCGCGAGCGCAGTTCGCCTTGTAGACGAGCAGCGACAGCTCCAGGCACTCGGCATTGATCTTCTGGCCCACGGTACCTTTGTAGTCGCGGCGCATGTTCTTGATCAACTCCATGGCGAGCAACATCAGTTCGTAGGTCAGCTTGTAGATCGGCAGTTCGGTATGGATGGCCATGATGAATGACTAAATGGTTAAATGACTAATCTGCGGACGACGCGCACACGGCCCTCGTAGTCCTTGAGGCAGTAGTACTGGAAGCCATCGTCGAAGTGCTGGACCCACGCATAGGAAGGGTCGGAGGCGTGCTGCTCGCCAGACCAATACCAGCGCGGCTCGAACTCCTCTTTCAGGTTGGCAGACAGCAGCGCATGTTCGCGGCGGGTCGGCAGTTCACCGCCAGCCTCGGCGGCAAACGCCACCGCCTTGTCCCAGCTCAGGCCCTCGGCCTTGTTTGGCAGCAGGAACAGGTGATAGTCCTGCTCGCCGTTCTTGCCCAGAATCAGGCCGGCATACATCTCGCCGGGGCGAACGTTCTGCTCCATGAATAACGCTTTGCTCATGTAACTCTCCTAGTGTTGAATCAAAAAATAGCGGCGCGCCGCCGGCTGACTACGGACTACTGAACACCTACCACCAGTTCCAGATCACCAGCGCGATAAACACGCCGTAAATGGCAAGGATCTCGAGCCAGGTGATGCGCCGGAAATTGTGGTTCTTGGCGGCGCGAAAATCGTCGTCGTTCATGTGACCTCCATCTGATTTGCGGCAAACGCGATATCAACGCCCTTGATGGGCTTCCCGGTGATTTCGCTGTAGCGGCTCAGGAACGCAGCTTTTGCCGCGCGCGGCGCCAGCGGGGCAATCACCAACGGAAGCGGCACCACGCCCGCCAGGCATGCCCACTCGCCGGCGCCGGCGGGCATCAAGTCACGCTGCTCAGTCGCCAGCAGCACCATGTCCGCAGCCTTGATCTGCGGCGGAAGCGGGAGTGACAGACCGAAGCGCGCGAGCACGGCCTGCTCGACGTTCCGTTCGATTGCCTTGTAGTCAGGCAGCAGTGCTTTCAGCGGTCGCGAGACGTCGCCAATGAACGCCTCGGCGGCATCGTGCAGCAGCCCGTGGAGCGCGAACTCTGGCGGCACCACCTGACTGACCAGCACCGAGTGCTGGGCCACCGAATAGAACTCGCGCACGTGCCCGGTGAAGCGACACACATGCGCGAGAGCGTGCGCGATGTCCTCGATGCCGAAGACTGATTGCGCCGGCGCAGTGAAGTCAAAGTAGTGTCCGGACTGGGTATAGATGTTCGAGCGCAGCTGTGCGTGACTCATGCCCGTGCCTCCCCGCCGAGCGCCGCGACCACGTCCGCCAGCATCTTGGACAGTTCGCCCGTCATCAGCATGAAGTCGCCGTCGAACCGTTCTTCGTCGTTGCGCACGCCAGCGTCTTTCTCGTCGAGCACGTCGAGTGGCTTGACGCCCTTGATGGCCAGCGACTCGGTCAGCACGAACGAGATCTTGCTGTCCCACGTCATGGCCAGGCGTGTGCACTGCTTGCCGTTGGCGATGTGGCGGCGCACTTCTTCCGGGTCCAGCGAGTGCTTCACATAACGCACGGCCGCCTTGCTCTCGCCAGTGGCGCGCAGTTCGGTATCCATGTCGACGGTGAAACCGGCTGGCGCCTCATCGGTTTGCAGCCATTCGGTCATCACGCCCACCGGCGAGCGCTGCACGCGCAGGCTTTCCAGCGGCATGCGGTCGACCGCTTTCAGCAGCAGCTTGATGACTTCATCGGCCCTGGCGGGGCTGGCAGCATCCACCACCAGCCAGCCGTTGATGGGATCGATCCACACGCCGGTGAAGACTGCCGTGCTGAGTGCCGTTGGCAGCTTTTCGTCCGCGATGCGCTCCCTCAACTCCTTCATCGCCTTCTTGCCAGGCGCGAAGCCCTGTTTGAGCTCCATTTCAGCAGCGCGCGCCTTCGCCAGCTGGTTGATCGCCTTCGCTGGCAGCAGCTTCTTCTCCGTCTTGAGCATGAACAGCATCTGACGATTGACCGTGTGCACCAGGTCACCGCCCTCGCGCGGCGGCACCCAGCCCTGGCGCATCAGTTCGTTGCTCGACAGCGGCACGAACCACTGCGGCGCCAGATGCTCGATCAGCGCTGCCGGCGTCATCGCCCAGTTGAGTGGCAGTCGAAACACCTGCAAATTTTTAAACCACGACATCTTGCTCTCCTATTTTTCTGAACTGAGGACTGCTTCCATGCGCTCGCCCGCCGCACGCTCGGCTTGAAGAGCCTTGAGAAGCTCCGTGCCGATAGCGCGGTGCTGGCTATACAGGGCAAAGGCCCGCGCGTTCGCGTGGCGATACGCACTCATTGCGCGATGCCGGCGCAGCTTGCGCCGCGCATAGATGAGCAGGAGAAAAAGCCATCCGATCATCGCTGCACCATCGCGGTCACGCCCAGCGCGCCGCCGTCATAGGCGGCATCAATCAGCAGGCCCAGATCACCGATGGCGGCATAACTGCGCGTGCCATCGGCGGTTCGTTCGGTGATGAGGTATTTCATGTGCACCTCCATCTGGTTGGCTTACGCGCCGCTGCCGGCGCGCCTGTCGAAATTGATGAATTACTGAATAGGCAATCTGCGGACGACGCGCACACGGCCCTCGTAGTCCTTGTGGCCGCAGCCCTGGTAGCCATCGTCGAAGATCTGGTCCCACGCATAGGAAGGGTCGGAGGCGTGCTGCGTGCTGGACCAGTACCCCCAGTCTTCGAACGCGTCAGGTTCGCCTTCCTTGAAGCCTGCAACGACCGTCTGCTCCGGCAACTCTTCCGTGTATGCCTCACCCACCGGCACGCTGCTCGGATTGACGCCGTCCTCGCCGTCGGCGTAGTTCGCTTCCGCCGTTGGCTTGAATGCGCGGTACTGCAGTTCCTGCTCGTCGCGCGCCGGGATGTACCAGTCGCTAAAGCCATTGATGCTCAGTGCCAGTGCGGCCTGTGCCAGTTCGCTGCCGGCGCCAGCCAGCGTCTCGGTGTTCGCCTGGCCGTCGGCGCGATGATCGGCGCCGTCTACCTTGGCCAGCGATGGCAGCAGGCGGCCGCGCAGCTGGCCAGCGGCGCCCGCGGTGATCAGCGCGTACTGCTTTCCTTCGATCTGGATGACGCCGGTATAGAAGCCGCCTTCGAACGCTGCGCCGATGGCGGGGAGGGCGGTTGCCGAGACAGCGGCGATTACTGCGCTTTCGATTTCAACAGGCGTAGCGGTGCTCATGGTGAGACTCCATAGGTGAGAACGTGAACCGGCGCGCCGCGCCGGGCTTAGGGAATTACTGAATGACTAAATGGGCAATCTGCGGACGACGCGCACACGGCCCTCGATGTCCTTGAGGTTGAAGTGCTGGATGCCATCGCCGAAGCCCTGGATCCACGCAAAGGAAGGGTCGGAGGCGTGCTGCGTGCTGGACCAGTACCAGTGCGGTGCGAACGCATCGACGCCACCGGAACGGAAGTTTGCGGCCTTGGTCTGCTGCGGGAAGTCGCGCGTGTAGAGTTCGCCGGTAGGGGAGCTGCTCGGGTTCACGCCGTCGCCGCTGGTGACTGCGTTGCGGTCGGTGGTGGGCTTGAGGTTGCGGTACTGCAGCTCTTGCTCGTCGCGGCTCGGGATGTACCAGTCGCGGTGGCCGCCGATGTCCAGCGCGAACGCCTGCGCAGCCAGGCCGCTGCCAGCCATTGCCATGGCGCGGGTGTTGGCGTGGCCGTCATTGCGGCTGGTGGCGCCCTCGACGTCAGCCAGGCTCCAGGCGCCGTGCAGATCGCCCTCGGCGCCAGCGGAAATCAGGGCGTAGCGTTTGCCGTCGACGGTGATGATGCCGGTGTAGTAGCCGCCCGCGAAGGCCTCGCCGAGGTCAGGCAGGCCGACGGCGTGGTTGACCAGGTTCAGCTCGGCGACCAGGTCGAGCGATGCGGTGATGACGCGCTGATCGACGTCCAGCACGATCAGGTGCGAGCCATTGCGGTCGGTGTACTTCGTGAAGCCCTCCCACGCCGAGGCGACGGCCAGGCCGGTCACGGTTCGGTCGCCTAGGCGGGCGCAGTAGGTGCGTTCTTCGGTGATGCTCAGGACTGCGGAGGCAGGGGACATCGGATTCTCCATCGGTTTAGAAAAGTGATGGAGTCAAGTGTAGATCGCTAAACCATATAAAGTCAAGGGTACTAAACCATTTATTCGTTAGCGATTACTGGTCCACTTACCAGCTGCTATAGCCGGAAGCTAATTACAGATTTTTTTCCAGTGATCTTCAAAGACTGCTACGCGCGCCTGCTCATACTGCTCAGACTCGGATAGCAATGCTATTTCCGGCGCGAGTCCTTTCTTCGCGTTGAACGACTCAAGGTAGTCAACTTTCTTGGCCAGTACCAAAATGAATTCGTCGGTGGACTCTTTGCCGATCATCCCGGTGCCCTCCAGGTAGATGACCTTACTCAATCGCCCGGAGATAAACCGTTTATAGCCGGTGTACGCGCCCATGCCATTTTTCGCGTTGATCTCACCGCAATACCAATCATAGTCAATGAACCGTTCGTTCCTAAATTGTGCGCTGGAAGGGTCCTTCATTAAAGAGCTGAGCGACAGGCGTGCCGACCGGTAGACAAACCAGTCGTCATATTTAAACCACAGGGTGAGACTGAGCGCAGCTATGGCTAGTGCTGCTGAAATGAGTGTTTTTGTCATTGGGGGGGGATTGAGGTCAAAGCCCAATGATATTGCAGTTTTAGAAACTCGCGGCGATTGCCGGCCTACATTTGATCTAGGACTTTTCGCAACATAGATTTCAACTCAGCGATCTCAGCTAATACCTCTTTAGATGGTCCAGCCTCAAGTCTGGCAAGAATCTCGGTATTCAAGCTACGACCGTTTTCGTCGGCGGATGCCTTCAGTTGCGCATGGAGCTTCGGGGGGAATCTGACCGCAGATTGGATGTAGTCTTTCTGCAACAGTTTTTTTGCGGGCGGTTTTATCATCGCCCGATTTTTTCATGCTGTTGCTAATCTGAGTACAAAGTGCTTCCATGCATGGAAGCGCATAGGTGAGAATCTGTTACAATTCATTTTACAACTAGCAGTACTTTACCCGTGTACTTTCCAAATGAAACCCTATCCAACTTGTAATATAGTTGGCACATTGTAAACAATTGATAGTTTGGTGCAATGAATAACTTGGATAGGATAGTTGCCGCATATCGTGCAATGGACGAACGGCGAAGAGCTGAGGCCGTCGTTAAGCTAGAGAGAATGGCAGCCAGACATCCGGAGCCGAAGGCGCCTAAGCTATACCTCGTTCCTCGCAAGTCTCGGTGAGACGATTCGCTTTGACTCTTCTGCAGTCGCCATGATGTCGTCTCTACCATCATCGTCTGTAGTACGGTAAAGGGTGAGCAAACGGGCCTCTGCAGTGCTAATCCAGGAATAGGTGGGCTGCTGCTGGACAATTCTGTCTACATAGATGATCTTGCTCGCGTCTAGTTTTTTCTCACCTTCCCCTGTCATTAACCAGACGTGGCTATAGCCGGAGTTGCGCTCTATCGCCAGTGCAAACCTGATGTCGATAGACTTAATCTTTCCACTGAGCCATTGATTAACGACACTCTTCGATGCGCCCGAGGCTTCGACCAACGCAGTTTGCCCACTAAGCGTTGCGGTGGCTAGATGGGCGCAGACCTCTTCTAAACGGCTAATCAGGTTTTCCATGTAAAGAATTCTAAACAATGATAAGTGAAGTGTGCTTGACCTCTTTCGGTTTAGCGTTCTATACTCGCATCAAACAGTTTTTGAGGTCGGTCATGAGTTCTTCCGAAGCGGCAGAAGCCAACCGCATTATCGATGCCTTAGGCGGCCCGTCTAAGGCTGCCTTGCTACTCGGCATCACCAAGAGTGCTGTATGCCAGTGGCGCAAGAATGGTGTGCCGAAAACCCAGCTGAAGTACTTAAGGCTTGCACATCCCCAGGTATTTCAATCCAACTAGGGAATCCCGTGCTCCTCTTCACATGCCAATCCTTGCTGGCAGCCCTCGCTGGACTCGCTCTTGGTGAGTGGACGGGTCGGCGGCGTGCCGCGCGCGAGCGCCGCAAGCGAGACGAGTTGTTCGGCATTTTGAATAGTGAAGAAGACGGTTAGCCAGTTGTTCGAGCGTTCGAAATTCTTCCTTGCCAAATAGTAACTCATTTGCAATTCCGGTCTTTATTTGTTGTTTTGTAGATGTTTCAAGATTAGTCACTTCGGAGTTAGAAAGCATGCGCAACGAATCGCACACCACCATGATCGGCATACTGCGCGGCCACGTAATCGACTGGCGCAAGCGCGAAGGATGGAGTCGGGAGGCCGTGGTGCAAATGATCGTCGAAGCGCACGAGCGCATCGAAGGTCCGTCCACTACAGGAATCGTGTTCGACCCCACCACTCGCGACGCATTCGAACGCCAGAAGGTCAACGCCGACCGCGTGTTCCGTTGGCTGGACGACGAAAGCAAAGACACCAACCTGCTGCCGGCCAACTTCATGCATTCGATTTGGGCAGCCATGCCAATGGAAGTGCGCCTGCCGTGCATCGCAGACTGCGTGCGCCCGCTCGGCGTAATGGTTGGCAGTAGCGACGGTTTCGATGAGGTTGAATTCGACGCACAGGAGCACTTGCGCCAGCTCGTCAAAGAATCGGCCGAGGCGCAGCTGGCGTTGATCAATGTGCACGCCGGCGCAACGCTGCCTCAGCTTGAGGCGGCTCACCGTGAAATTGAGGATGTACACGAGGCCACCAGCCGCACCCGTCGCGCGCTCGCTGGCGCGATTGCACGCCTACGCGCTGGAGCATCCAAAGTCCGCAAACTGAATCCATTGCGCCGTAGGCAAGCGTGACACTTCCACCCCCAATAAGGAGAGATCCATGAGCAAGGCAGTACTGAATACAGCCCCGCGAAAAATCGAGCGAAACCCGCTGCTCGATCATTTGCTGGACATGAATAACCTGGTTAACGATGCGGCGCTTGCGCGTGTGCTGGAAGTCGCGCCTCCGGTCATCAGCAAGATTCGTAATAACCGCATGCCCGTTGGCGCGTCGCTTCGTATTCGCATCATGCGCAAGCTTGGCACTACGCTGGAGACACTGGACAAGCTGGCACCGGAGGCAGCTTGAGTGCGCCGGCGCCGGCAGCGCCGCTGCCGATCGAACCAGGTCAGGTGATGACACACAAGCAGTACCAACAACTGATTCGCGACGCTGCGGGTCAGAAATAGAAAAAGCCCGCGTGCAGGCGGGCCTCGGTAAAACACACAACAAGGACATTATCCATGAAATTTCCTTCCTCGAATAGTCGTGCAGTTGTCGTACTGCGCGCGTTGCTTTCCCAGCCAGCAACCATCCATCAGGGTATTGAGCGTCATAGCCTCCTCGGCGTCGGCGAGCAGAAGATCCGCGAAATCTACGAGCGGCTTGAGGTCGACGGTCACCTGGTAAAAAAAGGAATCGTCTATGAGGTCAGCCCGGATGCCCGAGACCGGTTGATGCCGACGTCGAATGGTGCACCGGATGTGCCGCCCACCGAACCGGCATACCGCGGTAATTGGCATGGGTCAGTGCTCACCGCAGCTAGTGCTCGTCGAAGTGGCGCTGCATTCGGCCTCAACTTCCGTCAGTAATCGAGGCCGCCATGGGAGCGTTTTGCGTTTTCGGCGTCAGCCGTGCTGTCAGCAAGCAGATTGCTGAGAAAAAGACCAATGAGTACGAAGGGCGCCGCGCGCTGTCGATTACCGAGTGGGCATCTCGTCGTGATGCTATGGCAGCGGCCCTATTTGAAAGCTGCACGAAGCCATATCGTATTAGCCCTGAACTGGACAGCCCTCAGTTTTGCGAGGACTGGATTGCAGTAAATCCCAACGAAATCAAGTTGGCCAAGGTGATGGTGCGCGGTCCGAAAATCGACAAGGGGGGGGGCGGTCGTAAAACGCAACGGGGCCGTGTGCATGACCTGGCACGAGTACACGGGCGTCAACCAGTTCGCGGGAGTGCTCGATGAAGCGTGATTGCCATACCTTTTCGCTCGACCTTGGGCACGAGCTGATCATCGACAACTTTGCCGGCGGCGGAGGAACAAGCACTGGCCTGGAAGCAGCATTCGGCCGTCCGGTCGACATCGCCATTAACCACGATCCTGAGGCTCTGGCGATGCATGCCATCAACCACCCGCACACGAAGCATCTGTGCGAGAGCGTGTGGGATGTCGACCCCATTGCTGTCACCAACAACCAGCCAGTAGCAGTGGTCTGGCTGTCGCCGGACTGCAAGCATTTCAGCAAGGCCAAGGGAGGCACGCCGGTAAGCAAGAATATCCGAGGCCTGGCGTGGGTCGGCCTGCGCTGGGGGTATCAAACCAAGCCACGGGTGATCCTGCTGGAAAACGTCGAAGAGTTTCGGACTTGGGGACCGCTGAAGGTCGGCGACGATGGTGACATGTATCCAGATCCACAGTTCAAGGGTCGTCTTTTCGAGGCGTTCAAGGCTGCATTGTCGACGGGCGTTCCCGCCGATCATCCGGATCTGGACGAGATTTGCGAGGTACTGGGCGATAGCGTACCGCGCAGTGTACTGGTGAAGGGCCTTGGCTACATCGTGGAGTTTCGCGAATTGCGTGCGTGCGACTACGGCACGCCGACAATTCGAAAGCGCCTATTCATGATAGCGCGCCGCGACGGCCTGCCGATCCGCTGGCCAGCGCCGACCAATGGCGCGCCGACTTCTGCAGGCGTGCTGGCCGGGCACTTGGCGCCGTGGCGCACGGCCGCTGAATGCATCGATTGGTCCATCCCGTGCCCGTCAATCTTCGAACGCAAGCGCCCACTGGCCGACGCCACGCTGCGCCGCATCGCGAAGGGCATTCAGCGCTACGTGGTGGACGCGGAAACACCGTTCATCATCGGCCAGGGCGGTCCGATCTACTCGGGCAAGCCGGTGCCGGCTGACCAGCCGTTCGGCACGCTGACGACGGAGAACCACCGCGCCATTGTCGTGCCCAGCATCGTCCCTGTTACGCATCAAGGAAGTGACCGCAGCGAATCGGTTCACGAGCCATTCCGCACCATCACCAGCGCGCAGCGCGGAGAGAAGGCGCTGGCCGTCGCTACCATGGTGCAGACTGGCTACGGTGAGCGCGATGGCCAGACGCCCCGTACGCTGGACATCGAGAAGCCGCTGGGCACGGTCGTGGCCGGTGCCAGCAAGGCGGCGCTGGTGACCGCGTTCTTGAACGAGCATGCCAATTCGAGCAGCCAGCGCACGATGCCCGCTGACGAACCGCTTCGCACCATTTGCGCGCAGGTCAAGGGTGGGCACTTCAGCGCAGTTGCCGCCACGCTGGCGCCATTCGTCATGACCAACACGACTGGCCATCCCGGCACACAGGTAGGCGCTCCAATCCCAACAGTCACCACGGCGGAAAATCAGACTCTGGTCACCGCGCACATCACCAAGTTCCGCACCGGCGCGACCGGCAGCGATATGAACGACCCGGTGCCGACGATCACGGCTGGGCCGAAAGAAAACCCGGCCGGCGCGCCGCACGCGTTGGGCATCGTTACAGCACATATCCAACGCGACATGGGGCAGAGCGTCGGCCATGCCGCAGACACCCCGCTCGGCACGGTGACGGCCGGCGGTGGCGGCAAGTCCGCATTGGTGGCTAGCAGCCTGGTGAAGTTGCGCGGCACCAGCAGCACTGCGGGCATGGACGAGCCGTTGCACACGGTCAGCGCTGGTGGCCAGCACCATGCGGAGGTGCGCGCTTTCTTGGTGAAGTACTACGGCACCGACCAAGACCCGCGCCTTGAAGAGCCGCTGCATACTGTCACCACTAAGGATCGCTACGGCCTGGTGACAATTGAAGGCGTGGACTACCAGATTGTCGATATCGGTCTACGCATGCTGGAGCCAGCTGAGTTGTACCGCGCGCAGGGCTTTCCGGCAGACTACATCATCACGGAGATCCCGGATCCAGAACTGTTGTTCAAGGACGGAGAACAGGCGCCTGGTGATCCTCTAGCACTCCCTCGTGTTCGACTGACAAAGTCTGCTCAGGTTCGCATGTGCGGTAATAGCGTGTGCCCCCCGTTGTCCGAAGCGCTGATCAGGGCCAACTTTGCGCATGAGCGTGAGATGGGGCTGGTGGCCGCATGAGTATTGCTCTGATGACCCTCGCCTGGAAGATGGATTTGCCGACACATCCGAAGATGGTTTTGCTGGCATTGTGTGACAACGCAAACGATCAAGGCGAGTGCTATCCATCCGTCGCCATGCTCACCGAAAAGTGCAGCATGTCCGAGCGCAGCGTTCAAAAACACATCGCTGACATGGAAAAAACGGGTGTTATCACCCGCGCTTATCGCGCCGGCCGCAGCACGGTGTACCAGATCAACCCCCGCAAACTGTGCACCCCCGCAGCAGATGCACCCCCGCAGAATGCGCACCCCACCCCCGCAACTGGTGCACCCACACCCCCGCAACTGGTGCACCCCACCCCCGCAACTGGTGCACCCATAACCATCATAGAACCATCAATAGAACCATCAAGTAAACATCATAAGCGCCGACAAGCCGGCGCCGACGCGTTCGACGCCAAGAGCGCGTTGCTTGCAGAAGGCGTTTCCGTGCAGGCGGCGGATGACTGGCTGATGGTCCGCAAAGCGCATCGCGCGCCACTGACGTCGACCGCACTGGCCCAGATGAAGCGCGAGGCAGACAAGGCCGGCATGTCGATGGATTCCGTGGTGACGCTGTGCTGCTCTCGCAACTGGCGGGGCTTCCAGGCGGATTGGGTGGTTGATGGCAACCGCATGGCAGGCGGGCAGGCGAAGCAGAGCGGCAAGTTCGCTGTCGGAAGGCTCGATCACAGCAGCAGTCGTGCTGCGATGGACGAAAGCATGCGGCAGAGGGGCATCCGCGCCGGCAACGATGACGACCAACCCTTGTAGGAGAACTGAATGAAGGAATTTTCGAAAGTGCTGGGCGTGGATAGCGTGCTGAACATGCTCCGTGAGGTGCCTGGCACCTGCGTATATCACGGGCCGAGCATCGCACTGCTGCCGAAGAACCCGCGCAGCGGCCGTACCGAGTGGTACTGCGGCGTCTGCGCCGAGGAAAAGCGTCGCGAGGAAGACCACGCCGCCTATGTGCGTGGCCGAAACGAAACGCTCTACCGCATCGCCAACATCCCACAGCGTTATCGTGGGCAGCTGTTCGTTGCAGCCACGGACCGGCAGAAACAGGTCCGCGCTACAGTGCGCGCGTTCCGCGATGCTATTGTCGCCGAACAGCGTTGGGCGGTGCTGATGATGGTGGGGACCACCGGTACCGGTAAGACGCTGCTGGCCTGCGAGCTGGCCCAGGCACTGATCGACAAATGCTCGATGTCCGTCCGCTATTGCACCGCGAGCCAGATGATTTCCGAAGTCCAGAGCACTTACGGACGGGAAGGAAAGACAGAAGAGCAGGAGCTGATGCGCCTGGCGCAGTACGACCTGCTCATACTCGACGAGGTGGACGCTATCCGCTCGACGGAGAATTCCATCCTGCTGCTGACCGAAATCATCAACCGTCGTTACAACGCTGAAAAGCCAGTGCTGGTCATCAGCAATCAGCCGACGGCATTGCTGCGCACTTACGTTGGTGACCGCGTTTTCAGTCGTTTTAGCGAGAATGCACTCGTGTGTGCACATGACTGGGAAGATCAGCGCTCAGCGATGGCGGCATGACGGTATCCCTGTTCAAGATTGGTGGGATCTGGCACTACCGATTCCAGGTGGCGCCAAATCCTCGCGTCCAGCGTAGCACCAAGCTGCGCAGCAAGGCTGCCGCCCTGCAGGTAGCGGATCGTGCGTACAGCAATGCGGTTGAGCGTGCCAATGGCGGCGAGCCGATGCCTACGCTGTCCGAAGTCATCGTTGAATGGTTCGAGTTGCGAGCGCCGATCTCCAGCGCGGCGCACATCCGTAGCGTCGACGTTTTCAAGCGCCTTCACACCTACGATCTGGGTGGCCGGCTCATCAGCGACATCGATACCGAGGCCGTCGAGCGCGCCCGCGCCCAGCACCTGGCGACGCACAACTTTGCATCGGCCAACCACTGGTTGCGCGTGCTCAAGCTGCTGGTGAACTGGGCGGTAAAGCGTCGCATCCTTGCCCGCCTGCCATGGGATGTAGCAATGCTCAAGGTGCAAAAACGCCCCCGCGCCATCCTGCCGATGTCCGTAGTGATGAATTGGTTTGAGCAGGTCGACCGCGCCTCCTCGCGCGCCGCCGGCGTAGGCATCGCTGTCCGTCTCATGTTGTGGCTGGGACTGCGCGAGTCGGAAGCGATCACGGCGCGCTGGGAGTGGTTTGACTGGGAGCGCAGGACATACACACCTGGCATAACGAAGGGGCGTGAGGCCGACGCCCTGCGCCTGCCGCGCCGGCTTGCCGAATACCTTGAGCCGATGCACCAGATTGACGGCCTTGTCGCCTGCCAGCCTGATGGCCAGGCATTCGGCCCTGGCTTCTGCCGTTTAGCCATCATGGCTGCAAACGCCGCCTGCGCGATCAAGGGAATCACGCCGCACCGCTTGCGGGGCACCATCGCCACGATGATGAGCGAGGAGGGAGTACCGGTGCAGGATGTCCAGCGATACCTGCGGCACAAAGATGTTCGCACGACCATGGCCTATCTCGAAATCAACATGGACCGCGTTACTCAGGCGCAGGACCGCATCACGGGAAAAATCGAAAACCATGGCGAAAAAATGGCGAAGTAATTTGAAGTAAGCCTTATACAGACTGGTGGTCACGATTATTGCGGATCATCAGAATGAGTCAGCCGAGCGCCAAGAATGCGCTGTGCCAAAGAGTAAAGAATCAACTGCCAAACGAGGAATCATCATGCTGCAGCGAGTGAGAAAACAAGATGCTAAAGTCACAGCCTGGTCGCGACCAGACCCGCTGGAATACTGCCTGGAGCTGTGGAAGGAATGGATGCAGAAAGGCGGCTGCCGCCGCGCTGGCTCGCTAGTGATGGGGGGGCTAGTTGGTGACGCCGACGGCCATGGGCATGACTTGCACGAGGCGCAACACAGCCACGATATGCAGGTAGCCGCGGCCGTCGATGCGATGGTCGACAGCTTGAGCCGTATTCATGTCTGGGCGATCTATGCCAGTTGCAGTATTGCCACGACTTGGCGATTTCCGCACGCGAACTTGATCCTCACTGCCGAAGAGGCACGTGCAGCGCTAGTAGCGAAGTTGAAAAAAAACGAGTGCACGAGGAATTTTTTCTGATATAGTGCGTGCACCGGGGAGTTCGCTCGCCTGAAAAAAGTAAGCCCGCATCTTCGCGGGCTTTTTTTATTTCGGGAACCACATACGAAGTACTTTGTCGGCGGCAAAGAAAATCGGCGCCGACTTTGTGCCTTCGATTACATAGTGGTCGCTTCCGATGTTTTTTACCGTTCCGCTCCTTGTTTCGCCATCGAGAAAAGTTACGTTCCAAACCGTGCTCTCGTTGGAGCCAGGGTTTGCGTCAGAATGCTCGCGGGCAGCACGAACAATATTCGTCATCTCTATTCCTCTTGTAGTCAAAAGAACATTTTAGCAGGGCCGCATCCATGCGACACCATCAGTTCCGCGATTTGATCGAGCACGCTCTCAATGAGCCTAGTGGAAAGATGCTGAATGCCTTGATAGAGCAGCTTCGCGACGCGGAGCGTTCTCGCGAAATCCTGCGCGCCAAGGGCTACGGCTCCAGCGGCATGTCGGCGAGCGCTACAGCTGCACAAGTACCAAACCGAAACTGAAATACTGAGACACCAGACTGGCCGCCTTGAGCGGTCTTTTTTTTGAGGGCCATATGACCGTTAAACTGCTCAAGCCGTATGGCGCACGGCCAGCAAACGCCATTACCAGCACGTTGGATGCTAGCACTGAGGCAGCAATGATCGCCTCTGGCCAGGCAACGCTCGACTTGACCGGCGGAATCAAATACTTCCTATCACGGCCCGGCTTAGCGCTGCAGGCGAAGCAGGTGGCAGTCGGTTCAATTGCCTTAAGGATGGAAGAGCAAGCCGTTCTGATTCTTCCTGAGGGGCAGGTTCTGAAGGTGACGGGCGACACCGGGACTGTTGGTGAGATTTCGCGGGTGTTTGGATCAGACAAGTGGGCTGTCGGTGTCGGCGTTCTTGCCCCAATCGGCCCGTTCACCGGGTCGCATAAGCTGCTGATCACCTGCACCACTGGCGCCATCAGCGCATCGGTTGCCGAGGCTTCCGTCACGAGTCTGCAGCCGGCAAAAAATGCAGACCTTACCCCTGCCTTCTCGTCGCCAGGCTCGAAAAATATTTCCTTGGGCAACCCGCTGGGATTTGTTGGTGCTGACCGCCCGACCCTGGTGTTTGGCCGCGACCACCCAATCAAGCAGATTGTCGGTGACAACTCGCATGATGGTACACATCAATGGTTCAAGGATTACGGCTTGTGGCCCTACTACTTGACCGTCTGCACGGAGGTTGGCGGCGCTTCGACGCCGGAGACAGACAGTACGAAACTGTCCTGGTCGGATGTACGCGCGTTGCAAGCGGACGGTGTAGAGATTACCAGTCATGCCAATCGCCACCTGACCAACCTGGCGCGCCTGTGCACCGGTTTTGGCCTCCAGTACACCGGCGCCAATGCCACAGCAACGGCTTATGTGACCGACAATCCACGCACACTGGTACTGTCGGATGCTGCTGCTGTTTCGTTTGATCTGACCAACACCAGCTACGATACGATAGCGAAACTGCAAGCAGCGGTGCTTGCAGTTTCCGGCTGGCGCATGAGTGTTGCTGACGAGCTGACTGGCGCCGAGCGTTCGGCTGACCTGCTGGTCGTGGCCGCACCAGGCAAGAACTGCAAAGCTCAATACGCGCTGTTTGCTTTGTCGGGCGGCCTGCTTGTGCGCTATAAGGGCACTGCATACCGCACCGCATTCACTCGCTGCCTGAGTGGCCAGTACCTCCAGTTCTTCGGCGACGGCGTGCTGGTTGCCGAATTCGATTTTTCCAGCGGCAGCTACAATACTTTGGCCAAGCTTGCCACGGCCGCCAGTGCGCTGGACTCGGGCGACTGGGAGGTCAACCTGCTGAACAACGCCGCGGCGCAGCCGATGTATTGCGATGGCACGGAGAGCCCCACCGGCGTCATCACTGGCGGTAACGCGCAGGACTGCTTCCAGAAGTTCGTCTGGGTTGCCGGCGGCATTCCGATTGCGCAGGTGTGGCGCAAGGTGCTCAAGCGGGCGCGCGACGTGGCGAAGGCGAACGGCGTCAATTTCCAGAACTTCTCCGATGTCGGTGGCGGCGCATATACGCCGGCCATGTGGCAGATTTCTGAGTTCTCCAACCTGTCGCGTGCAACGAACCTGCTGACGACCATCCGGCCCGCTGCTGTCCCAGCATATTCGGCGGCGACGCTGCCGAACTTCACTTACGACACCAGCACCACAACCGTGACCGCCGCGCAGTTTGCTGCAATCGTACCGGCGCTGGCCGATTCGCCTGGTCATGTGGTGTGCAGTTTCCTGCACGATGTCCTCAAGGACAACAGCTCCGGGCGCAACTTCCTCGACTGGCAAGCATCGGACGGCCCAGGCTACATGATGGAAGCGAACATGCTGGGCTTCCTGCAAAACGTCAAGGCTGTGACGGATACGAATAATCTGAATGTGCTGACCCAGCAGGGTTTCTTCTCGGTGAAAGGGCGCTTGCCGAAGCCACCGAACTTCCTGTTTAATCCGCGATGGAAAAACAGCGGTAACGCAGGAGCCGAGTCGCTGGTTGGTCTCGTCGGCACAGACTCCGGCTGGCGTGTGCCGGGTTGGCGAATAGCAACGACGAACACCACTGCGCTTGCGATCGATAACGACGGGGTGATGACCTTCACGTCGATTGGCGCGAACTACCTGCAGGCCCAGGTGTGGCTGGAACCCGGAAAGACCTACCACATTGGCATGCTGGCCGAGGCCATGGCTTACACCTCCGGTCAAGGCATTTCGATTCAACTGGTTCCGCTGGCCGGCTGGGAGTATCTGAACGAGATCCCTAGCACGCAGGGCATTGTGTTTGATGAGTACGCAGCCAGCGCTGCGGGCGTGCACAAGTACTTCAACGGGGTGCTGACGGTGCCGGTACCAACACGCAAGCGGGCTTATATTCGCGCTCGCAGTGGTGGCACGTTCAATCTGTCGGCGAACAAGAACATCCGAATCAATATCGACAACATTGGTCAGACGGCGGATATCGACTGCTCGGCAGGCGCGGCATCATCGGCAGCTGTGTACGCCTACGAGATGGCTGCAGCGATCAACGCGGCGATCAAGGCAACGGCCGCGTATGCCACGCATTCTGAATACCACAATATTGCCCGGGCCGAGAATGGGCGTCTCATACTCGAATCGCCGTACAACAGCGCCAACACGACCACCGCAGCGCGCATCGTTGTGTCCGCAGGAACGACCGCCAGCGCCGCCCCCGCAATTTTCGGGACCTCCGGCGGCACCACGCAGCCCATTGGTTACTTCAGCCCGCAGGGCTCGCAAGGCCTGGTGCCGTACAACTTCACCATCAACATCAACCTGGTTGGTTCGGCGCGCATTCAGGCGCCAGTGATTAAGGAAGTAGAAGGGGGGACCTACTGATGAAACTGTCTGACCTGACCTTCATAGAAGGCTGCGGCTGCTGCCATGTCTACGAAGAAGCGAAGTTCCAGGCTGGTGATGCGAGTATCGTCGTGATGCTAATTCCCCAGGAAGAAGGCCCGGCCCTCTATACGGTCTTGATTGATCGCCCCAGCGTTTCGCAGGAGCGTCACTTCAAGCTCGATACGGATAGCACTGAGGCGCTCTTAGCGTCGATTGCCTGACTCATTGTTGGCGGTCTGCAAGGCAGCACAAGCATGAAGTTGAGCACTTTGAAGTATCCAATGCAGCAGCTGCGAAATACGCTACCCGTCGCGCAGCCTACGTCATGGCGCGCGGGGAAAGAGAGTAGCACCAAACGCGGCTACGGCTACAAGTGGCAGCAGGCCCGCGCAGGCTACCTTCGCAGCAATCCACTCTGCGTGTACTGCGCGCAGTCTGGCCGGACGACGGAGGCGACGGTAGTCGACCACCGCGTACCGCACCGTGGTGATCAGAAACTGTTCTGGAGCAAGGCGAACTGGCAGGCGCTGTGCAAGCCTTGTCATGATGGGGAAAAGCAGCGCGAAGAAGCGCGGATGGTTGGGGATGCGATCGATGGCGATCACCTCATCAGCGATGCTAGCGAAAGACATTTCATCGGAGAATGATTTCGCTGGGGAATCATTGATGGGGGGCGGCCAAAAGTTTTGGCCGCCGATTTTTCTAGACCGCACACTCTCCCACGCGCGGAAAAAAATCCCTTTTTTAAAACGGAATTCAGCAAATGGCAGGCGTCAAAGGAAAAAGCGGCGGCGCCCGCGCCAATGCGGGCGGGGCGCGTGCCGGGGCTGGCCGCAAGCCCAAGGAAACTGCCGCGAAATCAGCAAATGCGGGCCGGTCGAAATCAGCAAATGCCAATGCTGTGGTGACTGCACTTGAAAAGCAGCCGCACGGTGGTTCGTTGAAGCGCTCAAAGTCACAGACAGTGAAAATCTCTGAGCGCAGCATGCTGCAGTTGTTGCAAGACATAGCGCTGGGCCAAGTTGAAGCGAGCGGTTTGCAGGTGCGCGCCGCAATCGCTGCTGTTCAGTACACCCACACCAAAAAGGGTGATGGCGGAAAAAAGGACGAGGCAGCCGAGAAAGCGCGAGCAGCTGGCGCCGGCAAGTTCGCCGCTACTGCGCCTCCGAAGCTGGTTGCCGCTGGCGGAAAGAAGGTCTAAATGGTTGAGTGGTCAACTGCTTGCCCCGATTGGGTGGAGCGCATTATTGCTGGCCGGACCATCATCCCACCGCCGATCTTTCCAGCGCAGGCTGAACAGGCGCTGGAGATCTTCAAGCAGCTTAAGATCGTCGACGCGCCGGGCAGCCCGACGTTTGGCGAGTCCTGTGCGGAGTGGGTGTTTGACTTGGTGCGCTGTATTTTTGGCGCATACGACGCGGAGAGCGGTCGGCGCCTCATTGTCGAATTCTTCGTGCTGCTGCCGAAGAAAAATTCGAAGTCGACGGTCGCAGCCGGCATCATGATGACGGCGCTGATCTTGAACTGGCGCCAGTCGGCGGAGTTCTCGGTGCTGGCGCCGACGGTCGAGGTAGCGAACAACGCGTACACGCCGGCGCGCGACATGGTACAGAAGGACGATGATCTGGATGCGCTCATGCACGTCCAGTCGCATGTGAAAACGATCACGCACCGGGAAAGCAACGCAATTCTCAAGGTGCTGGCGGCGGACCAGAACACCGTCGGGGGCAAGAAGTCAGTCGGCACGCTGGTCGATGAGTTGCACCTGTTCGGGAAAATCTCCAGCGCGGAGAATATGTTTCGGGAGGCGTTGGGCGGCCTGGCGTCGCGCCCGGAAGGCTTCGTCATCTGGCTGACGACACAGTCTGACGAGCCGCCAGCTGGCGTATTCAAGCAAAAACTTGAGTATGCCCGCAAAGTGCGCGATGGAGAGATAGTCGACCCATCGTTCGTGCCGATCATGTTCGAGCATCCGCCAGAGATGTTGAAAAGCGGCGACTGTTTGCTGCTCGAAAACATGGCGATGGTCAACCCGAACATCGGATTTTCAGTCGACCAGGCATTCCTCGAACGCGAGTACACGAAGGCGAAGCAGGCCGGTATGGAGTCCTTCCGCGGCTTCATGGCCAAGCACGCCAACGTGGAAATCGGCTTGAACCTGCGCTCCGACCGCTGGGCAGGAGCGGAATTCTGGGAGGCCGCCGCAATTGCCGTGTTCACGCTGGAAGAGCTGATTGCGCGGTGTGATGTAGCTACCATCGGTATCGATGGCGGCGGCCTGGACGACCTGCTTGGACTGGCGGTAACCGGTCGTGAACGCGGTACCGCCCGCTTGCTGGCTTGGTTCCACGCCTGGGCGCATGAAATAGCACTGGAGCGCCGAAAGGAAATTGCGCCGGCACTGCTGGATTTCGTCAAACAGGGTGATCTGACGATTGTCAAAGTGCCTGGTGACGACGTCATGGAGCTCGCTGACGTCGTCTGCAAGATTAACGATGCGGGCTTGCTCCCCGAGAAAATGGCGATCGGTGTCGACTCCGCCGGCATCATCGATATCGTCACCGAGCTGGTCAGCGATGCGCGCGGCGTCACGATGGAGCAGATCATCTCAATCCGTCAGGGCTATTCGCTCAATGGCGCGATTAAGAGTACCGAGCGTCAGGTAGCGGCAGCGACGCTGGTGCACACAGGTAGTCCGATGATGAATTGGTGTGTCGGTAACGCACGCATCGAAGACAAGGGCAACGCCATCCTGGTGACCAAGGCCGCCTCCGGCAAGGCCAAGATTGACCCGCTCATGGCGCTGTTTAACGCGATCTCGTTGATGGTCCTGAACCCGGTTGGTAAAGGCGACTCGGTCTACGAGACGCGTGGCATCCGCATGATTTAAGGAACACATGAGAATTTTTGATTTCTTCGGATCGCGTGAGCAGGCCGAAGTGGACGCACGCCCTGTTGAGCCGCATCTCGAAGAGTTGGTCGCGCCGACGGTTGTGGAGCAGGCAGCCAGGCCCAATGCAGCGGTCGGACAGCTCTTCTCAGGCTTGGATGATCCGGACTTGTTGGCTTTCATGCGTACTGGCAGCGACACAGCGTCAGGCGCATATGTCAGCGCCAGCAAGGCGTTGCAGAACATGGCCCTGTTGCGCTGCGTAACGCTGATTTCCGAGTCCATCGGCATGCTGCCGCTCAATGTACTGGAGCGCGGCGAAGAAAAGAAACACGCGGTCGATCATCCGCTCTACAACCTCTTGAAACGCCGGCCCAATGGCTGGCAGACGCCGTATGAGTTCAAGAGCCTGCTGCAATCGCACGTGCTACAGCATGGCAATGGATATGCCAGGATCATCCGCTCACGCGGCCAGATTACAAATCTGATCCCGATGCACCCGACGCGGACCGTTCCAACCCAGAACGACGACTGGAGCCTCACCTATCGCTACACGCGTCCCAATGGGACGTACATCGACCTGCCGGCATCAGAGGTATTTCATCTGCGAGACCTGTCTGATGACGGAATTATCGGCCTCTCGCGTGTCAAGCTGGCCCGTGAGGCACTGGGCATCGCGCTGCAGGCCGAGCGCGCTGCGGCGCGGCTATTTAAAAATGGCGTGATGGCCGGCGGTGCGCTGGCATCGCCAAATGCACTCAGTGACCAGGCATACAAGCGCCTGCAAGACTCTTTGGAGGGCAAGAGTGGCGCAGACCAGGCGCACAAGTGGATGATCCTCGAGGAGGGATTGAAGGCAGAGAAATGGGCGGCCTCCGCTTCGGATTCGCAGCACCTGGAGAACAGGAAGCACCAGATTGAGGAGGTCGCACGGGCCTTCGGCGTCCCACGTCCACTGCTGATGATGGACGACACCTCTTGGGGTAGCGGCATCGAGCAGCTTGCAATCTTCTTTGTCCAGTATGCGCTCCAGCACTGGTTCACAGTCTGGGAAGAAGCGGCGGCTAGGTCGCTGCTGACGCCGGCCGAAGCGGACACGCACTATGTGAAGTACAACGAGCGCGCGCTACTGCGCGGCACGCTCAAAGACCAGGCCGATTTCTTCGCCAAGGCACTCGGTTCTGGTGGCCACGCGCCATGGATGACGCAAAACGAAGTACGTGATTTGCAAGACGTGTCTCGCTCAAACGACCCTGGTACCGACACGGTACGCCCACCAAACACATCCAGTACGACAAGGACAAAAAATGAGCCTGATAAACCTGCCTGAACTTAGCGCCTCGCCGAAGCTGGGCGCTGTTCAGTTCGACATGCGCCCTGACGCCCTGGAGCGATGGGAGCCGTCGATTCGTGCAGCTGCTGATGATGGTCCGTCCATTTCGATCTACGACCGCATTGGCGACTCGTACGATGGCGAGGGTGTTACCGCCAAACGCGTGTCGGCCGCGCTGCGCAACATCGGCGCCCGTGACGTGACTGTGAATGTCAACTCACCAGGCGGTGACTTCTTCCAGGGCGTAGCAATTTACAACATGCTTCGGGAGCATAAGGCAAAAGTCACGGTCAAGGTGATGGGCCTGGCTGCATCGGCAGCGTCGGTCATTGCGATGGCCGGCGACGAGATTCTGATGGGCGATGGCGCTTTCCTGATGATCCACAACGCCTGGGCTGTCGCTATCGGTAACCGCCACGACATGATGGCCGCCGCCGAGCAGCTGGCGCCGTTCGACGCTGCGATGGCACAAGTCTACGCTGCCCGCGCTGGCATGAAGCCGGCCGATGCTGCCGCCATGATGGATAAGGAAACCTGGATCGGCGCACAGCAGGCTATCGACGATGGGTTTGCCAGCGGCCTGATCCAGCGGGAGCAACTCTCTCAGGATCCAGAGGCGCACGCACACACGAAGTATCTCGCAATGGTCGAAGCGTCGATGGCACGCGCCGGCCACTCCCGGTCGGTGCGGCGCGAGGCAATCAAATCCCTGTTTTCTGGCATGCCGGGCGCTGCCGAAAAGAAGGGCGCCATGCCGAGCGCTGGCGCCGACGTAGCAGCTTCGCTGCAAACCCTGATCAACAACATGAAAGGTAGTGTATGAAGAAGAATGCAATGATCGCCAGCGCCCTGATTGCGCATGCGTTGTCCGCGCATGCCGGTCACGCAGGCCAGCCAGTCCCACGTGGCATTGTCTGCGTGCGCGCCGACGCCACCGGCGATGTCAAGGCGCTGATCGACGGCGTCAATAAGGCGTTCGCCGACTTCAAGGCTGAGCACAGCAAGCAGCTGGAAGACGTTAAAAAAGGCCAGGCAGATGCTCTACAGGCGTTGAAGGTCGACCGCATCAACGCGGACATCGAGAAACTGCAAGCTGCTGTAGACGATGCCAACCTGAAAATTGCAGCCGGTCAAATGAACGGCGCAGCCGCTGGTCCAAAGGATAAGGAATACACCGACGCGTTCAGTGCCCACTTTAAAAAAGGCGAAGTACAGGCCGCGCTGAATAAGGGCGCGGCCAGCGAGGGCGGCTATCTGGCTCCAACCGAATGGGACCGCACGATTACCGATCGCCTGGTACTGGTCTCGCCGATGCGTGCGCTGTGTACTGTACAGCCAGTCAGCACCAACGGCTTCAGCAAGCTGTTCAATAATCGCGGCACCACTTCGGGCTGGGTTGGTGAAACTGACGCTCGCCCACAGACCGGCACGCCGACGTTTGGCAGCCTCACCTACAACACTGGTGAGCTGTACGCTAATCCGGCTGCAACTCAGCAGATGCTGGACGACCCGGCCATTGACCTGGAAGCCTGGCTTGCCGGCGAGGTTGAAACCGAGTTCTCGCTGCAGGAAGGCGTCGCGTTCTTGAGCGGCAACGGCAACAATAAGCCCTCCGGTCTGCTGACCTACATCACCGGTGGCTCGAATGCCGCGGCGCACCCCTGGGGTGATATCAAGACCGTCAAGAGCGGCGCGGCGGCAGCGCTGACCGCAGATGGTTTGATCAACCTGGTGCACGAACTGCCCGATGTTTATACCGGCAATGCCCGTGCAATCATGAATCGTAACACCCAGCGCGAGATCCGGAAGCTGAAGGATGGTCAGGGCAACTACCTGTGGCAGCCTTCCTTCCAGGCCGGCACTCCAGCAACCCTGCTGGGCTACGGCATCACCGAAATGGCGGGTATGCCGGACATCGCCGCCAACTCGAAGCCGATCGTTTTCGGCGATTTCAAACGCGGCTATCTCATCGTGGACCGCGTTGGTGTGCGCGTACTGCGTGACCCGTTCACGAACAAGCCATACGTCCACTTTTACACCACCAAGCGCGTCGGCGGCGGCCTGTTGAATCCGGATACGCTCAAAGCCCAGACGATCAGCGCTTAAGCGCGATCCATCCGCCCGGCAATGCGCCGGGCGTTTTCAAGGAGTCATCATGAAATTCAAAGCACAGTTCCAGGGTGTACCGAACGGCGAGATTTACCCTGTTCAATATGAGCCAGGTGACGAGTGCCCGCCAGAGCTGTTGAATGCCGCGATTGAGCTGGGAGCCGTTGCCACCAAGAAGGGTGGTGACAAGAACGACAACCCACCTGCAGAAACCGAATGAGTCTGATCTCGATGGACGTCGCGAAGTCCCACTTGCGCGTGGTGGGAAGCGACGAGGACGCCGATATCGAACTGAAACTGCAGGCTGCGGAACAGGCGGCATCGGCCTACCTGAATCGCAACCTGTATGTCGACCAGGCTGCACTCAACGCCGCGCTCGAGTCTGCGCCTGGCGCGTTCGCCGCTGCATGTGAGGCGCACCGCACCGCGATTGACGCTGCCAATGCACTGTCAGATGACGCGCAGCGTGGCATGGCCCTGTTGGGGGCGCATGAGCGATTCGACGCGGCCAACCTGGCCAGCATCCTGATTTATCGTGGCATGGTCGCCAACAGCGCCATCAAGGCGGCAATACTGCTGACGCTAGGTCACCTGTATGAGAACCGTGAGGATGCGGTGGTTGGCCTGGTCATTACAGAGCTGCCCGCCGGCGCCCGTTCGTTGCTCCGGCCGTACCGTATTGGTGTGGGGCTGTAATGCGGGGATCGCAACTGGATCGCCGCATTACGATCGAACGCCCGACGCAAGTCGAATTGCCGGGGTATGGCATGCAGCCTGGGCCGTGGGAACCGGTGGCGTCGCGCATTCCTGCCCAGGTATTCGATGACTTGCCCAGTAAATCAGAAACGGTACGCGACGGGCTTGCGCTCGCTAAAAAAACGGCGCGTGTCCGCATCCGCTATATACCGGGGCTTTCCTCCGATCTGCGCGTTGTTGTCCATGGCGAGGCGGACCAGCAGTTCCAAATTGTTGGCGGACCGGCGGAACTGGGCCGGCGCCGCTGGATCGAGATGACTGTGGAGAGCTTTTCGTCATGAGCGATGAAACTATTGTTGGCGGTCGCCAGCTCGACGCATTCCTGCAATCGCTGCCGGCGAAAGTGGAAGCGAACATCCTTCGCTCGGCACTACGCGCCGGAGCCAACGTGTTCAAGGACGAAATCAAGGCCACGATTCCGGTGCAACTTGGCGAGCTGCAACGAAGCGTTCGTGTGTCGACCAGCTCGAATCGCGGCACGGTCACGGCGAAGGTCAAGGTTGGCAATGAGAAGGCTTGGTATTGGCGCTTTGTCGAGTTCGGTACCGCTGCCCACCGTATCGGTCCGAAGAACGCCAAGGCGCTCGCGCTGGCGGGCGTCATCGTCGGTTGGGTCCATCACCCTGGTGCGCGGCCAAAACCGTTTATGCGCCCCGCCTTTGACGGGCGTTCTGGTACGGCACTGGAGGCCGTCGGCACCCAAATTCGCGCACGCCTGGCCTCTGTGGGCATCAATGCATCTGAACCGGAGGCCTCGTGAGCAGCGCAAAAATCATCCGGGCGCTGCTGGTCGCAGATGCCGCGGTCACTGCATTGGTTCCTGCGGCCAAGGTGGTACTGGGAACAATCAAGCAGGGCACCGTGCTGCCTGCGATCAGTGTTAAGCACATCAGCACCATGCCGATGGCCGCGATCGATGCGCAGGCCGATTTTTCCCTTGTAAGCAGCCGAGTGCAGGTCACCGTTGAAACCAAGGACCGCGTCACCCTGGATGCCGTGCTGGAGGTCGTTCGGAAGTGCTGCAACTACCAGCGCGGCATCATCGCTGGTTTGACCGTCGTGAGCGTTGTCAGGGACCTGCTCGGACCTGCTCCTGACGACAACGATGCCGGTATCTACGATCAGACGATCGATTTCAGAATCACCTACTACGAAGCAAACTGAATACTTCATCAATTTAACCTCAGCCCGCGCAGCAGCAGCTCGCGGGCTTTTTTTTCGGCCAAGGAGAAATATGGGAACCGCGAGCGGAATTTACAAACAGGTCGCCTACAAGGAAGAAGTCGTGTATGGCGTCATCCCGGCCGCAGGCGCGGCCCAGGCGGTGCGCCGCGTTACTTCGTCGTTGGACATGACTAAAGACACGTACCAATCGAACGAAAGCCGCACGGACTTCCAGTTGGCCGACTTTCGTCATGGCGCTCGTAAAGTCGCTGGATCGATTAACGGCGAGCTGTCGGCCAAAACCTACGCCGACTTCATGGCTGCTGCGCTGAAGAAGCCATTTGCGGCTACCGCGCCGATTGTCGGCGCATCAATCACAATCGCTGGCGTTGATGGGGCATATACCATCACGCGCGCCGCAGGGTCTTTTCTGACAGACGGCGTAAAGGTCGGCGACGTGGTTCGGTTGACTGCCGGCGCGCTCAACGTGGCGAACATCAACAAGAATGTGCTGGTGACCGACGCAACCGCTTTGGTATTGACCGGCCTGGTGCTCAACGCCACTCCCTTGGTCGCGGAAGGACCAATTGCCGCCTCCACTGTGACTGTCGTCGGCAAGAAGACGATGATTCCGCAGTCCGGCCACACTGATAAGTCTTTTTCTATCGAGCACTGGTACCCGGACGTGCCTGCGAACGAAGTCTACAGCGGCTGTAAAGTGTCGAAGATCGGCCTGTCTTTGCCGCCGACGGGCATGGCCACCTGCACCATCGAATTCATGGGCAAGGATGCTCTGCCAGGTGCAGCGCAGTACTTCGTGGCGCCCAACCCTGTCACAACGACCGGCACGATGGCTGCAGTCAACGGCGTTTTACGCGTCGGTAACGCGACTGTTGCCAATGTCACCGGCTTGAGCATCGATATTGCTTCTGCTCAGAGCGGCGATCCGACTGTGGGCTCGAACACTGTTGCATTCATGGCCGCCGGCCGTGTCCTGGTTACCGGACAGATGACTGCCACGTTTAATAGTACGGCGCTGCGTGATGCGTTCTACAACGAGACGGAGATCAGCTTGTACGCGGTCTTCACCGCAGACAATAGCGCCGCAGCTGACTTCGTCGCATTTAGCATCGGTCGACTGAAAGTCAGCGGCGCATCCAAGGACGATGGTGAGAAAACCATCACCCAGACCATTCCATTCCAGGCACTGCTGAACGTCGCCGGCGGCGCCGTCAAGGCAACTGACCTGACCACCATCGCAATTCAAGACTCCGCGGTGTAACAGCCGCTTCACCAGCACCGGCAGGTCCGCTGTCGCCCTTCGTGGGGCGCGGCGGGCCCGCGCGGGCATTTATTTCACCCCACGAAAGAAGCCAATGAGCAACGAATACCCAAGCACCCTCATCTCGAACCTGATCGCTTCCCTGGACCTGAACGATTACGAAGACATCCCAACCGGCAAACTGGTGCTGCTGGACCCGAAGACCAAAGCGCCGACGTCGTCGTTTATCGAGCTGGCCAGCCCAGAGCACGAGTCCCGTAAGCGCATCGATCTGGCGCGCACGCGCCGCCTGCGTGCTGAATTTGCCAACAACGGCAAGATCCAGCAGACCGACCCAATCGACGACTTCAATGAAGAAACTGATTACCTGGTCGCTGCGACGCTGGGCTGGAACCTGACCCAGGGCGGCCAGCCATTGTCGTTCTCGGCATCGGCGGCGCGCACGCTGTACGAGGACCCTAAAAAGAAATGGCTGCGTGCGCAGGCGCTGGACGGCCTGAACAAGACCCAGCTTTTTATCAAAGACTCCGCAAAGTCCTAGCGGATTGCTGCCGCGCTGAGTTCGAGCTCAGTGTGCGCCAGGGTGATGGCGCCAGCCTGCGTACTCATCTGCAAAGGCTGGCAGTCAACACTGGCAAGGTTGATCCGCGACTCCAGATCGAATGGCCAGCGCTTGGCCTTCCGGTCTGGAACATCTTCCAGCGGCTGAGCCGGCCGGCATCAATGAGCGGCGCACTGCCTATCAGCATGCAGGAAGTGGCCGCTTATCAGGCATTGCGTGGCATTCGGCTCACCGAGTGGGAGCTGGATGTCATTGAGTTGTTTGACTCAATCGCACTAGAAATCTTAAACAAGTAGAGAACGGAACTCCGGATGATCGTTGGCGACATGGAAATTCGGCTGCGCGCCGACATCGCTCGTCTGCAGCGTGATATGGACCAGGCACGCCAGGTGGTTGGGGATGCCGCCAGCGGTATCGCGCGCGCGGCGGACCAGATGAAGGCGGCGCTGGGCGCCATCGGCCTTGGCGCAGGCCTTGCTGAGATCGTCAAAATGTCCGATCAGTACACGAAGTTTACGGCGCAGTTAAAGCTTGCGACACAGTCGCAAAACGAGTACGCGCAGGCAATGGCCGATGTAAAAAGGATTTCTACGGATGCGCAGTCGAGCATGGCCGGCGCCGGCACGTTGTATGCGCGTATTGCCAATGGAGTGCGTGAGCTTGGTACTTCCCAGCAGCGCGTCGCCGAAATTACTGAGGTGGTCAGCCTGTCGCTTAAGGTGAGCGGCGCTACAGCGGAAGAGTCCGCATCTGCGATGCTGCAGCTCTCCCAGTCGTTTGCGTCCGGCACGCTGCGTGGTGAGGAATTCAATGCCGTCAACGAGGCGGCGCCACGCCTGATGAAAGCTCTTGCTGACGGTATGGGTGTTCCTATCGGAGCGCTAAAGGATATGGCCAGCAACGGCCAGATCACGTCCAAGATCATGGCCGATGTCTTGCCTGGTGCGCTCGAAAAGCTGCGGGACGAATCGAAGCAGGTGCAGACCATCAGTGGCGCATTCCAGGTATTGAAGGACCGCGTGATGGAGTACACGGCTGTGCACGCTGAGGCAAACGGCACGGTCGCCGCGCTGACGACGGGCATCGGCTTGCTGGCTGATAATCTGTCGTTGCTGATGGGCACCGTGACAACGCTAACGGCCGCCAAGATGGGTGCTTCGCTTGCCGCGTGGACGGTGAAAACCTATCAGCAGATCGAGGCAGCGGCAGCACTGCGGGCAGCGAACATTGCTTTGCTGGAGTCAGAGCTGGCCAGCAATGGCGCCAAGATCGCGCAGCTGGGAAACACGGAAGCAGCCATTGTCGCTGAGCGGCAGCTCGTTGTCGCGAGACTGGCGGAGGCACGCTCGAACATCGCGTCGGCCGAAGCGGCAATTGCGGCAGCCAGCGCTGCTGGCGCGCAGTCCTTTGCGTTGCGAACGCTGCAGTTGGCGACGGTGGAACTAGCTGCCGCAGAAGCGCAGCGCGCTGCCATGATGGCAGAGCTGGTGGTGCTGGGGCGTCAGCAGACGTCTGTATCAGCGCAGCTCACCGCAGCGAAACTTGCCGAGACTGCTGCTCAAGCGGGTCTAAATGCGGCAACGAGTGCAGGTGCTGCCGCTGCCGGTCTTGCGTCGCGTGTCGTCGGGTTCCTGGGCGGGCCGGTCGGCGCACTCATCACCGTGCTTGGGCTCGCTGCCGTCGCCTGGACCCGGTGGGGAGGGTCAGCCAAGGAGGCAACGGACCAGGCCAAGAGCGCCGCGGAGGACAGCTTCGGTACGGTCATCAAGAGCCTGGACGCACAGATTGAAAAGCACGAAGCACTCATTCGACTGCGCAAGCAGGGTATGAATCTGGATGATGCCAAAAAAGTCGACCAGAAACCCCTTAACGAGCTGGGGGCACTGAGCGCGCAACTGAACGCGCTGAACGCTGGCACGTCCACTGCCGGCATGAGCAAGGATGACGTTTTCTTCAAACGGCAGGAACTCCTTCAAAAAATCCTGGAGCTCACGGGAAAAATTAACAAGGCTGAATCGACGGGCTCAGAAGCCGAGGCGCTGACTCAGAGCGAGGCGCGCAAGAAATTCATGGCCGATTATGCGACCAAACAGGAGCAGCTGGCCAGTAAGCTCGCCGAAGCGCGCAAGTTGCTGGGTTCGGCCTTCACTCCGGACGACGAGGCCCGCATCCGGGCCGCATTCGCCGACAAGGGGGCAGAGTCTGCGATCAAGAAAGAAGTTGCGGCCTATGAGAGCCTGATTTCAGCCATTCGCAGCAAGACTGTGGAGAACCAGCTCGAAATGGCAACGGGCAAAGATGCGACCGAGTCGGAAAAAACGGCGATCAAGGTCGCCGAAGAGCTGGCGAGCGGAAAGCTCAAACTGACGGCAGAACATCAGCGCGCGATCGCTGCTGCGCTGGCCGAACAGGCGGTCACTGAGAAATCACTGAAATTGCAGGAGGCCCAGGCCAATATTACGAAATTCATTGTGGCCAGCACGCTGGCACGCGATGATTCGGCGAGGGCGCTCGATGTTGAGTACGGTCTGTTTGGCAAGAGCGCTGACGCCCGCGAAATGGAAACCGTTGCGCTCAGGTCGCAGGCTGAGACGCAGAAAAAGCTGTCGGAACTTGAGCTGGCGAAGCTGCCAATCACCGATCAGATCCTCGCACAGTTGAAAGCGGAAGAGGCTGCGCGCACGCTCGTTGGCCAGGCAACGCTGGGGCAGACGAAGGCGCTGCAGTACGCCGCCTCACTGAAAGTCGAGAACACCAAGTTCGCTGCTGAAAATTTGTCTGATCCGAAAGCGCGTGCCGATGCATTGCTGGCCATTGACGCCAAAGTGTGGGAGGAACGCATTGCGCTTGCCGGTCAAGGCACCGAGGCGCAGAAGTTGCTGCAGGATGAATACAACACCTGGTACGCCAATCAGCAGAAAAAGATACTGGTTGATGTCGACCTGACGCGCGCCACTGAGCTGCTTAAAGTGATGGAGGCTGTTGACGATGCTGCACGCCAAGCAGCGCAAGGCATGGCGGCGTCGTTCGGCTCGGTTGGCAAGGCTATCGGTGCGCTGACCACTTCGCTGACCGGCTACCAGCGCTCCCAGGCGGCTGTCGCTGCGCAGCTGGCTGCGTCGCTGCAGGATGCCAAGGGTGATCCAACCAAGATCGCGCGCGCGAATGCACAGGCCGCCCAGCAAGGCGCTCAAGCGCAGATCAAGTCGTATGGCGATATGGCTAGCGCCGCCAAGGGCTTCTTCAATGAGAACTCCAAAGGGTATAAGGCGCTGGAGGCGACTGAAAAAGCCTATCGCGCTGTTGAGATGGCGATGGCCGTCGAGGCGATGGTACGCAAGCTGTTTTCTGTCGATGCCGTTACTGCCGCAACCGTCGCAGGCGAAGTCACGAAGAGTGCTGCCATTGCCACCGGTACCGCTGCCCAGTTGGCAGCAGACACGGTTAAGGGCACATCAGCCGCCGCGCTGGCGATAGCCACGCAGGCGCAGGGAGACCCATATAGCGCCTGGGCGCGCATGGCCGCGATGGCAGCAGCCATGGCGGCCCTTGGCTTCGCGGTCACTGGAGGGGGCAGTGGTGGTGGTCAGTCGGCCGCAGACGTTCAGAAGTCTCAGGGCACAGGCTCGGTCTTTGGCGACAGCTCGGCGAAATCCGATTCTATCCGTCGCTCCATCGAGCAACTGGCCGCAAACTCGAATGACATGCTGCCAATTAATCAGGGCATGCTGACGGCGCTGCAGAATATTGAGTCTGCAATGACTGGCTTGACGAACCTGGTGGTTCGCACTACCGGCCTTACCGATGGCACGAACATGGGTATCCAGACCGGTACGATCGCGACGGGCGGCCCGGTGGCGCTCGCCGGCAGCGCACAGGTGGGCAGCATGATCGGTGGCGCGCTAGCTGGCCTGCTAGGTGTTTGGATCGGCGGCGCCATTGGTGGTGCGGTGTCCAAATTGTGGGGTAAGACCACCCAGAACATCGTGGACTCCGGGCTTCAGTACGGCGGCAGTGTACGCTCGCTGCAGCAAGGCCGGGGCTTTGACCAGTACGCGAGCATCGACACGACGAAGTCGAGCTTCTTCGGCCTGTCGAAGAGCACGAGCAACCGTGTCGAGGTGCAAGGTCTGAATGACGAGCTGTCGAAGCAGTTCGGGCTGATCTTTACGAACCTCGACAAGTCGCTACAGGCAGCAGCCACCGCCATGGGCGGATCGGCCGCCGACGTGACCAAGGCGCTGGACGACCTGACGCTGGGGAGCACGAAGGTGTCGCTGAAGGGGCTGAAGGGCACCGAGCTAACTGACGCGCTTAATGCGGTGATTTCAAAGTCGATGGATGACATCGCGCAGGCGGCCTTCCCGCAGCTTGACCAGTTCCGTAAGGTAGGCGAGGGATATGCCGAAACCGTCATGCGCCTGGCTGGCGATTATGCGAAGCTCGATTCGATCCTGGCTTCCAGCAGCTCCACCTTCGGGGCTACCGGCATGGCCAGCATCGCGGCACGTGAACGCCTGATTGAACTTGCCGGCGGTATCGATCAGCTGGCCAGCCAGAGTAACGCCTTCAACCAGAACTTCCTGAGCAAGGCCGAGCAGCTGGCGCCTGTGCAGAAATACGTTACCGATCAGCTGGCGGCAATGGGCTTGCAGAGTCTTGACACGCGGGACAAGTTCAAGGACTACGTGCTGGGCCTGGCAAAGTCTGGCGCTTTGATGACGGAAGCTGGGGCGCAGCAGTACAGCGCGCTGCTTGCGTTGTCTGAGGCGTTTGCAAAGACACATGCTGCAACCATTGATTTGAGCAAGACTCAGCAGGAAATCGCGGACGAGCATACCGATCTGCAGGCCAAGCTGGACGAGTTGACCATGACGCAGACGCAGCTCGCGGCGAAGGCACGCGCTGCAATCGACTCGCATAACCTGGCGCTGTACGACCAGGTGATTGCGGCGCAGGCAGCGAAGGACGCGCTCGATAAGCTGAAGGAGGCCGGGCAAGGCCTCCTTAACGATGTCAACCAGGCATATACGAATTTGCAGGCCGTGGTGAATCGTCAGAAGGATTTGCTCAATAACGCATATCAAGCCGCTTCCGCTGCGGTGCAGGCAAGCATCGAGCGTGTCAACACATCCGTAAGCAAATTGCAGAGCCTGTCGCAGGCATTGCACTCGACGCTCGATTCGATGAATCTGGCGGGCAATGACAAGTCTGATCGTCAGAGCGCGCAGGCGCAGATTGAGACAGCGCTTGCTATCGCTAGAGCAGGCGGCCCGCTACCGGACGCTGATGCGTTGAAGAACGCCTTGTCGGTGGTCAGCAAGGACGCATCGGATCAGTTTTCCTCCTATCTGGAATACCAGCGAGATCAGTACCGCACCAAAAATAGCGTCGCGGGTTTGGCAGGCTACACCGACACGCAGTTGTCCATTGAACAGCAATCGCTCAAAACGTTGCAGGCGCAGAAGGATGCGCTCGACGAGGCGCACAAGGCTGAAATTGCTCGGCTGGATGACATGCTGGCCGTCGCGAAAAATCAGGTCGACCTGCTCAACGGAATTTCGACTGTACTGGTGTCGCTTCCTCAGGCACTTGCCGAGCTTGCCACTTCCATCAAGGCAGCCATGGCGAATGCGGCCGCCGCCGCGCTGTCGAAGACTGCCGTCGCTTATCAGCAGTACCTGGGGCGCAGCGCGACGAGCACGGAGATTGACTACTGGCAGAACCAGGCGACCAAGGGCGTAGATGTCGTGGGCGCCATCAAGGGCTCTGATGAAGCGCGTATTCAGGATCTCTACAAGACGCTGCTGGGGCGTACCGGCGAAGCTGCTGGCGTCGACGCATGGGAGGCGTCGCTAAAAGCAGGCTTTACCTGGGATCAGATCACCCAGGCGTTTAAAGGCAGCGACGAGTACAAGAAACTGCACCCGTTTGCCGTCGGCACGAATTCCGTGCCTGAGGACATGCCGGCCTTTATTCACAAAGATGAGCGAATCATCCCGGCGGCGGATAACCGCGAACTGATGGCGCGGCTGCGCAATCCTGCATACGACAGCTCGGAGCTGATTGGCGAAATTCGCGCACTACGCGCGGAGAACAGCCAGCTGCGCACGATGGTCGAATCGCACCTGTACGCGATTGCAAAGAACACCAGGAATGCCGCAGATTCGCTCGATGGCGCGATCAACGGCGAGACGCCGCTTGCAACCAAGGAAGTGGAGGTGACTACGTGATCGTATTAGATCCGATTCCGGTGTCCGCTCCCGGTGTGTTTGTCAGTTCAAACGTTCCAGAGAACGACGCGCCCGTGCAGAGCATGACCCGTGTATATGCCGCTGGTGACAGGGTGATGGATTCAGCTGCGCATGCGCTGTTTGAGTCTGCCGTCGGCGTACGGGCTGTCGTGACAATCTCGGTTGGATCGCCTGGTGTGATTACCTGGCCTGGTCATGGGCAGGCTGCCGGAACACCGGTGTCGTTTGAAAGCACCGGCGTACTGCCTGGCGGCCTGTTGCCTAACGTTGTCTACTACATCGTATCCCCAGCAACGAACACGTTGTCCGTCAGTGCGACGATGGGTGGTGCGGCCATCGCAACAACTGGGCCGCAGTCTGGAGTGCATAACGCGACCGCTGGGCAGAACTTCAACCGGCCCGTTTCTGACAAGGCCTATTGGGTTGGTTCTGGTGCGACCAATCGCTGGAAAATGCTCGACTCCTACAACAATACCCAGACTGAATACGCCGAAGCGATTGTGCTGGAGGTTGAGCCCAAGGCAATCGCCCAGGGTATTTTCCTTGGCAACGTCGACGCGACAGAGGTCACCATCACTTCGACAGACCCGGCAGCCGGCGTGGTCATGCATGAGACGACCAGTTTGCTTGTGTCGAACTCGGGCAGCAGTTTTTATCGATGGCTTTTCACGCGGCGCCGGCGCAAGTCGCAGTTCCTGACGTTGAGCCTGCCGCTGTATTTCAACACCCGCGTCAAGATCGAGATCAAAAAGCCAGGCGGTATCGCGAAGTGCGGCATGTGCTGTATTGGTCCGATCGAGGACGTTGGCTTCTCCCAGTATGGCCTCAGTACCGACATCAAGGACTACTCCACCACGCGTTTCAATTTCGATGGTACGAGCGAAACCACCGAGCGCGGCTTCTCGAAGCGGATGTCAATTGACGTGGTGCTCGATAACGAGATGATTGACTACGTGCAGGAAAAACTTGCTGCCGCGCGCCAGCGCACGATGGTGTACATCGGCGCCACGGCTTTTGGTTCGACTGTCCTGTGCGGGAAGTTCTCTTCATTCAAGAACGTTATCGAGGGTCAAACCTATTCCAAAATGGCACTACAAATTGAAGGGACTGTTTAATGCCGATCACGAAACTGATGGATGGGTTGCCAAATCCATCCATGGCGCAGGCTGACTTCGATCAGGCTGTCGGCAAGTACATGGCCGATCTCCCAGCTTGGGGCGCGGAAGCGAATGCGCTTGAGGCTAATGTCAACGCGAAGGAAGTATCTGCGGCGCAGAGTGCCGTGGTTGCGAGCACCAAGGCGGGAGATGCCGCATCCAGCGCTGACAGCGCGCTGGCCAGCAAGAATGCTGCTGCTACCCAGGCTGGCAATTCGGCGACAAAGGCGGGCGAGGCAGCCGCCAGTGCCGTTGCAGCAGCAAACGCCGCCGCCGCCCTGGTCGGCACCAGTTCGACGCTGAACACCATCGCTACCGGTCCGATGGTCTTTTTGACTCAGGCGGGTAAGCAGTTCCAGTCTGGCGTGGACATGAAGGCCGTCAGCGCTTCTAACTCTGCCAATGCGGTCTACGGCAAGGTCGCAGCGTACGCCGGCACCAGCCTGACGATCAACGTCACTTCGTACGATGGTGTCGGCGATGTGTCGGACTGGAATCTGGCCGTCGTAGGGCAGCGGGGGCCGCTCGGGCCGGCTGGCGGCATTGCCGGCGGCAACTGCACCGGCGCGATCAATGAAGCGAAAGGCGCGGATGTTGCCAGCGCTGCGATGGTCGATGTCTGGAGCGGTAATGGCAATTACGAGGTGCTCATCGGTGCGGCGGCAATTATTGGCTTTACTGCGGCGCCACAAGCAGGAGCACGACGTCGAGTACTGGTAGGCGGTACGCCAACTCTCACAGCAGGCGCCAATCTAATCATCAAGGGCGTGCAAAGCGGACTGTCGTTCACGTGCGCCGCAGGTGACGAGATCGACGTGTGGGCGGAAACCACGACCAAGTTCCGGGTAACAATAACGAAAGGCGACGGCACCGCCATGGCCGCGCTGTACGGCGCATTCCAGATCGCCATGCTGCTGACCGGTACCGGCACGTACGTCGCCAAAAAAACCGCTTGGCACCGCATTACGCTCGTTGGCGGCAGCGCGCGTGCGGGTATGGCTGTGAGCGGTGGTGCTGCCCGTGCGACCGGGTCAAGTGGTGCTGGTTACTGCGTCGGCATGGTTTTTCTGATTGCGGGTCAGAGCTACAGCTATATCCAGGGCTCCGGCGCCGCCGCGAGCTCGACCCTTGCAATCGGAGCATCAGGCGCTATCCAAGGCGCTGACGGTGGTGCATCGAGTTTCTTCGGCGCTGGTATTCCGACGCTGACTGCGAACGGTGGCATTGGCGGCCTCGCCTCGGTCGGAAGCACTGCGACGCTCACTGGACCGCAAGGCGGAACTGCCAGCGGGGGCTATCTCAACGTGCAGGGCGGGAAAGCAGGAGATGTATCCGGAGCCGGTAGTGGGAAGGGTGCCAGTGGCGGTGGTGCAGTTGGAATCATGGGCGCAGGGTTCGCCTCAGGTGATGCTGTCGTTACCACCGGCAACCCATCGGCCAGCGGAGGCGCGGGTGTCGGTGGTGGAAGCGGCACAGCTACGAACGGCGCAAGCGGTGGCGGTGGCTTTGGCGGTCCAAGCACCCCAGCAACCAATACAGCGACCAATGGCGGCCCGAACTATACGGGCGTCGGTGGCGGCACGCCTGCGCAGGCATCGACGAACAATTTTCTGTCCGTGCTGCTGAACGCAACTTCTGGCGGCGGCAACGCCAACGGCACAGCGCCAGGAGACCGTAGTGGTGGTGGTGCCGGTGGCTACGCCAACAGTACTGCTCCTTCCCAGAGTCCCGGGACTTTCGCCGGTGGTGGTGGCTATGGGTCCCTCACTGACAATAGCGTGCCGAACTCCTCCGGTGGTAACTACGGCGGCGGCCAGGGCGGCGCGGCAGTGCCGCCCACCACCAGCGTAACCCTGACGGTTCCAGCCTGCTCGCCTGGCATGGTCATGGTCGAATCTTGAAAGGAGGGTATATGCCGAATATGTGCATGGGCGATGAACCACGCGGCGACGTGGATGTCTTCGATTCTGATGGCAACTGGGTCACCGCCTGGGCGAAATGCGCCGGCTGTTTTGCGGACTATCTGATCGAAGATTGGGGCGAGGCGTTCGGCTGGGCGTCCTGGCGATGGCGTTATGGCGATCCAGCGACAACGCCTCAACCAGGCGAGGAGTCGCCGCTCGATCCTGCGCCGAATCCAGTCGCCCAATAAATACCGGACCCGCCTTGGCGGGTTTTTTATCGCCTAAACGAAAGGACGGGCATGCCAGAAGAAGATCGTAAGTTGAGTGATGCGGACGTGAATGCCATCGTCGATCAGTTGGAAACCAAGGTTGCAGAACGCTTCTACGGCGATCTGGGCCGCGGGGTTTGGGGAGTGGTCTGGAAGGCCATCATCGTTGCAATTGTGGGCATTGCTGCCTACGGCTCTATGAAAGGTATCAAATGAACGAGATCTGGAACTACATCACCCGCCACCGCGCGGTATTCCTGTTTGGCGGCACGCTGCTGGCGGCGTGGGCGTCCTTTGCATCCGACCCGGATAACGGCTGGGCCACCGCGCTGGGTGGCCTGGCCATGTTGCAGGGTATTTGGGCCGTGGCTGCCTCGCATTGGGTGCGTAAGAAGCTGCTGGATTACCCATCGGCTGATATGAGCAAGCTGTTCGAAATGGCTGGCAAAGAGCCCACCGGCGCGGGCCTGGCGCTGATCGCAATATCCATCCTGCTGGTTGGCCTACTGATGGTGTTCTCGCCGCGTGCGCACGCCGCCGAGCAGCTACCGGCCGGCGCCGCCAAATACCTGCCGCTGCTGAAGGCGGAACAGCAGCGGCTGTGGCCGGACCACCCGCAC
Organism: Duganella sp. CY15W; assembly: GCF_009857555.1. Taxonomy (NCBI): domain Bacteria; kingdom Pseudomonadati; phylum Pseudomonadota; class Betaproteobacteria; order Burkholderiales; family Oxalobacteraceae; genus Duganella; species Duganella sp. CY15W. The sequence continues at coordinate 392,523 of NZ_WWCQ01000005.1, read as the reverse complement.
CCCGCGCTGCTGGCCAGCCTGGTGGAGCAGGAGTCGTGCGTCACGTTGCGATCGCGCGGTTGCTGGAACCCTGGTGCGCAGTTGAAGACGGCGCGCGAGGAGGGCGCCGGTGTCGGCCAGATCACGCGCGCCTATCGTGCCGACGGCAGTGTGCGCTTCGACGCGTTGGCCGGACTGCGCGACCAGTACGGCGGCGAGCTGGGCGCGCTGTCCTGGTCGACTGTCTACCAACGGCCGGACCTGCAGTTCCGTGCGCTGGTGCTGATGTCGCGCGACTCGGCGCGCCAGTTCCGCGCGGCGCCGGCGGCGCTGGAGTTTGGCGACGCCGGCTACAACGGCGGCCCGGCCGGTGTGCAGCGCGAGCGCCGCGCGTGCGCGCTCGCCACCGGCTGCAACCCTGGCCAGTGGTTCGGCAACGTAGAACTGCACTGCCTGAAGTCGCGTGAGCCGCTGTACGGCAGCCGGTCGGCGTGTGACATCAACCGTGAGCACGTGCGCAATGTGTTCCAGGTGCGATCGGCAAAGTACTTTGCGGCCTGGGCTTCGTTGTGAGCGCCTTGGGCAATGTGGTGGCCAGCGCTGGTGGCGTACTGAGCGGCCAGCTGTGGAAGGTGGCCACCCTCGTGCTGCTGGCGGTCCTGCTGGTCGGTGGCGGCGCTGGCGGCGCGCTGTGGTGGACGGCAGCCGCCGCACGCGACAAGGCGCTGGTCGACCTGGCGGCGGAGAAGGGTGTCAACGCGCAGTTGCGCGCCGGCGTGGACGATCAGAACCGGTCCATCCAGACCTGGTACCGAGCATCCGAGGACGCGAAGGCTCGCGGCCAGGCTGCCCAGCAGCAAGCCGCCATCAACGGCCAGCGCTTCGACGCGGCGCTGCAGCAACTGGCCGGCGCCAAGGCGGTGACGTGCGCGGACGCCATGCCCTACGTGAATCAGCTATTGGAGAAGGTACGATGAAAACACGAACTCTTTGCCTGCAGCTGATGTCGGCGGCACTGACTGGGGGCTGTGCGGCGGATCATCCGGTTCCAGTCACGCAAACGATCAATGTGCCCATGCCAGTACCATGCGTAAAGCAGGAGTCCGTGCCGGTGCGGCCGAACTATGAGTTTGACAAGCTGCAGCTCTCAGCCAGCGACGGCGAAAAGATCTTAGCCCTCGGCCGCGATTGGCCGCGTGGGCGAGCCTACGAAGGGGAACTTGAGGCGATCATTGCTGCTTGTGCGTATCCGGTGGCCCCTCCACCACCACCAGCTGGCCTGGCCGATACACCTCAAAGCGCTCCTCGCCGTTGACGTACCAGACGCAGTAGATCCCGTTACGCACGCCTTCCCAGTCGTGCTGCTCGCCGAGCGCGGGATTGAGCACCGTCATGATCTGGCCGTTTGGATCGCCTTTCGCGCGCACACGGCTATCCAGTGGCGGCCTGTCTTCTTCGATTTTGTTGGTCATATTAGTCCCATCTGTGAGTCAGGCGCCGGCGTCACCGGTTCCGATTTCTTTGCCCGTGGCGGTACCGGGAACTCCCAGGCACGCATCAGTTCAGCAGGGTAGTGGCGCAGGAAGCTGCGTGCGTACTCCGGATCGGCGCAGTTGAGCCAGTCATCCCACTCGGCCTGCGGTACGATCACCAGGGAACGTTTCTCGTCCTCGCTGCGATGGAAGCGCCGCATCAGAGGGTGATCGTCCGCGTTGATCGTCAACTGCGTAAACGCCGTCTCAGGGCCGTTGTCGCCTTCCCGTGTGCGCCACAGGCCAGCGACTGCGAACATGGAGTGGTCGGCCAAGCCGATGCCCCAGCGGACCGCCTTGCCGGTTTCGTGACTGGGTTCGTAGAAGGCGGTCATCGGTACCAGGCAGAGCTGGCCCTGCGACCAAGCAGTCCGGTATTCGTTCGAAGAACCAACCGTCTCGGAACGCGCGTTCATCGTGTCGTACCATTTCGGCTTCGGCGCCGGCTCTCCGCGCGCCAGCGCCTTTTGCTTCCTGATCTCGTAGTCGCGCTTCTGGAATTTCATTGGATAGGAGGCGTAGTTTGCGACCAGCCCTTCGCGACTGCCGTCGACACCGCGGCGTACGATTGGCGCGCCATAATCCTTCCAGGTCTCGGTGCGCCAGAAACCAGTGTCGTGCAGATCAATGATGACGCCCATGACGGCGTCCAGCATCTCAGGATCAGGCGGGCGGAAGTTGACGCACATAGCGATGTCTCCAATGTTAACGAGTCAATAATAGCGCTAAATTGATTCCGTGATTATACTGTATGCATGTACAGTAAAATTATCCAATGGCGCTGGCTTGGGCTCAAGCGCCCTGAGAATGACATCCTCAACGATCCAGGTGTGTTTGGAGAGGTGACCATGGCCTACGGAAACGGGCATAAGCATCTCAACGTCTGCCGTCATGGTTATACCAACGAATCCAAAAACGTGCTGATGCCGTTGTGGGATGCGGTGTGTATCGGCAAGGGGCCGCGCGATGAGCTATGGCGAGGATACCAGCGTGCGAAGCTGCCGCACGGCCTGGGAATTACGACAGTTGTCCAGGAATGGCATATCGAGCATATTAGTCTCTATCCGCCGGCAGGAGAGACGCCCAGCTATCCCCATTGGAAGGATAGCGTGCCTTCGGATGCAGCCGTCGAAAATGATGCAATCAAGAAAAGTGCTTAGCGCAACTTATGGAGTAATTTTTTCCTGTTGAAGAAGAGATCATCCCATGCTGCATCATTTGCCAAATGGGCTTCGTAAGCGGGGCCCGAAATTTACACTGATTCCAGTTCTTAGGTATATTTTTTTGAAAAAGTCAGCCTAGTATTAGGAATATCTGAGCGGCTAGGTGATCCTAAAGGAACATAAGGGGAAGGGAAAAAAGTGGTGAATTCCACGAATTCCGGATGAAAATGCCTTGGAAACTGAGTCGCTATTTCGTATAGCTGCTTTGCGCTACACAAAAATTTGAGGAAATTGTCGCGAGAAATATTTGTTTCCTTGCAGTCTCCATCGTCGCTAAAGTAGATGGTATTGCCAGATACAACCATATGGTAGGCTCCAGACACATTGAGATATGTGATACCACATGGAAGTGTCTTTTTTCCGCTTACCTTTACCAACTGGGTAGGTTTGAGTAGCCTATCCTCTAGATGCGCAAAATGATTTCTGATAGGTCGAAACTGACTTGCTGCCGCGTGTAGTGTTTCAACACCAGGTTGAAGAATACCGCTTCCAATTTTGAGGGCTGTTCGGAGCAAAATTTCAATGTCGCCGGCGATTGCTATCGCTGAGCGTAACAATGCATACATGTTGGGTTCGGATGGAAGTTGTATGACCTTAGTGGAGTTACATTCTTCAATCCATGCCGATGTGACCGGGTGGTTTGCCCAGAAATCCGGAAAATCAATGACTTGAGAGTAGAGCGAGTCCAATTCTTGGCTGACAAAGAATAGCAGTGATACGCAACCACTGGGAACGTGCTCTGGAGGCAAGTCAAACAAAGCAGAACTGAATGCCTTCTGGAACACTAGTCGCTCCTTTCGTTTGAGTTAGCTATGCGTTGTAGTAGTTGGCCAGTAACGCCTTCACGCATCCATCCGTGCTGGGTCAGACGTCGGCATTGTAAGCTGGACGTCGCACTACTTTGAGAGACTCATCACGAGGATCAACACCGCACCCGGCTTATCGCTGATGGATGCGTATACTCTCCAACTAAGTAGTGGGGCGGAATGCGGCCTCTAGCTGTATAGCAGGTGTACTGTATATTATACAATCCTTGCTGAGAGTCGCAGTGTGCCTATGTCTCAAGCCTTAGCCTCAAGGAATGGGGCATGCGTTCGATGGGGATTGGGCCGGGTTATTCGCTAGTTCCAGTTCGTTCTAAATCAATGACTTAGGCGTGCCGCACTCGATTCGTAATAACCCATAGTGCCACACGTAAGTCACTGATTCGTATGGTATTTTAACCCATGGAATGTCTGACTTCTAAGCTGAGGGTCACTGGTTCGAATCCAGTTGGGCAGGCCAAAATCATCAATCTCTTAAATTGCCGCTTGCATTAAAAGCATTGCTGTTTTTACATTTCAATAATGTAAAATTATAATTTTCCCACCTCAGGAGAATTGTATGAAATTGAAAAGTCTTGCCGCATTGGTTTTGTTGACGGCTGGTATGGTCCAGAGCGCATGCGCTGGTCCGCTGAGTATCAATAGCAAAGGCCAGTTCGTGAAGGATGGCAAGCCATTCTACGGCGTTGGCGTGAACTATTTCGACGGCTTTTATCGCTACAGCGTCTACAACAACCCAAGCGCGCTGACAACCGGTCTGGCGACACTGAAACAGTACAACGTACCGTTCATCCGGGTTCCTGCCATCGTTTTCTGGCCGAATGACATCCAGAAGAGTTACGTCGGCAAGCATGAGGAATTCCTGAACCGCCTGAAGGCGTTCATGGATGCAGCCAAGGCACAGAATATCGGTGTGGTACTGGATGTGTTTTATAACTGGTCTGCGTTTCCAGATCTAAAAGGTGAACATTTACCAGCAATCGGCGACAGTTCTAGTAAGACACGTGATTTCATGCGGACGGCCTTAACGGAATTAGTGACCAAATTTAAAGATCACGAAGCCTTATGGGCATGGGAATTTGCCAATGAGGCGACAACCGTGATGGACATTCCGCCGTCCGTTGGCAATTATAAATATCTACCGTCGGCGCCAACCGCCGGGGCGCCGGAACGCACCGTAGCGGATAATATTAAGCCGTCAGATATCATCTCCGCGTTGAAGGAATTTGCGACGGTGATCCGCTCAATTGATCCGAAAACCCCTATATTCAGCGGCAATGATGTGCCATATTACTGCGCTAATAATTTGCAGCGCGGTAGCTGGAATTCGGATGATCGGAAGCAATTTGGTGCAATTCTTGATCGCGATAATCCTGAACCGATCGATACGTTATCCATGCATCTTTACCCCAAAGCTGAGGGGCCGCAGGGGAAATATTTTACAGTTGATGGGGAAGTCAATACCACAACCTATTCAGATATTCTTGCAGCGGCAGTAGCACAATCAGTTCTTTCTAAACGGCCATTCTTCCTTGGGGAGTTTGGTGTTGACGAAAAGCTATATCCAACGGATACGCCGCAGCGTTTTGAAGGCATCACCAATGCCATTATCACCAATAAAGTTCAGATGTCGGCATTGTGGGTATATGACTATAGCAGCCAGGACACGACCTATAACGTCACGGCCACCAACGCCAGAAAATACCAGCTTGAAAAAGTGCGTGACATGAATACTGAAATGTCTGCCTGGTAAGCCGCTAATTCGCCAGGCCCATGCCAGAAATTGGCGCGTTGGCGCCGATTTCTGGCATACTCCGCTAGCCCGGTGTGATGGGATACCTCTTCACCGGCCTCAGGAGACCAGAATGTCCATAGACTGGAATGCATTTACACCTCTCGCAGCCTTGACTGGCGGCTTGCTCATCGGGCTCGCTGCAGCCCTTCTTATCATTTTTAATGGCCGCATTGCTGGTATTAGCGGTATTCTCGGCGGCCTTTTAAAACCGCATACAGGTGATATCGCCTGGCGTTTTGCATTTATCGCAGGCCTGATCGCAGCGCCGGTTATCTATGCCATGGTTTTTACGCTTCCTGCTGTAAGTATTGAGGCGGATACGCTTACCTTAATTATTGCTGGATTGCTGGTCGGATTAGGAACGCGTTACGGTTCCGGTTGTACCAGTGGGCATGGTGTTTGTGGCATATCCCGTCTTTCTCCCCGTTCGATGATTGCGACACTGATTTTTATGGCCGCGGGTTTTATGATGGTTTATCTGGTACGCCACATATGATAGTCATTTCTTTTCTCGTCGGCCTGATTTTTGGCATCGGCCTGATTGTTTCCGGTATGGCGAATCCAGACAAGGTACTGGGCTTTCTTGATTTGGCCGGAAAATGGGACCCTTCACTGATATTGGTTATGGGTGGCGCGATTGGCATTGGGTTCTTTGCTTTTCGCTGGGCCAAATCGCGTAATACGCCATTGCCGGCAGCGACCAAAATAGACCGCCGCCTGATATTCGGTTCCATGGCATTTGGCATCGGCTAGGGCATTGCGGGTTTTTGCCCGGGACCTGCTTTAGTCGGCTTGGGCATGGGTTTGCCGAAGGCCTTGATCTTCGTTATTGCCATGCTGGCAGGCATGGGTATTTATGAGTTGATTGAACGCCGTCGCGGTGGATAAGTCCTGCTGCGTAGAAATGATGCAGCAGGATTTTATTGAAGCTAAACAAATACTTAGGACTGCATCTTGTCGCTTGTTAACAAGCTTATCCACAGAATTTGTTAACAACCACGATTAGAAGCGATAACGGGCCGTCAGCTGTACCGAGCGTGGAGCGCCAGGCAGGTTGAGGTTCTTGCTGCTGCCATGACCGGAAACGGTATAGGCTTTGTCAGCCAGATTTTGCACGTTGAGCGTCAGGTCCACGCCGCGATCGCGGTAATAAGCCATGGCGTCCGCGGTAACGTAGCTCGGCAGCACTACGGTGTTGCCCGGATTTGCAAAACGGTCACCCACATAGTTCATACCCGCGCCCACGCCAAAGTGGCCGGCCAACGCCTTGGTGAGCCACAGATTGGCGCTGTGCTCAGGCGTCAGCGTCGGGCGCTTGCCTTGTACCAGCTGGCCGTCATCCTTGGCGATAGACGAGATCATTTTTCCGTCCAGGTAGGCGTAACCGGCCCAGGCCTGCCAGCCATCCCCCAGATTACCGCTGAACGTCAGTTCCACGCCGTTGGTGCGCTGGGTGCCCACCGGCAGCAGTTTGTTGCTGATGGGATCGGTGACTTTCATATTGTCGCGGGTCAGCTGGAAGACCGAAACGCCGACTGAGGCACGGCCGCCAAACAGATCGTATTTGGCGCCAATCTCGTTGTTCTTGGTGGTTTCCGGTGCAATATCGACGTTATTTGCCGCGAGGGAGAAGCCTTCGCCCGACGGCTGGAAGGAGCGGCTGAACGATGCATAGTAGGACTGCGTGGCGCTTGGCTGGTACACCAGGCCGGCGCGCGGGCTCCAGTTGCGGTCGGTGCGCTCGAGGTTGGTCTGGCCGGCGATGCGCTGCTGGGTTTGCTGTTGGAAGCGGTCGTAGCGGATACCCGCCAGGGCCTTCCACTCCGGTGTCAGCGCTACCAGGTCCTGCACATAGGCACTGCTCACCTTGAAAATGCCCAGATTATTGGTCGACGGCGCACCCGCTGCCGTGAATGGCACCACGGGCGCTACTGGATTGAACAGAGACACGGTGGCTACATTGGCTTGCGAACGCACCAGCTGATACTTGTTCTGGGTGCCGAATTCCACGCCGTACAGCACCGTATGCTGCATGCCGCCCAGTTCGGCGTGCTGGGTCAGCTCGGTCTGGTTGCTATAGCCATCTTCTTCGCGGCTGACATTGCCGCGGGTCAGCGACACCGTTTTCGCCACTTCATTGACCGAACCGACCAGCGTGTTGTTACGGTTCAGCGAGTAATCGTAGTGGCGGAACGCGTTACGCAGCGAGAGTTGCGCATCGAAGCGGTGATCCAGCGTGAAACCGTAAGTGTAGACGCGTGATTCGCTGAAGTCGAAGTCGCGCGCGTTGGCCGCGCCATAGTAGGTGCTGGCCGGCACATTGACGGGGCGGCCCTGGTAGGACGGATTGCCGAAATCGGTCAGACGCTTGTCGTGCAGGTATTCGGTTTGCAGCAGCAGCTGCGTATCCGGGCTGATCTTGAACAGCATGGACGGCGCCAGGGCCTGGCGTTTCAGGAATTGCTGGTCGCGATAGCTGTCCGCATCCTCCACCGCACCGGTGACGCGCACAGCCACACCTTGCGCGGACAGGTTACGTGCCAGGTCGAACTCGCCGCGCTTCTGGCCCCAGCTGCCGGCCTGCACGCTGACTTCGCTACGGTCTATGCCAGGTTTTTTGGTGATGCGGTTGATCATGCCGCCGGAAGAGCCACGGCCATACAGCACCGACGCTGGGCCTTTCACCACTTCCACCTGGTCGATATTCGACAGGTCGCGGAAGTACAGCGCATCGTCGCGCATGCCATCGACGAACTGGTCGCTGATGGCGCTGAAGCCGCGGATCGTCACCTGGTCGCGCTGGCCGTCGCCCGTGGACAGGCCAACGCCGGGCACGTTTTTCATCACATCCTGCAGCGAACGTGCGCCCTGGTCGTGCAGCAACTGGGCTGGCACCACGTTGACGGTCTGCGGAATGTCGCGCAGCGGCGCATCGATTTTGGACGCGCTATTGGACGAGGAAATGCGGTAGCCGGCGTCGCTTTCGCCGGTCACCGTCACCGTTTGCATGGTTTGCTCGCTCTGCGCGGCAACGTAAGGCGAAATGGAAAGGCTGGCCAGTATCAGCGCCAGCGGAGTTTTTTGAATAGCCATGGAGGAGGTCCTTGAAGTGAGTACATGGCTGGCTGCTGGCTAGCTAAATGAGAATTGTTATCAGTTAAATTATGCTCCTAAGTTGATACCCACGCAAGTATCAAACGCGCCGTGCGGTGGATAACTCATTTGAGTAAAAAATATGCAGTAAAAAATTATCTTTTTAAAACAAAGGCTTGCGATGATGGTTTAGCCCTTTTTAACAGCCTTATCCACAGAATTTGTTAACAACCGTCGTGTTTTGGGAAATCTTGTCACTTTGGTTAGGTAGCTCACATTTAATTGAATGGCATCAATTTATGCTTTGAGTCACCGGATAAGGATGTCCGGGAACTCAACTTACTAAACTGCTACGGAACCTAAAAAAATGAAAATCAAAAATGTACTGCTTGCAACGATGATCTGCAGCGCCAGCCTGTTCGGCGCATCGGCCTATGCGGCAACCGTGGGGAAAACGGTGACGGTGAACCTGGCCAGCGACGACGAAGGCGGCTTCAATGCCCATTTCGGTAATAACTTCAGCAGCCTGTACACCAACGATACCTTTGTCGACAAATACAAATTTGTCCTGGCAGGTAACTACGATTCGGCGGCGTCGCTGACTTCCAGCTTCCTGAAATCGGGCACCATCAAGGACCTGCTGATTACCGACTTTAGCGTGGTCCAGTACGACCCTGTCACCAATGCCGTGCTGCATACCTATACCGGCATTAACACCACCGCCAACACCGTCAATCCGACCGACAGCTGGGAGCTGACCGCACAAGGCCTGTCGACCGGCAGCTACTACGTGCAGGTTGGCGGCAAAATTATCGGCAACGGCGGCGGTTCTTATGGTTCCGACCTGACGGTATCGATCGCGGCAGTACCTGAGCCAGAAACCTATGCCTTGATGGGCCTGGGTCTAGGCCTGCTGGGTGTGGTCGCACGCCGCAAGAAGGCGGCCAACGCCTGATTCGCAGCAGTACGAAAAAACGCGCCCGGTTCTACGCCCGGGCGCGTTTTTTTATTGGGACGGCAGACTGTCGATGAGTGCGCGGCTGGCGGCGGACATACGCCGATGCGGCGGGTAAATCAGCGTAAAAGGCCGGCTGCGCCCACGCAGGCCGGGCAGCACTTCCAGCAGTTGGCCGCTGTTCAGGCGCTCTTGCGCGACGAAATGGTAAGTCTGGCAGATGCCCAGTCCTTGCTGCGCCAGTGAAACCACGCCCAGCACGTCATCGCTCACCAGCATGCGGGCCGGCGCCAGCCAGTCAATGTCCTGACCATCCACGTGCAGCAGCCATGGCGCCTGACGGCCGCTGCTGGGCATGATGAAGGGCAGGCAGGCATGACGCCCCAGTTGCTCCAGGTTTTGCGGTGTGCCGGCACGTTTCAGGTAGTCAGGGGAGGCGACCAGGCACACCGCCTCATCGCCCAGGCGTTTTGCGGCAAGGCCACTATCGGCCAGTTCGCCGAGCCGGATCGCCATGTCGTAGCCTTCGGCGACCAGATCCACATTGCGGTTGCTGATGCTGAGTTCGATGCTGACTTGCGGATGCCGCGCCATGAATGGCTGCAGCAGCGCCGGCAGGCGATAGTGGCCGTATGTTGTGGGGACGCTGAGGCGCACCTTGCCGCTCAGTTCGCCATCCTGACCTTGGATCGCCCGTTCGGCGTCAGCGATAAGGCCCAACGCGTGGCGCATTTGCTCCAGATACAGACTGCCCGCCTCGGTCATGCTGAGCCGGCGTGTGGTCCGCCGCATGAGCTGTATGCCAAGCCGCGCCTCCAGCCTGGCCACTGCACGGCTGAGCACAGACGGCGTTGTCCCCAGCACGACCGCTGCGGCACTGATCGTGCCCTTGTCGGCAATGGTGACGAAGGCCTCGACGTCGGCCATGTGGTCGAATTGACGTGCCATTCATGCCTTTCAAGAACAAATGATTTGGTTTTGTAGTGCTTTAAGAACTCTACAGGCATCAATACACTGGCGCTACTGAAATCAACCCACAGGAGCAAACGCATGAAGAACACCATCCGTAACACCACCGCCGGCGTGGTACTGGGCCTGGCGGCGCTGACGGCCCATGCCGCCAACGTGCTGGTTGTGCTGTCAGACGAAGCCCAGTTGCAGCTGCGCGAACAGCGCCGTTTTGACACGGGCTTTTACGCGAACGAACTGATGCAGCCGGTCAAGAGGCTGCTGGACGCCGGCCATACCGTCACCTTCGCCACGCCGCTGGGCAAGGCGCCCACGGTGGACCGTCATTCCGTTGACAAGATGTATTTCGGTAACGATGAAGCCAGTCTGCAGCAGCATCTGGCATTGCTCGACAAATTGCAGCTGACCTCGGTGGCCAATTCGCCCGTCATCAGCCTGGCTCGCGTGGAGCAGGGCGGTTATGACCGCTACGATGCGGTCTACATCCCTGGCGGTCATGCGCCGATGCAGGATTTGCTGTACAGCGCGCCGCTTGGCCGCCTGCTGAAAGCCTTCCATCAACAGGGCAAGACTACCGCGCTGGTGTGCCACGGGCCGATTGCCTTGCTGTCGGCACTGGACCAGCCGCAGCAGTTCACCAGGCCGCTGGAGGCTGGCGCCAAGCCGGGCAAGACGCCCAGCTGGATTTACGCCGGCTACGACATGACGGTCATCAGCAATGACGAGGAAGAGGCAGCCAAACCGATGCTCAATGGCGGCGTCATGAAGTTCACACCGCAGACGGCGCTGCAGGCTGCGGGCGGACGCTACAGCAGCGGCGCCAACTGGCAACCCAAGGTGGTGGTGGACCGCGAACTGATCACCGGCCAGAATCCGGCCTCCGCCAACGCGGTGGCGGACGCACTGCTGGCGCGTCTGAAACGCTAGGGCTTACTGTAACAGCGGCAAGAACATCTTCCGCTGGAAGGGATTGATCTCTTTGCGCAGCAAGCGCGGGACCAGGGGATCGGCGACGAAGGCCTGCGACTTGTAGAAGCTGTCGGTACCGTGGCCGGCCTCCAGCAGCAGGCGTTTGATGCCCAGCTCAAGACAGTATTGTTCGACGCGCTTCATGACCCAATGGCCGATCCCCTGGCCACGGTAAGTGCTCAAAATCATCAATTCCGAGACAAAGCAGAATTCCGGCATCGCCAGCTCCAGGCGGGCGATGCCGATTTGCCGGTTCTTCAGTTCCACGGAAATCCATTGAATTCTGCCGCGCGCATCTGCTGCGTTGGGCGGGGGCGCGATGCCGGCCACGTTGGCATCCTGGCGAAATGCCTGCAACACCTTGGCTGCCGGTGCCGCTTTCATCAGCCGGAATTGCAGGTCGAGATCCATATTTACGTGTTTTGTGTAAGTGATACACGTAGCTTAAGCGCCACACTCTTGGGTTTCAAGACCGCGTTTGTATAAATTGTTTCCATTTGCTTGTATGCGACAATGCGCCATGGACAAGCAATACTTCTACGAACCCTCGCGAGGCCACGGCCTGCCGCACGATCCGTTCAACGCCATCGTCGGGCCACGGCCGATCGGCTGGATTTCCACCCATTCTGCCAGCGGTATCCTGAACCTGGCGCCCTATAGCTTTTTTAACGCGTTCAACTACACGCCGCCGCTGATAGGCTTTGCCAGCCTGGGCCGCAAGGACACGCTGGTCAATATCGAGCAAACCGGGGAGTTTGTGTGGAATCTGGCCACCCGTCCGCTGGCGGAGGCGATGAACGCCAGCTGTGCGGCCGCGCCGCCAGAGGTCGATGAGTTCCAGCTGGCCGGCTTGACGCCCGCGCCGTCGCGAGTGGTCGGCGTGCCGCGCGTGGCGCAAAGTCCGGTGTCGTTTGAATGCAAGTGCAGCCAGATCATCCGCCTGCAAGGCGCCAGCGGTGCCGAAATCAATAGCTGGCTGATCCTGGGAGAAGTGGTGGGGGTGCACATCGCGCAGGCACTGCTGCGCGATGGGATTTACGATACGGCCGGATCGCAGACCATCCTGCGTGGCGGCGGCCCGGCCGATTATTTTGAAATCACACCGGATAATCTGTTCCGCATGACGCGGCCCAGTTATCCCTGAACGCGATCAATAGGTGTAGAACATGCGCTGAATCTGCTTGCTGTCGTTGCTCTTGGTCAGGGCCAGCATCAGCAGGATGCGCGCTTTCTGCGGATTGAGCGTATCCGACGCAACGAAGTCCAGTTCGTCGTCATTGGCTTCGCCATTGCGCGCTACGATACCCTGGCCGACGCGGCTGGAACGTACGATCAGCACACCCTGCTTGCGTGCGGCGACCAGGCCGGTCTTGACCGAATTGGCCAGGCTGCCATCACCGACGCCCGCATGGATAATCCCCTTGGCGCCGGACGCGACCAGCGCGTTTAATGCAACTGGGTTAGCATTGGCGTAGCCGTAGACGATGTCAACTTGCGGCAGGGTGTCGAGCTGGCTGATATCGAACTCGGTATCGGCGGTATTTTTACGCGACGACACGTGGTAGAAGTAAGGCTTGTTGCCCTGGATGTAGCCCAGCATGCCCAGTTCCGGCGTCTTGAAGCTGTCCGGCGTCGAGGTGTTGGTCTTGGTGACATCGCGCGCTGCGTGGATCTGGTCGTTCATGGCGACCAGCACGCCTTTGCCGATGGCTTCCTGGCTGGCGGCCAGCAGCACGGCGTTGTACAGGTTGATCGGGCCGTCAGCCGACAGCGCGGTGCCCGGACGCATGGCGCCCACCAGCACCACCGGCTTTTTGCTCTTGACGGTGAGGTCCAGGAAGTAGGCAGTTTCTTCCAGCGTGTCGGTGCCGTGGGTGATGACGATGCCGTCCACGTCGGGTTGCGCGAGCAGGGCATTGACGCGCTTGGCCAGTTTGAGCCAATGCTCGTTGCTCATGTTTTCGCTGGCGATCTGGAACACTTGCTCGCCTTTGACATCGGCGACCTTGGCCAGCTCCGGCACGGCGGCGATCAGGCGCTCCACGCCAACGGTGGCGGCGGTGTAGCCAACCGTCGTGGTGCTGGTGGCGCCGCTGCCGGCGATGGTGCCGCCCGTGGCCAGGATGGTGACGTGGGCCAGTTTGTCGGCTGCCCCGGCATAGGAACTGAGCAACATCGCACAGGCCAGCAGGGCTTTGCAGTAGCGGGCGGAAATAAAGTTGGACATGAAGTCTCCTGATCAGGCAGTAAAGCTTGGGATATTAACAAATCACCTGCTTGTCAACAATGCAGGGTGTTGCCGCGTTAAGTCAGGATGGCAGGAACATAAGAAGAGAGAACTATGAGATTGGCAACCACGATAGCGGCACTGGCAGGTTTGATAGCCTTGGCTGCGCTTGGCGCCTGCGGCAAGACCGCGGAGCAGAAGCAGCAGGAAGAAATGGCGACGCTGACCAGCCTGGGTGAAAAATATGTGAGAGAAAAAGTCCTCGAACCCAATCAGGCCCGGTTCCGCAACCAGTTCATCGGCAAAGGCGGTGCGCCTTGCGGCGAGGTGAATGCCAAGGACGCGTTTGGCGGCTACATCGGCTTCCAGCGCTATATTTCGGTCGCGCGCGACCTGACCTTGCTGGCGCAGGATGTCTCGCCGGCGGAATTTGAGGCGCAGTGGCAGCAACTGTGCCGCTGATAAAAAAAACGGAGCCCGCAGGCTCCGCTTTTCTTTGAAGGACTGAACTCTTAGCGGCCGGACTGGCGACGGCGCGCCAGCGCCAGGCCCGCCAGACCCACTGCCATCATGCCCCAGGTGGCCGGCTCCGGTACCGGTGCGGCTGGCAGGGTGCCGGCGAACACGCGGTCATGCAGTTCGCCATCGCCCACAAAGTTGGCGGCGTACAGGAAACCATTCATGGCCGAGGTGTTGGTGACCGTCGAGGTGCCAGCCAGCACAGTGCCATACCAGCCACGGAAATTCACCTGCGTGGTATCGACAAAGTTCCAGATGATATGGGTCCCCAGATGGGAGTTGTCGTTGAAGTTGCCGTTGATGCTGAATTCCTTCTGGCCTTGCGCGCCCACCGTGCCGTTGTAGCGCACGTTGATGACGACGGTGCTGGCGGTGCCGCTGAAATTGATATTGGCGGCCGAGCCCAGCTGGCTGGTGGTCAGGTTGAACACCGAGGTGCTGCTGGCGTTGCCCGTCAGGTTGAAGGTGAAGTTGTTGGGATCCGCCGCGTTCAGCGTGCCATTGGTATTGGACAGACCGGCCAGCTGCGACTCCAGCGCATTCAGCGGCGTGGTGAAGTCGGCCATGCTGAAGGTCGGCACGCCATGCTTGATGCTGCCGCCGCTGCCGTTCAGGTTGAACGAACCGGCATTGCTGGTGACATAGTTGACGCTGCCGCCATTGTTGATGTTGCCACCGCCATTGGCGCCAATGTTAATTGCGTTCACTGCTGAAAAGGCCGATGGCGTGTTGCTTGGGTTGTTGTAGAACGTCGCACCCTTCACCAGATTATTGGCGACCAGGCGGCCTTCCACGTCGTGGGCGGTGGAGAAGTTGCCCGACACTACGCTATTGAACTGCGTCAGGATCTGGCTGGCCGTCAGCGTGGCGGCAGGGGCGGAGGCGGCGGCAAACGTTGCCACGGCGCCCACAGCAAAGGTTTTCAGTATACGCATGGTTTGAAAGTGTCTGGGAGTAAGAAAGGTGACCGGAAGTCATTCTAACCCAAAAAGAAACGAAGATTGTCACTTTGAAATGTAAAGTGTGTTTATTGCATCACTTTCTTGCTGCGATGCAACGATCACGCAGGCGCGCAAACCGCGCTATGATGGATCCGATAACCGCGAGGACATGGCATGGAACAGAAAACCGGGGCAGGGCATATCACGGCCCCTCATTTGGCATCATCCGACATTGGCAACCGCCGCCACCAGATTTTTCCCACGCTCAGCGAAGACCAGTTCGATATCCTGATGCGCTACGGCGAGCGCCAGCGTTTTGCTGCCGGCCAGGTGCTGTTCCGCCAGGGCGACCGCCATATCGCGATGTACGTGATTATTTCCGGTTCCATCGAGGTCGAACGCGGTTCGGCGCTGGGCTCGACCATACTTGGCACTCACGGTCCCGGCATGTTCACGGGCGAGATGGGATCGCTGGCCGGCCGCGCGGCCGTCGCCACCGCGCGCGTGGTGGCCGACAGTGAACTCATCGTGATTAGCGAAGAATCGCTGCGAACGCTGGTGATTTCGGAAGCGGCGCTCAGCGAAACCATCATGCGCGCCTACATCCTGCGCCGTGTGGCCTATATGTCCGACCAGACCGGCGGCGTGGTGGTGTTTGGCGCGCGCGATTCGCAACAGACGCTGATCCTGCGCCATTTCCTCAACCGTAACGGCCAGCCCGCCGCCTACTTCGACACCGATACCGGCGACGCCGAAGCGCACGCGCTGATGGCACGCTTCGGCGTCACGCCCGACGATGTGCCGGCCGTGGTGACCTTGAGCGGCGCGGTGCTGCGCCAGCCAACGCTGCGTGAACTGGCGGACGGCATCGGCATCAGCCCGGACGGCATCGATGGCCGCCTGTTTGATGTGGTGGTAGTGGGCGCCGGCCCTGCCGGGCTGGCGGCCGCCGTGTATGCGGCCTCGGAAGGCTTGACGGTGGCCGTGCTGGATGCGAAGGCGCCCGGCGGCCAGGCCGGCGCCAGCTCCAAGATCGAAAACTATTTCGGTTTCCCGACTGGCGTATCAGGCCAGGCGCTGGCTGGCCGCGGCCTGTCGCAGGCGCGCAAGTTTGGCGCCGAGGTGGCGGTACCGGTCAAGGTCAGCGCCGTCAATTGCGACAGCCCCGAGTACGATATCCAGATCGATAGCGGCGAAAAGCTGCGCGCGCGTTCGATTGTGATTGCCAGCGGCGCGCGCTACCGCAAGCCGAATATTCCGGGACTGGAGCGCTTTGAAGGGCGCGGCGTGTACTACAGCGCCTCGTTCATGGAAGCGAACTTCTGCGCGAATGAAGAGGTGGTGGTGGTCGGCGGCGGCAATTCGGCCGGACAGGCGGCAGTGTTCCTGTCCGCGCACGCCAAACATGTGCACATTGTGGTGCGCTCGGGCGGCCTGGCGGCCAGCATGTCGCGCTATCTGATCCAGCGCATCGAGGCTTCGACCAGGATCACGCTGCATACGCACAAACAGATCGTTGAACTGCGCGGCAACGACCGGCTGGAAAGCATCTGCTGGCAAAGTCAGGGCGGCGAACCGCGTGAGGCGCCGGCACGCCATTTGTTCCTGTTCCTTGGCGCTGAACCCAGCACCGCCTGGCTGGGCGACTGCGTGACGCTGGACGACAAAAACTTCGTGCTGACCGGGCCGGATGTGCCGGAAGGACGCTGGCCACTGGAACGGCCGCGCCACTTCCTCGAAACCAGCCGCCCGCGCATCTTCGCTGTCGGCGATGTGCGTAGCGGCTCGGTGAAGCGCGTCGCTGCGGCGGTGGGCGAGGGCTCGGCCGCAGTCGCCTCTCTGCATCAGGCGCTGGCGTCGGATTTCAGCTGATCGCCACTCAAGGCTCGATGCTGCGCAGCGGCTTGCTGTGACGGTTGGCGCGGCGGATCGGCGGCTGCTGGCGCGGCGGCCGGCCAAGCGCCTCCTGTGCGCGCGCGTAGCCGTACTGCCACTGGTCCGTCATGTGCTGGACGAAGATCTCGTAGCTGGGCGGCATGCGCAGCTCGATGCGGTTGCGCAGCCATTCCAGCTTCTGCTGCAGCTGCTGCTTCTCCAGCACCACCGAGACGTCGGAAGAATCGATACGCATGTCGGCCAGGTGCGTGTTGGCGTAGCGCAGGCGCGCGTTGCCATCCACCCCCAGCACCGCGCGCCAGGCGGGAATCGCAAACACCTGGTCGAAGGCTTCCTTGAACTCCATCACCACTTCGCTGCCGAGCTGGCGGGCGATTTCGACCGGGAACAGATCCAGCACGCCGCCGATGTATTCCTGCCCGCGATAATTCGCGCAGCGGAAGTAGATCATATCGGCGATGGAGATGCGCGCCGCATCCGTGACCGGTACGCTGGTGTCGAGCAGCAGCTCGCGGGCGACGGCATGGTCGCCCCAGCGCGGCGCATGCAGCGGCGAATCCATGTCCTTGAGCGCCGCGGCCGCGCGCTCGTTGCAGAACACCGTCTCCGCATACAGCTTGCGCTGGCCGCGCGGCTTGCCGACGTCCTGTTCATCGAACAGCAGCTTGCCGCCGATGATGGCGACATCCACTGCCGGTGCGCCGCTGGCGGCCGGAAACGGCAGTTGCGGCGGAATGTCGAACAGATAATCGCTGAACAGGTCGGGAATCACCGGCGCGCTGGCGCTGGAAAACTTGCGCTTTGCCGCACGCAGCAGGCTGCCCAGCAGCACGGCGTTCTCGGTGGAGCGCAGGCTGCACCAGAATGTGTACATGGCCTGGGACGATAGCCAGGCGCGCTGTTCATCGGGATCGGGCAGATTGTGGATGATGGCTGCGGCAATGGCACCGCCGCAGCTGGCCAGCAGCACATCCGGCGCCTTGCCGGCCTGCCGCAGCGCGGCATACATGCCGATGTAGATGCCGAAGCGGAATCCGCCACCACCCATTACCATGCAACGTTTATACGGTTTATACGATTCTTGCGTCATAGGACGCAACCATATCACAGCTGCCGTTCAAGCATGATGCGCAAGGTGGTCTGGGTCGGCGTGGTGGTGGTACGGTAGGTCGCGCCGGTGAGGCCTGTCACGTCGGTATAGCTGTGCGGCTCCACGGTGGGCTGGTGCAGCAAATTGTTGGCCGAGAAGCGCAGCTGCGTCCTGTTGTCGACCTTCCACAGCGCGTACACATCCAGCGCCCGCACGAACGGTGTGCTGCTCAGTACTTCACGCGATTGCCGTGCCGGCCCGCCAGCCTGGTAGTTCAGATTGCCGCCGGCAGTCCATTGCGGCCAGCGATAGTCGATGCCGAGGTTGGCGGTGCCTGGCGTTTGCGATTCCAGCCGATTGTCCGGGCCGGGCACATGCTCGACACGAGACCAGTTGCGCGCCAGGTTGGCGCGCAGGTCCAGCGCGGATGTGATGCGCAGTTTGGCTTCCAGTTCGATGCCGTGCGCGCTGGCGTTGCCATCGTTGAACGGTTCTTCGACCCAGATGCCGTCCTGCTTGAACAGGCGGGTCTGCGTGACGTCGCGGATGCGGCGCAGATAGGTGCTGACGCTGAGCAGTGCGCCCTCGCCGAGGTAATGTTCGTAGGCCGCATCCAGACCCCAGGCCAGTTCCGGGCGCAGGTAGGGATTGCCTTGTTCGTCCGGGTTGGTCTGGTTGTTGTTATTGTCGTTGGTGTAGCGGCGCGGCACCAGCTTGACCAGTGGCTGCGCCTTGTAGGTGCGGCTGAGGGCCAGCCGCAGCACGTCCTTGTTTGGCAGCTCGTAGCGCGATTGCAGTGAAGGGCTCCAGACGGCGGAGGTGCTGTGCAGCGCATCCGGCGCGTTGCTGGCGATGGCGCGGCTGGTGGTATCCAGCCGTTCATGGCGCAGGCCGAGGTAGAGCGAATAACGTTTGGTGATCTGCCATTCGTCCTGTGCAAACAGGGCCAGGCGCTTGACGGTCGCGCTGTAGTCGGCGTTGTTGGCGCCTATCGTTTGATCGTCCGCCGCGAACAGCGTTTCGTTGCGGTCTTCCTTGCGCACACCGTGGCTGGCGTCCCAGCCCAGCGCAATCGCGTGCTGTTCGCCGACGGGATGGCGGTAGGTGCCAGTGCTCGTGACGGTGTTTTCGGTCGGCCCGGAATCGACGTGATGGCGGCCTAGCGGCTTGCCGTCGCTGTCCATGCCGTGAAAATCAAAGATGCCGCTGCGGCGATTGGTGGCGGCGCCCAGCTTCATTTCCAGCCTAGCGCCGTTGTCCAGTTGGTGTGTCCAATTGACGTCGCTGCGCAGCATGACGAAGTTGGCGATGAAGTTGGAGACGTTACGCGGATATTCGCTATGTTCACCCAGCAGCGCCGTTTCGTCGGCGCTGTTGACGTTATCGACGCGGCGCACATAGACGAAGCTTTGCCAGCTGAGCGAGTCGCCATCGGCCAGCTTCCAGTTCAGCTGCGGCGTCAGCGTGAGGGCATCGGTGCGGCCGGATTCGACCTGCTCCGTGCGGCGCCGCAGGGTGAGGTTGCCGTTAATGTCGCGTTGCTCCTGCCAGTCGGTGAACGGCTTCTCGCTGCGCTTGCGTGTCAGGGTAGCGGCCAGGCTGTAAGAGAAGTTGTCGTCCTGGTCGGATAGCTGGGTACTCAGCGACGGCGTGTTGACGCCATGCTGGCGTGCGACGCTGGCGGTGACGGAGCGCTGGCCGGCTTTGGCCGTCTTTTTCAGGATGATATTGATGGCGCCAGCGACGGCCTGGTTGCTTGATTCCGCCGTGGCGCCGCGCAGGATTTCAATGCGCTCGATGGTTTCGGGGGCAATGGCATCCAGCGAGAAGCCCGCCGCGACAGGCTCGCCGTTGAGCAGTATCTGCGTGTAGCCGTTGCCCAGGCCGCGCATCTGGATGGCGTTACCGACTACGCTGACACCCGGCAGGCGCTTGAGCACATCGGCCAGCGCCTGATCGCCCTGGCGCACGATGTCCGCATGGTTGATGACGATGCTGGTGGTAGTCTCGCGCTGGCGCTGGTCATCGCGTTTTGCGGTGATCTGAACCTCTTGTGGCGCTGGCGTTTCCGAAGCGTAGGCGCAAGCGGAGACCGCCAGCAGCAAGCTGCTGGTGATGCGGTGGTGCGGCATAGGGTTATTCCTTCAGTTGCTGACGACGGATATTGAGTGCGCGCGGCGTGGCGTAGGCATCCAGGTTGGCGAGTCTGGACGCGGGATCGACGAGGTGGCCGTTGGCGCGCACTTCCAGGTGCAGGTGCGGGCCGCTGGCGAACCCGCTGGCGCCGGATTTGCCGATGAGTTGTCCTGCCGTGACGTGCTGGCCGGGACGGACTGACACGCTGTCCAGGTGCGCGTACAGCGACTGCTGGCCGCCGTGATCGATGATGACGCCGATGCCGTAGCGGCCTTCATTCTCTCTGATGGCGCCAGCTTCAATGACTGTGCCGCTGGCGGTGGCCTGAACCGGCGTGCCTTTGGCGGCGGCGAAATCGATGCCCTTGTGCGGAGTGGGCAGGACGCTGCGCATCACGCCAAAGAAGCTGGTGACGCGGACTTTATCTACCGGTGCGCGCCATGGTTCGTCGGCGGGCCTGGTGGTCGCTGCGGTGATGGGGGCGACGGGCGTTGGCACGGTGTAGGCCAGCGCTGGTTGCAGCCATGCGCCTGCCATCAGCATCGCCATGAAGATGGAGGCGATCAGCCAGGCGGCCGCGCTGCTTAGCGCTGGCAGACCCTCTTTCTGCATATGGCGGATACGCGCCGTGATGGTGGCGCCGTTGAACGCGGCCACGCCCAGCGGCGCCATGGCGGTCCATTGCTGGAGCAGGGCCTGGGCGTATTGCTTGCGTTGGTGTTGCGGGCGGCCGTTGAGGACTTGCTGGTCGCAATTCAGCTCCAGCGCCCATTCCATCTGTCTGGCCATCCAGCGCAGTATGGGATTGAACCAGAAAATTGTCTGCAGCGCGGAGGCGATGGCCAGGCAGAAGGGATCGTGCGCGCGCCAGTGCTGGAGTTCGTGGGCGACGATCATTTGCTGCTGCTCGAGCGTGAGGGTGTTCATATGAGCGGGCAGCAGCAGGCGCGGTTTTCGCACGCCGATCAGCATGGGCGAGACTGCGGCTTCGGTGTACATCACCGTCAGGCCGCCGGCCGCGATGTCGCGCCGTTGTGCGGACGTGAAGGCGGCGTGCGTTTGCAGTTGGCCCGGCGAGAGTGGCCGGGCAGCGGCCAGCAATCGGCGCCATACACGGCGACCGCGCAGCCGCTTGGCGAGGGACCACAGCAGGCCAACGTCGTAAAGCAGCAGCCACAGTGTGGCCATGTGCGGCAGCGCGCGAACAGCGAGTGAAGACGTGACGGCGCCAAGCGCCTGCGCCGAGGACGCCGGCGCGTCATTTGGCGCGGCGCTGGAGGCAGTGGCCATGTCAGCCGCCTGCGCTGCTGCAGGTGCATTCGGCGCCGGTGCGTCGAGGATGATAGGTGGCGCCACGCTGAACGGCGCGCTGCGCGGCAGGAAGGGCAGCAGGGCGGCGATGGCGACCACGCCTTGCGCGGCAAGCCAGACCGCGCGCCGCGTGTGCAATGCAGGCCAGCGGCGTGCGGCGCCGCTCAGTATCAGCCGCACCAGCAGGCCGGCGGCCAGTGAGCCGGCGCAGGCAAACAGCCACTTGATGGACAGCAGCGTCATCATGCTTCGTCGTCAGGCCAGTCTTGCAGTATTTGCTCCAGCTGGACCAGCTCCTGCTGGTCGACCAGCTTGCTGCCGGTGAACATGGTGACTGGCAGCGGCACCTCCATCTCCATCACGCGGCGTCCGAAATCATGGGCGAAAGCGGCCAGCGTACCGACTTTTTCCAGCTGCGCGCTGTACACATTGATGCCGTGTACCACTTGCAGGCTGACCATCTGCTTGTCCAGCATGCGGTCCAGCGTCTTGCGCGTGGATGAAAACGACCAGTCCAGCTCCCCGGCGGCGGCATCGTGAATTTCGCGCGCGCTCAGCGGTTGCTGCTTCCACAGCACTTTCAACAAGGTCAGCTCACTGACCGACGGAATCGGGTTCGACATATCCATACCTTTTTTGCGACTAACAGGATCATTTTGCGACATTGGTCGCATGCTAGTCAAGCAAGATATCTCTATTTGTAACATTGCTTTGCATTAATTTTAAATATGTTATGATGAATTTTTTGCTAATTAGCAATAAAGCACGGTCGTGCGTAGCAGGACCACAGGTACTACGGCGCAGGTATCGGGATGAAACCGGCGGCGAGAACAGGCAAGGCACTATACAATGCCAGAGGCCGCAGCTATCCCAGCCGCAGCCACACTGCATTGAAAGTCGAATATGTATTACGGAGAGCGCTTTAACAGCATCACGCATACCGTAGGCGCGGCTTTGGCCGCCATCGGTGGCACGCTGTTGATTGTCCTGGCTGCCCGCAGCGGCGATGCCTGGAAGGTTGTCAGCTTCAGTATTTACGCCGCGACGCTGCTTGCCCTGTACCTGACGTCCACGCTGTATCACAGCTTGCGTGGACGTGCCAAAGATGTGCTGCGGCAGATGGACTATTGCGCCATCTACCTGCTCATCGCCGGCAGCTACACCCCGTTCACGCTGGTCAGCCTGCGTGGTCCCTGGGGCTGGACGCTGTTTGGCGTGGTGTGGGGCCTGGCAATCATCGGCATCCTGCAAGAGCTGCTGTTCGCCAAGGGCGCACGCGTGCTGTCGCTGCTGATTTACGTGGCGATGGGCTGGGTCGGCGTGATCGGCGCCAGCCCGCTGATCGACGCGCTGGGCTGGAATGGCTTTATGTGGCTGGCAGTTGGCGGATTGGTTTATACCCTCGGCATAGCCTTCTTTGTCACCGACCACAAATGGCGTTACGGCCACGGCGTGTGGCATTTGTTTGTACTGGGCGGCAGCGCATGCCATTTCGGCGCGGTGCTGCTGTACGTGGCGTAAGGATGGAACACCCGTGGATATCAATTCCGACGATTTAAAGACCTTCATCACTGTCATCGATAGCGGCACGCTGAGCGCTGCTTCGGTGCACCTGGGGCAGACCACGTCCGGCGTCAGCCGCGCGCTGTCCCGGCTGGAGGATAAGCTGGCCACCTCGCTGCTGACGCGTACCACGCGCCGCATGGAGCTGACCGAAGAGGGCCATCTGTTCCTGGAGCGCGCACGCGCCATTCTCGGGGCGATGGAGGAAGCCGAAGAGACGATCCGCATTCGCCGCCAGAAGCCGGCCGGCCGCCTGTGCGTGGACGCAGCGTCGCCGTTCATGCTGCATTGCGTGGTGCCGCACGTGGCCGAATTCCGCGCCATGTACCCGGAAATCCGTCTGGAGTTAAGCAGCAACGACCAGATCGCCGACCTGATTGAACATCGTACCGACATCGCCATCCGCATCGGCGCGCTGACCGACTCCACGCTGCATGCGCGGGCGTTGAGTTCCAGCCCGCTGTACGTGCTGGCCAGCCCGGCCTATCTGGCGCAGCACGGTACGCCGCAGACGCCGGAAGAACTGTCCCGGCACGCGTTGCTGGGTTTTGTCCAGTACGAGCTGGGCAACCAGTGGCCGCTGCGCCATGCTGCCGGCAATAGCCTGACCGTGACGCCGACTGTTTCCGCCTCCAGCGGCGAAACGCTGCGCCAGCTGGCACTGGCCGGACAGGGCATCGTCTGCCTGGCCGACTTCATGACGCGCGACGACATCGAAGCGGGCCGTCTGGTCAAGGTGCTGGAAGCGGACTACACCGGCTATCGCCAGCAGATCCACGCGGTCTACTACCGCAATACCCAGCTGGCCCAGCGGATCAGCTGCTTCCTCGATTTTTTACAGCAAAAACTCTGAGCGGCGTAGTGTGCGGACCCGTACAGAGTAGTCGGCTGTACGGCGTTACACTGGCCTTGCGTACCTGGAGCAGATTCGCAGATTCGCCCGGTAGCAGGTCAGCCGATAGCCTCAAGTATCGGCACCAGAATAACGATGTTGCCGCCACATGGAGGTCATCATGACGCAGACTACGCATCCTTCCAAGCACCTGGTACGGGCTTATCTCGAACGCCGTGCGCAGGAGATCAAGCCGCCGCCAACCCCGGAAGAAATTCGCCGCCAGCTTGGCTGGGGCCTGATGGCCTTTGAGCAGAAAGTCGGCAACGGCCGCAACTGACCGCCCCAAAAACTCACCTGGCCGACAGCGTGAGTTTTTTTTCGCTGTTCACCGAGCCTTTTCCGCCGTTCGCCGAATAGCGGTTTCGCCTTCCAGCATTCCCCGGTATTGTTATATTCATACAAACACGGGGGATAAATAACATGGACGTCGAAACCGCATACCGCTGGCGCAAGCAGTTAGTCTGGGGCCTGGCAATGATTGCCGTTGGCAGCATCATCCTGCTGGTGCAGACCGACATGCTGGACCTGGACCTGAATCCGGCACACTTCTGGCGCTACTGGCCGTGGCTGGTCGTCATCAGCGGCCTCACCAAAATTATTCCACCCACCACCCCGCGCCATTTCACCAACGGCCTGTGGGAGATCTTCTTCGCCGGCTGGTGGTACGTATCCTTTAACCATATCTGGGGTCTGGGCTTCGGCCAGACCTGGCCGGCGCTGCTGGTCGCCTGGGGCATCGGCATGCTGTTGCGGCCTTTGCTGGACAATATCTTCGCATCGATCAAGGAGCAAGCATGAAACCGCGCGACCGTACTCCCGCCACGCAAATGGCCATCGGCCTGTTCGTCATAGGTATCGGCTTGCTGTTCTTGCTGGATAACCTGGGCTGGGTGGACCTGAACTTCCGCATGCACCTGGTACCGATGGTGCTGATCGGCGCCGGTATCCTGAAAGTGATGCAGACCCGTACCCAGTCCGGCATGGTGATTGGCGGCGTGCTGATCGCCGCTGGCTGTGTGGTGCTGCTCAAGCAGACGGGCATTCTGGACGTCGACTGGCGCACCCTGTGGCCGGTATTGATGATTGCCGCCGGTGTGGCCGTGGTCTACAAGTCCAGCATCAACCGCAGCGCGATGGAAAAGGATGGCATGTCGCTGGAGAAGGCCGGGGACGACTCCGTCGTCAACGTCACGGCCATCATGGGCGGCTACAAACGCCGGGTGACGACGCCGGATTTTCGTGGCGGTGAAATCACCACCATCATGGGCGGCTGCGACCTGGACCTGCGCCAGTCCTCGATCAACGGCGATGCTGTACTGACCGTGTTTTCCATGTTTGGCGGCATTACCATCAAGGTGCCGGTGGACTGGAACGTGGTGATCGACGGTACGCCTATCATGGGCGGCTTTGAAGAAAAGACTGTACCGCCCAGCGCGTCCGGCAAGCGTCTGATCCTGCGCGGCTACGTCATCATGGGCGGCCTGGAAGTGCGCAACTGATGCAGGAGATTTCCTCCACCCGGCAGG
This sequence comes from Duganella sp. CY15W, assembly GCF_009857555.1. NCBI lineage: Bacteria > Pseudomonadati > Pseudomonadota > Betaproteobacteria > Burkholderiales > Oxalobacteraceae > Duganella > Duganella sp. CY15W. Next base: position 367,080 of record NZ_WWCQ01000005.1, on the reverse strand, counting down.
GACTGATTACCTACCTGCTGGTGTGGCTGTTTCTGGGCTGTGCATTGGGCGGGGTGATCTCGGTAGCCAGCGGCACGCCGCTGGTCAATGCCTTGCTGTTCGCGATCCCCATGAACCTGGTGTATGCGTTCGAGTCGGGCTACTCGGCCTATTATCTGTGCCGGGCCTACCCGCTGGGCAGCCGGCGCGCGGCATCGATTACGCTGGTGCTGACCGTGGCGGCGCTGGTGTCCGGGTTCCTGTGGCTGCTGATCGGCAGCTTGTGGAACAGCCTGTGCCTGCTGCCGGGCGTAAGCTGGGCCGGGATCGCGTTCACCTCGCAGCTGTCCCTGCTGCTCGTCGGTCTGGGGACTTTGCTGTATGGCTTTGCGGCGGCGCTGCATTATCTGGTGATCGAATTTGTGCGGGCCAAGGGCGCGGAGCAACGCGAGCTGGAGTCGCTGCTGATGGCGCAGGAAGCTGAATTGCGCATGCTGCGCACCCAGATCGATCCGCACTTCCTGTTCAACAGCCTGAACTCGATCAGCGCGCTGACGTCGCAGGACCCCAAGGCAGCGCGGCGCATGACGCTGGAACTGGCCAGCTTCTTCCGCCAGAGCCTGGGCATGGAAGCGCACAAGAAAGTCACGCTGGGTGAGGAGATGGTGCTGATACGGCACTTCCTGGCGATCGAGCAGGTGCGCTTTGGCGAGCGGCTGCAGGTGGTGGAGCTGATGGGCGCGGGGGCTGCGGAATGCCTGGTGCCGCCGATGATTATCCAGCCGCTGGTGGAGAACGCGGTCAAGCATGGCATCTGCAATATGCCGGAGGGCGGCACCATCACGATCAGCGCACACCGTGCGGGATCGATACTCAACATCCGCGTGGCCAATCCGGTGGACGAGGACATGTCGTCGCTGCGCAGCGAAGGTCATGGCATCGGACTGACCAACGTGCGCCAGCGTTTATCTGGCGCGTATAAACACGAAGCCGGCATCCAGTGGGGCCGGCATGAAAACAGCTTTGGCGTGGACATCACAATGCCCGCGCAAACAAGCGAACAGGGGGAATAGGGTATGCGTATCATCATTGTGGACGATGAAATGCTGGCGCGCGGTGTGGTACGCGAGTATCTGTCCGAGCATGCGGATGTGGAGGTGGTGGCCGAATGCGCCAATGGCTTCGAGGCGGTGAAGGCGATTACCGAGCTGTCGCCGGATCTGGTGTTCCTGGACATACAGATGCCCAAGCTGGACGGCTTTGAGGTGGCCGAGCTGGCGGGCAGCAAAACGCGCTACATCTTTGCGACGGCGTTTGACCAGTACGCGATCAAGGCCTTTGAATTTCACGCGCTGGATTACCTGCTCAAACCTTTCAGCCAGCAGCGCTTCGACCAGGCGCTGGCGCATGCGCGCGCCAACATGGGCAAGAACGATGGCGCCATCGAGCAGATGGTGCGCGAGGCCACCGGCCGCAACAAGCCGCTGGGCCGGGTGCTGATACGCGACGGCGCCAAAGTCCACGTCATCAACGCCGACAAGATCGAGCATGTGGAAGCGCAGGACGACTATGTGCAGATCCGTTCCGAAGGCAAGTCCTACCTCAAGAACCAGCGCATGACGGAGCTGGAGGAGCAGCTGGACCCGGAGCAGTTCCTGCGCATTCACCGCTCATGGATCGTCAACATCGCCTTTGTTGACCGCATCGAACAGGCGACCAAGGATAGCTATGTCGCCATCCTCAAGGACGCCAGCCGTGTACCGATCAGCCGCAGCGGCTACCAGAAAATCCGCGCGGTGATCCAATAGTTACTTGAGGATGGCCGCGGCATCCACCATGTCCACGCCCTGCATCTGCCCCAGCAGGCTGTCGAACCATGGCTTGTGCGACAGACCGACGATGGACAGCACGCGGGCGCCAGGCTTTTCACGGAAGGTTTCGCGGATGTTGGCCACCATGCGCAGATTGCGCACCTCCCAGCCCGCGACCCAGATCTGCGGATAACCCTCGGCCGATTTGGCGCGCAGCGCGGGGACGATGTTGGCCTCGGCGTAAATGCGCAGGCTTTCAGGCTCGTTGAGATAGCGGTAGAGCGGCAGATAGTCTGTCGACTGGCGCAGGACGGCTTCCTGCTTCTCGCGTTGGTTCAGCGCTGCGCGGTCAGATGCCCATGCGGCTTCAATGGATTTGCCAAAGGCCTTTTCGTCAGGCAGGCTGATATTGTCTCCGGTGTGATTGTCTACCGGGTGGACGCGCTGCAGGCCAAGGCGCGCGGCCAGACGGGCGGCGATCTGGTAGTCCTCGTTATTGCGCACGCTGATTTCTTTCAGCTTGTCGATCAGTGCTGGCGTCAGACCGTCGCCGGTCTTGCGTTCGGCTTCCGGCAGTTGCAGCCATTGCACATACGCCGATGCAGGCTCGTTCGCTGCCAACATCACCGCTGCCAGATGTCGCCGCTGGTCCGGCGACGGCTGCGACGGCCAGGTCTTGAACATCCTGTTCATCTCCGCGATGGCGGCAGTGTCAGTTGGCGGGCAATAGTCAGCACCATATTTTGCCGGCTGGCGCGCGGCGAGATCGCACTCTTCGCCGGGCAGCGCCTCAATGGTGATGATGTCGGGTTGATAGGCGGCCAGCCGGTCCAGTACACGATCAAGGACGGCGGGATTAAAGCCGGCCGGCATGGAATTCAAGTGCATGGTGCCCAGCACCAGAACCTTGGAACGGGGACCGGCCATGTTTTTGTCCAGCGTCGTCAAATCAAGCCGCGCCTGCGCTGCAAATGGAACGGCCAACAACATCCATACTGCCCATTTCTTCATGCCGACTGCCCTCCTTGATGATGAGATTGACAGTGTACGAAAACATCGGAGACCTCTCAATCGTTTCGTTCATGTTGTCTGTGATCGCATGGACGATGGTACAATCCGCGAGTTTTCAATTTAGGAGTTCTTCCTGTGGACAGTTCCAGTAGTCGATCTTTCATCGACCAACCACAGGCAAGGTAACCGCGTCTCCCATTGCGCCGCTACCTCGCCTGTCCGGCGGGTAGTGGTATCTGCGGCCTGATGCTGGCCGTTGTAGCTGCTTCCCATGTAATTCGTTTTGCCACCGCGTTTGGTGGCGGCCTCCGTTCGCGGATGGCTTGAGGAGAAAAATATGGCAGTACTGCAAAACATCAACCTGGATTCCTTTCTCGATACGCTGATCAGCCTGACCGCCGCCTTTATTCTGGGCGGTGTGATCGGCTTTGAGCGCCAGTACCGGCAGCGTACCGCCGGCCTGCGCACCAACGTGCTGGTGGCCGTCGGCGCGGCGGTGTTTGTCGATATGGCGAATCGTCTCAATGGCCGCGAGGCGGCCGTGCATGTCGTGGCTTACGTGGTGTCAGGAATCGGCTTCCTGGGCGCTGGCGCCATCATGCGCGAAGAAGGCAATGTGCGCGGCCTGAATACAGCCGCCACCTTGTGGGGCTCTGCGGCCGTCGGCGCGGCGGCAGGCGCGGACCTGATACTGGAAGCGATGCTGGCCACCGTGTTTGTGCTGGCGGCGAATACGCTGCTGCGCCCCATCGTCAACACCATCAACCGCAAGCCGCTGGATGTGGAGTCGGCCGAGGTCACCAACACCGTGTATGTCATCGCCGAACGCGCGCAGCAGAAGCAGGTGCTGGCGCTGCTTGAAGCGGAACTGGAGCGCGCCAACTATCCGGCGCGCGATCTCGAAATCCACGCGTTCGGACAGGAGGACGTGGAGATTGAAGCGACGCTTGCCGCGACTTCCGTGGATGGCGATGAACTCGACGCCCTGATACGCAACCTGGCCGTCAAGCCGGCGGTGAAGCAGGTATTCTGGAGTCCGAGCACCAGCGAGTAGCGTGACAATGCGCGGATTTTTCCGGACGCTCAGGATGATATGCTTGGCTGATTACCAAGGAGATCATTGTCATGCAAAAGTTCATCGCATCTGCTGTTCTGGCCTTATCCGCGACCACCTCTTTTGCCGCGCCGGCCGATGCCGACGCGATTGAAAAGGCAAAGCAGGCAGCACAGAACTGGCTGGCGCTGGTCGATTCAAGCCAGTATGCGGCGACGTGGGAGCAGGCGGCGCAGCCGTTCAAGTCCGCAGTGACCAAGCCGGACTGGGAAAAGGCAGCAGTGTCGGTTCGCACGCCGGTCGGGAAAATGGAACAGCGGGTCCTGGCTTCCGCAGCATACACAGAGAACTTGCCCGGTGCGCCGGCTGGCCAATACGTCGTGATCCAATATAAAACGCAGTTTTCGAAGAAGCCCGCCGCCGTCGAGACAGTGACGCCGATGAAAGGCGCGGACGGCGTCTGGCGCGTGACGGGCTACTTCCTCAACTAGGACTAGGTGCGGTTGATCGACACGCCGCCGTCCACCAGCAGCGCGGTGCCAGTCACAAAGCTGGAGGCGTCGGACGCCAGGTACAGCGCGGACTGCGCAATCTCCTGCGGTTCTGCCATGCGCTTAAGCGCGTGCAGGTTCTCGACGAACTGGCGCGCTTCCGGCGCTGCGGTGGCGGCGCGGCCCATTGGCGTATCGGTACCGCCCGGGAGCAGGGCGTTAGCGCGTATGCCCTGGCGGCCGCATTCCGCCGCAATCACCTGCGTCAGGCCGATCATGCCTGCCTTGCTGGCCGCGTAAGCCCCCATGCCCGGCATGCCCACCGTGTAGCCGACAAACGTGGACGTGAAGATGATGGAGCCACCGCCACGCGCGGCCATTGCCGGTATCTGGTATTTCGCACCGAGGAAGGCACTGGTCAGGTTGATGGCCAGGGTATCGTTCCAGTCGCGCAGGTCCGTGTCCTGAACCGGGCCTGATGGCCCCATCGTGCCGGCGTTGTTGAATGCGATATCCAGACCGCCAAAGCGCTCCTCGGCCGTTTGCACCAGCCTCTGGGCCAGCTGCTCGTTGCGGATGTCACCGGCTACCGCGATGGCCACGCCGTCTTCCTGCCGGATCTGCTCCACCAGGATGTTGAGTTCTTCGATACGCCGGGCCGTGACCACCAGCTTGGCGCCATGTTGCGCAAACAGGCGCGCGGTGTGATAGCCGATGCCGGAACTGGCGCCAGTGACGATGGCGACTTTGCCCGCTAACTGTTTCATGTCTGATCTCCTTATCGTGTTGGGTCAGGCGCCACGATAAGGTCCAGCACTAAACGGGGATATCTGTATCTTGCGCCTGAATCCCGATGCGCCACCAGCGCGGCATCAGCTGCTGGATTTCCGGACGGCCGAAACGGTCGTCGATGAGATAGACGGTGCCGCGATCGGTTTGCGTGCGGATCACACGGCCCGCCGCCTGCACCACCTTCTGCATGCCCGGGTAAGTGTAGGTGTAGTCGTAGCCCGCGCCGAAAGTCGTCTCCATGCGCTGGCGTATCTGCTCGTTGACGGGATTGATTTGCGGTAGGCCCAGCGTCGCCACAAACGCGCCGATCAGGCGTGCGCCCGGCAGGTCCACGCCTTCGCCAAACGAGCCACCCAGCACGGCAAAGCCGATGCCTTCGCTGTCCAGCGTGAAGCGGTCGAGGAACTGGGCGCGCTCCGCCTCGTCCATGCGGCGCGACTGGCGCCATACCGGCACCTCGGGATACAGTTCGGCGAACTGGTTGGCGGCTTTCTCCATGTAGTCAAAGCTGCTGAAGAAAGCCAGGTAGTTGCCGCGCTGGCTGCGATACTGCTTGCCCATCAGCTCCGCGATCGGGCGCAGCGACTGCTGCCGGTGCTGATAGCGCGTTGAGATGTGCGACGCCACCTGCACCGACAACTGCTCCGCCACAAATGGCGATTCCACATCCACCCAGGCCGTGGTTTCCGGCATGCCGAGCATGTCGCCGAAGTAGTTCCATGGGCTGAGCGTGGCCGAGAACAGCGCCGTGGTGCGTGTGCTTTCAAAGCGCGGCTTCAGGTACGGCGCCGGCACGATATTGCGGATGCACAGGGTGGAGTTGCTATTGCTGGCGCGCGCACCTTGCAGCTTCTCGATGTCGAACAGCGCATGGTCACCAAAACTCTCCGCCAGGCGCGCGAACATCAGCGCGTTGAAGTAGAAGCTTTGCAGGTCCGGTTCAACGTAGCCTGGATGATCGACCATGTAATCGGAAATCGCCGTCGCTGCCGTTTGCAGCGCGCCCATGAATTTTTCCGGCAGCGCCGTGTAGGACTGGTATTCGGCGGCCTGGTCTTTCTCCAGCTGGTTCCACTGCTTGTGCACGCGGTCCAGCGGTTTTTTCAGTTCGTCCGGCACGACCTTGCGCAGCAGGCGCAGGTTGTCATGCTCCATGTCGGCGGAGTACATCTTGCGCGCGCGGGACACCATGTTGTGCGCCTCATCCACCAGCACGTTGACCTTCCAGTCGTTGAGCTGCGTCAGGCTATGCAGCATGGCGCTGATGTCGAAGTAGTAGTTGTAATCGCCAATCACGATGTCGCACCAGCGCGCCATCTCGCTGCTCAGATAATACGGACAGACGTTGTGGGCGAGGGCGATGGCTTTCAGCGTCTCGCGGTCCAGCGACGGCGGTGCGCCGCCGCTTTCTGATGGCGCCATGATGTCCAGTGCGGACTGGCGCGCAGCCGGCAGGCGGTCGTAGAAGCCTTGTGCCAGCGGACAGGATTCGCCATGGCAGGCCTTGTCCGGATTGACGCAGGCGGTGCTTTTGGCCGCCAGTTCCAGCGTACGCAAAGGCAGCAGCGGTGCGCCTTCGCGGATGATGTCAACCGCATCCAGCGCCATCTGCCGGCCCGAGGTCTTCGCCGCCAGGAAGAAGATCTTGTCGACGTCATGCTCGGCGCTGGCTTTCAGCATCGGGAACAGGCTGCCGACGGATTTGCCGATACCGGTCGGCGCTTGCGCCAGCAGGCACACGCCGCGATTGCTGGCGCGGTACATGGCTTCCGCAAGCTGGCGCTGGCCTGGGCGGAAATCGCCGTAGGGGAAGCGCATGGCTTTCAGCTGCAGGTCACGTTCCGCGCGGTGCGCCATTTCCTGTCCGGCCCATTGCAGGAACAGGCCGCATTGCTGTTCGAAGTAGTCTTGCAGGCCGGCCGCCGTATGGTCTTCATGCAGCACGGTTTCCTTCTGGCTGCCGATGTCGAAGTAGACCAGCGCGAGGCGGATCTTCGACAGGCCCTGGTCCTGGCACAGCAGGTGGCCGTAGATCTTGACCTGCGCCCAGTGCAGCACGCGCTGGTTGTCCGGCATCTTCTTCAAATCGCCGCGGTAGGTTTTGACTTCTTCCAGGCGATTGCTGCGGACGTCGTAACCGTCGGCGCGGCCGCGCACATGCAGCGGGCCGCAGTCGCCGGACAGCGGGATCTCGGTCTGGTAGTCGTCATCGCGGCGCGAGGCGACGACGGCATGGCCGGCGATGCCTTCCTGTGCGGTGGGCGAGGGCGTGAAGCGCAGATCGAGGTCGCCGGTCTTGGCGGTGAACTCGCACAGCGCGCGCACGGCGACGGTGTAGCGGGCCGGCTGCGTCATGCCGCCCACTGCAGGTAGCAGACCGAAATCGGCATCTGGTGAGCGGCGCAGTATTCGATCCAGCGCAGCTGGTTGTCCTGCAGACGGTCGCCTGGGCCTTTTACTTCGATCATGTTGTAACGGCGTTCGGCCGGCCAGAACTGAATCAGGTCGGGGAAGCCGCTGCGGTTGGATTTGATGTCCAGCAGGATGCGCTCGAAAGCGCGCTTCAGGTGGACGGCGGGGATGCAGTCCAGCGCCAGATCCAGCAACGCTTCATCGATCGCCTCCCAGTACAGGAACGGCGACTGGATGCCGCACTTGGCGGCGTAATTGGCGCGGATGGTGGCGCGGTATTGTTCGCCATCGAGCTGCGACAGCGCCTCGGCAAACTGCTGCGCGCGGCGGCGCTGGAAATCCGCGCTGTGCAAATCGGCCGGGCCGCGATGGTAGGGGTGGAAGAACGCGCCCGGTATTGGCGAGAACACGGCGTCCCAGCACAGCAGGCCAAACAGCGAATTAATCAGCGCGTTTTCGACGTAGTAGACCGGTGCGTCCTCGCGCGTCAGGTGGTCGCGCACGACGAATTCGACGTAGCTGGCTTCTTCCGGCGGCGGCAGGCTCAGATCAATGCGCTCGGCCTGCGCCATGGCCACTGCGGGCGGCTTGGCGTGGCCCAGCTTGCGTGCGAGGCGCGGCGCCATGCGCAGCAGCTGCTGGCGTTCGGCCGCGCTTTCCGGCGCCTGCATGGCGGTTTGCAGCAGGTCGAACGCCGCGCGCGGCTGCGCGTCTTTTTCCAGCACGCGGATGGCGCGGGCGCGGGCGCCGGGATAGTCGCAATCGGCGTAGAGCGCGTAGGCGGCCGGCCAGTCGGCCAGCTTCTCGACATGCTGGGCGATGGTGAACAGCAGCTTGTTGCGGCGGCTGCGCAGCCATTCATTGTCGTCCGCGCAGGGCGGCAGATCACGGATCACGGCGGCTGGTTCTTCGCCGTCGGCAAAGCGCTCGTGGCAGTGATGGATGGCGAGAAAGTCATCGATATCGCGGCGGCTGCGGAAGCCGCGCGCGGCGGCCGAGAACGCCACTTTTTCGTACTGATAAATACCGAGGTCGGACAGCACGAATTCGGTCCAGTCCTGATGGTAATTGCCGAAGAAGACCAGGCGCAGGCGGTCGCACAGTTCCTGCGTACGGTTGCGGTAAGCGTGATCGCCGGAATTGGCGTACCAGCCGGAGAAGCGGTGTTCGCCGTCATACTGCCCGCGCAGCGCCTCCAGCTGGTCGGCCTTGCGCAGATGCCGGACATGCGGCGTGAGCTGGAAGACCTTCATGATCTCCGGCTTTTGCAGCAGCTCGAACAGCTCATCCAGCGCGAGTGCGGGATCTTCCTCGATCAAGCCCAGCTCGGCCAGCGGACGGGCCGCCTCGTGGGTGCTGCCGATTTCCGCGTACACCAGTTTGCTGGCGCGGAACAGCGTTCCCTTACGCATCACCATGCGGACGAACAGGGCGCGCGAAGCCTGCGGCAGGGACGGGAACACCGAAAGGAAGTGACGTTCTTCGGCGTTGAGCAGATCGTCGTAGCGTTCCGCTATCCATGCCAATACCTGGTGAAAATTCTCCAGATAATAGAATGGATTTTCAAGCACCTTGATCATTGTAGCGGGGGCGAACGAGCGATTAACTGTATTTATGTACAGTGTACCGCATTCGGCCCCGCTAGCCCAGCAAAAAATCCGGGGTCAGTTCTTGCAATCCAACACGGGCTCTGCCGTAGAAATCATTACGGCAGAGCGCGTGTTGGATTGCAAGAACTGACCCCGGATTTAGGGGTTATTTTTTCGCCGGAGGGGCTGGGGTGACGATGGCGTTGGCTTTGGCGATTTCGCTTTCTACGGCCTGTACCGCTTGCTTGGTGGCCTTGGTGACCTGTTCGTAGCCGGTGAAGGCGTTGTCGATCGCGGTTTTGACGATCTGGACGGCGTTTTCCGAGCCGGGACGGACGTTTTTGGTGACGTCGTGGATCAGCGCGCTCAGGTTGTTCTTGGCTTCGGTCATATGGGCGTCGGCCGCGCGGGTGAATTCTTCGCGGATCTCGGCAATGATGTCGCCCAGTTGCTGGTGGTAGGCTGCAGCGCCTGCGACGCCGGGCTGGATCTTGTCGGCGGCGGCCTGGAGGGCGGCCTTGGGATCGCTGGCCTGGCTGATTTCCTTGCCGGCCGCGAGGCCGTCTTCCAGATGCGATTTGGCCGTCGCCAGGTTGAGCGCAATCACTTGTTCCACGCCTTGCACGGTTTTACTGGTCAGGGTGTTGAACGTTTCCAGCTGAAATTCAAACAGCGCTTTGGTGACGTTGGCAAATTGCTCGGGATTCGTAAACATACAGTCTCCTCATAGTGATGTGGGATGCAGCGCGCAGCGATTCCGGTTCAACCGTGTTCTTGTGAGTTTATTATCTAGTAACAAGTAATTTCTCGCAACGGGCATCTTGATACGGCCCGTAGCCACGTTCCCAGCCTTCTCCTGGCGAGGTTTGCGCGCAGGCGGTGGACGCCGGGTCGATCTTGCTGTTCCAGCGCCACCACGGCGCCGGTTTGGCGGACAGTGCGCCGCAGCAGATGGCCAGTGCCAGTAACGCGGCGAGCTTGAGTGTGTGTTTGTTCATACCTTAAACCAGTTGTTTGGCGCAGACGCGATTGCGGCCGCTGTTTTTCGCAGCGTACAACAAATCGTCGGCGGCTGCGATCATATTGACGTGCGCCGCATGGGTGGAGGTCGCAAAGTCGACGCTGGCGACGCCAAAACTGGCGGTGACGGCGATGCGCTGGCCTTCATGTTCGACCGGGTGGGCAGCAAAGCCCTGGCGCAGGCGCTCGGCCAGCAGTTCGCCGCCGGCCAGGTCGGTTTCCGGCAGGATCAGCAGGAATTCCTCGCCGCCGTAGCGCACCACGCTGTCGATGCTGTCGCGCGTCATTGATTGCAGCAGGCCGGCAAAGTGCTGCAGCACGGCGTCGCCGCCGTAGTGGCCATAGGTGTCGTTGACGGCCTTGAAGTGGTCGAGGTCGCACATGATGACGGTCAGGCTGAGCCGGTAGCGCTGGGCGCGCGAAATCTCCGTTTCCAGCAGCCGGTCGTGCAGGTGGCGGCGGTTGTAGCAGCCGGTCAGCGGGTCGCGCACCGACAGGTTTTTCAGCACCATCTGGGCGCTGTATTCTTCGCGCCACAGCAGCTGGTAGCGGCGCGCGGCGACGTAGCCAAACAGGTTGCACAGCACCAGCAGGGCCGCCATGGTGGACAGTTCTACCGTGGGCATATTGCCCAGCCAGCGCGCCAGCAGGATGAACAGCGCGGTGGCGGCGGCGGAAATCGCTGCCGCGTACAGCAGCCGGTTGGGGATGTAGATGTAGAGCACGATGACGACAATCGACATCGAGATCGCATGCAGCGAGAATTCGCTGGGCCGCAGCGCGGCGATCAGCAGGAAACCGGCGGCGCCAGCCACTTCCACGATGTTGGCAGCGACGCGCGTGAACGGGATGGAGCCGGGCCGCCGTTTCAGCATGGCCAGGCAGGCCAGCACCACGGCCGCCACCGTCAGCCGCGCGCCGACCAGCAGGCAGGTCTTGAGTTCGTAGCCGAGCCAGACCAGGTCGGTCAGCGCGAAGCACAGGTAAAACACTGAGCAGAACAGGAAGGTCACGCGCAACTGCGCCTGCGTCATGGCCAGGTGGTGGTGCAGGAAGGCCGTTTCGATGGTGGCGTCACAGAATTCGCAGCGCAATGGTGCTACTTCAATTGTCCTGGACGAAACAGGTGTAGAGCGCATGCCGCGTGTCTCCGCTATTGGCCGGCTGCTTGCCGGTCTGATACGGCCAATTATACGACTGCAACAATTGCGGGTCGGAAAAAAATTTGAGGCCGGCTCATAGCGGGGCGACCTTGGGCAGGCGCAGCATGAAGCTGCTGCCTTGGCCCGGCGTGCTGGCCGCCTCGATGTGCCCGCCCAGCATGCCGGTGACAATGTTGTGTGTAATATACAAACCAAGGCCGGAACCGCCCGAACCCAGCCGGGTGGTGAAGAAGGGATCGTAAATCTTGGGCAGGTTGCCGGCCGGGATGCCGACGCCGGTGTCGCTCAGCGTGATGGTGATTTCGCCGTTGCCGCTGTCATGCGCGGACAGGGTGATGCTGCCGCTGCGCCTGCCGTCAAAACCATGCACGAGGCTGTTTTCGATGAGGTGTTGCAGCGCCTGCGTCAGCGGGCCGGGGTAGCTATCCATTTCCAGCCAGTGATCGACGTCTTCGATGAGGTCCAGGTCGCGCTGGCGTACCTGGCCCTGCATCGATTGCAGCAGTTCGGCCACCACGTCGCCAAGCTTGAAATGGTCGCGCTGGGTGTTGCCGCCGTCCACGGCGATGCGCTTGAAACTGGCCACCAGCGCGGCGGCGCGGTTCAGATTGCGCAGCACGACGTCGTCGGCGCTGGCGGCCTGCTCCAGATAGGCTTCCAGCACCGAGCGGCGCAGGCCGCTTTCCATATCGCGCCGCAGCCCGGCCGTGCGTTCGCTCATGCTGCTGGCCATGGTCAGGCTGTTGCCGATGGGTGTGTTGAGCTCGTGGGCGACACCGGCCACCAGCGAACCCAGCGCGGCCAGCTTGTCGCGCCGCACCAGTTCCTCTTGCGTCATGCTCAGGTTGTCGAGCGCGGTGGTGAGTTCTTCATTGATGTGTTCAGCTTCTTCCTTGGCCTGCTGCAGCTCCGCCGTGCGGGCGGAGACCAGCTCTTCCAGATGTTCGCGGTGGCGCTGCAATTCTTCTTCGCGCCGCGTGCGGGCGATGGCGATACCGGCCAGGTGGCTGGCGGTGTGGATCAGGCGGCGGTCGTCCTCATTTGGCGAACGGATGTCTTTGTAGTACATCGCGAACGAGCCCAGCACGGTGTCCTTGTCGAGCAGGATGGGCATGGACCAGCAGGCGCGCAAGCCGTAGTGGGCGGCAGCGTTGCGATACGGCGCCCAAAGCGGATTGTTGAGAATGTCGCTGACAATCACGGTCTCCTTGCGGAACATGGCCGTGCCGCAGGAGCCGGCCGCGGGGCCGATGGGCAGGCCGTTGAGCGCGTTCATGTAGTCCGGCGGCATGCTCGGACCGGCCGCGCTCTGTACCGTCACGCCGTCCGGATTGAGCAGCATGACGGTGCAATGGCCGCCCTCGAGCTGGGCTTCGATGAGGCGCACCAGGCGGTCCAGCGTTTCGGGCAGCGGCGCGCCGCGGGCGATCATTTCTAGCAGCGCATTCTTGCCGTCGCGCAGTTCGGCCGCGAGCTTGCGCGGCGTGACGTCGACGATGCGGACATGCATCAGCCGGTGTTCCTGCGTGGTCAGCGGCACCATGCGCAGCTCGCATGCGAGCGGGCGGCCGGAGCTGTGCAGCATTTCCAGCTCGAACACCTGCACTTCGCCCGACATCACCTGTTCCAGATCGACCAGCAGCACGTGCTCGGACAGCTGGCCGTCCGGCTGCATGGGTGGGCACAGGGATTGCAAATCGGTCTGGATCAGTTCGGTCTCGGTCATGCCGAACAGCTGGCGCGTGCGGCGGTTGACGTCGAGGATGCGGTTGGTGCCGCGCTGCATGAGCAGGATGGCGTCCGGCGAACCGGCCAGCATGGTGTGGTAGTTGACTTCCAGCGTGGCCATGGTGGGCATGCCGGCCTGCACCGGCGCCGGCGAAATCGCGTGCAGGTGCAGCAGGATTTTTTCCGCCATGTCGTCGACGTTAAAGCTCATCGGCAGGTAAGCGGCGGCGCCGGCTTCGTAGGCGCGGCTGCGTTCTTCGTCGCCAGGGTGGGCGGACAGCAGGAACACGGGTAGCGGCCGCTGGCTAGCTTGCTGCAAGCGTGAGCACAGTTCCAGGCTGGCGCTGCCGGCCAGCGCCACGTCCAGCAGTGCCAGCGCGACGTTGCCGCCGCGCGCGATGGCCAGCGCCTCGTCGCCGCGGCTGACGGCCTGCACCTCGAAATTGTGCCGCACCAGCATGCGTTGCAGCGCGCCAGCGTCATATGCCGCAATGGCGGCAATCAGGATGGTTTGCGGCTGATCGGATGAGAACGGCGGCATCATGTCTGGCTGGTGCGGCTCCGCAAGGCGGCGTGAACCCAGTGTATTACAAGTTCGCCATCAACTGCCAGTGTCATGCTGCCTTTAGTGTGGCCGCTTGCTGGGCTTGCTGGATCTGCGGGAAGTTGTCCTCGATCCAGTCGACCAGCACTTCCAGCCGTTCCGCCGCTGCGCGGCCCAGCGGCGTGAGGCTGTATTCCACGTGAGGCGGCACAACCTGATGGGCGACACGCAGCACCATGCCGTCGTAGGCCAGCGCGTCCAGCGTCTGTGCCAGCATTTTTTCGCTGACGCCGCCGACGGCGCGGCGCAGTTCGCTGAAGCGGTGGGTGCGTTCGAGCAGCATCACCAGCACCAGCACACCCCAGCGGCTGGTGATATGGCCCAGCACCGCGCGCGACGGGCAATCGGCGACCATCACCTGGGCGCGCTGTGGGTCCTGATTGGCTTCCTGGATGGCTTTGCGCAGGGACTTGCTGGTCTTGGGCTGGTTCATGGTCGCTCCTGGGGTACTTACCAAAATGTACGTACTTACATTTCGTAAGTATAGCCTATATGATGGGCTCATCCATCTTTTTTAAGGAGAACTACATGATCGTCGTTACCGCTGCAACCGGCCAACTGGGCCGTCTCGTGATTGCCAACCTGCTCAAAACCACGCCGGCCGCGCAGATCGTCGCCGCTGTGCGCGACCCAGCCAAGGCGGCTGACCTGGCCGCGCAGGGCGTGCAGGTGCGCCGCGCCGACTATACCGATCCGGCCTCGCTGGACGCCGCCTTCCAGGGCGCCACCAAGGTGCTGCTGATTTCGTCGAGTGACCTGGGCAACCGCGTAGCGCAGCACCGCAACGCCATCGATGCTGCCGCCCGCGCCAAGGTCGGCCTGCTGGCCTACACCAGCGTGCTGCATGCGGACCGTTCGACGCTGGACCTGGCGGCGGAACACCGTGCAACCGAAGACGCGGTGCGCGCCTCGGGCCTGCTTTACACCCTGCTGCGCAACGGCTGGTATGTGGAAAACCACACCGGCAGCCTGGGCGCGGCGTTGGCGCACAATGCGCTGGCGGGCGGCGCGGGCGAAGGCCGCATCTCGGCGGCGGCGCGTTCCGACTATGCGGAAGCGGCGGCCGTGGTGCTGACCCAGTCTGGTGCGGTAGAGCAGGTGTATGAACTGGCGGGCGATAGCGCGTTCACGCTGGCGGAACTGGCAGCTGAGGTGTCGCGCCAGAGCGGCAAGGACATCCCGTTCCACAACCTGCCGCAAGCGGAGTACCGTGATCTGCTGGTGAATCTGGGATTGCCAGTGCCGCTGGCCGAGTTGATCGCCGATTCCGACGCCCAGGCCGCCAAGGGCGTGCTGTTTGATGACAGCGGCGTGCTGGGCAAGCTGATCGGTCATCCGACCGTGTCGCTGAGCGCGGCTGTAAAAGCGGCGCTGTAATGAAAAAAGCCGTCTGACTTGAATGCGATCCTGAATGCATTCAGCCAGACGGCTTTTCTACGGAATTTTTGGTGCCCACGGAGGGACTCGAACCCCCACACCTTGCGGCACATGGACCTGAACCATGCGCGTCTACCAATTCCGCCACGTGGGCATTTGTAACATCAACAGAAATCAGCGCTTGGTGCCCACGGAGGGACTCGAACCCCCACACCTTGCGGCACATGGACCTGAACCATGCGCGTCTACCAATTCCGCCACGTGGGCGCTGATACTGTCTTGCTGCTACTTCCTGCTGCTTGTTCTGCAACAGAAGGCACGCATCTTAAAGGCCGTACGGGTACTCGTCAATAGCAAACTGCTGCTTTTGTGAAATTATTTCGCTTTTTACTTGTGTGCCGAGTTCCCGCATAATCAAGTTTCTTTCGATACCGTACCTGCCTGCGCAATGTTCGCGTCCCTGAGCATATTGGCTGTGGCCGGTTTGCTGGTGCTGTCGGCCAGTGTCCGCGCCACTGAAGTCGTCACGCTGACGAGCGGCGAGTGGCTGCCCTATATTTCCCCCAGCTTGCCGCATTACGGACCGCTGTCGCGCATCGTCAGCGAGGCGTTTGCGCTGGAAGGCGTGGAAGTGCGCTATCTGTTCCGGCCCTGGAGCCGCGCCTACGTTGAAGGCGCGGGCGAGGGCGTCAACGGCACCATGGTATGGAGCACGCTGGGGCGCGACACGGAGCGCGAGCGCCGCTTCCATATCAGCGACGCCGTGTTTGATGGCCAGTCGGTGTTTTTCCACTTGAAGACGTTTCCGTTCCGCTGGCAGGGCTATGCGGCGCTGGCCAAGGTGCGCGTGGGCGGCACGGCGGGTTATGAGTATGCGTTTGATAAATACCCGTTCATCCAGGTCGATCGCACGGCGGCCAGCGACGAGCAGAATTTCCGCAAGCTGCTGGCGCGGCGATTTGATGTGTTTCCGTCGAATCTCGATGTGGGGCGCCAGATCATGCGCAGCGCGCTGACGCCGGCCGAGGCGGAGCAGATCACCTGGGATGTGCACCCGTATAACATCACCCACTACCATCTGCTGCTGAACAAAGAGCATGCGGATAACGTGCGCTATCTGGCCCTGTTCAACAAAGGACTGAGGCGGCTGAAGGAGAGTGGCAGGTATGCCGAGTATTTGCGGGTGCTGAAATGAAAAAAGCCGCAAACTCCTGAGGGATGTTTGCGGCTTTTTTGCGGAATTTTTGGTGCCCACGGAGGGACTCGAACCCCCACACCTTGCGGCACATGGACCTGAACCATGCGCGTCTACCAATTCCGCCACGTGGGCATTTTGCTGCTTTGTTCTGCTGCGTTGTCTGCATCAGAGGCCAGTATCTTACGGGAGGAGAGGGGTATCGTCAAGGGCGCGCAACTTGTTTTTCGAAAGTTTTTAATCCTGTCGTGTCGTGTCGCGGCGTGCTGGCTGCCAAGGATGGCCGGAAATGAAAAAAGCCGTCTGGATGAATGCGATCCTGAATGCATTCAGCCAGACGGCTTTTCTACGGAATTTTTGGTGCCCACGGAGGGACTCGAACCCCCACACCTTGCGGCACATGGACCTGAACCATGCGCGTCTACCAATTCCGCCACGTGGGCAATGATACTTCTGAACAACTCTGCTATTATATCGACCGGGAGAGTTTCGCGCCAGATGAACTTTTTAGATTCCTTACTGCACATCAACCCTGTCTAACAGTTCCCGCTGCTTTCGCTGCGAGAGACCAAGATTATAGAGGAATCCATGGCGATGTCAAATGCCTCCCATTAATTTTTTTCAAAAATCCGCTACGCGGCGTGCATTAGTCAATCAAGGCGTTTCCAAGTACACTACGCCTGTCGCGATGCCATATATATGCTAACTGTAAAAACAAGAAAAAACTTTTGAACCAATCTACACATACCATTCCTAGCCGGGAGGAAATTCTCGGCATCTTCCGCAGTGCCAAAGGTCCGTTGGACCTGCGCGCGCTGTCGAAATCGCTGAAAGTCGCCACCGACGCCCAGGCAGTCCTGTCGCGCCGTCTGAACGCCATGCAGCGTGACGGCCAGATCATGGTCGACGACACTGGCCATTACACGCTGGCCACGCAGACCGGTTTTATTGCGGGCCGCGTCAGCAGCCACCGTGATGGCTTCGGCTTTGTGATCCCGGATGAGCCGGGCGAAGACCTGTTCCTGCCTGAAAAGGAAATGCAGAAAGTGCTGCACGGCGACCGTGTGCTGGCCAAGATTGTCGGCGTGGATCGCCGCGGCCGCCCGGAAGGCACGATTGTTGAAGTGACGCAGCGCGCCAATACCCATATCATCGGCCGCCTGCTCAACGAAAACGGCGCCTGGATCGTGTCGCCGGAAGATCAGCGCATCGCCCAGGATATTCTGGTTGAAGGGGCGATTGGCAAGGCCAAGACCGGCCAGATCGTCAGCGTTGAACTGACCGAGCAACCGATGCGCTTCAAGCAGCCGGTCGGCAAGATCGTCGAAGTACTGGGTTCGCTGGACGACCCCGGCATGGAAATCGAAATCGCCGTGCGCAAGTTTGGCGTGCCGCACATCTTCTCGGATGGCGCACTGCGCCAGGCCAACAAGCTGCCGGACCATGTGCGCGAAAGCGACTGGGGCGAGCGCGTCGACCTGCGCGACGTACCGCTGGTAACCATCGACGGCGAAGACGCGCGCGACTTTGACGATGCGGTCTACTGCGAACCGATCAAGATCGGCCGTGCCAACGGCTACCGCCTGATCGTCGCGATTGCCGACGTCAGCCACTACGTCAAGCCCAACGACGCGCTGGATGGCGATGCGCTGGAGCGCAGCACCTCGGTCTACTTCCCGCGCCGCGTGATTCCAATGCTGCCGGAGAAGCTGTCCAACGGCCTGTGCTCGCTGAATCCGGCGGTGGACCGTCTGACGCTGGTGTGCGATGCCGTGGTCACGGGCAAGGGCGAGATCAAGGCTTACCAGTTCTATCCGGCCGTGATTCACTCGGCCGCGCGCCTGACCTACACCGAAGTAGCGGACATCCTCGGCAACACCAAGGGTCCGGAGGCTGCGCGCCGTCCAGGCCTGGTGCCGCATCTGACCAATCTGTACGACGTGTTCCAGGCGCTGCTCAAAGCGCGTGCTGAACGCGGCGCGATCGATTTCGAAACCACCGAAACCTATATCGTCTGCAACCCGAGCGGCAAGATCGAGAAGATCATTCCGCGCACCCGCAACGATGCACACCGCCTCATCGAAGAGTGCATGCTGACTGCCAACGTGTGCGCAGCGGATCTGCTGATCCGCCACAAGCATCCTGGCACCTACCGCATCCACGCCACGCCGACGGCTGAAAAGCTCAAGCAGGTACGCACCTTCCTCAAGCAGGTCGGCCTGTCTCTGAATGGCGGCGACAAGCCAGCCGCAGCGGACTATGCGGCGCTGATGCGCGAGATCAAGGAACGTCCGGATGCGTCGCTGCTGCAGACCATGCTGCTGCGCTCGATGCAGCAGGCAGTCTACTCGCCCGACAACATCGGCCACTTCGGCCTGGCGTATGAGGCGTATGCCCACTTCACCAGCCCGATCCGCCGCTATCCGGATTTGCTCACGCACCGCGCCATCAAGGCCATCCTGCTGGGTAAAAAGTACGAGCCGAAGATTGCCAGCACCAGTGTGCTGAACACCAACGTCTCGAACGCGACCCGCAAGCAGCAAGCCAAGGACAAGGCCGAAGGCAAAGAGAAAAAAGCCGCAGACCTGACCGTGTGGGATGCGCTGGGCGTGCACTGCTCGGCCAATGAGCGCCGCGCCGACGAAGCCTCGCGCGACGTCGAAAACTGGCTCAAGTGCTACTTCATGCAGGACAAGCTGGGCGAGGAGTACACCGGCCTCATCACCGGCGTGACCACGTTTGGCATCTTCGTGCAGCTGGACCAGCTGTTCGTTGAAGGCCTGGTGCACGTTACCGATCTGGGCCAGGATTACTTCCAGTACGACGACGCCCGCCACGAACTCAGGGGCGAACGCACCGGCAAGAAGTTCCAGCTGACCGACCGCGTGGCCGTGCAAGTGGTGCGCGTGGACCTGGAGTCGCGCAAGATCGACCTGCGTCTGGCCGGCGCCGATGCGGTCGAGGCGCCAGCAGGTGGGGCAGCCCGCAAGCCTGCACGTGACAGCAAGACCAACATCAAGCCTGGCCCGGCCATTCCGGCCGCCAAACCAGGCAAACCAGCCCGCAAGCCGGCTGCCGCCGCCCCAGCGGCCGCAGCCAAGCCGAAGGCAGCATCCCGCAAGCCCAAGGCTGCCCCCGCAGCCAAACCCAGAGCAGCCAAAGCTGCCACTAAAAGTAAGAAGAAGCGATAAATGAGCAAGAATAAAATGATTTTCGGTTTCCACGCGGTGACCTCGCGTCTGCGTCACGAGGCGTCGTCGGTGGAAGAAATTTTCGTCGACGCCACGCGCGATGACCGCCGCATGAAGGACCTGGTTGCCAACGCCAAGGCCGCTGGTGTGCGCGTGATGCCGGTGGATTCGGCGCGTCTGGACAAGATCGTCGGCACCCGCCGTCACCAGGGCGTGATCGCGTTTGCCTCGCAGCTGGCGCTGGCGCGCAATCTGGACGAACTGCTGGATGCGATCGATGGCCCGCCGCTGCTGCTGGTCCTCGACGGCATCACCGATCCGCACAATCTGGGCGCCTGCCTGCGTGTGGCCGACGGCGTTGGCGCGCACGCAGTGATCGTGCCGAAGGACCGCGCGGTGGGCCT
This sequence comes from Duganella sp. CY15W, assembly GCF_009857555.1. Classification (NCBI taxonomy): domain Bacteria; kingdom Pseudomonadati; phylum Pseudomonadota; class Betaproteobacteria; order Burkholderiales; family Oxalobacteraceae; genus Duganella; species Duganella sp. CY15W. Next base: position 347,259 of record NZ_WWCQ01000005.1, on the reverse strand, counting down.
GAACGCCACCGCCGCCAAGGTGGCGTCCGGTGCGGCCGAGACCGTGCCTTACATTACCGTGACCAATCTGGCGCGCACCCTGCGCGAGCTGAAAGAGCGCGACATCTGGCTGATCGGCACCTCGGACGATGGCGAAAAAGGCCTGTACGAAGCCGACTTCACCGGCCCGACCGCGCTGGTCATGGGCTCGGAAGGCGAGGGCATGCGCCGCCTGACCCGCGAGACCTGCGATATGCTGGTCAGCATTCCGATGTTCGGCTCGGTCGAGAGTCTGAACGTCTCCGTCGCCTCGGGCGTCTGTCTGTACGAAGCCCGCCGCCAGCGTATCGCGCGAGAAGGTTAAGCAGTCCTCCAGCGATAACGATACGCACTACCCGGCGGCCGACTTCGAGGGCCGCCGGTTCTCCCTCCCTCCGAAGTCAGCCGCTGTTCAGCAACTCCCAACCGGATACGCTAACATGAAGCACCGGTTGTCATTCTGGATACGCCATGTTCCATCGCCTGCGCCAAGACATCAACAGCATCATTGAACGCGACCCTGCTGCCCGCAATGCCTGGGAAGTATTGACCTGCTATCCAGGACTGCAAGCCATCGTCATGCACCGCTGGGCGCACTGGTGCTGGACGCACAGGATGAAATGGCTGGGGCGCTTTATTTCCTACCTGGCCCGCATCATCACCGGCATCGAGATCCACCCCGGCGCCACCATCGGCCGCCGTGTATTCATCGACCACGGCTTTGGCGTGGTGATCGGCGAGACGGCTGAAGTGGGTGACGATTGCACCATCTACCAGGGCGTGACGCTGGGCGGCACCTCGCTGCACACGGGCGCCAAGCGTCATCCGACGCTGGCGCGTGGCGTGATTGTCGGCGCTGGCGCCAAGGTGCTGGGCGGCTTTACGGTGGGCGAGTATGCCAAGGTGGGCTCGAATGCAGTGCTGCTCAAGCCGGTGCCGCCGGGCGCGACGGCGGTCGGCAATCCCGCGCACATCGTGCAGAAGGAAGCCAGCGCGGCGCCCAATCCGTTTGCGGCGTATGGCGTGACGCCGAATGGCGACGATCCGCTGTCCAAGGCGCTGCGTGGCCTGATCGAAAACGCGGCCAAGCAGGAAGAACGCATCGAACGGCTGGTAGCAACCATGAAGGCGGCGGGGTTGGAGTGTCAGAGCGTAGCTGAGTGTGATAAATTCAATTCTGTCCAATTGAACAAGCTCGTCGAATAAGGAAGCAGGCTATGGAAGTGACGCCCGAAGGCGCAGAAGTACTGGACCCGTTTGAAATCCGCGTCCTGGCCGTCCTGGCCGAAAAAGAAGCGCTGACACCGGATAACTACCCGCTGTCGCTCAACGCGCTGGTGAATGGCTGCAATCAGCTGTCCAGCCGCGACCCGGTGATGTCGCTGTCGGAGGACACGGTAGCGGAAGTGCTGCAGCGCCTCATGCAGCACAAGTACGTGAACGGCATCACGCAGGCCGGCGCGCGCGTGACCAAGTACGAACACCGCATGCGTATCAAATGGTCGCTGGAGCAGGACAAGCTGGCCGTGCTGTCTGTGCTGATGCTGCGCGGCTTGCAGACTGCCGGCGAAATCCGCACGCGCACTGGCCGTCTGCATGAATTCAAATCGGTGGGGGATGTGGAGCTGGCGCTGCAGTTCCTGATCGATAAGTATCCGCCGCTGGTGTCGCGCCTGCCGCTGGCGCCCGGCACCAAGGAGCCGCGCTACGGCCAGCTGCTGGGCGGTGAGGAAGCGCTGGCGCGCGAAGAAACGGCGGCCAGCCTTGGTGGTTCAGTGAGTGGCGGGCAGGGCACGCGCATTGGTGCGCTGGAGCAGGAAGTCCAGCAGTTGCGTGGCCAGGTCGAAGAGCTCACGGCCCAATTCGCCGAATTCCGCAAGCAATTCGAGTAACCGTCGCTCCCGCTTGCGCGGGAACGACGTGGCAGGTTTATGCTTCTTCGCGGCGACGGCGCATCCACACGGCGACGGCAATCATTGCCACACCCGCAGCTGCACCGATCCACACCGTGCTGCTGCCCAGCGTAGCCCACGATGCGTTAAAGATGGCGTCTGGCAGTGGCATCTTGTTGACCTCGTGGTCGATCGCCACCACGTCTTTACTGAACGCCAGCCAGGAACCCGGTACTACGCCGAGCAGGATGCGGGTGGTGATGTGGCTGGTGATCCAGACCGCATCGATGCCGAAGCTCAGCGCCTTTTCTGCCCAGACCAGCAGCAGCGAGCCAATCACCGGCGTGCCGACGGCCCACAGGAAGACCTTGGAGCGCGCCATGCTCGACACCATGAGCAGCCAGCCCACGGTTGGCAATGCCCACAGGATGTACACCGGCAGCAGGCCAAGCAAGCGCAGCGGCGTCAAGTACAGGTCCGGCGTGCTCAGCACGGCGCCAAACAGATTGGCACCGTGCGCCAGCAGCACGAAGCAGGCCGCCAGCAGCGTCACCAGGCCCAGTGCGACCGCAACGCCCATGGTGATCAGCGGCGCCACCACCACCGCCAGCAGCAGCTTGGACAGCACGGTACTCAGGTCCGACACCGGCAGCGACTTCCAGAACAGCATGCTGCGATCGCGGCGCTCGTCATGCAGCGCGCCCAGGCAGTAGAAGAACACCAGCAGGCCCAGTATCATCAGCACCGGCATGCCCGCACCGATATAGGCCTGCGCCATGGTTTCCGCAATCCTGGCGCGCATCGCACCTTCGATGGTGACGCTGGCCACGTTGTGGCCGTCAAACTGGAAACCGCTCATTTTGCCGAAGAACAGGGAAATGAACACCAGCGTGGCGATAATGCAGGCGATCACCACCGGGGTCCACAGCAGCATGCCCTTGTTTTCCCACATTTCGCGCTTGATCAGCCATTTCATGGTTTTCATGCGTAGCTTCCTTTCATGGTCGCGACAAACAGGTCCGCCACACTGGGCGTGCGCAGTTCGCCAAAATTCGATAGCTGCTGACGGGCCACGCCGTCAAACAGCATGACCGCCTTGCCAAACACGGTGCGTTGGCTCATCGGCTGCAGTGCGTTGGCGGCGGCCAGGAACTCCGGCTCCACCATCACTTCGGTAAAGCGTTCGCCCACTTCGTCCATCGACGCGGCCAGCGAGATCTTGCCGTTCTCAATAAACATCAGGTCGGTGAGGATGTGCTCGACCTCTTCGATCTGGTGGGTGGTGATGAGGATGGTCTTGTTCTCGTCGAAGTAGTCTTCCAGCAGGTTCTGGTAGAACTGTTTGCGGTACAGGATATCCAGACCCAGCGTCGGCTCGTCCAGCACCAGCAGCTTGGCGTCAATCGCCATTACCAGCGCCAGGTGCAGCTGCACCACCATGCCCTTGGACATGGCTTTGACTTTCATGTCCGGCTTGAGCTTGGTGTTGGCAATGTACTTTTCCGCCTTGCTGCGATCGAAGCGCGGATGCACGCCTTCCACGAAGTCGATGGCGTCCCTGACCTTGAGCCACTTGGGCAGGATGGCGACGTCGGCGATGAAGCAGACGTCGTTCATGAGGGCTTCGCGCTGGGTGCGCGGGTCCATGCCCAGTACCGACAGCTGGCCCTCGAACGGCGTCAGGCCGAGGATGGCCTTTAGCGTGGTGGTCTTGCCGGAGCCGTTAGGACCGATCAGGCCGACAATGCGGCCCGCATCGACCGTAAAGCTGGTGCCATCCAACGCTGTATGCTTGCCGTATCGCTTGCTCAGGCTGGAGGCGGTAATGATGGCGCTCATGCCGCACCTCCGGGCGCCGCCGGCTTGAGCAGCGCTTCCAGGTCCAGGCCCAGGCGGCGGATGCGTTCCAGCATGGCTGGCCAGTCTTCACGCAGAAAGCGTTCGCGTTCGGTGGCCAGCAGTTTGTCGCGGGCGCCATCAGTAACATACATACCTATTCCCCTCCGTTTTTCAACCAGCGTTTCGTCCACCAGCTCCTGATAGGCGCGGGAGACCGTGATCGGGTTGAGTTGATAATCTGCGGCGATCTGCCGGACCGAGGGCAGGGCGTCGCCAGGCTTGAGCAGGCCGTCCAGCACCATGCCGATGACCTTGTCTTTAAGCTGCCGATAAATCGGCGCGTTGTCATTCCACATACATAGTTACCCCTTACGTGTGTTAATGAAGTGGTGTTGTAGTGAACTATAACACTAGAAATCAAAAAGACAAGCGATTTGTGTTTAGCGATGTTGCATATTTTGCAGCGACAGGGCGTTATGGATGGCGGCGCCTGAGGCAGTGTTGTCGAAGATGCACCAGCTGTCGCGGGCGGCCAGCCATTGCGCAACCTGCTGCAAATAGGTCTCGTCATACGAGGAATAGTAGATCTTTGGGCTGCCGTGCAGGCGGACGTAGGCTTGTTCCGTGGTGGGCACGTGCGGGCCGGCTTGGCCTGCGGGCGGATCGGCAATCACGCGCGTGATGCGATGCTGTTGCAGCAGGGCAGTGGCGGTGTCGGTGAACCAGGTGGCATGGCGGGCTTCGCAGGCCAGCATGCAGTTGAAATGGGCGTGCAGCCGTTCGAACAGGTGCTGGGCCGCTGCTGCGTCCAGTGTCAGGCTTGGTGGCAGTTGTACCAGTACGCAGCCCAGCTTGGCACCGAGCGTGCCTGCCTCGCCGGCAAAGCGGTCGAGCAGGGCATCGATCTCCTGGAGCCGGGCGTCATGCGTGATACTGCGTGGCAGCTTGACGGCAAAACGGAAGTCATCCGGCACGCTGCTGGCCCAGCGTTCATAGGTCTTGGGTTGATGCGGGCGGTAGAACGAGGAATTGATTTCGACGGCATTGAAAACGCGCGCATAGCGCTCCAGGTGGCTACCGTCGGCCGGGAAGCTGGCAGCGGCTTCGCGGTTGATGCTCCAACCGGCACAGCCCAATCTCGTCAGGGTCATATAATGCGCGTGTTCCGTATTTTTGAAGGAAGTGACGATGAATCTTAAACGCTACGTCAAATTTGCCGCGCCGCTATTGATTGCCATGGCAGTTGCCGCCTGCGCCAGCCTGATCGGCCCGCGCCAGGTGGACCTGCCGCAAGAGCGCATGCAAGCCAGCCTGGAGCGCAAATTCCCCATGCATCACCGCGCGCTGGGCGTGTTTGAGGTCGAGCTGAGCCATCCGCAGCTGACCATCATGCCGGAGAGCGACCGCGTGGCGCTGAGTATCGACCTCGGCGTGACGCCGCTGATGGCACGCCAATCGTGGCATGGCAGCATGCTGGTATCGGGCCGCTTGCGCGTGGACAGCGCGCGCAACGCCATCTATATCGCCGACGCCCACGTCGACCGCTTCGTCATGGACAACCTGGATGAGGGCAAGCAGAACCAGCTGTCCAGCGTGGCCAACCTGCTCAGCGACCAGGTCATCCGCGACGTGCCAGTGCACACCTTCCGTCCGGAAGAGCTGCGTTACGCTGGCGTGCAATTCGTCCTGACAGGCATCGACACCCGCCCGGGCGGCCTGGTGGCAAAACTGGAGCCCCAGAAGCCGCAATAAAATCCGGGGTCAGTTCTTGCAATCCAACACGGGCTCTACCGTAGCAGGCGCTACGGTAGAGCCCGTGTTGGATTGCAAGAACTGACCCCGGATTTATTTCACGCCAGTTGGCTGCATTTCGCGCCGGGCTGGCGCATTTCGTCGCATGGCAATCCGGACGGCGCTGGAAAAGCGCAAAGTGGCTACATCGCAACCCAATAACGTCACTTGAAACGGAGCCCATCATGATTCAGCAAATTATTTCCCACACCCCAACCTACGTATGGGCCCTGCTGGCCTTCCTGCTGTACCGCGGTTATCTGGCCAGCCAGGACCGTGAAATCACGCTGCAAAAACTGGCGATTATCCCGTGCGTGATGCTGGGCCTGACACTGACCAGCATTAACAGCCACGGTGTACTGGGCGATGCGGTGTGGGCTGCCTGGGCCGCCGGCGCCGGTGTGGCGATGCTGCTGGTGTGGAGCATGAGCAAGGGCGAAGTTAGCGTCAACCGCGCTGCCGGTACGGTGATGCAGCGCGGCAGCTGGGCGCCACTGATGCTGATGGTCGCCATCTTCGTGACCAAGTACACCGTGGGCGTGATGTCGGTGATGCACCCCGAGATCATCCACAGCGTTGCCGGCTCGCTGGTCGTGACTGCCTTGTACGGCCTGTTCAACGGTGTGTTCATCGGCCGCCTGGCACGCTATGCCGCCGCCTACCTGCGTCAGCCTGCACCCGTCGTCGCCTTGTGATGCAGCGCCAGAACTTCTACAATCTACAACATTGTTTAAAATTGTAGAGGCGGCTTATGTATATTTTCGGTGTCGGGTTGCATGTGCTGGTGGCGATCTTCTTTGCCATCCATGCGATCCGTAGCGGGCAGCAGTTGTACTGGGTGATGATTTTGTTCTTATTCCCAGGGTTGGGCAGCATTGTGTATTTCTTCGCGATCTACCTGCCAAATTCGAAATTGCAGCACGGCGCCCGCAAGGCGGTTACGGTGGCCGCCAAGACCCTGGATCCGGGCCGCGATCTGCGCGAGGCGCGCCAGGCTTACGATTTCACGCCGACCGCGCAGAACCAGATGCGTCTGGCCGCCGCCTTGCTGGCAGCGGGGAATGCGGAAGAGGCGGCTTCGACGTATGAAGCCTGTCTAAATGGCCCGTTCTCGGGTGACCTGGAAATCCGCTTCGGCGCCGCCCAGGCCACGCTGGCCAGTGGCCGTGCGGCGGCGGCGGTCGCCCACCTGCAAACCATCCGCAGCAGCGATGCCAAATTCCGTGCGGGGCAGGTGTCGCTGTTGCTGGCGCAAGCCTATGCCGCCGCCGGCCGTCATGATGAGGCCGGTGCCGAGTTTGACTATGCACTGAGTCATTACAACAGTTTTGAGGTGCAGGCGGAGTGTGCGATCTGGGCGGCAGGCCAGGGTGATGCCGGCAAGGCCCATCAGCTGTACGCGGAGTTGAAGCACACCATGGATCGCTGGGCGCGCCATACGCGGGATCTGAACCAGCCGCTGGTGCGCCGCTTGAACGCGGCAATGGCCACCATCAGCCGCTGATTATTTCGCGGGCTTGCTGTGACCGGGGTTGAGCATGCCGCCGGTTGCAGCAATCGCCTGATTCAGCTTGTTCATGGTTTCCTGCGGCACGTCGCGGCTGCACACCACATGCCGCCGCATGCCGACCGGCATATTCGGCAGGTCGTAGCGCACCAGCTTTTGCGCCGACGGCTCCTTCTGCCGGAAAAACTCCCAGTCCTCGCGGTCAACGAACATATAGGATGCGCGGCCCACCGTCAGCATACGCATCATCTGCGTGGTTTCCACGGTGCGGCTCATTAGCTTGTTCTTGCCGGACCGGATCATCTGGTCCAGCACCGGGCCGTAAGACACGCCTTCAATCACCCCCAGCGTCAGCGTAGGATCGGTCAGCAGCGCTTCCAGCGTGGCGTGCGCCTGTACCCGTTCGACCATGCCGGGCGCGATCAGCACGGTGTGCGGCAGGTCTTCATGAAATGGATTGCTGTATTGGGCGAGGGCTTCACGTTCGGGCAGGCGATACCAGCTGATCGAACAGTAGTTGGTGCTGCCATGCTGGAAATTGGCCCAGATGCGCTTCTGCGGCTCGTTGATGAAGCGTGCCGGCAGGCCCGCTGCGGCGAATACTTCGCGTGCGCGCTCCAGCAGGAAGCCTTTGGCGACGCCATTCTCGATGTAGTGGTAAGGTGGTTTGTCGCGCCAGGCGACGGTGATTTGCGGCGTTGCCGGCCAGGCTGCCGCGCACGCGAATGCGGCGCACAAGCCTGCAAGCGGCAGCGCCGGCTTCATGAGGCGATGACCGCGCCAGTCAGATCGTGGCGCGTGATCACACCATCTGCTGCAACGGCGATCCAGCCGCCGCGCGCCGGGGTGGCATCCGGTTCCCAGTCCGGCAGCACGTAGCGGCGCTTGCCGTCGATGTGGTGCAAGGCAGGGCGGTGCGTGTGACCGTGGATCATGACGTCGGTGCCGGTTTGTTCGAACACGTCCAGAATCGCCTGCGGCGTCACGTCCATGATCTCGTAAGATTTGCCGCTTTGCTCCTTGCGGCTGTCGGCGCGCAGGCCAGCGATGATGGCCTTGCGCTGCGCCAGCGGCATGGCGGTGAATTGCGCCTGCCATGCGGGTTGCCGCACCATGGCGCGGAATTCCATGTACTTGGTGTCTTGCGTGCACTGGGCGTCGCCGTGCAGTACGACAACGCGCTGGCCGCCGATATCTGCGCCCCAGGTTTCCGGCAGCAGCGTCAGACTGGCCGCTTCGGCAAACCGGGCGCCGACCAGGAAATCGCGGTTGCCGGCGATCCAGTAGACCGCCACACCGGCATCGCTGACGGCGCGCAGCGCCGCCACGACCTGCGCGTGGAATGGATCGTCGATGTCGTCATCGCCGGCCCAGTACTCGAACAGGTCGCCAAGCAGATACAGTTGCTGCGCGTGCCGCGCATGCCGCTCCAGAAAGTCGAAAAACGCCGCACTGGTCGCGGGATGCGCAGGCTGCAAATGCAGATCGGAGATGAACAGCGCGCAGACTTCACTCATATCAATCAAGCAGCCAGTTCGATGCTTTCGATGATGACGTCTTCCGACGGCACGTCAGCAAACATGCCGCTGCGGGTGGTTTTGACTTTTTTGATGGTCTCGACCACGTCGGTGCCGTCAACGATTTTACCGAACACAGCATAGCCCCAGCCGTCCTGGCCTGGGTAGTCCAGGAAGGAGTTGTTTTTGACGTTGATGAAGAACTGTGCCGACGCCGAGTGCGGTGCCGAGGTGCGCGCCATGGCCAGGGTGTAGGTGTCGTTCTTGAGGCCGTTCTTGGCTTCGTTTTCCACGGTGGTGTCAGCCGGCTTTTGCTTCATGCCTGGCTCGAAACCGCCGCCCTGGATCATGAAACCATCGATCACGCGGTGGAAGATGGTGTTGTTGTAATGACCGGCTTCCATGTAAGCCAGGAAGTTGGCGACCGATTTAGGTGCTTTTTCTGCATCCAGTTCTGCGGTCATGGTGCCCAGGTTGGTTTTGATGATTACTTTGGTCATTTTGTTATCCTGAATGGTTAAAAAATACGGCAAGGCCGCTATTTTACTGTTTTGGCGGGATCGCTGTCTTCAAAATCGTCGCCGACTTCACGGTGATCGGGATGACAGGGATGTTCTGGAAGATGCCTTTGTCGTCCACCAGCACGCCCTTGATCTTGTCCACAACCTCGTAGCCTTTGACCACTTTGCCGAACACGGTGTAGCCACCGGAGCCATCCGGCCCCGGATAATCCAGCGGCGTATTGTCTTCGACGTTGATGAACCACTGCGAGGTGGCCGAGTTGGGATCGCCCATGCGTGCCATGGCCAGCGAGTATTTGGCGTTGCTCAGGCCATTTTTGGACTCGATCGGCACCGGCTTGCTGGTCGGCTTGCTCTTGAGTTTTTCGTCGTAGCCGCCGCCCTGGATCATGAAGCCGTCAATGACGCGGTGGAAAATCGTGCCCTTGTAGAAGCCGGACTTCACATAGCCCAGAAAATTGTCGACCGACTTGGGCGCCTTCTCGCGGTCCAGTTCCACCACGATATCGCCCATGGTGGTTTTCAGTTCCACCTGCGGCGTTGGCGTATTCTCAGTGGTTTTGGCGGCTGGCGGCGCGGCCAGCACAGCGCCGGACAGGGCCAGACCAGCGAAGACGGTCATCAATTTTTGGTGCATCGAGCTTCCTCTGGTTAGTGTTAGATAGGCAAAATCCGCTTGCAGATGAGGCCTATGCTGTTTTTATCAATGCTATACTTGTTCCATTCTACCCCTTAGAACGTAGAAACAAGAACATTCCCCGGGGTTCCCCAGGCTAACGATGAACGCAGGTGCGCAGCCGTCTTGGATGACGCGCCAGGTCATCGTATTGCCTATGGCGCCCCAGTAAAACGCAAGAGTCCGATGAGCAATTTAAAGATTTACAACACGCTGGCGCGTGACAAGCAGACATTCGTACCTATCGAACCGGGCAAAGTCCGCATGTATGTATGCGGCATGACCATTTACGACTACTGCCACATCGGCCATGCACGCATGATGATGGCGTTCGACGTGATGTACCGCTGGCTGCTGGCGTCAGGCTATGACGTCACGTACGCGCGCAACATCACGGACATCGACGACAAGATCATCAAGCGCGCGGTGGAAAATGGCGAGACCATCTCGCAGCTGACCACGCGTTTTACCCGATACATGGACGAAGACACCACCGCGCTGGGCATCCTGCCGCCGACGCTGGTGCCGCGCGCCACCGAATATGTGCCGCAAATGCTGGCACTGATCGAAACACTGGAAGCCAAGGATCTGGCCTACAAGGGCGAGGACGGCGACGTCAATTACGCGGTGCGCAATTTTGAAGGCTACGGCAAGCTGTCGGGCAAGTCGCTGGACGACCTGCGCGCCGGCGAGCGCGTTGACGTCAACACCGGCAAGCGCGATCCGCTCGACTTCGTGCTGTGGAAGGCATCCAAGGAATCCGAACCGGAAGAAGTGAAGTGGGATTCCAAGTGGGGCAAGGGCCGTCCGGGCTGGCACATCGAGTGCTCGGCCATGTGCTCGGCGCTGCTCGGCGAACACTTCGACATCCATGGCGGCGGCGCTGACCTGCAGTTCCCGCACCACGAGAACGAAATCGCCCAGTCGGAAGGCGCGTTCGGCCATCAGATGGTCAACTACTGGGTGCACAACGGCTTTGTGCGCGTGGATAACGAGAAGATGTCCAAATCGCTGGGCAATTTCTTCACCATCCGCGATGTGCTGAAAAAGTATGACGCCGAAGTGGTGCGCTTCTTCATCCTGCGCGCCCACTACCGCAGCCCGCTGAACTACTCGGACGCGCACCTGGACGACGCCCGCGGCGCGCTGACCCGCCTGTACACCGCGCTGGATGGCGTGGAAGGCGACGGCCAGCCGCTGGACTGGAAAGAAGAAAACGCCGCCCGCTTTGCCGAAGCGATGGACGACGACTTCAACACGCCGCTGGCGGTGGCTGCGCTGTTCGAGCTGGCGACCGAAGTCAACAAATCGAAATCACCGGTCGCCGCGCGCCAGCTGAAAGCACTGGCCGGCGTGATTGGCCTGCTGGAGCGCACGCCGCAGCAATTCCGCCAGGCGGCCGTGGGTGGCGAGGGCGGTGACGATGCCGCTATCGACGCTGCCATCGTGCAGCGCGCGGAAGCCAAGAAAGCCCGCAACTTCGCCGAATCCGACAAGATCCGCGCCGACCTGTTGGCACAAGGCATCATCCTCGAAGACAAGCCTGACGGCACCACCAACTGGCGCCGCGCATAACTATGGTCATTGCCAAGGATAACGAGGCCGTCGGCGGCGTGCCGCCATACTGGGAGGAAGCCAAGCTTGAGCTCATGAAGCGGGACCGCATCATGAACAAGCTCATCCCGCAGTTTGGCGACCTGCACCTGCGCGGCCATCACGATCCGTTTACCACCTTGGCGCGTTCGATTGTCGGCCAGCAGGTGACCGCCAAGGTTGCCGACGTGGCCTGGAAGAAGCTGCTGGACATCAGCCCGAAATGCACGCCGGCCCAGATCATCAAGGCAGGCGCCGAGCAGCTGTCCGCATGCGGCCTGTCCAAGCGCAAGACCGAGTACATCCTCGACCTGGCGGATCACTTCAAGAACAAGCGCGTCCACACGGCCCAGTGGGACCAGATGGATGATGAAGCGGTGATTGCCGAGCTGGTGCAGATCCGCGGCATCGGCCGCTGGACAGCCGAGATGTTTTTGATATTTAATCTGCTGCGTCCCAACGTTTTACCGCTGGACGACCCCGGTTTAATCCAGGGCATCAGCCAGAATTATTTCTCGGGCGAACCGGTCTCGCGCAGCGATGCGCGCGAGGTTTCCGCCAACTGGGAGCCTTACCGAACGGTAGCGACCTGGTATTTATGGCGTAGTCTGGATCCGGTTGCTGTAGAATAGATACTCTAATCGCTGTGCGAGGGACTTTTGCGCGCCTTTACAAAAGGCGCCAGCCCCCTCAGCTGAGAATAAACACGGAGGTACAATGACCAAAACGACTTTCCTCAATTTTGAGCAACCGATTGCTGAACTCGACGGCAAGATCGAAGAACTGCGCTTCGTCCAGGACGATTCCGCTGTCGACATCTCTGAGGAGATCGACCGTCTGGCCAAAAAAAGCCAGCAACTGACCAAAGACATCTACGCCAAGCTGACGCCATGGCAGGTTTCGCAGATCGCGCGTCACCCACAACGTCCATACACCATGGACTACGTGAACGAAATCTTTACCGACTTCCACGAACTGCACGGCGACCGCACCTATGCGGATGACCTGTCGGTGGTGGGCGGCCTGGCCCGTTTCAATGGCCAGGCGTGCATGGTGATCGGCCACCAGAAAGGCCGCGACACCAAAGAGCGCGCCATGCGCAACTTCGGCATGCCGAAGCCGGAAGGCTACCGCAAAGCCATGCGCCTGATGAAGCTGGCCGAGAAGTTTGGTATTCCGGTGTTCACGTTTGTGGATACGCCGGGCGCGTTCCCGGGCATCGACGCGGAAGAGCGCGGCCAGTCGGAAGCAATCGGCCACAACCTGTATGTGATGGCGGAACTGAAAGTGCCGCTGATCGCCACCATCATTGGCGAAGGCGGCTCGGGCGGCGCACTGGCGATTGCCGTGGCTGACCAGGTCATCATGCTGCAATACGCGACCTATTCGGTGATTTCGCCGGAAGGCTGCGCATCGATTCTGTGGAAGACCTCGGAACGTGCTGCGGATGCAGCGGAAGCGCTGGGCCTGACCGCGCATCGTCTGAAAGCGATTGGCCTGATCGACAAGATCGTCAGCGAACCGCTGGGCGGCGCGCACCGCGATCCGAAACAGATGGCGACGCTGCTGAAACGCGCGCTGGCCGACTCGCTGCGTCAGTTCCACGGCATGAAAACCAAGGACCTGCTGGAAGCCCGTCACGAAAAGCTGATGAGCTACGGCAAGTTCAAAGAAACCACGCCACAAGAGTAAATGGGATTCCCGCGCAAGCGGGCACCCATACACACCCGCCGGGAGCCCGCGCATGCGCTGCTCCCGGTTTGCATTTTGGAGCCGTACCTTGAAGCAGCAAAAGCCCACCCTCACGTCCACCTTTGAACACGCCGTTGCTGCCGCCGGCGCAGGTCAGGGCGCCGCGTCCACATCGCGCATTGCCGTCGCACTGAGCGGCGGCCTGGACTCGTCGGCACTGCTGCACCTGGCCCACGCCTACGCCCAGGCCAACGGCCTCACGCTGCACGCCTTCCACATCCACCACGGCCTCAGCCCGAACGCCGACACCTGGCTGGCCCATTGCGAAAAAGAATGCGCCGCGCTTGGCGTCAGCTTTGAAGCCCGCCGCATCCAGCTGCAAGACCAGAAAAAGTCCGGCACCGAAGCCGCCGCGCGCAAAGCCCGCTACGCCGCGCTCGGCGCGCTGTGCCGCGAGCACGACGTGACCTTGCTGCTGACCGCCCACCATCTCAACGACCAGGCCGAAACCGTCCTGCTGCAACTGCTGCGCGGCTCCGGCCCGGCCGGCCTGTCCGGCATGGATGCCGCCAACACCGCCGCCAGTCTGCTGCAAAACGACCAGCTCGTCATGGCCCGCCCGTTGCTGCAAGCCTCGCGCAAGCAGCTGGAAGCGTATGTCGCTGAGCGCGGTGTACAGCACATCCATGACGAGTCCAACGACGACCCACGCTACGCGCGCAACGCGCTGCGCCACAAAGTCATGCCGGCGCTGGAACAGCACTTCCCCGGCTTCCAGGAGCGCTTTGCCCGCAGCGCCCAGCACGCGCAATCAGCCACCCGCCTGCTGGCCGAGCTGGCCGAGCAGGACCTGGCGGCCACGCTGGAGGAGGATTGCCTCGACATCAGCAAACTGCGCGCCCTGAGCGAGGATCGCGCTTACAATCTGCTGCGCCACTGGTTCGCCACGCGCGGCCTGAGCATGCCAAGCACCGCCTGGCTGTCGGAAATGCTGACCCAGCTGCTGGAAGCCAAGTACGACGCGCAACTGCTGGTCACGCATCCAGAATGCCACGTGCGCCGCTACCGCGACCGCCTGCACCTGACGCCCAAGCTGGACGACCTGGCAGGCATGCGCGAAGACCAGTTCGACGACAAGCCCGGCACCGGCTTCAGCTGGAACGGCGAAAGCGAAATCGCCTTCCCAGCCTACGGCGGCGTGTTGTATTTTGAGCCATCCGACGAAGGGCTGGATGCCGGCTGGCTGCGTGCGCAAAAACTTGTGATCGAATTCCGCCGTGGCGGCGAACGCCTCAAGCCGGCGCCGAACCGCTCCACGCGCCCGCTCAAATACCACTATCAGGCGTTGAATATCCCGGCGTGGGAACGTGGCCGTCTGCCTGTGGTCAAGACACCAGGCCACTTGCTGTTCGCGGCCGGCATCGGCATGGATTGCCATAACGTCAGCAGCGGAGCGGAGCGCATCGCGCTGCGTTGGCAAGCTGTATAGACATCAGGCCGTATCTGCCGAATTTTGTATGTAGATATGTCTATTCGGTATGAGTTTATGAGCTTTTTGACTTGTTATTTTGCAGTGCGGCATGTAGAGTTAAGGGTTCCATTTACCTTTATTTGAGCGGAAAACTCACTGTTATGGCTTTAATCGTGCACAAATACGGCGGTACGTCGATGGGTTCGACGGACCGTATCAAGAACGTCGCGCGGCGTGTCGCCAAGTGGCATGACGCCGGGCACCGCATCGTGGTGGTCCCGTCGGCAATGTCGGGCGAGACCAACCGCCTGATTGCCTTGGCCAAGGAAGTTCAGGCCCAACCAGATCCACGCGAGCTGGACATGGTGGCGTCGACCGGCGAACAAGTCTCCGTCGGCCTGCTGTCGATGGCGCTGCAAGCTATCGGCAAGAAGGCGATTTCCTACGCCGGCTGGCAAGTCGCGATTAAAACCGATTCCGCATTCACCAAAGCCCGTATCCAGTCGATCGACAACGAAAAGGTCAATCGCGATCTGGACGAAGGCAAAATCGTCATCATCACCGGCTTCCAGGGCGTGGACGACGACGGCAATATCGCCACGCTGGGCCGTGGCGGTTCGGACACCTCGGCGGTAGCAATTGCTGCCGCCATGAAGGCCGACGAATGCCTGATTTTCACCGACGTAGACGGCGTCTATACGACCGACCCGCGCGTGGTATCGGAAGCACGCCGCCTGAAAGCCATCACCTTTGAAGAAATGCTGGAACTGGCGTCGCTGGGCTCGAAAGTGCTGCAGACCCGTTCGGTCGAATTCGCCGGTAACTACCGCGTGCCGACCCGCGTCCTGTCGTCGCTGACCGACCCGATGCTGGACATCGAAGAAGAAGCCAACTCCGGCACCCTGATCTCGTTTGAGGAAGATACACACATGGAACAAGCAGTCATCTCCGGTATCGCGTTCAACCGCGATGAAGCCAAAATCACCGTGCTGGGCGTGCCAGACCGTCCAGGCGTGGCCTACCACATCCTGGGACCGGTGGCCGATGCCAACATCGAAGTCGACATGATTATCCAGAACCAGTCGGTCGATGGCAAAACCGACTTCACCTTCACCGTCTCGCGCAACGACTACCAGCGCGCTGTGGATGTGCTGAACAGCACCAAGGAAGCGCTGGGCGCGGCAAGCGTCACCGGCGATGCCAAAGTATCGAAAATCTCGGTAGTGGGCGTAGGCATGCGTTCGCACGTGGGCGTGGCTTCGCAGATGTTCCGTACGCTGTCGGAAGAGGGCATCAACATCATGATGATCTCGACCTCGGAAATCAAAATTTCCGTGCTGATCGACGAGAAATACATGGAGCTGGCCGTGCGCGCGCTGCACAAAGCGTTCGAACTGGAAAAAGCATAAATTTTTTTAAAAACCGTCCTGGTTGCCTTGACCAAACGGGTCACGGTCTATACTATGACGGTCGTCTGCTCTAGCGCAGTTTGGTAGAAAAGACATAGTTGAGTAATCGACTAGGAGACGTGGCCGAGTGGCCGAAGGCACATCCCTGCTAAGGATGCATACGGCTTATACCTGTATCGTGGGTTCGAATCCCACCGTCTCCGCCAGAACAAACAAAAAAGCCTCCCCTGTGGAGGCTTTTTTGTTTGTCTGGACCGAACGTCACCGAGACACATCCCTTGACCAAACGAACTCCGATCTATACTATAACGGACGTCGCTTCTATCCTTATAGAAACGACATAGTTGAGCAATCGACTAGGAGACGTGGCCGAGTGGCCGAAGGCACATCCCTGCTAAGGATGCATACGGCTTATACCTGTATCGTGGGTTCGAATCCCACCGTCTCCGCCAGAACAAACGAAAAAGCCTCCCACTGCGGGAGGCTTTTTCGTTTTAGCTGTACTAATTCAGGATGGCAGCTCAAGCGCCGGTTGGTGTCAGAATTTGTGCAGGATACCGAGGCCTAGCCCTGACGGATCCTGCCCCGCCGATAAGCCTGCAACCGGATTGGCCGACAGGTTATAGGCGGCGTTGCGCTCGTTGCGCACGCGCGTGTATGCAGTCCACAGCTCGCTGCGCTTGGATAAGGTGTAGCTATAGCCCACTGTATATTGCATGGCGCCTGAATCCTCGCCAGGGCGTACGATGCCGCCGACGCTGACGGTCGCGTTACCGCGTGCGTTAAACGCCTTGGTCGCAGAAGCCCGCAGGATATGGCGTCCGCTGGTATGTGTGGCTGCCAGTTGCATCGCGTTGCGGCGCAGATGGGTGGTGGCAGTCGGCTCGTAGCGCAGGTACTCCCACGCTGCGCGCAGGCGCGTGTTGCCGATGCTGTAGGCGGCGCCAATCTTGTGGCCGATGTCGGTGGTGCCGGCGGCGAAGTAGTCCTTGTGCTGTTCGACGCCGTAGGCCAGGTACAGCGGGCCGTTCTCGTAAGTGACCAGCCCTGAGGCCATAACGGGATTGCTGCCGCCGCTGGCTTCCTCGCGCGCGCTGATCGCAATGCGGGCATTCCATCCCTGATATTCGGGTGTGAAGTATTGCAGCAGATTTTTCTGTCGGCGGTCGAACGAGGCGGGCGCGATGGCATTCGCCGCCGTGGTAAAGCCATTGCCCATGATGCCATTGGACGCGAAGATCCCTGCAGTGAAAGGATCGATCGCATACACGGACACAAAGCGGTACGGCGATTCCCAGATCCCCAGCATCACCTGGCCAAAGCCGCCACGCAGGCCCACGGCTGTATTGCGCGTGAAGTCGCCGCCACCGCCCGTATCCACCGCCACCGGCATCTCGATCTGGAACAGGGCCTGCATTCCGCCGCCCAGATCTTCGGTCCCGCGAAAGCCCAGCACCGACAAGTTGTTTGATACTCGCTGCGTGCGGACACCGGCAGCCTGCACGGTTTCGGCATCGACTTTCAGAAAGCCGTAAATGGTGACATTGTCGCTGGCCGCCCAGGCAGGCAGGCTGAGGATGAGTGCGGCGAAGGGGGATAAGTGGCGTTTCATGGTCGTCTCCTGTTGTCATTATCAGGTCATCATAAAACGGCTGTATTTATATGTATACATTTAAATAAAAGCGTATACATTGAAATCCGACCTTCGTACAATGGCGAGGCAAGTCCTATAACCACTATGGAGAGCACCATGAGCACCAAGCTTCGACACATCGCTTTGTCCGTTCCCGATCCCTGGAAGACGGCGGAGTTTTATATTCAGGCTTTCGGTTTCAAGAAGGTCGGCGAGACCGATTCATCGCTGGCGCGCGGCGTTTATCTGAGCGACGGCGTGATGTCGATTGCGCTGTTGAACTACAAGACCGACCACGCGGCGGGCGAGGAGCGCGGCAAGGATTTCGTCGGCCTGCACCACATCGGCATGTGGGTGGACGACATCGCCGCCGCGCGCAAAGATGCGGAAGCGGCGGGCGGTACGTACTACATGGGCGAGGTGCCGGTGAAGGGCAATATCTTCTATGAGGTGAAGTACCGCGATCCGAATGGCGTCATTATTGACCTCACGGACCATGGCTGGGGCGGGGCGGTGAAGGATGTGGAAGCGGCCAGCGCTTCAGGTCCGGCACTTCGTCATCCGGACCTGAAGGCTGATCGCACCGGGATCAACTAAGCGTTAGCACATGGCGCAGCGGCTGACCCTCCAGGCAGGCGCGGATGTTGTAGAGCAGCGCATCATGCTGCGCCTGTTGTGCCTCCGGCGAGCGGCCCGAGATGTGTGGCGTGAGGATCAGCGTATCGAGCTGCGCCGCCTCGGGCGGTATCGCCGGCTCATTCTCGATGACGTCGAGCGCCGCGCCGGCAATGCGCTTCTGCTGTAGTGCTTCGATCAGCGCGGTGGTGTCAACCACGCTGCCGCGCGCGATATTGACCAGGAAGCCTTGCGGGCCAAGCGCGGCCAGCACTTCTTTGTTCACCAGATGGCGAGTGGCCGGGCCGCCAGGACAGGCGAGGATGAGGTAATCACTATCGCGTGCCAATTCCAGCATATCGCCGACGTAACGGTAAGCGATGTCCGGCCGTGCATGGCGCGCATGGTAGGCGACCTTCATATCAAAGCCTGCCGCACGGCTTGCGATCAACGCGCCGATATTCCCCATACCGACGATGCCAAGACATTTGCCATGCACTGCGGGGCGTGCGGTGCGATGGCTTAGCCACTGGCCTGCCTTCACTGCGCGATCCAGCAAGGGCAGGGCGCGTGCGCTGGACAGCATCAGTGCCATCGCATGATCGGCCACGGTGGCGTTGTTCACGCCGGGTGCGTGCGTGACGGTGATGCCGCGCTGCTGCGCTGCTTGCAGGTCAATGTTTTCATATCCCGCGCCATAGCAGCACACCAGCTGCAAGGCGGGCAGTGCGTCCATCTGCTGCGCGCTCAGGCCTGTGGAGCCATTGGTGATGACGATGCGAACCGCGCCGGCGCGCTGCGGCGTGTGCCGCGCCAGCGGCCAGCGCGACTGCAAATCCGCGACGAACGGCGCGGCCATTTCTATCAAGAGCAGTAGCTCCATGAACGTCTCCTTTTGATGTGATGAGGAAGATTTTTACATATTCATCTTGCTATGTATACGGATAAGATCTACTGTATACCAAATTCAATAACGAGGAGATGAATGCATGTGGCACGCAATCGCAAGTTATGAACACACGTTGGGCAAGGGCGGTACGCGGCTGGCGCTGGTGGCAGAAGGCCAGAAGCTGTATGACGCGGCGCAGCTGATCGAAGCTGGTGCGCTGGGGGAGCGGGGCCCACGTCTGGCGCAGGATCTGGGCGGCGCTTTGCAGAACTGGGAAACCAACGCCGCGCTGCTGGAACAGATGGCGCGCGCACTGCCGCCGTTGCTGGCCAGTGGCCGCGTGGCGCCGCTGGCTGCGCAGTCGTACCGCTTGTGCGTCCCCTACACGCCGGGCCGTATTTTTGGCGCGGCCTCCAACTTCTACGAACACGCTCGCGAGATGGGCACGGAGCTGGCGCCGCGCACGGAGAGCACGCCGTTCTGCTTCATGAAGGCGGAGACCAGCGTCACCGCGACCGAAACCGATGTTGTCATGCCGGCCAATACGGAAAAGCTGGACTGGGAAGTGGAGCTGGGCGTCATCATCGGCAAGACCTGCCGCAATGTCAGCGTGGAGCAGGCTTACGAGGTGATCGCCGGCTATACCGTGTTTAACGACGTCACCGCGCGCGACCTTAACCGACGCAGTGATTATCCGTTCAAGCATGACTGGTTCCGCGGCAAGAGCCACGATACCTTTGGCCCGATGGGACCATGGGTGGTGCCGCGCAGCTGCATCGAAGCGCCGCAAAGCCTGCGACTGAAACTCAGCGTGAATGGCGAGATGATGCAGAACGATACTGCGGACGCCATGATCTTCAACATCGCCGAGCAGATCGCTTATCTGTCCAGCATGTTGACGCTAAAGCCGGGCGACCTGCTGGCGACAGGCACGCCGGCAGGTGTCGGCATGGGACGCGACACTTACCTGAAGCCTGGCGATGAGATGATCGCTTCCATCGAAAAGATCGGCAGCATCCGCAACCGCGTGGTGGCGGCATGAAGCGCGCACACCGGTTCATACGCCGTGCGGTGACGACGTCGATCGCACTGGCTGCATTGGCGACACAAGCTGCGACGGCCGCGGACGCAGTCCGCTTCAACCTGGCCTGGCTGCCGCAGGGGAGCACCAGCGGTGTGCTCATTGCGGTCGCCAAGGGCTATTACACCGAAGCGGGCCTGGACGTCAGCGTTACGCGCGGCTACGGCGGGCAGCGTACCGTCAATGAAGTCGATCAGGGCCTGTTTGAATTCGGCTACGGTGATCCGATCAGCGTCATGCTGAACCGCGCGCAGGGCGGCAAGACGGTAATGGTCGGCGCCATCAATACACGCTGGCCGGGTGCGCTGTGCTATGTCGATAAACCGGGCCGCAAGATCAAGACCATCGCGGATCTGAAAGGGCTGGTGATTGGCGGCGGTGCGGCGTCACCGCTGCACAACGTGATTCCGGCATGGCTGCAGGCGAATGGCCTTCCCGCAGATTACGTGAAGCTGCTGCGTCTTGATCCTGCCGTCATCAACACCGCGTTTTTGGACGGCAGCATCGATCTGGCCGAGTGCTGGGAAGGCGCCAACAAGCCGGTGCTGGAGAAGATGGCGCAGAAAAACGACATGAAGATCGGTGTACTGCGCTACCGCGACTTCAACCTCAATTTGTACGGCAACGGCATTGTCACCAGCGAGAAGCTGATCGCCGCCAAGCCCGAGGTGGTAAAGCGCTTCATGCAGGCGACCTACCGCGGCTATGAGTTCCAGTCGAAGAATCCGCAGGAAGCCGTTGCGCTGGTGGCCAGCCAGCAGAAGCTGATCGACCGCACGGTGCTGCGCCAGCAGATCGAAGAAACCACGGTGCTGATGCAGGCGCCGGAAGCCACAGGCAAAAAGCCGGGCTGGATGCAGGAGGAGCGCATGCAGTCGACAGTGGACTTCGTACACAAGGCGTTCAACGTGACCACGAGCGTTAAACCTTCCGATATTTATACCAATCGATTCGTCGACTAAAAACAAGACGGACCTGGAGACAAGCATGGAAAAAATACGACCAAAAAAACTCGGGCACCTGGTGCTGATGGTGCGCGACATTCAGAAATCGGTCCGCTTCTATACGGAAGTGGTGGGCTTGCAGGTGTCGGACTGGATCTCCGATCAGATGGTGTTCCTGCGTTCTGGCGAAGACCACCACGACCTGGCGCTGTCGCAGATTCCCAAGGATGCAGAAGGCATCAACGATCTGCCGCATTATGGCCGGCCGGGCCTGGAGCATTTCTCCTATCTGGTCGAGGACCGTGCGGAGATTGACCGCACGGTGAAGGTGCTGCAGGAGCATGGTATTGAAATCGTGCGCGGGATCGGCAAGCACGGTCCGGGTGAGAACCTGTTCCTGGTGTTTAAAGACCCGGATGGGAACAACGTTGAGGTCTACTGCGAAATGACGCAGATCCCGCCAGGCAGCGATTACCGGCCGCAGGTCTGGGAGCGCAATATCGACTCCTTCGATCAGTACCGCTTCAAGCACTTTGTGGTCGCACCGCCGCAGGCTGTGATCGACGCCAAGTCTGGCAAACACTGAACGGAGGCGCGCATGAAACGCACGATTGAGGCGATTCTGTTCTGGGGCGCGGTCGCGCTGGTGTGGGAATACGGTGTCACGCTGGCCGGTGTGCGCAGCTATCTGATGCCATCCCTGAGCAAGGTGATTGCGGCGGGCTGGGAGGAGCGCGAGCTGCTGCTGGCAGAAAGCTGGGTCACGCTGCTGGAGGTGCTGGCGGGATTTGCGCTGGCTGTCATAGGCGGCTTGCTGCTGGGCGTGGCGATCCACTTCAGTGCCATCGCGCGGCGTACGCTGTATCCGCTCATCACGGCGCTGCAAAGCATGCCGAAGATTGCGCTGGCGCCGTTGATGATTGTGTGGTTCGGCTACGGCTTTTCCTCCAAGCTGGCATCGACATTCCTGTTTGCCTTCTTCCCGCTGGTGATTGCGACATTGGGCGGCTTGTCCGGCATTGCGGCGAACCTGGAGGAGCATTTCCGTGCGCTGGGTGCGTCACGCTGGGACACCTTGCTGCGCTTGCAGTTACCGTCTGCGCTGCCGAGTTTTGTGGATGGCGTGAAGATCGCGATGCCGCTGGCGGTGATCGGCGCCATCGTCGGTGAGTTCATCGGCTCCGAGAAAGGGCTGGGCCACCTGATGACACTGGCCACGGCAAATGCGCAGACGGATCTGATGTTTGCAGCGATCCTGACGATTACGGTGCTGGCCAGCCTGCTGTACTGGGCAGTGGAAGTTATGTCGCGCGCCGTCTGGTGGCGTGGAAAGGCGGTGTGATGATGGCCCAACTTAAAGTGATGCCGGGTGCGATTGCGGAACCGGCCGCGCCCAAGCTGGCGATACGCGTGTCGGATGTGGTCAAGCGCTTCCCTGGCAAGCAATCGGTGAATGCGCTGGAGGATGTGTCGCTGTCGATACGTGAGCGGGAGTTTGTCTCCATCCTTGGCCCCAGTGGTTGCGGCAAGAGCACCTTGCTGCGCATCGTTGCGGGCCTGGTACCGCACAGCGAAGGTGTGGTGCAGGTGGCGAATCGCGACGTGCATGGGCCGACGCCGGATATCGGTGTGGTTTTCCAGACCAGTAATATGCTGCCCTGGCTGACCGTTGAGCAGAACATGATGCTTGGTGCGCAGTTGCGCAAGCTGCCCGCTGCCACGGTGGCGCCCAAGGTGCGGGAGCTGACGCGGACATTGGGCCTGTCGGGTTTTGAGAACAGTCACCCGCATCAGCTCTCGGGCGGCATGCGGCAGCGTGCGTCCATCGGCCAGATTCTCGCGCTGGACCCGCAGATACTGCTGATGGACGAACCGTTTGGCGCGCTGGATGCGCTGACACGCGACCTGCTCAATGTGGAGCTGCTGCGCATCTGGCAAGAGCATATGAAGACCGTGCTGCTGGTGACGCACAGCATACAGGAAGCCGTGTTCCTGTCCGACCGTGTGCTGGTGATGTCGGCGCGTCCGGGACGTGTGATTCATGATATTGCGATTGATTTGCCGCGTCCGCGGCGGC
Organism: Duganella sp. CY15W; assembly: GCF_009857555.1. Lineage (NCBI taxonomy): Bacteria > Pseudomonadati > Pseudomonadota > Betaproteobacteria > Burkholderiales > Oxalobacteraceae > Duganella > Duganella sp. CY15W. The sequence continues at coordinate 324,094 of NZ_WWCQ01000005.1, read as the reverse complement.
CGGAGAATATCAAGGGCAATCCGCGATACGGCGAGTACATCGCGCAGATCAGCCAGATCATGGGAGTCTATTGATGGGTGCTTCGTTCCGTTCGTGGGCGCCGCCGTTTGTGGGCTTGTCCGACGCCGAACGCGAGGCTTTGCTGGCGATGGGGCCGCGCTGGGCGGAGGACATCAACCGCCATCGCGAGCAGGTGGTGGCGATTTATACGCCACATCATGCGGCAGCCAGCAAGGATGGCGTGCGGGTGGATGCCGCTTTGGCGTATGGCGACCATCCGCGCCAGTGCCTGGACATCTATCGGCTGGATGATGCGCAGGGGGCGCCGCCTTCGCCGGTGGTGGTGTTCGTGCACGGTGGCGCCTTCATGCGCGGGAATATGAATAGCAATGCTGAGATCTACAGCAATGTGACGCGCTACATCGCGCAGCAGGGATATGTGGCGGTGAATCTGGAGTACCGGCTGGCGCCGGAGGCGGCTTATCCGGCGGGCAGTGAGGATGTTGCGCTGGCCCTGGCGTGGTTGCGCGCGAATGCCGGCCGGTTTGGCGGGAATCCCCGGCACATCGTGCTGGTCGGGCATTCGGCAGGTGGCGCGCACGCCGCGTCCTACGTGCTTGACCCGGCACTTGAAGCCGCGCGGCGCGTCGGCAGTGGCAGAAGCGACGGAAGCGACGTGGCCGGCCCGGAGAGCGGGCTGTCTGGACTTGTGCTGATTAGCGCACGCTTGCGGGCGGACGTCTTGCCAGGCAATCCCAATGCGGCCGGTGTGCGTGCCTACTGGGGCGACGACGCCTCGCGCTATGAGACGCTTTCACCTTGCACGCACACCGCGCGCCTGGACGTACCGGCGCTGGTGGCGATTGCGGAATTTGAGAATCCTTATCTCGACACCTATGGCGAAGAATTTCATGACCGTGCGCAGGCCGCCGCCGCAGCGTGCACCTTGCTGCGTGTGCCGGGCCATAACCACACATCCGTCGTTGCGCATCTGGGCACGCAGGACCGTTGCTTTGGCCCTGCGTTGATCGACTTCCTGGACAGCACGCGACCCACTTAACAACGCATTGGAGACACACATGATGTCAACCCGATTGACAGGGGCGTTTGCGCCCGCCGTTACGCCATTCAAGCCGGATCTGAGTCCTGACCTTGAACGCTTTGCCACGCATTGCCACTGGTTGCAGCAACAGGGGGCAGGGCTGGCAGTTTTTGGAACCAACAGCGAAGCCAATTCGCTGACCGTCAGCGAGCGCGTGATGCTGCTCGATCACTTGATCGGCCAGGGCCTGGATGCTAGCCGGATTTTACCCGGCACCGGCTGCTGTGCGCTGCCGGATACGGTGGAACTGAGCCATCAGGCGACCTTGCATGGCTGCGCAGGTGTGCTGATGCTGCCGCCGTTTTTCTACAAAGGCGTTTCGGACGATGGCCTTTTCGACTACTACACGGAAGTGATTGAGCGCGTGGCCATGGACAACCTGCGGGTATTCCTGTATCACATACCGGCTTTCTCCGGCGTGCCGATTTCGCTGAATTTGATTGAGCGCCTGGCATCGCGCTTCCCGCAGCAGATCGCCGGCGTCAAGGACAGTTCTGGCGATTGGGCGAATCTGGAGGCGATGCTGACCAATTTCCCGCAGCTGTCGATTTTCCCCGCGTCGGAGAGTTTGTTGTCGCGGGCTTTGCCTCTCGGTGCGGCGGGCTGCATCTCTGCCACCATCAACATCAATCCTGCCGCAATCAGCGCGATGTGCGCAAACTGGCGCGCGCCGGATGCGGCCAAGGCGCAGGCTTCGCTGGATACGATACGCCAGATCATCCAGAAATACCCAATGATCGCGGCGCTTAAATGGACGATAGCGCACTATCGCGATGACCAGCAGTGGCAGCGTCAGCGTCCGCCGCTACGGGCGTTGAATGAACAGCAGCAAAGCGAGTTGCAGGCGCTGTTGTCGGCCGCAGGTTTCGCCATGCCCGGCCTGGAGGCATCATGAGCGCTGCCATCGCGCCGCTGGGGCGTTATCCGGCGTGGTGCCGGGCAGGGGATTTCATTTACGTCTCCGGCATGAGTGCGCGACAGGCGGATGGCAGCGTTGCCGGTGCAAGCCCGTATGACGCGGCCCTGCAGACGCGCGTTGTGATCGACAAGGTCAGAGCCGCACTGGCGGAGGCCGGCGCCACGCTAGACGATTGCGTGACCGTGACCAGCTATCTGACGGACATGGCGTACTTCGATGCCTACAATGCGGTGTACGCTCAGTCCTTCAATGGCCGCGCCGCCCGTGCGACGGTCGGTGTGGCGCAGTTGCCGCATCCCGATATGGTGGTGGAGTTGAGTGTAACCGCGTACAAGCCGGAGGCAGCATGAGCGTCCGGGCAGAAGATCGCGTCGCCGCCCGGCTCGACGATGCAGGTCTGGACCTACTGTTTCGTACCGCACGCTCGCACAATGGCTGGCTGCCAACGCCGGTAAGCGATGAGCTGCTGGAGCAGATTTATGACCTCATGAAGCTGTGCCCGACCAGTGTGAATGGCAGTCCTGCGCGCGTGCTATTCCTGCGCACCGCCGAAGCCCGCGCGCGGCTGCTCCCCGCCGTCAACCCCGGTAATGTGGACAAGGTGCGTGATGCGCCAGTGGTAGCGGTCATCGGCTACGACTTGCGCTTCCATGAGCATCTGCCGCAGCTGTTCCCGCATAACCCATCAACCGCCGCGCTGTTTGCGAACAATGAGGTGCTGGCCGAGGCGGCCGCTTTTCGCAACGGCAGCCTGCAAGGCGCTTACCTGATGCTGGCGGCGCGTGCGCTGGGGCTGGACTGCGGTCCCGTCTCCGGCTTCGATGCGCAAGCGGTGAATCGGGAGTTCTTTGCCGATGGGCGCGTGCGCGTGAACTTCATCTGCAACCTCGGTCATGGCGACCACGCCAGGATCTTCCCACGCAGCCCGCGCCTGCGTTTTGAGCAGGCCTGCACGCTACTCTAAAGAGAACACATATGGACATTCTGCTCTACCTCGGCCTCGGCGCGTTCGCCGGGATTCTGGCTGGCCTGTTGGGTGTTGGCGGCGGCACGGTCATCGTGCCGGTGCTGACCTTCATGTACGCGGCCCATCATTTCCCACCCCAGTACACGCTGCATCTCGCCTTGGGCACCTCGATGGCGTCGATACTGTTCACGTCTGTCGCCAGCCTGCGCTCGCACCATCGGCGTGGTGCGGTCGATTGGGCGGTGGTGCGCAAGCTCACACCTGGCATTGTGCTTGGCACCCTGGCAGGTGTGTGGCTTACAGCCCACATGTCCAGCAATCTGTTGAAAGTGATTTTTGTGGCTTTCGCCTACTTTGTCGCAGCGCAGATGCTCATGAATATCAAGCCCAAACCCAGCCGCCAGCTGCCCGAGCGCGGTGGCATGCTGGCCTCCGGTGGTGCGATTGGCGTGGTATCGAGCTTCGTCGGCATTGGCGGCGGCACCTTGTCCGTTCCGTTTATGACGTGGTGTAATGTGCCGCTGCACACGGTGATTGGTACCTCGGCCGCTCTGGGTTTCCCGATTGCGCTGGCGGGGGCGGTCGGCTATGTGGTCAACGGCTGGCGTGTGACGGGGCTGCCGGAATACAGTCTGGGCTTCGTCTATCTGCCTGCGTTGGTGGCGGTGGCGGGTGTCAGCGTGTTGACCGCACCGCTGGGCGCGCGCTGGGCACATGCGCTGCCGGTCGCGAAACTGAAAAAGCTGTTTGCGCTGCTGCTATTGGTGGTGGGGACCAAGATGTTGTCGTCGCTGTTTTGAAAGGAATGCATATGAATGCACTGTACCCATTTCATCTGGCCTTCTTCGTGCGCGATCTGGACGAGGCGCGAGGCTTCTATGGCGGCGTCCTCGGATTTACGGAGGGCCGTAGCACCGAGCGCTGGGTAGACTTCGATTGTCTGGGCCACCAGCTGTCGCTGCATCTCAAGCCTGGCATGCAGGTGTCTGCGCAGGCCGGGCAGGTCGATGGAGAAGAGGTGCCGATGCCGCATTTCGGCATCGTGCTGGACATGCCCAAGTGGCATGCGCTGGCCGAGAGAGTGCGCGCGGCGGGCGTCAGTTTTGTGGTCGAGCCGCACGTGCGCTTTGCCGGTCAGCCGGGCGAACAGTCCACCATGTTCTTCCTTGATCCATCCGGTAATGCACTGGAATTCAAGGGGCTGGCGGCATTGAACCAGCTGTTCGCGCGATAGTTTATAGTGTCAAAACTTTGTAGATAAGAGCAAAAACGATGGAAACCATTTCGATGCGGCTTTATCGCATCCTTGCAGACGAGATTATCAACGGTACCCTGGCGCCTGGAGACAGCCTGGAAGAAAACGCCATCGGCGAGCGCTTCAAAGTCTCGCGCACACCCATCCGCGCTGCGCTGCGCGAACTGGCCTCGAATGGCCTGATCGAACTGCGCCCGCGCAAAGGCGGCGTTGTGGTCAGCATCAGCATCGATGAACTGGCCGATACGCTGGAAGCGATGGGGGAGCTGGAGGCGCTGTGCTGCCGCATCAGCGCCGAGCGCATGAGCGCTGTGCAGAAAAAACAACTGGAACTGATCCACCTGCAAAGCCTGGAGTGCATCGAGCGGGGCGACGAAGAAGGCTACCTGGAGATGAATGCCAAGTTCCATCAATTGATCTGCGCCGGCGCGCATAACCGCAGCCTGGCCGAGAGCATCGACAAGCTGCGCCTGCGCCTGAACCAGTTCCGCGCTGCGCAGGGCGGCGTGGAGCGGCGCCTGGCCAAGTCGCAGGAGGAACATGCTGCCATCGTTGACGCCATCGTCGCCTCGGATGCGGAGCGTTCGTATCTGGCGATGCGCGATCATGCCAACCGTCTCAACGTCCACGTGCTGGAAGTAATGCGCGAGCGTCAGGACGCCCATGCTGCCTGATGACGACGATCTGCCGGCGGAGCGGCCGGGTGAGGGCGCCCGCGTCAACATCCCGCTGGTGGACGTCATGCTGCGGCGGATCAAACTCAAGCCGCTGCTGATCTTTGACCGCGTGCTGGCGTCGCAATCCATCGCCCGCGCGGCGCGCGAGCTGAATCTGACCCAGCCCGCCGTCACCAAGGCGATCCAGGAACTGGAGGCGGACCTGGGCGTCGAACTGTTTGAGCGCACCAACCGCGGCGTAGTGCCGACCTGCTATGCGGCCCTGCTGGGCGACCGCGTGAAAGCCGTCATCGCCGAACTGCGTTATCTGACTGACGAACTGAATTCCTTCCGTTCCGGCGAATCGGGCCATGTGGTGATTGGTACGCTGATCTCGGCATCGGCGCGGCTGCTGCCGAGCGCCATCGCCAGGCTGAAGGCCGAGCGCCCCGGCGTGCTGGTGACAGTGCGCGAAGGCCCGACGGACCGCCTGTTCCCGGCGCTCGCCACCGGTGAGCTGGATCTGGTGGTAGGCCGCCTGCCGGAAGCAGACCTGCCGCTGGCCCGCATGTACAGCTTCCGGCACACGGAGTTGTACAGCGAAGCCCTGTGCGCTGTGGTCTGGCGCGGACATCCGCTGGCCAGCCAGTCCAAAATCGCATTGAAACAGCTGCTCGACTGGCCATGGTTGCTGCCGACGATGGAGTCGCCCGCGCGCCTGCGTGCCGAACGGCTGTTTGCAGACGCCGGCCTGCCCATGCCATCCAATGTGGTCGAATCGTTATCGCTGTTGACGAATATCGGCCTGCTGCAGTCCATGCAGGCGATTAACCTGATGCCGCGCGCCGTGGCGCAGCACTTTGCGCAACTGCAGTTGCTGACGATACTGGAGCTGGGCGATATCGGCGCCTTCGGCCGCATCGGCTATTCGGTGCGCGATGACCGCGCCAGCACGCCGGCTGCGGCAAAATTCATCGAGTGCCTGACGCTCGCCGCCAGCGAGTTGTAATAAAAAACAGGAATACCTGAGTCCGGTTTTTTCATTATATTTTATTTCAGCTTCTCCCTATACTCGATTTCATACCGAGCATAAGGAGACAGCCTTGAAACCAGAATCACCGGCCCTGCTGCGCCACTACATCGGTGGCGAATTCGTCGCCAGCGCAGCGACTTTCGATAACATCGCACCTGTTGATGGCCGCCTGCTGTCGCGGGTGTCCGAAGCCGACCGCGCTACCGTGGAGTCGGCGGTGGCAGCCGCGCGCCGCGCGCTGTCCGGCCCCTGGGGCAAGATGAGCGTGCAGCAGCGTTCCGCCATGCTGCATAAAATCGCCGACGGCATCGAGGCGCGCTTCGACGAATTCGTCGCCGCCGAAGTAGCCGACACCGGCCGCCCGGTCCATCAGGCGCGCAGCCTGGACATCGCCCGTGCCATCACCAACTTCCGTACCTTCGCCGACCTGGCGGCATGCGCCAATTCGGATGCCTTCGAAATGCCGACCGCCGATGGTGCTGGCGCGCTGAATTACACGGTACGCAAGCCGTTGGGCGTGGTGGGCATCATCTCGCCGTGGAACCTGCCGCTGCTGCTGCTGACGTGGAAAGTGGCGCCAGCGCTGGCTTGCGGTAATGCGGTCATCGCCAAGCCATCCGAGGAATCGCCGACCAGCGCGACGCTGCTGGCGGAAGTGATTTGCCAGGCCGGCGTGCCAGCGGGCGTCTTTAATCTGGTGCATGGGCGCGGTGCTGATTCCGCTGGTCAGTTTCTGACGCAAAGCGCAGGCATCGATGCACTGACTTTTACCGGCGAATCGCGCACCGGCAGCACCATCATGAAAGCGGTGGCGGACGGTGTGAAAGAGGTGTCGTTTGAGCTGGGTGGCAAGAACGCTGCCGTGGTGTTTGCGGATGCGGACTTTGACGCGGCTGTCGCTGGCGTCATGCGTTCCTCGTTCACCAACTCCGGCCAGGTATGCCTGTGCTCCGAGCGCGTCTACGTGCACCGCTCGATCTACGACAAATTCGTCGCCGCCATCAAACAGAAAGTACAGGCGCTGCGCATTGGCTTCCCCGAGGAAGCGGATGTGGATATGGGGCCGCTGATCTCGCACGGCCACCGCGACAAGGTGTTGAGCTACTACCGCCTGGCAGTGGAAGAGGGCGCGACGGTGGTCGCTGGCGGCGGCGTGCCGGTATTTGGCGATGCGCGCGACGAAGGCGCGTACGTCCAACCGACCGTGTGGACTGGCCTGCCAGATAACGCGCGCTGCAATACGGAAGAGATCTTCGGCCCGGTATGCCATATCGCGTCGTTTGACGATGAAGAGGAGATCATCGCCCGTGTCAACGACAGCAAGTATGGCCTGGCCTGCGCGCTGTGGACCACCAACCTGTCACGCGCGCATCGCGTTGCGCGCCGCATCCATGTGGGGCTGGTCTGGGTCAACACCTGGTATCTGCGCGACCTGCGCACCCCATTTGGCGGCGTCAAGCTGTCCGGCCTTGGACGTGAAGGCGGCCGCTATTCGCTCGACTTCTATTCCGACGTCGCCAACATCTGCATCAAACTGTAAGGAGATCGCATGCAACGCCAAACGATACAGTCCCCGGCGGTCGCTGCGCCGCGCTTCCGCTACAGCCCATGCGTGCATATCGGCGACACGGTGCAGCTGTCCGGCATGATTGCGCTCGACCCCGGCACCGGCGTGCTGATGGCCGGCGGCCCTGGCGCCGAAGCGGCCTTCATCCTCGCCATCCTGCAGCGTGCCTTGCCGGATTACGGCGTCACGCTGGACCAGTTGCTGATCGCCCGTATCTACACCACGCGCATGGACTTGTTCGGCGAAATCAACGCCGCATGGGAAGCCGTGTTCACGCCGGATGTCACGCCACCAGCCCGTACCAGCATCGGCGTCAGTGCGCTGCCGCTGGGCGCCAGTGTGGAAATCGAATTCACCTTTGTGCAGGAGCGCCGTCCATGAATATGCAAGTACAGCAAGCCGCTGACCTGATCTGGGAAGCGCACCAGCGCGGCGAACCATGCGCGCCGGTACGCGACCTGATTGGCGCTACCGACATCGAACGCGCCTACGCGGTCCAGAAGATCAATACCGACCGCTGGCTGGTACGTGGCCGCCGCGCCGTCGGCCGCAAAATCGGCCTGACTTCGGTCGCGGTGCAAAAACAGCTTGGCGTGGACCAGCCGGACTTCGGCATGCTGTTTGCCGATATGTGCCTGTGCGATGGCGAAGAAGTCGCGCCGGGCCGCGTGCTGCAACCGAAGGTGGAAGCGGAGATCGCGCTGGTGCTGGAGCGTTCACTGCCGCATGAACAGAACACCGTCGCCGACATCCTGCGCGCCACCGCCTATGCGCTGCCGTCCATAGAGATCGTCGGCAGCCGCATCGCCAACTGGGATATCCGCCTGGCGGACACCATTGCCGACAACGCGTCGAGCGGCTTGTTTGTACTGGGCTCGCGTCCCGTCAAGCTGTCCGAGTTTGACGTGATGGGTTGCGGCATGGTGATGGAGAAGCGCGGCGAACAGGTATCGGTTGGTGCGGGTGCGGCCTGTCTCGGTAATCCGCTGCGCGCGGCTGTCTGGCTGGCCGACACCATGGCGCGTCTCGGCAGCCCATTGCAAGCCGGCGACATCGTGCTGACCGGCGCACTTGGGCCGATGGCCGTGGCCCGTCCCGGTGATGTATTCGAAGCGAGCATCGAAGGCCTGGGCAGTGTGCGTGCCGCCTTCAGCGCCTGATAAAACAAGGGAGATTCCATGCAAGACAAAGAACAAGATCGCTGGGAGGTCGCCATCATCGGCTCCGGCAATATCGGTACCGATCTGATGATCAAGGTACTGCGCAATTCGCGTCACCTGAAGATGGGGGCGATGGTGGGCATCGATCCGAATTCGGATGGCCTGGCGCGTGCCGCCCGTCTGGGTGTGCCAACCACGCATGAAGGTGTGCAAGGACTGGCGGCGCTGCCGAACTTCAAGCAGATCCGCCTGGCATTTGACGCCACATCGGCAGGCGCGCATGCGGAGCATAACCGCCTGCTGCAATGGCACGGCGTGCGCGTGATCGACCTGACGCCGGCTGCTATCGGCCCCTACGTGGTGCCGGTGGTGAATCTGGATGAGCACCTGAATGAACCCAACCTGAACATGGTGACCTGCGGTGGGCAGGCCACGATTCCGATGGTGCGTGCTGTATCGCGCATCGCCAAGGTGCATTACGCGGAGATCGTCGCGTCCATCGCCAGCAAGTCCGCGGGCCCGGGAACGCGCGCCAACATTGATGAATTCACCGAAACGACTTCGCAGGCAATTGTCAGCGTAGGCGGTGCGGCGCAGGGCAAGGCCATTATCGTACTGAATCCGGCCGAACCGCCGCTGATGATGCGCGACACGGTGTTCTGCCTGGCCGAGGAAAGTGCCAATGAGGATGAGATCCGTGCATCCGTTGAAGAGATGGCGGCCAAAGTCAGCGCCTACGTGCCGGGTTATCGCCTGAAGCAGCAGGTGCAGTTTGAGCGTATTCCTGCGGAGCGTCCGATCAACATTCCGGGCCTGGGCAAGGTGCATGGCCTCAAAGTCTCCATCTTCATTGAAGTGGAAGGCGCGGCCCATTACCTGCCTGCCTATGCGGGCAACCTGGACATCATGACGTCGGCCGCGCTGGCCACGGCTGAACAAATCGCCGCCAGCGCGCTGGCAAAATAAGGAACACGCCATGAGCAAAAAAATTTATGTGTCTGACGTCACCCTGCGTGACGGCATGCACGCCATCCGGCACCAGTACTCGCTGGAGCAGGCAGTGGCCATTGCCCGCGCGCTGGATGCGGCCAAGGTGGACAGCATCGAAGTCGCGCACGGCGATGGCCTGCGTGGCTCCAGTTTCAATTACGGCTTTGGCGCGCATACCGATCTGGAATGGATCGAAGCCGTGGCCGACGTGCTGACGCACTCGCGCATCGCCACGCTGCTGTTGCCGGGCATCGGCACTGTGCACGATCTGGATGCGGCTTACAAGGCGGGCGCACGCACGGTGCGTATTGCCACGCATTGCACCGAAGCGGACATCTCGCGCCAGCACATCGAGCATGCGCGCAAGCTGGGCATGGACACGGTTGGCTTCCTGATGATGTCGCACATGACGACGCCGCAAGCGCTGGCGCAGCAGGCCAAACTTATGGAGTCCTACGGCGCGGAATGTGTGTATGTGGTCGATTCGGGCGGTGCGCTGTCGATGCGTGACGTGGCCGCGCGCTTCCAGGCGTTCAAGGATGTGCTGAACCCTGAAACGCAGACCGGCATGCACGCGCACCACAACCTGTCGCTGGGTGTGGCCAACTCCATCGTTGCCGTTGAAAATGGCTGCGATCGTGTGGACGCTTCGCTGGCCGGCATGGGCGCCGGGGCGGGCAATGCGCCGCTGGAGGTGTTCATCGCTGCTGTCGATCGTCTGGGCTGGCAGCACGGCACCGACCTGTTCACGCTAATGAACGCCGCCGATGAACTGGTGCGGCCATTGCAGGACCGTCCGGTGCGTGTGGACCGCGAGACGCTGGCGCTGGGGTATGCGGGCGTGTATTCGAGCTTCCTGCGGCACGCGGAGGCGGCATCGTCGCGCTACGGCATTGCCACGGTCGATATCCTGGTGGAGCTGGGCCGCCGCCGCATGGTGGGCGGTCAGGAAGACATGATTGTCGATGTCGCGCTGGACCTGGTGCAGCAACGCCGTGCAAAGGAGGCAGCATGAGCGCCGGATCGTGGCACCTGACGGATGTGGCGCACATGCCGACCGTCGATATCGCGGCGCTGGCGCAGCAGCTGGACAGCGCGGCGCGCGAGCATGTGGAGATCGATCCGCTGGCGCCACAGCACGGCTACAGCCTGGATCAGGCTTACGCCATCCAGCACGCATCCATCGCGCTACGCCACGCACGGGGCGAGAAGCCGGTTGGCGTAAAGCTGGGCTTCACCAGCCGCGCCAAGATGATACAGATGGGCGTCGATAGCCTGATCTGGGGCCTGCTGACGGACGCCATGCTGTACGAAGAGGGCGGCGTGGTCAACCTCGCTGATTTCATCCATCCGCGTGTCGAGCCGGAGCTGTGCTTCCTCACCAGCCGCGCCATCGATCGCCCCTTGACGTTGCTGGAAGCGGCGGATTATCTGGCGGGCGTGGCGCCGGCCATGGAGATCATCGATTCGCGCTACCGCAATTTCAAATTCAACCTGGAAGACGTGGTGGCGGATAACTGCTCGTCGGCCGGGGTGGTGGTCGGTGAGTTCTGCGCAGACCTGGCGCAGCTGAATAACCGCGGCGTAACGATGCGCTTCAACGGCCGCCCTGTAGCGCTGGGCAGCACCGGCGCCATCCTCGGCAATCCGCTGCGCAGTGTGGTGCAGGCTTCGCAACTGGCCAGCGCTTGCGGCATGGTGCTGCCGGCAGGCTCGCTGATTATGGCTGGTGCGGCCACCGCCGCCGAAGCGCTCCAGCCAGGCCTGCATGTCAGCGTTGACATCGGTGGCCTTGGCCGCGCTGAATTCCTGACGGGAGTATGAGCATGAAGACCGAAGCAAAACTGGTGGAAGGCAAAGCCCAGCCACGCGGAAAATTCCCGCACCTGAAACGTGCCGGCGATTTTCTGTTCGTCTCCGGCACCAGCTCGCGCCGTCCGGACAACACGCTGGCCGGGGTGGAGGTGGATGCACTCGGGACCACCTCGCTGGACATCCGTGCGCAGACCCGCGCCGTCATCGACAACATCCGCGACATCCTGCGCAGCGCGGGCGCCGATCTGTCGGACATCGTTGAGATCAGCACCTTCCTGGTCAACATGAACGACTTCGGCGGCTACAACGAGGTGTACGGCGAATACTTCGATTACGACGGGCCGACCCGCACCACTGTGGCGGTACACCAACTACCGCACCCGCATCTGCTCATTGAAATCAAGGCCATCGCCTGGCACCCTTTAAAATAAACGCTGGAGACAATAATGTATAAATTTGGCAAGCCGTTCAATTTCCAGCAGTGGATTGCGGAACACGCACATCTGCTCAAGCCACCGGTGGGCAATCAGCAGATCTGGCAGGACGCGGACTTCATCGTCACGGTGGTCGGCGGCCCGAATCAGCGCACCGATTACCACGACGATCCGCTGGAAGAATTCTTCTACCAGTTTAAGGGTAGTGCTCATTTAAACATCATGGACAACGGCCGCGTCGAGCGGCTAGACCTGAAGGAGGGCGACATCTTCCTGTTGGCGCCACACGTGCGCCATTCTCCGCAGCGTCCCGATCCCGACAGCCTTTGCCTGGTGATCGAGCGCCGTCGCCCGCAAGGCATGCGCGACGGGTTCGAATGGTACTGCCTGGAGTGCAACCATCTGGTGCACCGCATCGAGGTGCAGCTGCAAAGCATCGTTGACGACTTGCCGCCGCTGTTCCAGCGGTTCTACGGCGACGCCTCGCTGCGCGTCTGCCCGCAGTGCAATGCGCTCCATCCCGGCAAGCTTGGGAGCGCGGCATGAGCGCCGCGCCGAAAGCCAACCCGGTCATCGACATCCACTCGCACTTCTTCCCGCCGATTACCCGCGCGGAAGCAGCTGCACTCGATGCCCAGGGCGCCCCATGGCTGGAAATCCGCGACAGCGAACATGGCATGATTATGACCGGCGACCAGCCGTTCCGCCCTGTGTATTCGGCGCTGTGGGATTCCGCGCGCCGCGTCGAGGAGATGGACCGCTCGGGCGTTGATATCCAGCTCATGTCGGCAACGCCGGTGATGTTTGGCTATCGCTATCCTATCGTCCAGGCCTTGCCGTGGGCGCAGCGCATGAATGACTACGCGCTGGAACTGTGCGCCCACAACCCGGCGCGCCTGAAAGCGCTGGCGCAGGTGCCGCTGCAGGATATCGACGCCGCCTGCCGTGAAGCCAGCCGTGCCAAGGCCACCGGCCATCTCGGCGTCCAGATCGGCAACCACCTGGGCAGCCTGGATCTGGATGATGAAGGTCTGCTGACTTTCCTGACCCACTGCGCCAACGAAGGCATCCCGCTGCTGGTGCACCCATGGGACATGATGGGCGGCGAGCAGCGCATGAAGAAGTGGATGCTGCCATGGCTGGTGGCGATGCCGGCCGAAACGCAGCTTGGCATCCTGTCGCTGATTATGTCCGGCGCCTTCGAGCGTCTGCCCAAGTCGCTCAAGATCTGCTTTGCCCATGGTGGCGGCAGTTTCGCCTTCCTGCTGGGACGTGTCGACAACGCCTGGCACCAGCGCGACATTGTGCGTGAAGACTGCCCCAATCCACCATCGTCTTATGTGGACCGCTTCTATGTCGACTCGGCGGTCTTCGATCAGCGTGCGCTATCGCTGCTGGTCGATGTGATGGGCGAGGAGCGCGTGATGCTGGGGTCAGACTACCCGTACCCGCTCGGCGAACAGCAAGTGGGACGGCTCATACGCGAAGCGGATTTCACACCCGAACGACAGCAAAGACTGTTGAGTGGGAATGCGCAAGCCTTCTTCGGCATTTAAAAGAAAAGCATCACAGGAGACAAAATGAATCACAACAAGAGCGGCTTTTCCGCCATCGTGGAACGGGAGACGGGCTTGCATCGCGGCCTGTCCAGCGGCCAGATGTCCATGATTGCCATTGGCGGCGCCGTCGGCACCGGCCTGTTCCTCGGCAGCGGGTTTGCCATCGGCTTTGCCGGCCCCAGTGTCCTGGTCAGTTACGCCATCGGCGCGCTGATCGCCATGCTGCTGATCGGCTGCCTGGCCGAAATGACCGTAGCCCATCCCACTTCCGGCTCGTTCGGTTCTTACGCCGAGCACTATGTGGGGCCTTGGGCGGGCTTCTCGGTACGCTACAGCTACTGGTCGTCCATCGTGCTGGCCGTCGGTACCGAGGTGACGGCCGTGGCGCTGTACATGCAGTACTGGTTTCCCGGCACGCCGGCCTGGTTGTGGATCGTTTTGTTCTCCGCCTGCCTGATCCTGGTGAACGCGATGAGCGTGAACATTTTCGGCAACGTCGAGTATCTGTTCTCGACCATCAAGATTGCCGCGATTGTGCTGTTCATTCTGCTCGGTGCCTACATGGTGTATGCGGCGCCGGAGGGCAGTCCGATCGGCTTCAAGAATTATGTGGGCGACCGCGGCTTCTTCCCCCACGGTAGCTCGGGCATGTGGGCGGGCGTGATCGTCTCCATCTTCAGCTATCTCGGCATCGAGATGGTGGCGGTGGCGGCAGGCGAAGCGCGCGATCCGCAACAGGCCATCACCGGCGCCTTCCGCGCCACGATGCTGCGCCTGGTGGTGTTCTACATGCTCACGCTGGGCCTGATGCTGGCCATCGTGCCATGGGCGGCGGCGGGCGGCGGCAACAGCCCGTTCGTGATGGCGATGCAGGCGCTGCATATTCCAGGCGCTGCCGGCGTGATTAATTTTGTGATTCTGGTCGCGGCACTGTCGTCGATGAACAGCCAGTTGTACATCACCACGCGCACCATGTTCTCGCTGTCGCGTGCAGGGCAGGCGCCCAAGCGCTTCGGCATGTTGAGCAAGCGCGGCGTGCCGGTGGCGGCGCTGATGCTGTCCTGCGTCGGCATTGCGTTGGCCACGGTGCTGAGCGTGCTGTTCCCCGATGGCTCCTTCATGCTGATGATGGCGATTTCCATGTTCGGCGCCATGTTCACGTGGATGATGATTTTCGTAACCCACTACTTCTTCCGCCGCAGCTGGACGCGCGAAGGCCATGCGCCGCTGCCGTTCCGTATCTGGGCCTTCCCCTGGCTGACGATGCTGGGCGCTGGGCTGATGCTGGCGATCATGGTCACCACCGCCTTCACCAAGGAGTTTGCGATGACGCTCATGACAGGCCTGCCCTTCATGCTGGCCTTGAGCGTGATGTACTTCTTCTGGTACCGCAAGCGCTAAATCACCCCCGTTGTAAACGGTTTTTGATCCCGCAGGGGAGGGCTTCGTCCGTCGATTTTGGATATGAGAAAACGGAATATCTGGAGCCTAACTATTCATTTTCGCTTATTGCGACACCCATGCATACTGGGTTCAGCTACACAAGTAAATCAAGGAAAACAAGCATGAGACTGACCAAGCAAGACTGCATCGACATGGACCAGCGCGACCCGCTGGCCGCTTGCCGCGACCGATTCACCCTGCCGCAAGGCGAGGTTTACCTGGACGGTAACTCGCTGGGCGCGATGCCCGCACATCTGCCGGCACGCATGCAGCAGGCGATTGCAGGCGAGTGGGGCACAGGCCTGATCCGTTCCTGGAACGACGCCGGCTGGATCGATCTGCCGCAACGCGTTGCTGCCAAAGTCGCAGCACTGATCGGCGCCAGCGCGGATGAAGTGATGGTAGGCGATTCCACTTCCGTGAACCTGTTTAAAGCCCTGTCAGCGGCACTGCGTCTGAACCCGGGCCGCAAAGTGATCCTGACCGAAGAAGGCAACTTCCCGACCGACCTGTATATCGCCCAAGGCGTCGCCGAATTGTTTGGCGCCGAGATCCGCTATGTGCCATCCGATGCCTCCGCCGTCGCCGATGCGCTGGACGACAGCGTCGCAGTGCTGATGCTGACCCACGTGAACTATCGCAGCGGCCGTGTGTACGACATGGCCGGCATCACACGCCAGGCGCAAGCCGCCGGTGCGCTGTGCATCTGGGATCTGGCGCACAGCGCTGGTGCGCTGCATGTGGAGCTGGATGCATGCAACGCCGACTTCGCGGTCGGCTGCGGCTACAAATATCTGAACGGTGGCCCTGGTGCACCGGCCTTCGTCTACGTCGCGCGTCGCCATCAGGAACACGTGCGCCAGCCGCTATCGGGCTGGCATGGCCACGCGCAGCCGTTCGCATTCGTGAAGGACTATCAGCCGGCGCCAGGCATCAACCGCATGCAGTGCGGCACGCCGCCACTGCTGTCCATGCTGGCGCTGGATTCGGCGCTGGATGTATTCGACGGCGTCGATATGGCGCAGCTGCGCACCAAGAGCCAGGACCTGTGCGACCTGTTCATCCGCCTTGTGGATGAACGCCTGGGCGAATATGGCTTCGGCATTGGTTCGCCACGCGATCGCGAACTGCGCGGCAGCCAGGTGGCGCTGACGCACCCTGAAGGCTACGCGATTGTGCAGGCGCTGATCGCACGCGGCATCACGGGCGACTTCCGCATGCCGGACATTCTGCGCTTCGGCTTTGCGCCGCTGTATGTGCGCCATATCGACGTGTATCACACGGTGGACGTGCTGGCCCAGATCATGGCGTCCGGCGAATGGAATCAGGAGAAGTTCCTGACCAGGAAGGCGGTGACCTGACTTAAACAGCAGCACCACGCAAAGCCCCACATAAAAAAGATTTGACAACAATGATTCAAATATTAAAAAGGGAGTGGAGACATGAAAGTGAAACAGAAGGGATGGATTTGTACTGCAGCGTTGGCATGCATGGCCGCAGGACATGCGGCCGCCGATAACATCGTGATTTCCGGGGTTATCGACGTCAACGTCGAAAGCCTGGCGACCACCAAGGAAAAGCTGACGCGCGTGTCCAGCGGTGGTCTGAGCCAGTCGCGCCTGGAGTTCAGCGGCACCGAGGATCTGGGCGATGGCAACCAGGCCTTCTTCCTGCACCAGATGCAGTTCTCGGCCGATACCGGTGTTGGTCCAACCCCGCGCGAAAGCTATGTCGGCATTCGAGGCAACTGGGGCGCGCTGGCCCTGGGCCGCCAGAATACGCCGTCGTACTGGATCGTGGGCTATGCCGATCCGGGCTGGTCGGGTGACTACAGCCGCGTGAGCAACAGCGTGTTCTTCTACGCGCCGTGGCGCGAGAACAATGCGGTGTCGTACACCACGCCGTCGGTGAACGGCTTCAAGGGCCGCTTCATGGCCACCGCCGGCAACGAGACTGCTGACCATAATGGCCGCGTGTACAGCACGGGTGTCGAATACCGCAACGGCCCGCTGTATCTGGGGTATGTGACCGACCGCAAGGACATCAAGAACATCAGCACCCCCAAGCTGGAATCCTCGCGCGACAACTACATCTCTGCGGTGTACCGCTTCGGCGGCTTTGAGCCGACGTTCATCTACCATACCTACAACGGCTACTACGCTTATCCGCCATACGTCGGCTTCCAGACCAAGGGCTGGGATGTACAACTGGGCGCGCGCTGGAAGATCGACACCACCCACAGCGTCTACGTCAGCGCGGTAAGCCGTCATGACGACGTGGGCAAGGATCTGACCAACGGCGAGAGCATCCTGCTGGGCTACAGCTATCGCTTCTCCAAACGCACCGACGCCTATGTCAACTATGGCCGCGTGCTGACCAAGGGAAGCCCTAAAGTACCGTATCCGCTGACCTTCAACTACAGCGGCAGCGGCAACCCGGAACGCGGAACCCAGATAGGCCTGCGCCATTCCTTCTGATTCACTGAGAGACTGATATGAAAAAAACGACCAAGATTGTATCCCCGCTGGTGCTGGCTGTAGGCGCGGCAATGTTGAGCAGCAGCGCGCTGGCGCAAGCGCCGCGCAGCGGCCTGAATCTGCACGCGCCAGACGCGCCAGGCCCGATGCAAAAGAAGAGTGAGCTGCTGCCAGGCGAACCGCCAGTACCGGCGCCAGGTTCGTATGGCTACGACGCCAAGACCGGCAAGTTCAAGAGCCCGGACGCGACGCCGGATGCCTACGGCGCCCACCCGGTAGAAGGCAGCCTGCCATATCTGGACCAGAACCAGTACCTCAAGAACGTCAAGGTCGAGAACTTCTCGCCTTACGTGGCGGGCGCGGGCCACAGCTGGCAGGCCAGCTTCGACCTGAATGGCCGCCGCTATCTGTACGACTACGAGACCTGGATGTACAACCTGTTCGACATCACCAATCCGCGCGACGTCAAGGTGGTGCAGCAGAAGACCTTTAACACCAAGGGCGGCGAGCACCAGTTCGGGCCATTCAACGTCAAGTACAACAAGAAGCTGGACAAGATGATCGCCGTACAGTGCTACGAGATCTCGCGTTATGGCCTGGTGCAGAACAAGTACACCAACCCGGACGACGTCAAGAAAGCGCGCGAACGCAAGATGCTGCGCGGCTTCCGCATCTACGAGGTGACCAGCCCGCAGTGGACCGACTGGAAGCTGCTGTCCGAAACCTCGCTCGACCCCTACCACTCGGCGCAGGATCAGCCGCAGCAGGGTTCCGGCTGTCAGGACGTGCCGGCATATGACGGCGGCCAGTACCTGTTTGTGGCAGGTGCGCCTGACGATACCTTTGCCAACACCGAGTACAAGACCTATCTGTATGCGGGTGCGCAGCTGGCGTTTGATGTCTCCGATCCATCGCATCCAAAGCGCCTGTCGACCTGGTGGGCGCCGGGTTCGCGACTGGGCGAGGAAGAGGAATACAAGAAAAATCCTCGCGCTGGCAACAAGACCTCGTGGATGGGCGCGCGCATGCCGCTGTTCATTCCGAAACCGGTGGAGCAGGGCGGCAAGTACGGCTATGCGGCCATGGGCGGCTTCGGCTTCTACGTGATCGATATTTCGAATCCGGCCAATATGCATGCGGTGGCGCACATCGATATGCCAGTCAGCGTGACCGGCACCGAGGGCGATAACATCGACGTCAGCAAGGTGGAATCGACCGGCATGGTCTACTACAGCGGCTATCCGATGTCGGAAGACTGCTATGAGCCGCTGAAGGCGATCTACTCGATCGATGTCCGTGATCCTCTGCATCCGAAGATCGTGAACACGCTGCCAACGCCAACGCCGCCGAAGGAAGCGCCATTCACCGACTTCTGCCAGCGCCGCGGCAGCTTTGGTCCGAAGCGCAGCGGTTATGCGCAGATCCAGCCAGGTACGCCGAGCCCGCGCTACATGCCATATTCGTACTACAACGCCGGCATGCAGATCTTTGACGTGAAAGACCCGCTGAACCCGACCATCGCCGCCTACTTCGTGCCGAAGATGATCGATGCGGACCGCAAGACCACCGACGGCCAGACCCTGTCGATCCGCGCACTGCCTAACCCGGTGCACAGCATCTTCGTGGAATGGGACCGCAATCTGGTGTGGGTGTTCTCTAACCACGGCATCTACACCTTGTCCACCTCGGTGCTGGGCAGCCCTGTGATGGGCATGCCGCCCAAGAAGTAAGCCTGTGCTTTGCGGCCGGCGTTCTGCCGGCCGTTTTTTTATCCATAGGATTTCCCATGTTTTCTACATTGCGCGGCCGCCTGATCGGTCTGTGCGTGGCGGTTGTCGTCCTGTCGATGCTGGCGGTGGCGGCCGCGAACTACGCCTCCACCCGCAACCGTACGCTGGAGACGATGAATGCGCAGACGCGCCAGCTGGCGGCCAGCCAGGCAGCGGCGATAGGCGACTGGGTCGCTGCGCGGCGCTCACTGGTCTCGTCGCTGCGCCACGCGGCTCCGCTGGCGCAACCGCAGTCCTTGCTCAAGGCGGCGGCGCAGGCGGGCGGTTTCGATAACGTCTACATCGGCTACGCCGACAAACGCATCGCGTCGTCGCGCGATGAGCCGCCGCCTGCGGACTACGATCCCACCACGCGTGCATGGTATCGCAAGCCGGTCGAGGCAGGCGGTCCTGTCATTACACCGCCGTATGTGGACGCGGGACGTGGTGAGCTGGTGGTGACGTTTGCCGAACCGGCGCCGCAGGCTGTGCTGGCTGCCGACGTTTCGCTGGCCAAGGTCGTGGCGCAGGTGCTAGCGCTGCATCCGACGCCGGGCAGCTACGCCTTCCTGATCGACCGCGAAGGCCGCGTCATCGCACACCCGCAGAAAGAGCGCACCATGCAGATGGTCGATACGCTGGGCGCAGGCCTGTCACACGACGGCCTGGCGACGCTGGAGTCCTCCGGCGGCAGCGCGGCCGTCACGCTGAATGGCCGCGACGGCATCCTGTTTGCCACCGCCGTTCCCGGCACCGGCTGGCTGTTGGCGCTGGTGCTGGACCGGGCCGAAGCAACCGCCGGCCTGAGTGATATGCTGCTGACGTCCGCAATGACTGCCGTGGTGCTGGGCATTGCGGCGGCTGTCGTTCTGTCCTTCCTGATCGCGCGCGAACTGCGTAGCCTGCATCTGGTGCGCGACGCCTTGTCCCACATCGCCGATGGTGACGGCGACCTTACACGCCGTCTGGATGATAGCGGCCCGACCGAACTGGCGCAGATCAGCCGTGCTTTCAACCGCTTTGCGGACCAGATCAGCGACGTGCTGCGGCAGATCCGCCTCGCCAGTGACATGGTACGCATGGCGGCAGCCGACATCGCCGGCGGCAATGGCGACCTGTCGGCACGCACCGAGGCGCAAGCAAGTTCGCTGGAGCAAACGGTCAGCGCCATGCAGTCGCTGACCAATACGGTGCAGGGCACCGCTGCCAACGCGCGGTCGGCCAGCGAGCTGGCGGTTTCCGCTTCCCGTGCCGCGAGCAGCGGCGGCGTGGTGGTGCAGAACGTGGTCCAGACCATGGACCATATCCGCGATGGTTCGCGCCGCATGGCCGACATCATCGGCGCCATCGACGCACTGGCGTTCCAGACCAATATCCTGGCCTTGAACGCTGCGGTGGAAGCGGCACGTGCTGGCGAACAGGGACGCGGCTTTGCCGTCGTCGCCGCCGAAGTGCGGACACTGGCGCAATCCTCCGCTGCGGCCGCGCAGGAAATCCGGGAGCTGATCGCGGACGCCCAGCAACGCGCGGAAACCGGCAGCATGCTGGCGGGTGACGCCGGTCAGCACATGGAGCGCATCGTCAGCTCGGTGCACCAAGTGGCCGGGCTGATTGGCGCCATCAGCGCCGCCAGCCAGGAGCAGAGCGCGGGCATCGCCGAAGTGAATGGCGCCATCGGCTATATGGACGAAGTCACGCAGCAGAATGCGGCGCTGGTGGAGCAAGCCGCGGCCGCAGCCGACAGCATGAAAGAGCAGGCGGTGTCGCTCGCCAGTACGGTAGGCCGGTTCACGTTGTAGCGTCAGCCGGCATAGCAGCTATACTACTGGCTGCTATGACGACGAAAGACGCTATCTTGGACAATGAACCGGCATCGCTGAGCCACGCCGAACTGGAAAACCAGCTTGCGCTCAGCCGCATCCGCCGCCAGGCGCTTTTCGAAGCCATTGATGATGGCTTTTGCATCATCCAGTTCATTGATGGCCCGGAAGGGCCGCTCAGCGACTACATCCACACGGAGGCCAATTCCGGCTACGAGCGCCACACGGGCATCAGCAATATCGTCGGCAAGCGGCTGCGGGAGATCGAGCCCGATAATGCCCAGACCTGGCTGGACCTTTACGGCCGGGTGCTGCGGACCGGCGAAGCGACGCGCTTTGAGCAGGAATTCCTGGCCGTGGGCCGTCATATCGAAGTCTCCGCGATGCGCGTGGGGGCGGAGGAAATGCGCCAGGTGTCGGTGCTGTTCCGCGACATCACCGCGCGCAAGAGGACCGAGGCCGCGTTGCGCGAGAATGAACAGCGCGTGCAGCTGGCGCTGGCGGCGGGCGCGATTATCGGCACCTGGTTCTGGGATCTGCCGACCGACAAGTTCAGTGTCGATGAGGGTTTTGCCTATGCCTTCGGCTTTTCTTCGGACCAGCAGCGGGCGGGCCTCAGCCTGGCGCAGGTGGTTGCCACGGTCCACCCGGACGACCGCCAGGGCCTGCAGGCGGCGATTGACGATGTACTGAAACGCGGCGGCGCCTATGCCCACCAATACCGTACGCGCCGGCAGGATGGCCAGTACTACTGGCTGGAAGCCAATGGCCGCGTCGAGCTGGCGGCGGATGGCACGCCGCTGTCCTTCCCCGGTGTGCTGATCGATATCGAGGGGCGCCGCGCCGTGGAGGCCGAGCGTGACCGCGCGCTGGCGGCGCTGCGCGCCCTGAACGAGACGCTGGAGCAGCAGGTCGGGGAACGCACGGCCGCGCTGCTGAGTGCCGAGGAAGCGCTGCGCCAGTCGCAAAAGATGGATGCGGTGGGCCAGCTGACGGGTGGTCTGGCGCACGATTTCAACAACATCCTGGCCGGCATCAGCGGCAGCCTGGAATTGATGAAGATACGGCTGACGCAAGGCCGGATCGGCGATATCGACCGCCACCTGGGCGGCGCGCAATCTGCCGTCAGGCGCGCGGCAGCCCTGACCCAGCGCCTGCTGGCGTTTTCGCGCCGGCAGACGCTGGACCCCAGGCCGTCGAATCTCAACCACATCGTCGCCAGCATGCATGAACTGGTTTGCCGCAGCGTGGGGCCGGCGATCGCGGTCGAAACCATCGCTACGGGGGGCTTATGGAATACCTGTGTCGATATCGGGCAGATTGAAAACGCGCTGCTCAACCTGTGCATCAACGCGCGCGACGCGATGGGCGATGGCGGCAAGCTGATGATCGAGACGGCGAACCAGGAGCTGGACGAAGACGGCGCTCGCGAGTACGGCCTGCCGCCGGGCCAGTATGTGTCGCTGGCCGTCAGCGACACCGGTACGGGCATGACGGCCGACGTATTGGCACGCGCATTTGAACCCTTCTTCACCACCAAACCTGCGGGGCAGGGCACGGGCCTGGGGCTGTCCATGGTGTATGGCTTTGCCGGGCAGTCGGGCGGCACGGTCCGCATTGCATCGGAGCCGGGCCAGGGCGCCAGGGTCTGCGTGCTGCTTCCCCGTTACGTCGGCGAGAGCCTGGAGGACGATGCGCTGGCGGTGAACAAGCCAGCGTCGGTGGCTTTGTGGCGCAAGAAGATACTGCTGGTAGATGATGAACCGCTGGTGCGGACCGTCACCATGGAAATGCTGGCGGACCTTGGCTACGACGTGGTTGAGGCGGAGGATGGCGCGTCCGCGCTGACGGTATTGCAGGCCCACGCCGATATCGACCTGCTGATTACCGATGTCGGCCTGCCGCACGGGATGAATGGCCGCCAGCTGGCCGATGCCGTGCGTACCCGTGTACCCGAGGTTCCGGTGCTATTTGTTACCGGCTATGCGGAGCATGCGGTGCTCAATCACGGCCATCTGGAACGCGGCATGCTGATACTGACCAAGCCCTTTACGGCGGACGCCCTTGCCGCACGCGTGAAACAGCAGCTCGACGAGGAATAGCGCTTATTTCCCGCTGTGCTACCCTTGCGCTTCACTGGTCCTGTCCCGGAGGTGCAAGTGCAGAACGCCGCTGACCTTGAACATTGGCTCCGCCAGAGCGGGGCAACCCTGCCATTACGCGCCTGCGTCGGTCCTCTGCCGTCGTCCGGGGCGGCGCTGGTGCGCTGGCGCAGCGAGGAGCCGGATCACACGATCCGCACGTTGAGCGCCCATCCCGGCAGCTATCGCCTGGCGTTGATTATGGAGCCTCTGGAGACGCGCATCTGGCAGGACAATACACCCATCTGGGGCGGCACGGTCGCTGCCGGCCGCTTTCGTCTCTGTCCGCCGGGAGAGTCGGGCAAATGGAGCCGGCTGGGCGCCTGCGATATCGTCAATCTGTTCCTGCCGGTGGCGTTAATGGACCAGATGCTGCTGCGTGCCGACGCAGCGCCGGATGTCGCGCTGACGGCCAGTTCCTTCATGCGCGACGGCGTGGTGCTGGAACTGGTGGGGAAGATGCTGGATGCGCGCATGCTGGCCGGCCCCCGCGCGGACCTGATGTGCGACCATCTGGTCTTCGTGCTGGCCTGCTATCTGGCCGAGCATTACGCCAAGCCGGTGCAGACAGCGGCGGAAGGCCTGAGTGGCCCGCGGTTGCGCTGCGTGCTGCGCCACATCGACCGTCATTTGCATGCACCGCCATCCAATGCCGAACTGGCGGCGCTGTGCGGCATGAGCCAGGCGCATTTCTCGCGCGAGTTCCATCGCGCGGCGGGCGTCTCGCCACACCGCTACATCCTGGACTGCCGCCTCGAACACGCCTGCTCTGCCTTGCGCGATGGCGATGGCCGCATCGTCGATATCGCGCTCGATCATGGCTTTGTCAGCGCCAGCCATTTCAGCCGCGCGTTCACTGCCCGTTATGGCGTATCGCCGGTGGCATATCGCAACAGTCAGCGGTGCCCGTAGCAGGTTTATGCAAGAAGCGCTGTTTTGGTCATGCGCGCTACAGTCAACAAACTGACAATCAGTGCTCCACAATGACAATAATGGGAGAGACTGATGAAATCTGGATTGATCGCAGCGGCGCTGGCCGGCCTGCTTGCCGCCGGCGCTGCCAGTGCCGACACAATCGCACTGCGCCTGGCATTTACGGAAGGACGTAACGGCGCCACCTTCACCGCCAGGCATGTACAGGTCGGGAATTTTGCGTTGAGCCCCGATGTGCGCAAGGGGGCGGCGGGCACGCAATGGCGCGTTGTCGCACGTGACGCCACGGGCGCGGTACTGCATGAAGTGACGGTGGCCAGCGGCCGCCAGCGCCATATCGAGGCGTTCAACCCGGCCACCGGCGCAATCGAGGTTGCCGACACGGTGCCGCAGCAGGAAGGCATGTTTGAAGTATCCATGCCTTTTGACGCCGATACCGCCAGCATCGAGGTGCTGCCGGTGCAGGCGGCGGTGACGGGCGCCCGGAGCGCCGCTATTGCTACTGCTGCCGTGCCGCTGGCGCAGTTCAGCCGCGCCGACCTGCTCAAGCTGAACGCGCCATCGAAAGCCATGCGCGCGGCGCTGGCGCCGTCCGCCACAGCCACCACCATCGTCAACAACGGTGCGGCGGCTACCCATATGGACTATGTGTTTGTTGGCGATGGCTATACGGCAGCGGAAATGAATAAGTGGCATGCCGACGCGCAGAAGGTAATAGATGGCTTCCTGGCTGATCCCCTGTTCGCCGCCAATCGCAGCGCCATGAACGTGCGCCGTGTGGATGTGGCCAGCAACCAGTCTGGCGTGGACGAACCGGATCGGGGCATTTACCGTGACACGGCCATGGATGCCGCCTTCTATTGCTACAACATCGACCGCCTGTTGTGCGTCAACTCCGACAAGGTCTACAACATCGTCGGCTCCGTGCTGGCGCCGGATGAACGCGATATCATCATCGTGGTCGCCAACTCCACGCGCTATGGCGGCTCCGGCGGCGAGATCGCCACGCTGTCGATGGCGACCCAGTCCATCGAAATCGCGCTGCACGAAATCGGCCATACGGCGTTTGGCCTGGCGGACGAATATGACTATGGCACGTGCAGCCTGTCCGGCGAGCCCGGCGAGCCGGATGTGTCGATGAATGGCACGCGCAACGTCAAATGGGGAAGCCTGATCGCCAGCAGCACGGCGGTGCCCACGGGACTGGGTGCTTACCCCAATGGCACGGTGGGTGTGTTCCAAGGCGCGCAGTACTGCCCGAGCGGTAAATACCGTCCTACCGAAAATTCACGCATGCGGACGCTGGGTTATCCGTGGCATGCCGTGAATGAAGGCGCGGCGCGCAAGGTGTTTGCACAATATGGCGGATCGGCGCCGGGTGGCGTTACGCAAACCGGCACGCTGGCGAATGGCGGCTTCGCTTACGCGCCCAGCGCTTCGCCGGGCTGGGTGCAGGCCGGCGCTGGCAATTTCAGCTTGCAATTGAGCGGTCCGGCCAACACCAACTTCCAGCTATACCTGTACAAGTTCATGGCCAATGGCTGGGTGCAGGTGGCGGCCAGCACCGGCGCCACCTCCAGCGAATCGATAAGCTACAACGGCGCGGCGGGCTACTACTATGCCATGGTGAATTCCGTATCCGGTGGCGGCGCCTACACGCTGACTTACAGCTTCCCTAAACCGTAGGGAGAGTCGGCCGAAAAAACCTGCTGGTGGAAGCGCTCGCCGATGAGCCGCTGCGTGGCCGCATCCGGATGCAGTTCGTCCGGCAGCGGCAGGCGGGCGTTATCCGATGCGGCATACAGCGCGGTACCGTCAAGGTAGTGCAGGTGCGGATCTGTCGTCTGCCGCGCACTGACGATGTCCTGCAACTGCTCGCGGATGATGCGCAGCGTGAGCTTGCCCTGTTTGGCTTCGGCTGGCGTGCCCGCTGCGCGGAACAGCAGCCGGCCTTCGCGCAGTGCCGGCAGGTCGAACAGGCAGGGGCCGGGCGTGTCTTCATGGATCGGGCAGTAGATCGGCGAGACGAGCAGCAGCGGCGTGGTGGGATGGCCGTCCCGCAGCGTGTCCAGGAATCCGTGTACCGCAGGCACAAAGGCACGCAGGCGCATCAAGTCGGTGTTGACCAGATTGATACCCAGTTTGAGGCTGATAACGTCCGCTGGCAGGTCGCGCATGGTCCGTGCGACAAAGGGATCAAGCAGGGCGTTGCCGCTGTACCCTAGATTGAGCAGGTCCAGTCCGGCCAACCCGGCCGCCACGGCAGGCCAGGTGCCGGAAGGGCTCGCGGCGTTTGAACCCTGGCTGATGGAGCTGCCGTGATGCAGCCAGCGGCGCCTGTTGGTAGTGATGGCATGGATGGCGGCGTCGGCATGCAGCGCTATCAGCTCCGTCGTCTCATCGTGTGGCAGCCAGATTTCAACGGTCTTGAGCCCGGCGGGAAGGTCGCTGAAGCGCAGCATCTGCGGCTCGCCCGGTTCGATTGCGGTGCTGCCCCTGGCCATATCAATCTTCAGCAGCTTGCCGCCTGTGGTGTGGGCTTGCTGCACCAGTCGGCCGTCGATGTGCAGGTCATAGACGCCGTCAGGGCGCGGAGGCAGGCCACTGTAGGCGCGCTTGGTGGGCAGCGTTAGCAGCTCCAGGGTGCGCGCCTCGGTCTGGAAAGCCAGGCGCACGCCGGACGGCTGCGACGCCGCCATGGCCAATTGTCCATCCGGGCATTGTGCCCGCGCCCAGGTGGGCAGGCGATAAGGCAGCAGGCCAGCCGGCGTGGTGTCGATTTCTACGGCACCATGGATCAGGTCTGCGCTGATCGCGGTCTGGAAGGGGAGGGACATACGAACTCCTATTTGTGCGTTGGCCAAGAGCGCAGCAGCGCATCGAGTGCGTCCAGGCTGCGGTTCCAGGACGTTTCGGCGCTGGGACGGCTGTGGTCAAAGCTCCCGGCCAGTTCCAGCATGGGGAAGCCGAGGAAGAAGCTGCCCAGCAGGCGCATCGCGTGTGTGGTTTCAGTCTCGCTCAGCGCATAGCCGCGTAGCGCCGCCCGGGTAATGCGCGAGATGCGGATGCCGCCGTTGTCGTCATTGAACGGGCCTTCCAGCTTGTAGCGCGCTGCCTCGAATAATCCGGGATGTTCGCGGGCGAAGTCGCGGTGGACATGGGCCACCGCCAGCAGCGCATCCTTGCCGGCACGGCCGGCGACTGCTTCTTCGGCGCGTGACGCCAGCTTGTCCAGCGCATACAGCGCAAGGCGCGCATTCAGGTCGCCGGAATTTTTGACGTGGGCATACAGGCTGGCGACCTTCACATCAAAACTGCGCGCGAGTTCCGTCAGCGTCAGCGTGCTGAAACCGCGTTCGTCAGCCATGGCGGCTGCCGCTTCCACCAGCATATCCGGTGTGAGTCCCATGCGAGGCATAAGCTGCTCCAAAAACTAATCAGATTAGATTATTTCCTAATGCGATTAGGTTTGTCAAATCAGCTTATTTTTGCTGGCGGCGGCCCCATACGATGTGCAGCACAAACAGGCCTGTTCCAAGCAGCCCGGTGATCCAGTGTGCGAGCGACCAGGTCATGCGATTGCTGTCGCTGGCGAGGTAGTACAGGCCAAAGCCGCTGGCGACGAGCATCACCATGAACACTATCATGCTCCAGCCGGTGACCTGGTTACGTCCGGCCTTGATGGCGCGGCGGATGTGGGCATTCATCAGGCTACCGAGGAAAAACAGCACCACCATGGCCGCGCCGCCATGCAACTTCATAGCCAGCGGCTCGGCCGGGTGGACGGTCTCGCCAAATTCGCCAACGGGACGCAGAAAGTAGTGGGTGACAAGCCACGCCAGGCCGCTCAGCATCAGCACGGCGAAGCTGATATAGATGGCGCGGCGGTGCCAGCGCTCGATGCGGAGATTGATGTGGGGGCGATGATGATGGGTATGCATGGATCAAATTATAACGACTAGCTCAAGCGTTACCTAACACACGCTGCCTGATTGACGACCGGCAGCATCCGCACCCCGTTGCAGACACTCGTAGTGCCAAATCCGCAAATGATTTCACCATTTAAGTGGTCATGGCATTTCAATTTCTTCTGGTTTCTCGAGCGAGAAACTAGGTAATGGGCATTGCACACTTCCAGCGGAACCTTTATCAAACAGCATTTTGTCTCCGATATGCAAATCCCGTCGGAGACCAATTACCTTCACACCCGTTTCGAAGAAGGTGAGTGATTCATACCCACCTCCTTGATATCTGTGTCCGAAATAATCGCCCGACATTAGGCTGCCGTACTCGTCCGTCCCCCAACGAGTGTACATTGCCTGGAACTTGCCTTTGCGTTTGGGGATTCCAGTGATTTCAGCAACTTGTGTGGCGTTAGGGTAACGTGGGTACAATATCCTGCCCGTTCTCACTTCGTTTTGCGTTGCTTCAGGCGGCGTATCCTTTTCATTCCTTGAAAACACACTAATACGCAGCGACCCCTTATCCATACAAACGTCAGCAAACCCCTGCCTCACCTCCCAAGCGTTTTCATTTGGAAATCCGTAAGCAATAAACCAGCGCCAATCGCCAGACTTTGCAAAGGCCTCAAAATTGAATAGCAATAATAAAAGTCCGATCATTGCTTTGAGAGATAAACGCATCGATTCTCACAGTATTTTTAGATTTTTAGGCCTGCGTTACCGGCCGCTCTTTGCCGGCGGCCGAATTTTTACTCTATCGGTGTAACCTCGATACCATCCGAATGATACCGGACGTTCACTTCCTGCGCACCGTTCGGAGTATACAACCACCAGCCCCCGGATTCACTTGATGGCTCCAGGAGCGCTGATATCTCCAGGCGGCTCGATAGCTGTCCGACCGCGTCTTTTTGATCAATTTGTCGGGAACCATCGCGTCGCCATGAGATTAGAAATCCCTGCTCGAACCCCTCGGAATAGCCGGAAACCTGAGCAAATGCTTTTGCTTGTTCCATCGGTTTATCTATTGACTCAACCAGCATCCCCATCAAGTCTCCGAGCAAGCGCAAAGCAATTCCCTCATCAATAGCTGGAGACGTAAAAAACTGGAAAGACTCTATATCTGACATGACGGCCTTTTCGTTACTACATAGCGCCTGACTGCTTGTACTGGACTTCTGGTCTTGGCCGAAGTCAGGCCTCTGGTGTCAGCCAACGAAGCAGTGTCGTACCTATGACGGCTAACACCGCGCCAAGGCCGAAATTGAACACTGGAGCAGCAATTAAAATTTCACCATGCCCTACGCTCACACGGTGGCCCAAGAAATCAAATAAAGACAGCACGCCATAGAACAGCGCGGCGCCAGAAATGAGCCCTGACAAAATGGACGATATTCCGAAGTAAACAATGCAACGAAACCGGTCTTTTCTTTTTTGAATGGCCGAAAGCGACTTGATGAAAGCAAGAGCAACTAATCCGATAGTAACGAAAAATGTTGAGTAGTAGATGTATTCTGCTATGTTCAATGTTAATTTCTTTACCTATCTCAACGACCGGTAATGGCCGGCATGGGTCTCATTCACCTTTCAGCACTTCGCCGTCAAACCATACATCCTCATAGCCTGGTGCTAGTAACACACGCCATCCAGGCGGCAATGCCAAGTACGGGAGAATGCTCGGACAATAGTCTCTCAAGTGGGCAACATGAATTGGTTGGTAGAAGTCGGCATCGTCTGAATACTCGCCACCGTAAATATACCAGCCACATGTACCGTTTTCAGGGTGTAGGCGGACTGCATGTAGCGGCGCATTGCCAAGCGAGTCAAGCGCAATTCCTACTTTCTGGTCGGGCTCCGGTGGCAAGCACTCTACGTCGAAGCGCTGGCAAATATCATGGTGTCCAATTGGCATGTCTACCTATGTCAGTTGTGTGATGCCTATGTTTGCTGTTGGTCATTATCGGGATGTCATGGTGAATCACTAATTCCATATCGAAGCTTTGCAAGCGCCATCAGTCCAATCAAAGCAGCCGATATAACTAAGCCCGACAGTCCCCATGCCGATAGCCTTCGCTGCGTAGCGAACCAGCCAGTTGCAATGAAGGCGGGAGCACCGAAAATCTCAAACAACACGATTGTGTTTTTAACTTCTGCTCGGGCGTAATCAAATCCGCATGCAAGCTCTTTGCCTCCTGGATTTATTGGCGAGCACCAATAAGACTGTGGGATACACAGGCCAGCAAACAGTAGCAACAGCGGCATCCACGCCAAAGCACTTCGATACATAGTCAACTTCCATCTTTCTGAATGACTGCAATTGGCCGTATTCGGCCGACGCCGCAGAGGGTAGCATCTTGCAGGGTTGGAAGGTTCACACTTTGTCACGTCGCGCCGTCGTCGCCCCGAAGCTTGCTATAGCGAGGCCGCTTAGCAAATAAGAAGTAAGCGATCTGCGTGGCTTTCACTCAAAGCCACTCGACCACCTGATTAACCAAAATTTCTACTGTGACTTAACACGATGCATTTGACCTACTGCTCCCATACTAAATGTCGGCGAAACTCCAGCCCGAGGATTTAGATTATTAACGATTCGCCCCCATTCCGCGACAACCTCGTCATCATTTTTGACAGTTATCAAAATTGACCAAGTTTCTACCCACCCATTATGCTCAGCACCACTCGCTTGAAAGCCTGTGATAACTGCATTGGATCTGTAGCGCATAATCGTGAGGTCATTTGGCATAACCTCGCTCCATTTACCATCATCGAGCATAAAAACTTTAGGAGTGTCTGCACCAATTACCATGCGAAGGACGACATCCTCAGAAACTGGCGACCTAGCGAGGTCTGGCGATGCGAAAGGCTCACGCATTCTTAAGCGTCCCTCCCACTGACCATCTAAAAGTGTCTCAATCGACCGTGTAAAACGCTTCTGAGGAATTTCGGATAAGTTGGTCGTCGATGAGGCGCATCCCGTAAGAACGCTTGTAAGCAAGATAGATACGGCGAATACAAATGCCTTTGAATTGGAAATGTCGTAACTCATATATCCTATTTGGAATTAGGTCATTCTGGAGCAACCACACAGGAGTAAAAGCGTCGCCTTGTGGCCGGTTTCTGTCAGTCCGCTGAGAGTGACAAAACTTTATGAGAAAGAATAACTCCGTCCTTCTCGTACTGCCCGTGACACCAAGAAGCGTCCTCGTAGCGGAGGTAATACTCTTCACTTTGAGCTGCAGACACCAGTTGTCCTAGCGTCGCAAGAAATCCTTGCAGCGTAAAAGTTTTGTTATCAAAATCCTGGGGGAAAAACGTTAGCTCACAAAACACCTTATCTGGTTTTAACCATTGAAAGTAGGCTTGGATATGCTCAGGATTACGACCGCCCTTCCAAACAGTACTTATTGAGCCGGAAGGTTGCCGAAGAGTACTTGAGAGCTCAGCGCTGACAACTTCACATCCGTCACCTGTCATCGCTTGAGCCAACCTCCACGAGGCCATAAGAAACCTCATAATTTCGATAGATCCTGATGTCGAAATGCCTTCAGCGAAGTTAATATCTCGGCATGAACCATCAAGGTCCAGCAGACCTGCCTCAACGCGGCCGCGAGTTGTTTCGTCTAGTTTCATTAGAAATCTGATTTGGATACCAAGGTCTGCTGTTGGCCGTTAGCGCCGCTCTCAACGCAACAGGGTGATAATAAACAAGACAAGAATAATGCTAACGATGGCGACAACGGAAATCCAGTAACCTCGTTTTTGACCAGGCGTCATCTTCTTCCAAGTTTCCTCATCTGGTCCACCCTGTTCTGCCATACTTGACTCCTCAATTTATATAAGCTTCAGCGCAGCTATTGGCGGATAAGGGCCAGAAAATTATGCTACTCCCCAACCTATTTCGAGCAAAATCATAGAAACTAGAGCCAATGAAGTTTCCGCATCCACCTCACCAGGAACACGAACATTTTTTTCTGTCTGAACATTGGGTTTTCCACGTGCGTGAAGCCTAGCCAACACTTTCACGGACGAATAGAGGATCACCAGTTCGCTCATCTTATTCTCGATGTGGCTGGCGACAGCAGCTAAATCTTTGGTCAAGCATGCCGTGTCGTTATGAGTGTGCTGAAGCCAACGGCTTAATACAAATTGCGCCACATTACCGCTTCTGTCAATTAAGGACACAGGACTTTCACGAAAAGCTCTATCTGATAAGGCGGAAACTGTTTCTGTAATCTCGCGCCTGGCACTCGCCGGAATTTTTTCTTCATCTACCTCTGGAAGCCTTCCGAAGTTCGATCTTGATCGCAGGGTTACCGAATTTTCTCCACCAAAATTTCGCTCTACGCCAATGACTGTCCAAGGTGTAGCTGCATTGCCGGCACCAAGTAAAATTGTTGTACCCATTCCCCCACCGCTCCGCTCTGAAAGTTCATGATACGGAACGTAGGTGAGCAACGTCTTATTCAAATATCCACCATTGTCCCTTGCCGCTCGCCCTTCGTCGTAAGCTGGGTGAGGCTGTACACGCCAAGAACTTGGATTTGACCGAGGGTCCGGCTTGTACAACCTTCCGCGCCTTATTCTCGTCAATGGATCAAATGTATCCTCTCGAAAAATAAGGCATTGTATGTCACTGTCGTGAGGAGGATTTTTCCGGCCTAACTCCGAATCTATGATCTTGGCCCGAGAGATAGGAGGTTGCGGCCATACAGCATGCCCATAGGAACTCTGCCCCTCATACATAACAAAGCGGTTATCATCGATTCCTAACATGATTTATTCCATTGTCTAAAATGAGGGGCGGCTTTTGGCCGGCTTCAGCCGGTGCTTAGCGCAAAAATTTACCAGCCTTCGCCTCAAGAAGCCTAATCAACTCTGGCTGCATGTATTCATATTCATCTGGTATATCCAAGCATATCACTCGCTTGCCATTCAAGAACTGTTGAAATTTGGAAGCCAGCTTGTTTCGATGTGTCTTTTCCATCACGAATATGAGGTTGGACCACTCTATTTGCTCAGGTGATAGAGGAACGGTAGCATCGTTTCCTAAT
The DNA here is from genome assembly GCF_009857555.1 of Duganella sp. CY15W. NCBI lineage: Bacteria > Pseudomonadati > Pseudomonadota > Betaproteobacteria > Burkholderiales > Oxalobacteraceae > Duganella > Duganella sp. CY15W. Next base: position 291,044 of record NZ_WWCQ01000005.1, on the reverse strand, counting down.
CCTGCAGAGTCGGTATCTACGTCAGGCCAACTCGCAAAAATAGTTTCAGCTGTTGGACTTCTTAAACGATTTTGCGCACAAATAAACAAAGCTCTCTTCATACTAACCCTTCAAATACATTTGATAAGAGGTCGTCTATTGGCCAGATACAGTTTAGTGATATCCAGCAAGATATCTCAAATATTTACTTTTTCCTGTAGCAGTAAGTCCTCGATTACTTCCTGATTTCCACTGTCGCTGACGAGCGCGTAAATATCAGTGTAGAAAGGCAGTCCCCTGACTGCTTTCTTTGCGTCAGCTTCACCGAAAATACTGGCCAGAGCTTTGTATTCCATATAGCAGACCAGTACATGATTGTATGTCGATATTTCGTCGCCAGAGCCATTGGGGCGACGAGGATTGAGCCCCGGAAATTTTGTCTTCACTAAAGCAGCCGTCTCATCCGGCATAAGCTTGGAATTTAACACCATGTTCCAGTGAAACTCTTCGTGTAATAAACCTCCGACGAGATAGAGGTCATCGCTGAACTGGCTATCTCGCACACCTAATGTCAATACGGGGTGACTGTGTGGTGGCCATACGTCTTGGTCGATCCGAATGTCTCGCGTATACAGCCATTTTTCCAATTTATATTTTTCAACCAACTGCTCCAACCGCTTCTTTAGCGCGAGCTCTTGTGGCGCATTGTGGACGGCGACAACATTCAGATTTTCTGCTAAGCACGTAGGAGTGAAAAAAAATGCTCCCAGCACGGCCACAACTGAACCTAAATGGGATTTGCTTAAGTGCATTGTCATTGTCCGTCCGATCTTCATGAGTCGTTTAATGTCGGGCTACTCTTGGCCGGTAGTGGCTTCGCAGAACTGTAACGGATCTGGCCGCTCGTGTCAGGCCAAGTCCGGGCTGGTACAGATTATAAATGCGCTTGCCTGCCAGCTTGCCAGCGCCGGATGTTGAGGGGCGCCGCAAGCCATGATGACTTTGGTCAGTGCATCCGCGCTGGCGCACTGCGGTGCGCGGATGGAGACGCTGCTTGTACCTGTCATCGCCATGCCATCGCGGCCATCCAGCAGCGCACTGGTGATGTTGCCGTGATGCGGGCGTCGTGAGAAGTAGGTGGCGGATGTCGCCAGCGCCTCGTCGCGCAGCAGTAACTGCGTGTGCGGGCTTTGTGGCTGCCGTGGATCGCGGATGGTGACTGGCCAGTCGCGAGGCCCGAAGACGCGCAGGTCGCCGCCCGCATTGACGCAGCCGGCACGGACGCCGGCTGCCTGCAGCGATGCTACCGCCAGGTCCACCGCGTAGCCTTTGGCGATGCCGCCGACATCGATCCAGCCGTCACTGAGTTTGCGCACCATGCCGTCGTCCTCGCAGCGGAATACCGCCATCGCCGGAGAATAAACCGGCATGGCAGCGGTGGCAGCAGGCGCTGGCAGGCAGCCATTGTCCACCAGGCGCGGCGCGCAGGCGATATTGAACATGCTATCGGAGGCTGTTTGCACCTGCGCGGCCAGTTGCAGCACTTGCCAGGTATGGGTGTGGACGGGCACGCAGGCGCCTGCCGGCGCCTGGTTGAACCGTGCAATGTCGCTGGCGCTGTCGTGAAAGCTCATCAGACGATGCACGTCGGCGACGGCGTCAAACGCAGCACTCAGCACAGCATGCTCACAGTCTGCTGTGATCTCCACCATGGTGCCCAGCCAAGGCTGCGCGCGGCGATTCATTTTTTGAGAGCGACTTGTGCGATGGCGGCGATGCGCCGCACGCCATCGGTCAGATGGGTGCAGGACAGCGTTGCACCGCTGATGTTGGCGATGCCTTCGCCGATTGCCAGGCCGCCGGTGCTGGCGGTCTTGCCGGTGAACTGGCGACGCCAGGCTGGCAGGCGGATTTCGCCGCCGTGGCTTTCGCGGTAAGTCAGTATCTCCACCTGGCGGATGCTGGCGTCCGGATTCAGTGCGACGGCATAGGAAATCAGCTCGAATTTGCCGATGACGTCATCAAGCACCATGTAGCCGAGCAGTTTGTCGCCGCTATATGCGCCGATCACGCGCCAGTTCACTGAGCGGGCGGACAGGCCGGCAAGCTTCTCCACCTGCTGCATCTGCGGCAGCGTGAGCGCCAGTTCCTGCGGACGATACGAAGTGGCGTCCGCAAACATCAGCTTGAGCGCCTGGTCTGCGCTCAGGTACTGGGTAGCGTAGGCTGGCAGGCAGGCCAGGCCTGCCACCAGCGGAACACAGTGGCGGTAGCGCATCAGTACGAGAAGCCCATGCCGAGGTTGAGACGGTCGCGCGTCTTGTCTTCCTTGAATTTCTGATAGTCGGCTTTCAGCACTACGCCTTCGCCCACTTTGAGGTTGGCGCCCACGGTGGTGACTTTTTCGTCAGGCAGCGTAGCGATGCCCAGGCCTTGCGGCATTGGCTCGTAGCTCCTGGCGGTGTTGAACTGTTCGTAGCGCACGAATGGGCTCAACGTGTAGTCGCCCGATTTCAGCGCCTGGTAGGCCGCTTGCAGATACCAGCCGGCGAAGCTCTTCGGCACCGGCGTTGGATTGCCCACCAGGGTTTCGTTCAGCAGCGCGGTATTGCTGATCTGGCCGCGCGCATACAGTGCCGACAGATCCCACAGGCCAGGGGTGTAGCGTGCGTGCAGGTCGTAGACGGTGATGCGCGCGTCGTTGGCGGTGTAGCCATCGGCCTTATGGCCAGCCTTGCCGCTGAAGAGGGAGCCGCCCAGCAGCAGGCCAGGTACGCCGCGCCAGTTCAGGGCGCCGTGCACGCTCAGGTCGCGCGACTTGGCCAGCTGGCCTTCCTGGTGGATGGCGCCCAGTGGCGACTCGCGGCCTTCCGTACTGGCGGCATCCCATTTGCCCAGGTCAAAGCCGGTGGTGATGCCGGCGTCCCACGTCAGGCCTGCTGCGGTGTCGCCCGACAGGCCGATACCGGCTTCACGCCAGGTCGATGGAATGATGGCGGTTTCCACGAAGTTGCGCTCGACGCCGTAGTAGGCGGTGGGCTCGTGGTTGGTGTTGAGCAGGCCGGCGGGAATCAGGAACAAGCCCGCCTTGGCACGCAGGCCGTTGCTGAACTGGCGTTCCACATACAGCTGTTCGATCGCGCTTTCGCCGCTGTCGCTGGCGGAGGCGATGGCGTGTTCCCATTCGAACTCGGACACCATCTTGGTCTTCTCGTCGAAGCGGTGCTCGATGCTGATGACGGCGCGGCGCACGTCGGTCTGCGCTGCGCTGGCGTTCTTGGTCGGACGGTTGTAGTTGATTTCGCCGTAACCGCCGATGATGGTGGTCGGGCCGCTGGCCGCAGGCGCTGCGTTGGCGAAAACGGGCGATGCCGGTGCCTGGGCGACGGGGGCTGCGGCAGCCAGCTCCTGCTGCTTTTGTTCGATGACGGCAGTCTTTTGCTGGCTGGCTTTCAGATCGGCTTTCAGTTGTTCCAGTTCGGCGGCCATCTTGTCGATACGGGCCAGCAGTTCCGCTTCGCCTGCGGTGGCGGCCAGTGGCGCGGCCAGGAATGCGGCGGCGATGGCGGATGCGATCAGATGTTTATTCATGTTGTTAGCTCTACGATTAAGGATTGATCTGGTAGCCGTCAGTCAGCGTGCCGAGGAATTTCACGACATCGTCCACCTCCGCTGGCGACAGGGCAGGGGCCATGCCCGGCTGGCGGTTGTACGGCACTTCCGTGACGTTGACGTTCTTGCGGTATTGCGGCGGCAGGTCGTTGAACTTCTGGACCACGCCGTCGGCGCCAAGCGGATACCACTCTTCCGGGTTGGTATCGCGGCGGACGTAGAAATTGACCACGTCTTTGAGGTTGTCGAAGGCGCCGTTGTGGAAGAAGGTCTGACGGGTCGCGACGTTGCGCAGCGTCGGCACTTTGAAGGCGCCGCACAGATCCGGGTGTTTGTCGGCCAGGTCGGTGCGGTCCGGGCCGCACAGGCCCAGGTCGTAGTAGGCCGGGTCTGCGGTGGCCTTCAGCTTGGCGTTGCGCGGCACACCGAGGTTATCGAAGGTGAAGTCGGTGAACAGCGGCGGCGAGCCGTCCGCGCCCCGTGCGCTCAGGTGGCAGCCGATGCAGTTGCCTTTGGTCGGATCATTGAACAGGGCCAAGCCGCGCAGTTCCTGGTCGCTGAGTTTTACTTTACCGGCCAGGAACAGGTCGTACTTGGAGTCGAATGGATGGAATTCCGGCGCCTCTTTCTGGTAGGACTGCAGCGCGAAGGTCACGCGGCTGAAGGCCTGTTCGGCGTTGTCCAGGATGCCGGCGCCAAACTGGGCGCGGAAGCGTTCAACGTAAGCCGCTTTTTTCAGCTTGTCGATGACGTCCTGTTTGGACACGTTGGCCATCTCGTGCGGCGCCAGGAAGGGACGTTCCGCCTGTTCGGCCAGGCTGGCGGCGCGGCCGTCACGGTTGAAGCCACCGGTCGGCGTGCCGTCCTTGGCAAAGAAGAAGGCCGGATTCTGGTTCAGGTAGCGCAGCGACGGCGCGGCGCGGAAGCCTTGCACATCGTTGTTGGCGCCGCCGAACTGCGCGGCCAGGTTATTGGCCGGTCCATGCGCGTGGGCTGGATCGTGGCAGGTCGCGCACGATTGCTTGCCGGATGCGGACAAGGTGCCGTCCTTGAAAATCAGTTCGCCGAGCCGGGCGGCTTCACTGAGGCTGGTATCGGGGGCCGGTGCGGGGGGCGTTGGCGGCGCCGATGCGGAACCGCCGGAACCGCCGCTACAGGCGGCGAGGGCGGACAACAGGGCTGCCATGCCCGCCATGAGACAGAGTTTCTTCGTGACCATCTAGGTGCTTACACAGTGAGAGAATTGATTAAATGCTTGATTAAATGCAAATGAAAACAATTCGCATTATCTATCCTGTGCTTGCTTATTTGCAAATTACAAATTGGTCATGTTGTTTATTTGAAGTTCTTGATGTGCGGGCTTGTTTTCAATACAGCTCGGTGCGGACCTTGCTTTCGTACTCGGTATTGACGGCGGTGGCCATTGCTTCGTCCTGGCCGGTAATCGCGGCCGCAATCTGGCCGACGCTGGGGACGGCCTGGCGGTCGATGCGCGATTCCGGCGCCCACAGCCGGGCGCGGTTGATGGCTTTCCCGCAATGGAACAGCACTTCCCGGATGTGGATGGTCATGGCGGTTTTGGGTGTCTTGCCGTTTTCGGCCAGCGCGTCCAGCAGGGCAGCATCGGTCGAGACATCGGCATCGCCATTGATCCGCATGAACACTTCCAGGCCGGGAAAGATGAACAGCAGCGCGACGCGCGCGTCCTCGCGCACATTACGCAGCGATTCAATGCGGTTGTTGCCGGGCCAGTCGGCAAAGGCAATGGTGTGCCGGTCCAGCACATGGACGAAGCCGGGACGGCCGCCGCGCGGCGATGCGTCCAGCCCTTGTTCGCGGCCCGTCGCCAGGCAGAAGAAGGTGGCCTGTTCAAGATAGGCGAGGTGGAACGGCATCAGGTGCGGCAGCACGGCTTTCTGGATGAATTCGGCCGGCGGCGCATACAGCTGGTCGAGGTCGGGGAAGGTGTTGGTCATACGGGCTATCCTGAAAGAATCAATCTGCCAGCAGGATAGCGATGGTATAAGCAGGCAACAATGCTAAACTGAGTCAAAGTATTTCGCAATCTTGCCATATGCCGATTCTCAGCCAACTTCCCGGTCCGGACCTGCCGTTTCCTCAAGACTGGGTGGATCCGGATACCGTCCCGCGCGCCGTTGTCACGGTCGGCATCGACAGCAGCATGACTGGCCGGCTGGAGCTGGCGCCGCACGCCCATCCCAAGGCGCAGTTCTTCCTGAGCCTGCGCGGCGTGATTACCTGCGAAGCGGAAAGCGGCTTCTGGCTGGTGCCGCCGCGCAGCGCGCTGTGGATCCCGGCTGGCATGCGCCACGCGCTGACCGTGGAAGGCGTGGTGGAGGGCTATGCCGCGTATGTGCAGCCGGCTGCGCTGCCGGATCTGCCAGCCAGCTGCTGTACCTTCCAGGTCACGCCGCTGATGCGCGAGCTGTTGATACGCTCCGCCAGCTTTCCTGTGCTGTATCCCGAAGATGGCTTTGAAGCCCGCCTGATCGGACTGCTGCTGGAAGAGATCTCACGCAGTCCGCCCAGCACGCTGCACTTGCCGGTGCCGGAGGACCGCCGCGTGCGCCAGCTCGTCGACATGATGCTGGCCGAACCTGTCGAACGCGGCACCATCGCAACGTGGGCCAGGCGCGCAGGCCTGAGCGAACGGACGCTGTCGCGCCTGATCGCGCAGCAGACCGGCATGAGCTTCGGCCGCTGGCGCCAGCAAATCGGCATCATGCTGGCGGTGCAGAAGCTGGCGAAAGGCGCGTCGATACAGCAGGTGGCGGCGGACCTGGGCTACGAAAGCACCAGCAGTTTCGTCACCATGTTCCGCAAGGCGCTGGGCATGCCGCCCGGGCGCTATCTGGCGTCGCAACTGGCGGCAGTGGGCAGTCGTTAGCTTACAGCGAGATGGCACGCCGCTGTCCCGCACGGAACAGTACACGGGCGATGGTGGGCAGGGCGATGTGTTGCTCGCACAGGAAATCGACCGCAGCATGCAGGCCGCGCAAGGCGCCATACGTAATGCCCTGGTCGAGCAGCGCGGCTTGACGCAGGTCGCTGCGGCTGACCAGCACGCGCAGCCGCGGCGCACGGTGGGGACGAAGACGTGGCGCCTGAAAATCGCGCTGCCGCAGCGGCAGGATATGGGCAACAACGGTCCGGTGGTGGGCAAGATTCATGATGGCAGCCATAAGGTTGATGGCGTTATCGTAGTCTCGCTGTTTCCTGCCCACTGTTCGCTAGCGCGCAGTGGCGCTTATTTCGCGTCCGGGAAAGCGTTGGTGGTTTTGGCGCCCCAGACGGCGTAGAACAGCACATACAGTTCGCACACCGCCGTCAGCAGGAAGGACAGTTGCAGGCCGATGGTGTCGGCCAGCCAGCCCTGCACCACGACCAGCGCGCCGCCGGCAATCGCCATGATGAGCAGGCCGGCGCCTTCCTCGGTCAGCGGTCCCAGGCCCTTGATGCCCAGCGTGAAGATGGTCGGGAACATCACCGAGTGGAACAGGCCGACCGAAATCAGCGCCCACATCGCCACGCTGCCGGTGCCCAGTGCTGCAATCATCATGACGATGAAGGCGCCGATGGCAGCGCAGGCCAGCACGCGTTCCGCCGAGGTCTTGTTCATCAGCAGGCTGCCGATGAAGCGGCCCACCATCATGCCGCCCCACAGAAGGAACAGGTAGTGCGCGCCCTGTTCGTGGTTCAGGTTGCCGATTTCCGGCTGGGCTGTGAAGTTGATGAACAAGTTGGCCACGCCGATTTCTGCGATCAGGTAAATGAAGATGGCGGGGATGCCGAATATCAGGTTGCGGTGCTTCCACAGCGACATCTTCGCCCGTTCCTCGCTCGACACGCGGCGCGTGGCGCCGTGCAGCACCGGCAACGGGAAGCGGGCGATGACCAGGGCCAGTATCACCAGCACCGCAGCCACGATCAGGTAGGGAAGCTGGACTGCCTGTGCATCGGCCAGTCTTTCTGCCTGGGTCAGTACATGGCCCGCTTCGGCCGTGCCGGAGGCGGAGCGGCCCAGGATCAGGTAGGCGCCAAACAGCGGCGCCAGCGTGGTGCCCAGCGAGTTAAACGCCTGCACCAGGTTCAGGCGTGCGGAGGCGGTTTCCGGCGAGCCCACCACCGCCACGTAAGGGTTGGCCGACACTTGCAGCAGCGTGATGCCGGCGGCAATCACAAACAGGGCGATCAGCGTCACGCCGTAGGACGGCAGGCGGGCTGCCGGTATCATCAGCAGGGCGCCCGCCGCCATGATGACCAGGCCGGTGACCATGGCTTTTTGATACCCCACGCGCTCGATCAGGCGCGCCGACGGGATCGAGGCGAAGAAGTAGGCGATGAACCATACCGATTCGATCAGCGTGGTCTGGGTGTAGTTCAGATCGAACACGCTGCGCAGGTGCGGCAGCAGCGTATTGTTAATGACGGTGATGAAGCCCCAGGTGAAGAAAAGGCTGGTTAGCAGCGACAACACGGCGCTGGCGCCGGCGTGCTGCGGCTGGGGCTGCGCGGCGCTGCTGGCGGTGGAAAGTGGAGCTGGCATGGGAAGAATCTTCTGAAGTGGACCTGGCTGACAATGCTATAGCAGCGCTGGTTTGATCTCCAATGCCAAAAAAACCAACATCCATATCATTTGCATATACCAGATATCACGCATCGTAAGATGTGCCAGCCATAGCGGCTTGCAGGCCGATACTGCCCCTGTCGATGATGGCCAGGAATGCGGCCTGGGCCTCGCCAGTGTGTTGTTTTTGGCGGAAAGTACGGTGCGCCTGCACCAGCGCCGAAGTCCAGGTCGCCAGCAGCAGGTGGGCCGCCAGTTGCGCTTCGGCGTGCGCCGGATCGTGTCCGGCGCCTTCCGCCAGCGCGTGCGCGACGACCTGGGTCAGCTCATCGCGCAGGGCACGGGCGCGGGCCTTCAGGGTTTCGCTGCCTTCAATCGTCTCGACAAAACCCTGGCTGTCCGCGGAGAACCTCAGGAAGGGGACTTGCTGCTCCGCCAGCCGGTGCGCCAGCAGGCGCAAGGTCTCCACTGGCGCCACGCCGGGCGTTCGCTGCAGCAGCGCCGCGCGCAGCACGCTGCGGATTTCCTCGTCGCGGTCGAAGAACATATCTTCTTTGCGCGGGAAATGGTTGAACACCGTCATCCGCCCTACATCGGCAGCCGCCGCAATTTCATCCACGGTGACATGGTCGAAGCCGCGCTCAAGGAAGAGCTTGGTGGCGGCGGTGGAAATGGTCTGCCGGGTGGCGAGGCGCTTGCGGGAGCGCAAATCGGTTGGATTTGACATGCAGCGGATCATAGCATATCTTATATATACCGAGTACATAATTGGATTGAGTATATGATTGAGCAATGCGATGTGATCGTTGTTGGCGCCGGCCCGGTCGGCATGCTGACCGCGATTGAATTAACCCTGGCTGGTGTGCGGGTTGTCGTGCTGGAGCGTCTGTCGGCGCCCAGTACGGCCATGAAGGCATTTACTGTTGGACCGCTGGGTTGCGAGGCGCTGGCGCGGCGCGGCATGCTTGACGGTCTGGCCGCCGGCGAGGCGCATAACCTGGCCGATATGCAGCGCTTTACCGAGCAGACCGGCGCCGACCTGGCCGGCCGCATGAAAAAATACAGCGGCCAGTTCGCCGGCCTGGCGCTGATACGCCGCGACGTCATGAAAGAACCGGAGCGGCGCGGCTACGCAATCGACCAGCCTGGCCTGGAGGCCGTGCTGGCCGGGCGTGTGCGTGCGCTGGGCATCGAAGTGCGCCGCGCGCATGAGGTCACGGGCTTCACGCAAGGAGATGACGGCGTCGAAGTGCATGGCAGCTGCAACGGCGGCGTGTTCCGGCTGCGCGGCGCCTATCTGGTGGCCTGCGATGGTGGCCGTAGCCTGATTCGCAAGCAGGCTGGCTTTGCATTTCCCGGCACGCCGCCGTCGCTGACCTTCTACCAGGCCATCGTCGAACTGGATCACCCGGAACGGTTGCTGCCGGCAGGATGGCATCGCACCGAGGGCGGTGTGTTTGCGTATGGCCCATTCCCGGGCCGCTTGTTCATGCTGGACTTCAGAGGCCCGCCGCAAGACCGGGACGCGCCCGTGACGCGCGAAGAGATCGAGACGCTAGCGCGCCGCATCAGCGGCAAGGACATTCGCGTGACATCCATGGCCACGGCCAGCCGCTGGGCCGACAACACGCGGCTGGCCGACAGCTACCGGCGCGGCCGCGTTCTGCTGGCCGGCGACGCCGCCCACGTGCATTCGCCGTTCGGCGGCCAGGGGATGAATCTCGGCCTGGTGGACGCGGCAAACCTGGGCTGGAAGCTGGCGGCCGTGGTGCGCGGCGACATGCCTGAGCAGCTGCTGGACAGCTACACTGCCGAGCGCCGTCCGGTGGCGGAAGTGGTGCTGGCCAACACACTGGCACAGGTCGCGATCCTGCGGCCCGATCCCCAGGCCGGCGCCATGCGCGACCTGTTCGCCCACGTCATGCAGTTCGATAACGTCAACCGCTACATCGGCGAAATGATGACCGGCTTGGCGACGCGCTACGACATGCAGTCGCCGCTGGATACAGTTGGCCGCCTGCTCGGCGACCAGCATGGCTTATATGCGCTGATGCAGGATGGTCATGGTGTGCTGCTCGATGCCAGCGCCGACGCCAGCGCGTCACGCAGCGTGGCTACGGCGACAGAGCGGGTGCGCTGCGTGGCGGTCGACGGCGGCGTCTCCATGCTGATCCGGCCCGATGCCTGCGTGGCATGGGCCGGCCAGGCCGGTAGCACGGATGGCTTGACGGAAGCACTGCGCCGCTGGTTCAACCCGGCGGCCAGGTAGTTAGCGCTATTTCAGCGCGATTTGGAGCCCGATCCCGCTTTGCTGGAACCGCTGGTGGCGCTGCCCTTGTTGCCTGATGAAGCGGCGGACTGCTTGTTGCCTTTGCCAGTGGACGGCGTGCCGGCCTTGGTTTCCTGCAGCTTGCTGTTCCCGCCGTTTTTGCCGCCTTGTGTGGGTTTGCTCATGACCGTCTCCTGGTTGTTGGGTGGGGGTGAATACAGCTTGCAGCGCCGGTGGTGGTCCGTCTGTTAGGCGGCGCACCCCTGGCGTGCGTATCCGTACATACCTGCGTGCGGTGGGCACGGATACTGCAGCTTCGATCATCCTGGACTTCCATCATGCCCACTGATTTCGACGGCTTTGTCCGTGTGCGCGGCGCCCGCGAACACAATCTACACAACGTTGACGTTGATCTGCCCCGCAATGCGCTGGTGGTGTTTACCGGCGTTTCGGGCTCCGGCAAGTCGTCGCTTGCGTTTGGCACCTTGTACGCCGAGGCACAGCGGCGCTATCTGGAATCAGTGTCGCCCTACGCGCGGCGCCTGTTTCATCAGATGCCTGTGCCGGACGTCGATGCCATCGAAGGGCTGCCGCCGGCGGTGGCATTACAGCAGCAGCGCGGTACGCCAACCACCCGGTCCTCGGTGGGCAGCGTCAGTACCTTGTCGAATTCCTTGCGCATGCTGTATTCGCGCGCCGGCGACTATCCGCGCGGCCAGGAACTGCTGTATGCCGAGTCGTTTTCGCCCAATACGCCGCAAGGCGCCTGCCCGCATTGCCATGGACTGGGGCGCGTGTACGACGCCACCGAGCGCTCGATGGTGCCGGATGACAGCCTGACGATCCGCGAACGTGCGATCGCCGCCTGGCCCACCGCCTGGCATGGACAGAACCTGCGCGACATCCTGGTGACGCTCGGTTACGACGTGGATGTGCCATGGCGGGACTTACCCAAAAAGGTGCGCGACTGGATCCTGTTTACCGATGAACAGCCGACGGCGCCAGTATATGCGGGGCTGACGCCGGCCGAAACCCGCCGCGCGCTCAAGCGCAAGGAGACACCCAGCTATCAGGGCACCTTCACCGGCGCGCGCCGTTATCTGCTGCAGACCTTTGCCGGTACCGAAAGCGCGCTGATGAAAAAGCGCGTGGCGCAGTATCTGGTCAGCATGGCGTGTCCTCTGTGCGACGGTAAGCGGCTGCGCAAGGAGGCCCTGGCAGTCACTTTTGCCGGCCACGATATTGCCGCCATCAGCCGCTTGTCGCTGCGCCAGCTGGCGCAGTTGCTGCAGCCTTATGCTGCCACCAAACAGGCTGTCGGCAAACAGGCAAGCGGCAAGCGCGTCCGCCATCCTGAAAAACAGCTGGTCACGCAGCGCATCGCTGCCGATTTGCTGGCGCGGCTGGAAGTGCTGCTGGACCTGGGACTGGGCTATCTGCAACTGGAACGGGCCACGCCGACGCTGTCGCCCGGCGAATTGCAGCGCCTGCGCCTGGCCACACAGGTGCGTTCCAGTCTGTTCGGGGTAGTGTATGTGCTGGATGAACCGTCCGCCGGACTGCACCCCGCCGATACCGAAGCGCTGCTGCGCGCACTGGACCACCTGAAGGCGTCCGGCAACTCGCTGTTTGTGGTGGAACACGCGCTGGACGTGATACGCCATGCGGACTGGATTGTGGATGTCGGTCCCAAGGCTGGCCAGCATGGCGGCCGGGTGCTGTACAGCGGCGCACCGCAAGGACTGGCAGCGGTAGCGGAATCGCGCACGGCGCACTATCTGTTCAATCTGCAGGCGTGCAAGCCGCGCACCCCAAGGCCGCCGCGCGGATGGCTGAAGTTGCGCGACATCAGCCGCAACAACCTGCAAGCGCTGGATGCGGACTTTCCTCTGGGCGTGCTGGCCACGGTCAGCGGCGTCTCTGGTTCCGGCAAGTCGAGCCTGGTCAGCCAGGCGCTGCTGCAATTGGTACAGGCCGGACTGGGGCAGCCGGCGGCAGCGCAGACCGCGCAAAGCGAGGAAGATCTGCTGGCGCGCGACGACAACGGCCCGCTGCACGGCCGTATCGTCGACGGCATGGACATGGTGCGCCGAGTGGTGCAAGTGGACCAGAAGCCGATCGGGCGCACGCCGCGCTCCAATCTGGCAACGTACACCGGCTTGTTCGACCATGTACGCAAGCTGTTTGCCGGTACGCGCGCCGCCAGGGCACGCCACTACGACGCCGGCCGGTTTTCATTCAATGTCGCCAAGGGACGCTGTCCGCATTGTTCGGGCGAAGGCTTCGTCATGGTCGAACTGTTGTTCCTGCCCAGCGTCTACGCGCCCTGTCCCGAGTGCGATGGCGCGCGCTATAACCCGGCCACGCTGGCGGTGCGCTACCGCGAGCACAATATCGCCGAGGTGCTGGCCATGACGGTGGATGCGGCGGCGGAGTTTTTTGCCGACGTACCCGCCTTACAGCATGCGCTGGCGGTGCTGCAGGCAGTCGGACTGGGTTATTTGCGGCTGGGGCAGCCGGCCACCGAGCTGTCGGGCGGCGAGGCGCAGCGTATCAAGCTGGCTACCGAACTGCAGCGCGCCAGCCGTGGCGACACCTTGTATGTGCTGGACGAGCCGACCACCGGCCTGCATCCGGCGGATATCGATTTGCTGCTGCAGCAGCTGCACGGCCTGGTCGATGCGGGAAATTCCGTAATCGTAGTAGAGCACAATATGCAGGTGCTGGCCGATAGCGACTGGCTGATCGATGTCGGTCCCGGTGCCGGCGAGGAGGGCGGGCGCATTGTCGCCTGTGGTCCGCCCGACAAGGTGGCGCGCGTGCGCACTAGCCGCACCGCGCCTTACCTGCACAGCGTGCTGACACAGCGTAGCTAGCCTGCGCGGGATTTCTTCGGCTGCAGCCTGCCCGTGAGGTAATCAACGAAGGTCCGCACGCGCAGGGACAGGTGGCGCGCGTGGGGATAGAGCAGGATGAACGGCCGCGAGGCACCGGCGTGCTGCGGCAGCAGCTCGACCAGCGTGCCGTCGGCCAGGTCCTGTTCGACGATGAAGCGGTAGGTCTGGACCACGCCCGCACCCGCGCGCGCCAGTGTGACGATGCCCAGCACGTCTTCCGCGCAGCACAGGCCACCCTCGGTGACGATGTCCACCACTTCGCCGTCGCGCAGGAACGACCACGGGATGCGCTTGCCCGTGCTGGGCAGGTCGAACTGTATGCATTCGTGTCTGGCCAGGTCGTCGAGGGACTTCAGTCTGCCGGCGCGCTTGAGGTAGGCCGGCGCTGCAACCAGCACCAGTTGCGCATCTTCCAGCTTGCGCGCGATGAGACTGGAGTCGGCGGGATCGCGGCCCCGTATCGCCAGGTCGTAGCCTTCATCGGCAAAGTCGATGTTGCGGTTGCTGACGTGGATGTCGATGGTCACCTCCGGATACTTGCGGCGGAATTCCCCCAGCAGCGGCAGGAGACGGTAATGGGCGTACGGTGTCGGTGCGCTGATGCGCAGCGGGCCGGAAGGCTGGACCTGCGCGCCGCTGATCTGCCGTTCCGCCTCGCTCAGTTGCGAGAGCGCCTGCCGGCATTGCTCGAAATAGACGCGGCCAGCGTCGGTCAGGCGAATCTGCCGCGTGGTGCGTACAAACAGCCGCACGCCCAAACGTTCTTCCAGCCGCGAGACGGAGCGGCTGACGGCGGCAGGCGTCACACCGGCCGCCGTCGCTGCGGCGGTGAAGCTGGATAGTTCGGCGGCCAGGCAGAACAGTTCTATGCTGCCGAGCAGCACGTCATCGAATTGGCGTTTCATGGGCTTGATTGATTACATAGTGTATTAATTGTCTTGTTTTTCAGGCTGTTTATCAAGGTCGGGCGCAAAAGTATAGTGGCCTCACTTACCCAAACTTTGAAAGGAAACACCATGAACAAGACTGTGATCGTGACGGGCGCCTCAAGCGGCATCGGCTTTGCTATTGCGGCGGCTTATCTGCAACGCGGCTACAACGTGGTCGGCAATGCCCGTACGATGGAACGCCTGCAGGCGGCTGCGGCCCGTCTGGGCAGCCCGGCCAACTTCCTGCTGGTGCCGGGCGATATTTCGCAGCGCGCCACCGCCAAAGCACTGTTCGAACGCGCGGTGGAGGCGTTCGGCAAAGTCGATATCCTGATTAACAACGCCGGCATTTTCATCGCCAGGCCGATTGCCGATTACACCGAGGATGAGCTGGAGTCCATCGTCAGCACCAATCTGAAGGGCTTCTTTTATCCCTCGCAGGCTGCGGCCGCACATATGGCGGCGAACCGGTCGGGTCATATCGTCACCATCACCGCCAGCATTGCGATGCAGCCGACGGCCAAAATACCGGCCGTGCTGCCGGTGCTCATCAAGGGCGGCCTGAATCACGCCACGCGCAGCCTGGCGCTGGAGCTGGCGGCGGCCAATGTCAAGGTCAACGCGGTGGCGCCAGGCATTATCGCCACGCCGATGCACAGCGAAGATGAGGCGACGCAGTCGTTCTTCCGTACGCTGGCGCCGACGGGCACAACCGGCGTGACGCAGGATGTGGTGGACGCCGTGCTGTATCTGACGGAATCCAGTTTCACCACCGGCGCCATTCTGCCCGTCGATGGCGGCGCCACTGCCGGCACCTGGTAAACGGGCGTCGTATCCTCCGCGCTTGGCCTGGGTTTGGTGCGTTGACTCACCAAGTCCGGCTAGCGTTGCTGCTAGTGTGGATGCTTCGACCACCAGCCGGAGCGCGGACATGACGTTGGCGACTGATCAAAAACTGGACGATAAAGATCTGTCAGCCACATCGCGGGCCATGCTGGCGATGCGCAGCGATGTCTTTGCGATATGGGAAAGCCAGGTGCGGAATCAGATTGATGAGGCAAACGGGGTGTCCGGCCCCATACTCGTCAATACCTTGCCGGCGTTTTACGACAACATCGCCGAAGCGCTGACGCCGTCCCATCCACGTGAGGACGGTACCAGAAACACCACCGCCATGTCCGCACACGGCGGCGAGCGCGCACGCATGACGCCGTTCCGCGCCGATGAGGTCATTCTGGAGTACCAGTTATTCCGCGACGCGATTTGTGCCGGCGCCCGGCGCAATGGTGTGCAGTTCTCGACGCAGGAGTGGCGCATTGTCGAGGTGTCGATTGACGCGGCCGTACGCGACGCCATCCGCGAGTTTTCCCTGATTCACGAAGCCATCCGAGAGCGGTTGGCCGCGACGCTGTCGCATGATATGCGCAACCCGCTGTCCGTGATTCTGGCCGGCACCCAGCTCATCGCGTTGACCTCGGACCTGACCGTTGTGCGTCGCGTGGCAACCAAGATCGCCTCGGGTGCCCAGCGCATGGAGCATATGCTGACTCAACTGGTGGAAACGCTGACCTTTGAACGCGCCATCAAGCTGCCCATGGTCATAGCAGAACTGGATATCAAGCCGCTTATCGAAAAGGTCGCGCAGGAATTCAATATGGTGGATGAAGACAAGGTGCAGACCATCGCCGAATCCATCGTCGGCCACTGGTGCCGTAACTCCCTCCACCGGGCGCTGGATAACCTGGTGTCGAACGCGCTGAAATATGGCGATGGACAAGGCGTGCGGATCAAGGCAGAGCAGTTTATGGGACGCTTGATATTGAGTGTCCACAACCAGGGCAAATCCATTATCGAAGAGCAGCGCGAGAGAATCTTTGAATACCTGCGGCGTGAAAGCGAAGACAGTCTGGCTGACGGCTGGGGTATCGGCCTGCCGTTTGTCCGCAGTGTGGCGGAGGGGCACGGCGGCAGCGTCTCAGTGGACAGCACGGCGGAAACCGGCACCACCTTTACTGTCGATATCCCGCTCGACTGCCGGCCCTATGTGCATACAGCAAGCACGGACTGAACATCGCTGGCGGTCCAAACTGAGCGTTAATGCCACAAGGGCGTGGACAGCCTCATGAGAGATCATCCAGATATCAGGTGCGTTGCGGTAGCGTTGATTGATTGAACGATGCGACGGCCGGACGCCCCTGTGCGGTTGAAAGGCGATATTTTAGGCGGCGGTCGCCCACCATATCCTGCAGTTCACGCATCGACAAGCCAGTGACTTCGTGTATGCGGATCAGCAGCGAAGCGCCTAATGCCAGGTGGCGGTTACGGACTTTGCTTATCATGGGCGAGGTCACTTCCAGCACACGTGCAAGCGCGGCATCGTTCTTGAGGTTGAGATGATGCGAGATGTGGTCGAACAATCGATTGGGGTCGTAGCGGTGGTGCATGATGGCCTCTGGCTTAATGTTTGATAGGTTGTGATGCAGTCTATCGAAAACAATTTCCCAAACGACCAGCTTTCAATCGTGCAGCCCGCGCGATGGAAATATATCGGCAAACTGCACATGTCGTTTTGAACCAGCTTCAGGATTTGGCGGCTGCTGCACGTTGGCGCAGCGTGGTGACATTCTGTCCGCCGATGCCCCAGTTGTCCGTCTCCACTTCGTCGATGATGACAAAGGTGGTGGCCGGGTTCTTGTTGAGCACGCGTTGCAGCAGGTCGGTCACGCCTTGAATCAGTTCCTGCTTTTGCTCAGCAGTTGCGCCTTCATTGGTGATGCGGATATTTACGAATGGCATAGCTTTTCTCCCTGGTTAAAATTGGTTTGCCAGGCCAGCAGGGCGCCGGCCAGCAGTAGTGCGGTGGACACGGTCATGGCGATTTCGATGCCGTGGAGGACAGTCGCGGTTTCCGGCGCCGCCACCAGCGCGCCATAGACTGCCACGCCCATGGCGCCGCCGACCTGGCGCGCGGTGTTCAGGACTGCCGATGCTGTACCCGCCTGACGCTTTTCGACGGAAGCCAGAATGGCCGTGGTCATGGCGGGGACGGCGAAGCCCATGCCGGCCGGGATCAGTGCCAGACCGGGCAGCATGGCCCAGAAGCTGGCCGATGCCGAGATGCCAAACAGACCGAGCAAGGCGTAACCGCTGGCGCCGATCAAGCCGCCCACAATCATAGGCAGGCGCGAGCCGACGCGTGCCTGCGCCCAGCCGCTGACGATATTGGAAAACAGGAAGGTGGCGGTGAGCGGCAGGAAAATCAGGCCCGCATGCAGCACAGAGAAGCCACGCACTTTTTGCAGATAAAAACTCAGAATGAAGATCACGCCGTAGTAGGCAAAATTGACGAACACGCCGAACAGCACGGCCGGACCAAAGCCGGGTTGCCGGAACAGCTGCAGCGGCAGCATCGGCCCGGCGCTGCGGCGTTCGACACGGATGAACAGCGCGCCAGCCATCAGCGCCACCGCAAACGCGCTGACCACGGCGATGTGCGTCAGGCCCAGCGCCTGCACTTCAATCACGGCGCCAATGAAGGCGGTCAGCGCGATCACGGCCAGCATCTGCCCCGGCACATCGAAATTGCGTGCCGGACCGCTGTGATGCAGCACCGGTACCACGCGCAAGGTCAGCCAGAAGCCGATCAGGCAGATGGGCATATTCACCCAGAAGATGCTGCGCCAGCCCAAGGCCGACATCAGCAAGCCACCCAGCACCGGTCCGGCCGCAATCGATACACCGCCCGCAGCTGTCCACCAGGCGATGGCCTTCGCCAGCATCTTGCGGTCGTGTGCGTAGACGGTATTCAGGATGGACAGCGAACTCGGCACCAGCAGCGCCGCGCCGATGCCTTGGACAGCGCGCGCCACATTCAGCAGCAGTGCATCGGGCGCCATGGCGCAGGCCAGCGAGGCCAGGGTGAACAGCGCAAAGCCGCTCAGGAACACGCGGCGCGAACCGAAATGGTCGCCCAGCGCGCCGGCCGACAGCAGAAACACCGCGAAGCCCAGCGTGTAGGCATCCACCACCCATTGCAGCTGGCTCACGCCTGCCTGTAGCTCGCGGCCGATCTCCGGCAACGCCACGTTGACGATGGTGACGTCCAGCTGGATGATGATGAAGGCAAAGCTGCATGCCAGCAGTATGGCCAGTGACGGTGTGGTTTTCATGACGCAGCTCCTTGATCCGATGTTGCCAATATAGGCCAGATCTAGCATCATGAAAAATGAATTATACTGAACCAATAATTCTTTAATTGAGAATGACATGGAACTCTCATCCCTGCGCATCTTCAAAACCGTGGCCGAGGAGGGCGGCGTCACGCAGGCCGCCGCGCGGCTCAACCGGGTGCAATCGAATGTGTCGGCGCGGCTGACCCAGCTGGAGGAATCGCTGGGCGTCAGCCTGTTCCACCGTTCCGGACGGCGCATGCTGATTACCGAGGACGGCGCGCGCCTGCTGGCCTACACCGAACGCCTGCTGCAACTGGCGGACGAGGCGCAGGAAGCCATGCGCGGTGATCGCCAGCCTTCCGGCCAGCTCAAGATCGGCTCGATGGAAACTACTGCGGCGGCACGCCTGCCGCTGGTGCTGGGCCAGTTCCACCGCCAGTATCCGCAAGTGGACCTGCTGCTCGATACCGGCCCCAGCGATTATCTGATCCAGGCGGTGCTGAACCACAAGGTGGATGTGGCGCTGGTGGCGGCGCCAGTCGACAGGCCGGAACTGACGCAATTACCGGTGTTTGAAGAAGAACTGGTGCTGCTGACCGACAGCCTGCATCCACCCGTAACATCGCCGTCCGACGTGGCCAGGCGCACCTTGCTGGGCTTCCGCAGCGGCTGCTCTTACCGCCGTCGTCTGGAGGCGTGGTTTGCCGAAGGCGGCGTGTCGCCGGCGCGGATCGCGGAATTCGGTACCTTCGAGGCCATCATTGGTTGTGTGGCGGCAGGCATGGGCGTGGCCATGATGCCGCGTGAAGTGATACGGCAGCGCGGCCTGGCGGAATCGATACGCGTACATACGCTGGCGCCGGAAAGCGCCCTGGTCCAGACCATGCTGGTATGGCGCAGCGACATCACGCAGCATGCCGCGCGCGATGCGTTTGCCGCATTCTTCGGCGCTATTCCAACGCGCTAAAGCCAACAGCGCAGCCCGAAGGCTGCGGTGTTGGCGCGCGTGCTCCCGGCGAGCAGATTAACGCGTGGCGGGTGGCGGTGGTTCGGTCGTTGCTGGCGGCGGCGTTTGGGTTGGCGCGTCCGCTGCCGGAGCATTTGGATTGGCTGGCGTCGTGCCTTCAGGCGTGGTGGTCGGTGGCGTCGCGGGCGCCGCAGCTGGCGCTGGGGTGGCTTCGGGCACTGGTGGATTGTCTACGGCTTTTTTCTGGCAACCGCTGATAACAGCGGCCAAGGCAACAACAGCACAAGCAAGCTTGCCGGTCAGATGTAACTGTTTCATGGTGGATTCTCCTGTGGGGGAAGGTCGGTTTGCCATCTTAGCCATGCCTGAGACAGCGCAATGTCGGCGTGCCCGCAGTGCGCTTGTAGGACTACTACCCGCGTATCAAACCCCGGTAAAATGCAGGCACTTCATTTCACTCCCTGGAGACCCCATGCGCCGCTATATCGCTGTCGCACTACTGGCTTTTACCGCGCTCGAATGCAGCGCCAGTGAATCCGCCACCGGCAGTTTTACCGCCACCAAAAGCTGCGAAGCTTTTTCATCTTTCGCCAAGAGCAGCAATCCCGGCGACGTCAAGGTCAGCGCCGGCAAGGCCTACACCGTCCGCGAGATCAACAAGACCGATTACGACTGGATCCGCGTCGAGGTGCCCGGCGCCGAGCCATCGCTGCGCTGGGTCCAGCGTGCATGCGGTACGCCCGCGCTGGACGACAAGCCGGCGCCGCGTCCGGAAGGCGCGGCGGGCGAAGTGTGCTCGCTGCCGAATCAGCAGGACAGCTATGTGCTGGCGATCACCTGGCAACCCGGCTTTTGCGAGCACACCAAATACAACGGCAAAAAGCCGGAATGCGATGCGATGAACAGCGGCGCGCTGGAGGCGAAAACGCTGAGCCTGCACGGCCTGTGGCCGAACAAGAAAGAATGCGGCACGCAGTACGGCAGCTGCCAGGGCAAGCCGTTTGAACTCAGCAAGGACACCATCGACAAGATCGCGCCATGGATGCCCAACTTCTATTACGAGCGCAGCTTCGGCGCGTATGAGTGGAACAAGCACGGCAAGTGCCAGTCGCTGGCGCCGGATGAGTACTTCCTCAAAGCCGTATCGGCGGTGCGCGTGGTGAACGATTCGGAAGTGGGCAAGATCGTGCTGGGGAACACCGGCAAGACCTTCCGCGTGAACGACTTCTTTGACCGCGTGAAAGCGCGCTACGGCGAGAAAGTGGCGCAGGCGATTACGCTGGTCTGCACCCAGCACAAGTATTTGCAGGAGATCCGTGTGTCGCTGCCGGTAGAGTTCTCGACCGACCGCGATCTGCCGCAGATGGTCGCGAATGCCCGTCCTGCGGGCACCCGCGCTGTTGGCTGCGCCGACGAAATCTACGTCGAGGCGGCCGGCAAGCACTGAGCTTACGCTGCGAAGCCGCCGTCGATCAGCAGGTCGGCGCCGGTGACGAAGCCTGCTTCCGGACCGGCCAGGTAGGTCACCATGCCGGCGACTTCTTCGGCTTTGCCGTGGCGTGGCAAGGCCATCAGGCCGTGCATGACGGTGGCAAAGTCGCTTTCCGCCGGATTCATTTCAGTATCGATCGGACCAGGGGCCACGTTGTTGACGGTGATGTTGCGTGGACCCAGGTCGCGTGCCATGCCTTTAACCAGGCCGACCAGCGCCGATTTGCTCATCGCGTAAGCCGCGCCGCCCTGGAACGGCATGCGCTGCGCATTGGTGCTGCCGATGTTGATGATGCGGCCGCCATCCTTCATGTGCGCCACAGCGGCTTTCGAGGCCACAAACACGGCGCGCACATTGATCGCCAGCGTGCGGTCGAAATCTTCCAGCGAGAACTGGTCCACGGGACCCAGGTGCAGCACGCCGGCGTTGTTGACCAGGATGTCCAGGCGGCCGAAGCGGTCAGCAGCGGCGTTGACGGCGTTGGTCAGTTCCGTGGCGTTGGCGGCATCAGCCTTGATGGCCCATGCAGTGCCGCCGGCCGCTTCAATTTCGCCGACCAGCGCTTCCGCTGCGATGGCCGATGCGCCGTAGCCGATCACGACTTTCGCACCTTCCGCCGCCAGGCGACGGGCAGTGGCAGCGCCGATGCCGCGCGAACCGCCGTTGATGAAAGCGACTTTACCTGCGAGTTTGGTGGTGTTCATGATGTTTCCTTTCGGGAGTGGTTGGTTGATGAACACAGTATGGTCGCCCCCAGCTTGTCGCGGTAGTCATGAAATATCACCTACAGTTTCAACCATTGGTATAAGATGAACCCATGTTTACCGAACTCAGCAGCTATCTAGATGCCTTTATCGCCTCGGCCGACGAGGGCAGTTTCTCTGCGGCCGCGCGCCGCCTGGGGCTGACGCCGGCTGCGGTCAGCAAGAGCGTCAACCGGCTGGAGCTGCGGCTCGGCGTGCGCCTGTTCCAGCGCAGCACCCGCAGCCTGGCGCTGACCACCGATGGCGAACGGCTGTATGGGCAGGTGCGGCTGCCATGGAGTGAAATTGGAGACGCGCTGACGGACCTGAGCCAGGGCGCGGGCAAGCCGGCCGGCACGCTCAAGGTGTCGCTGGCGTATGCCGTGGGGCGGCAGTATTTTTTGCCGCTGCTGCCGGAGTTCGCGCGCCGCTATCCGGACGTGGTGCCGGATCTGCATTTCGATAACCGCCAGGTGGATCTGATCGCCGAGGGCTACGATGTCGGCATCGGTGGCGGCATCGAGCTGACCGACGCGCTGATTGCACGCGAGCTGGCGCGGGTGGACATTGTGCTGGCAGCGTCGCCGGAATACCTGAAGGCGCACACGGCGCCCGAGCAGCCGCAAGACCTGGCGCGGCATCGCGGCCTGTTGCGGCGTTCCCTGAGCACTGGCCGGCTGATGCCGTGGACCTTGAAGAACACGTCCGGCGACGAAGTGGTCGCCAGCGTGCGTCCGGTGCTGGTGCTGGATGATCCGGAAGCCATCGCCCACGCGGCGGCATGCGGCATGGGCATCGGCATGCTGCCCATGCCGCATGCCTTGCCGCTGCTCGATAGCGGCGCGCTGGTGCGTGTGCTGCCCGACTGGTTTGCCGAAACCCGTCCGCTGTCGATTTACTATTCCAGCCGCAAGCTGGTGCCGGCCAAGGTAAGGGTTTTCGTCGACCACATGGTGGAACAATTCCGCGCCAGCGGCCACGCGGCGCGCTTCCGCCACGGCCGCTAATCGCCCCCCATCGCGCGGCCGCTCGTCCAACTTTTCATACAAACCGCCTTTTGCGCGTCCAGATTGCTGGGCTGACTAGCCTCGTCTAGCACTGTTTCTCACGAGAATCTCCTTTCTTTTCAATGGCTTGCGGCGCAGTGCTGCGCTGGCACAGCCATTGCTATTCCGCCTCCCAGTCACGGCACTTGCCGGGCTTACAACTATAAAAGCGGAGAAGCTGTGAAAAAGAAACGTCCCCTTACCATCTATATTCTTCTGGCCATGGTGCTTGGCGTACTGGTCGGCTACGGCTGCCACGAAACCATCCAGGACCGGAAGCTCAGCGCTGACATTGCCGCGCATATCTCCATCATCACCGACGTCTTCCTGCGGTTGATCAAAATGATCATCTCGCTGCTGGTGTTCTCGACGCTGACCGTGGGCATCGCCCACATGGGTGACGCCAAAACCGCGGGCCGGGTCGGCATCAAGGCCATGGCCTGGTTTGTGGTCGCCTCGCTGATCTCGCTGCTGCTGGGCATGCTGCTGTCCAACATGATGCAGCTGGGAGCGCACCTTGGCTTGCCGCTGCCGCCCGCCGATGCGGTTACCGGCCTGAAAACCTCGGCCTTCACGCTCAAAGACTTCATCGCCCACATGGTGCCGAAGTCGCCGATCGAGGCGATGGCCAATAACGAAATCCTGCAGGTGCTGGTGTTTGCGATCTTCTTCGGCGGTGCGCTCGGCGCGCTGGGCGACTCGGCCCGCCAGCTCACCGGCGTCATCGATCAGCTGGCGCAAGTCATGTTGCGCATCACCGGTACCGTCATGAACCTGGCGCCGCTGGCGGTGTTTGCCGCCATGGCATCGGTGATTACCACCAATGGCCTGGGCATTCTGGCGACCTTCGCCAAATTCATGGGCGGCTTTTATCTGGCGCTGGCGTGCCTGTGGGCGCTGCTGATCCTGGGCGGCTTTGCCTTCATCGGCAAACGCGTATTCCGCCTGGTGGTGCTGATACGCGAACCGTTCCTGCTGGCGTTTTCGACCGCCAGTTCGGAGGCCGCGTATCCCAAGCTGCTGGTGGCGCTGGACCAGTTTGGCGTCAAGCGCAAGATCTCCAGCTTTGTCATGCCGATGGGGTACTCCTTCAATCTGGACGGTTCGATGATGTACTGCACCTTCGCCGTGCTGTTCATCACCCAGGCTTACGGCATCGACCTGTCGCTCGGTACGCAGATCACCATGCTGCTGCTGTTGATGGTGACGTCGAAAGGTATCGCCGGCGTGCCGCGCGCTTCGCTGGTGGTGATCGCCGCCACGCTGAACCAGTTCCACATTCCCGAAGCAGGCCTGCTGCTGTTGATGGGCATAGACCAATTCCTCGACATGGGCCGCTCGGCCACCAACGCCGTCGGCAATGCCGTGGCCACCGCCGTCGTCGCCAAGTGGGAAGGCGCGCTGGATGAAGAAGTACCCGCGAAATAAATAATAATCACAACTGGAGACTCACAGATGCAGAAGCATGTCATCAGCGCCGTCGCGCTGGCCGTAGTATCGCTGGGCGCGCAGGCGCAATCTTCATTGACCGTGTACGGCGTTGCGGATGCCGGCCTGGTACTGGAACGCGGCGGCGACGCCGGCGCTGTACAGAAACTTGGAAACGGCGTGGCGTCCAGCTCGCGGCTGGGCTTTAAAGGCAAGGAGGACCTGGGCGGCGGTACGATACTGACCTTCATCCTGGAAAACGGCTACTCGATCGACACCGGCGCGGCCAAGCAGAACGGCGCGCTGTTTGGCCGCCAGGCCCTGATCTGCGTGACCGGCGAAGCGGGGGCG
This sequence comes from Duganella sp. CY15W, assembly GCF_009857555.1. Lineage (NCBI taxonomy): Bacteria > Pseudomonadati > Pseudomonadota > Betaproteobacteria > Burkholderiales > Oxalobacteraceae > Duganella > Duganella sp. CY15W. The sequence goes on along the minus strand of NZ_WWCQ01000005.1, from coordinate 266,571 downwards.
CTCAGCGTCGGCCACCAGTACACGCCGTTCTATAAAACGTTGAACAATGTCGCCGACCCGTTTGCGACCGGCATGGCCGGCAATGCGCAAAACATTTTTGACGACACCACGCGCGCCGACAACACGGTGGAATACATCACGCCACGCTTCCGCGGCTTCAGTGCGGATGTGCAGTATGGCTTTGGCGAGACGGCCGGTAACAGCGCGGCCAACCGCTACATCGGCGCCAGCGGCACCTACGAAAACGGCCCGCTGACCATTGCGCTGGCCCATCAGCAGCGCGATAACGCCACGGCGTCGGCGCACAGCCGCAACACCATGCTGGTGGGGCGTTACCGCTTTGGCGATGTCACCGGCCACCTGGCGCACGCGCGCAACCGCGATGTGCTGGGCAATGAAAGCCACGACACCATGCTGGGCGTGAGTGCGCAAATGAGCGGCGCCGACAGGCTGTTCGCCTCTGTCATCCGCCATCACGACACCACATCGGCGCAGCGCAATGCGGTCCAGGCGGCGCTGGGTTACAGCCATGCCTTGTCCCGCCGTACCGACATATATGCAGCTTATGGGCATATACGCAACAGTAGTACTGCGGCTTTCCACGTAGGTACTGCTGCGGATACCGGGTCGGGTACCACTGGTGTTAATCTAGGTGTAAGGCACGTGTTTTAATGCTAATAAAAAATAACATCATGTAGGGGACACTATGGCAGCATCGCACGCCGCCAGACCGGCAAGGCCGGTTCACAGGCTGGCGTTGTGGGCGCTGGCGCTGGCAGTCGCGCTGACGCTGGCCGGTTTTGCCGGCCGCTGGGCTGGCGATGCCGCCATGTCGAAGGCGCAACTGGCCGGCGAACAGCGGCTCGACACCTACGCGGTCAGCTTGGAAAACCTGCTGTCCAAGTATGATTTCCTGCCGCGCACCCTGGAGCTGAACAAGGATGTGCTGGCACTGCTGCAGCACCCCGGCGACGAAGCGCTGCGCGGCGAGGTCAACACCTATCTGGAGCAGCTGAACCGCCAGTCCGGTTCCACTACCATCTACATCGTCAATCTGCAAGGTGTGACGCAGGCGGCCAGTAACTGGCGCTCGCCGAACAGTTTTGTCGGCGATAACGTCGCCTTCCGGCCCTATGTGCGCGATGCCTTGCGCGGCAAGCCGGGCGGCTTTTACGGTGTGGGCACCACCAGCGGTGAGCCGGGCTACTTTTTTGCGCACGGCATTTACCGCGATGGCCGCATGCTCGGCGTAGCCACCGTCAAGGTGAATATCGAGCGGCTGGAGCAGGGCTGGATGCAGAGCGCCGACAAGGTGCTGCTGGCGGATGCCTACGGCGTGGTGTTCCTCAGTTCCGTACCGGAGTGGAAGTACCACACGCTGGCGCCGTTGCCGCCGGCAGCGCTGCGTGAGCTGGCGGCTTCGCGCCAGTATTTTTCTCACGAGTTGACGCCGCTGGACATGCGTACGCTGCGCCAGATGAACGGCGGTACCGCCACGGTGGCGCTGCCGCAGGCGGGCGATGTGGCCGTGTTGAGCCAGAGCCGTTCGCTGGCGCCGCGCCAATGGCGCTTCGTCTACCTGTCGGACCTGAGCGGCGCGCGTAACAGCGCCCGCACGGCGTTTGTGTTTGCCTTGCTGCTGCAGGCCCTGTTGCTGATGCTGGTGCTGTATGGCTTGCAGCGGCGACGCGCACGCGCGGATTTGCAGCGCGCGAACGATGAGCTGGAACACAAGGTGGCCGAGCGCACCGCGAGCCTGCACCAGATGGCGCAGGATTTGCGGCAGGCGCAGAGCGGGCTGGTACAGGCGGGAAAGATGGCGGTGCTCGGCCAGATGGCGGCTGGCATCACGCATGAACTGAACCAGCCGTTGACGGCCCTGCGGACCATGGCCGACAACGCCCGCGTGCTGATCGAGCGTGGACGGCTGGACGAGGCCAAAAGCAATCTGGGCACGGTGTCGCAACTGGTTGGCCGCATGGGTGTGCTGACTGGCCAGTTGCGGCAGTTCGCACGCAAAGCCGATACCAGCCTGACGGCGGTGCCGGTGGCCGCAGCCATCACGGCGGCGCTGTTTCTGGTGGAGCGGCGCGTGGAACAGGAGCGGGTCAACTTCCGCATGGCGGTGCGCGACCAGCACGTGCACGCGCTATGCGACAGCAACCGGCTGGAGCAGGTGCTGGTCAATCTGTTCACCAACGCCCTGGACGCGATGGCCGATTGCGCAACGCGCCAGCTGACCGTCAGTGTCGAGCGCGATGGCGCGTGGGCGCTGGTCGGCGTGGCGGATACGGGTCCGGGCATACCGGCAGAAATCCTGACCCATTTGTTTGAACCATTTTTCACCACCAAGCCGCAGGGCAAGGGACTGGGACTGGGCCTGGCGATCTCGGAACAGATCGTCCGTGAGTTCGGCGGCGAATTGCGCGCCGAAGTCACCGCCGCTGGCGGCGCCCGGTTTGTCATCGCCTTGCCGCTGGTGGAGCAGGAGACAATATGAAAGTGTTATTGATTGAAGACGACGCCAGCGTGCGCGCAGGCAGTGCGCAGGCCTTGGACCTGGCAGGCTTTGAGGTCGAAGCGTTTGCCGCCGCAGAGCCGGCGCTGGCGCAGGTCACACCGGGCTTTGCCGGCGTGATCGTCAGCGATGTGCGCCTGCCTGGCATGAGCGGCCTGGATTTTCTGGCAGCCGTCAAGTCGATTGATGTGCAGGTGCCAGTGGTGCTGGTGACGGGCCATGGCGATATCAGCATGGCGGTGGGCGCCATGCGCAGCGGCGCGTATGACTTCATCCCCAAGCCGTATTCATCGGAGCAGCTGACCGATGTGGTGCAGCGGGCGCTGGATACCCGCCGGCTGATCCTGGAGGTCGCGGCGCTGCGCCATCGCATCGAGCACGGCGAGGGCATCGAGGCGACGCTGCTGGGCGACTCTGCCGGCATCCGCGAACTGCGGCAGATGATTCTGAATCTGGCCGACGAACCGGCCGATGTGCTGATCTACGGCGAAACCGGCACCGGCAAGGAGATGGTGGCGCGCTGCCTGCACCAGTTCAGCCGCCGCAGCCAGCGGCCTTTCGTTGCGCTCAATTGCGGTGCGATCCCGGAAACCATCTTTGAAAGCGAAGTGTTTGGGCACGAGGCGGGATCTTTCACCGGCGCGTCCAGGCGCCAGATCGGCAAGATCGAGCATGCGGACGGCGGTTCGCTGTTCCTCGACGAGATCGAAAGCCTGCCCATGGCCTTGCAGGTCAAGCTGCTGCGCGTGCTGCAGGAGCGCTACGTCGAGCGCCTGGGTTCCAACAGCCCGGTACCGGTGGACGTGCGCGTGATCGCCGCCTCCAAGGTAGACCTGAAGGATTGGTCGGACCAGCAGAAATTCCGCAGCGACCTGTATTACCGTTTGAACCTGATCGTGCTGCACATTCCGCCATTGCGGGAGCGGCGAGAAGACATTCCGCTGCTGTTCGAGCACTTTGTGCTGGGCGCCGCAGCGCGTTACAAGCGCGAGGCGCCGCCAGTACCCGGGCCGCTGATGCAGTCGCTGATGGCGCATAATTGGCCGGGCAATGTGCGCGAGCTGCGCAACATCGGCGAACGCTTTGTGCTTGGCCTGGCGAGCGGCGGCGATGGATTGCTGTCCGAACGCAGCCAGACCGCCGTGCCGCTGGCCGACCAGGTGGGCGGCTTCGAGCGCGCCGTGATTGAGCAGGAGTTGCGCAAGGCCGGCGGCAGCGTCAGCGAGGTGAGTGTGGCATTGGGCGTCCCCAAGCAGACGCTGTATTACAAGATGCAGAAATACGGCCTGAGCTCCGACGGCTACAAGGCTTAATGCGGCTTAATGCTTCTTGATCGGCGCCGTCCTGGCTTCACTGCGGGTCTGGTTGGCTTCTGCCAGCAGCGCCTTGCAGTCCACCGGCTCCACCTTGCCCGGATTAATGAGCGGGATCACGGCCGCTATTGGGCTGACGACAGTAGCCAGCGCCACGGCCGCACCGGCTTTCAGCGCCAACGGACCTTTTTGCGGTCCGACGTCCGGGTTGGTGAAGGTGCCGCGCGCATACAGCGGGGTGCGCAGCGAAATGATGCGTACACCCTTGGTGTGCGGGCGCACGTCGAAGTCCAGCGTTTCCTTGGCCATGTCCACATTGCCGCTGACGTTGATGACGGCTTCCTGCGTATCGACCACAAAGCGGCGTGCTTCCGCCTTGCCGTGTTCCACCACAAAGTCGCCGGCCATGCAGTTCAACTGAATCTGCTTGTCGCCAAACAGTTTGACAAACACCAGGTTGGCGATATTCAGGCCAGCCGCTTCAAGAATAAATTTGCTGACCGAGCCTTCGCTGACGGTGGCGCCCATTTCGCCGCTGGAGGTGGCCAGCATGGCGGAGACGGAGTTGCCTTTGCCAGCCAGCGCTGCGTCGGCGGTCACTTCGCCGACACTGGCCTGCATCGATTCGAGTTTCGGGAACAGCTGGCGGATCTTCAGGTGGCGCGCGGCCATGCGGACCTGGGCGTCAATTACCTTCTGGCGGCCATCGAGCTTGATGTTGGAGGTGATGTCGCCGCCGGCCATGCCAAAGTTGAGTGGCGTCAGCGTCAGCACCTTGTTGTTCATCTTGATGTGCGTTTCGATGTCCTGCAGCGGAATATCGTGCGTACGTACCAGCTTCTTGCCGGTGAATTTGACGTCGGCATCCAGCGCATCCCACTTGGCGGTATTGAACTGTTCCACCGGCAGCGCCTTGTCGTCCGGCTGGTTCTGCGGTTTGCCGCGGTTGGCTTTTTTCTCGTTGCTTTCAGCGCCGATGGTCGGGCCGAGATCCTCGAGTCGCAGCTGGCGCGAGGTGACGGCGCCGGTCAGCAGCGGACGTGGCTTGCGCGGGCTGTAGGCCAGCGTGCCTTCGAGGTCGCTGCCGCCAACCGTGCCACTGAAGTCCTTGTAGGTCCAGTTCCAGATGGCGCCGGCTTTCTTGCCGATCAAACGGCCCGTGGTGGCGTACGGCGGCGTTTCAGGCAGCAGCACGCCGGTCAGCGGATACAGGTCGGCCATGCTGGCGCCGCCCAGCGACAGTTTCAAGTCCAGCCCCGCCGGCGCGCGCGGATCGGTGATCTGGCCCTCGATGGCGATCTTGTTCTTGCCCAGGTTGGCCTGTGCCTGCACGGGGAAGTTGCTGTGCTCATCGCGCAGCGTCAGCACCTTGCCGACCTTGCCGCCTCCGGTGACCGGCGCGTTGCGGTAGCTGCCGCTGAGGTCAAAGCGCAGGCCGTATTTCTGGGCATCGGCGCCTTCGTTGATGCCGCTGGCTTTGGCGCGCAGATCGAGCTTGATGCCGTCGTCCAGATAACGCAGGTCGCCTTCACCCAGCGACAGGCGCTGGATATCGACCTCCCATTCGGACGGGCCGTTGTCCTTGAAGGTCCAGGTATTGCTACCGTCCGCACGGCGCTGCGCGGCGACCGTTACCTTGTCCACTTCGAGATCGGTGATGACGACTTCCTTGTGCAGCAGCGGCAGCGGGTGCACGGCAACCACGATGCTGCCGACGCTGGCCATCTGCGGACCCGCTGTGGTCCATGCCGGATTGGCGATGCTGACGTTGGCCGCGCTGATGCGGGGACGCGGCACATAGCGCCGCCAGCCCGGTTCGGTGGCGTCGCCTTGCTCCCAGTGGACGCGCAGGTCGCCGTTGATGGCGAACTCGCGGCCGATGCTGTCGGATACACGATGGTTGATCCAGGGGCGAGCCCGGTTCCAGTCGAAGGTCAGAATAAAGATCACGACTGCTACCAGCACCAGCGCGAGCGTGGCGAATAAGCCGAGTACGATTTTGAGTGGGCGCGATTTTTTCATGGCACCCATGCTACGCCTCGCGCGGCGCGGGTTATGTGCGGTAAGCCACAGTAGGGTTAAACCGGTGGCTTGCCTACCAGGTAAGCGTGGAGTAGTTCACGGTCTGCGGCGTCAACCGCGTAGTGGAACTTGCCTGCCACCTGCGTGGCGATGGCAGCGCCGTCCTTGAACAGGATGCGGTTGCCGGCCAGGGCCGGGACTTTGTCGCCAGGCAGCAGCGTGCCGCAGACGTTGAGCGGGTCAACTGCGGAAATGCAGACGTAGCTGTCATCGTGGGGCCGGCGCCGCATTTCGCGCAGCAAGGGGATGGCTTCCGGCAGGGCGAACTGCTCGCCCGAGAGACCGGCCACGAAACGCCCGCCGCGTATCTCGCCGCGCGCTTCCAGCCTGTGATAGACGGGCAGCAGCTCGCGCCAGCTTGGCATCCATGCAGCCTCGCGCTCCAGTAAACGCCAGAACATGACGCCGTAGCGGCGCAGCAGCGTCATGGCGATGTGTTCCAGCGTGTCCGGATCGGTGCGCGGCTTGCGGGCGGTGGTGGACGTGCGCTGGGGCGCAGGTTTGGCATCCGCTGTTTCCATGGGCCGGGTGGTGATGGTGACATCGTCGCCACGGCGCACGATTGCCCAGCGGCCGGCTTCCTCCATGGTCGGCCCGGCGCCACGGCGGCGCCGCTTGTCGCTGTTGGTGAGGCGTTTGTTGGCCGGCACCAGCATGGCGCGCAGGCCGGCGTAGCTGTCGGCGTTGACCAGGCCAGTGGCCACCAGTTCGCCCAGCGTGTTTTCCAGTTCGACGGGCAGCAGACGGGCGTCGTGCGATAGCTCGTCAAAGAACATGGCGCCGTTGTGGCGCAGGGTTTCCAGCACGCGCGCGGCGCGCGGCGAGACTTCGATCTCGCTTGCAACCGCGGGCAGTGCGTGCCACAAGCCCAGCTGGCGGCGAGGCAGCAGCACCAGCGGCGTGCTGCGCACGGGGCCGCCGGCGGCACTGGCAGGCGCGCCGACGCGGGTCCAGACGATTTTGCCGGCGCGGCACAGCTCATCCAGCCACAGGGCGCTGTAGTCGCGCACGCGCTGGGCCAGCAGGTCGCTTTCCCAGGCGCCGGCGGCGGCCTCGTAGCCTTCCAGCTGGGCCAGCACTTCGGCCAGCGTGTCCTGGCCTTGCAGCTGCGCGTCGGGCGCGAGATGCTGCCACTCGAACAGGAAGCGCATGAAGTCCTGGCGCTCGACGGGTTCGATTTCGCGGCGCAGGCTCTTGATGGTGTAGCGGTGAATGCGCGCGAGCAGGTGGCGTTCGCACCATTCTTCAACGGTGACGCCGGGCGTGAAGCGGCCGCGCATGACGTAGCCTTCGCTCTCCAGCTGCGTCAGGGCGATGGTGGCGGTGGAGGCGGGCAGGGCCAGCGGCGCGGCAATCGCGGCCACCGTTTGCGGACCAAACCCGCTGAGCCGCGCGCGCAGTATCTCGACCAGCGCCGCATCACGCGTCCATTCGTCACCCTCCGGCGCCAGGGATGCTACGGCTTCGGGATAGGCCGCATGCACGCAGCGCAGCCGCTCGCGCGCCACCCACAGGTCCACGCCGTCGCGTTGATTCTGCAAGCGCGTGGCGCGGCCGCTGGCGGCCAGACCGTCCAGCCATGCCGTCCAGCCATCCTGACTGGCGGCCTCGCCAGGCGTGATGCAGGCCAGCGACATCAGGGCTTCATGCATTTCGTCGCTGTTGCGCACGGACGGCCAGGCTTCCTCCGCCACGGCGGCAATTGCGCCGACGTCCAGCGCGCCAAGGTCGTCGCTGGAGGCGGGATCGGTCCAGCGGCGCGCGGCCACGGCGCGGGTGCGGCGCTCTTCCAGCGGCGCGTCGTCCAGGAAGGCGTAGGGGCGCGCGTTGAGGATTTCCATTGCCAGCGGTGACGGCGCCGGCAGGTCGCGCGACAGCAGGCGCACTTCACCGGCCTCCATGCGCCGCAGCAGTGCGAGCCAGCCCTCGCTGTCCATCGCCTCGTGCAGGCAGTCGTCCAGTGTTTGGTCCACCAGTGGATGGCTTGGCAACTCCCGTTCGCCGACGATATTTTCCAGGCATGCCGCCTGATCCGGGAACACCGATGCCAGCAGGTCGTCGCTCTTCATGCGCTGCAGCTGCGGAGCGACCTTGCGGCCGCCGGTAAAGCGCGGCAAGGCCAGCGCCGTGGTGGCGTTCCATCGCCAGCGTACGTTGAACAGCGGTGCATCAAGCAGGGCCTGAATCAGGACATGCTCGGCCGTGCTGGAGCGCAGGTAGCGCCACACCTCATCCAGCGGGAAGCTGTGGCTGTCGGACAGCGACAGCACGATCGCGTCCTCGGTCGCCGCTGCCTGCAATTCAAAATTGAAGGTGCGGCAGAAGCGCTTGCGCAGCGCCAGGCCCCAGGCGCGGTTGATACGGCTGCCATATGGCGCATGCAGCACCAGTTGCATGCCGCCCGATTCGTCAAAGAAGCGTTCCATCACTAGCGTATCGCGCGTCGGCAGGGCGCCCAATGCGGCACGCGACCGTGCCAGGTATTCCGCGATCTGGCGTGCCGCCACGTCCTGCAAGCCCAGATGTTCCATCAGCCAGCCCACCGCGTTCTCGATAGCGGCTTCGCCATCCTCCGCTGCGGCCATGACGCGATCCAGCTCGCCGCGCAGGCGCGCCACGCCGGCCGAGAGTTCATCGGTACGTCCCGGCGCTTCGCCAAGCCAGAACGGGATGTTGGGCGCGGCGCCATGCGCGTCCTCCACACGCACCTTGCCCGCCTCGATGCGCTGGATGCGATACGAGGTGTTCCCAAGCTGGAACACGTCGCCGGCCAGGCTCTCCACCGCAAAGTCTTCGTGCACCGTGCCGATATTCTGGCCCTGCGGTTCCAGCAGCACGGTGTAGTCGGCGTTGTCGGGGATGGTCCCGCCGGACATCACGGCGGTCATCTTGCCGCCCCGGCGGCCACGCAAGGTGCCGCTGACGGTGTCCCGGTGCAGGTAGGAGCCGCGCACGCCCTGGCGGCTGTTGTAGCCGTCGGTCAGCATGTGCAGCACCTCGTCGTAGCGCTTGCGCTCCAGTTGCGCGTAGGGCGAGGCGCGGCGCAGCAGCGCGAACAGCTCGTCCTCGCGCCATTCGCGGCATGCCACTTCCGCGACGATCTGCTGCGCCAGCACGTCCAGCGGCGCCGGCGGAATGTGCAGCATGTCCAGTTCATCGCGGCGCACGCAGTCCAGCAGCGCTGTGCATTCGATCAGGTCATCGCGTGAGGTCGGGAACAGCCGCCCGTTGGGCAGGCCACCGACATGGTGGCCGGAGCGGCCCACGCGTTGCAGGAAGGATGCGATGCTGCGCGGCGAACCGATCTGGCACACCAGGTCCACATCGCCGATGTCGATGCCCAGTTCCAGCGATGCGGTGGCAATCAGCACTCGCAATTCGCCGCGCTTGAGCCGCTGCTCGGCATCCAGCCGGTATTCCTTGGCCAGGCTGCCGTGGTGGGCGGCGACATGCTCGGGGCCGAGGCGGTCGGCCAGATGCCGCGCCATGCGCTCCGCCATGCGCCGCGTGTTCACGAAGATCAGCGTGGTGCGGTGCATGACGGTCAGCTCCGCCAGGCGGTCGTAGACGCGTTCCCATACCTCGTTGGCCATCACGGCTTCCAGTGGCACCGGCGGCAGTTCCAGGTTCAGGTCACGCGCGCGCACATGGCCGACATCGACCACGGCGCAGCTGCGGCCAGCGCCGGCAAGGAAATCCGCCACCGCCGAGATGGGCTTTTGCGTGGCCGACAGGCCGACCCGCACCGGCGGCTGCGTGCACAAGGCATCCAGCCGCTCCAGGCTCAGGGCCAGGTGGCTGCCACGCTTGCTGCCGGCGACCGCGTGGATCTCGTCGATAATCACGGTCCGCACATTGGCCAGCATGGCGCGGCCGCTGTCCGACCCCAGCATCACGTACAGCGATTCCGGCGTCGATACCAGGATGTGCGGCGCGCGCCGGCGCATGGCGTTGCGCTCCGCCTGCGTGGTATCGCCGGTGCGGACGGCAGTGCGGATGCCGTGCGGCGCCATGCCCATGGCCGCCAACTCCCGGCCGATGCCTTCCAGCGGCGCCAGCAGGTTGACGCGGATGTCGTTCGACAGCGCCTTCAATGGCGACACATACAACACCCGTGTCTGATCCGGCAGCGGCGTGACGGTGCTTTCGCGCACCAGCGCATCAATCGCGGCGAGGAAGGCGGTCAGGGTCTTGCCGGAACCGGTCGGCGCGGCGATCAGCGTCGGCTGGCCGGACTGGATCAGTGGCCATGCCTGGCGCTGGGCTTCTGTTGCCGAGGGGAATGTATGGCTGAACCAGGCCGCCACCGCAGGGTGGAAATGGTAGGCAATGGCGGCGTTGGGAGCTTTTGTCATGCAGTCTCAGATGGGGGCGAGATGGGGAACTTAAACCTGCGCTGTGTTTCCCTTGGTCATGGTAACCTTGAAATATTGTAATTGATGAATTTCACGAAGCCTGTTTCCATGACCATGCCTGCCGCCGCGCCCCCGGATATTCCCCGTTTTCTGATTGCTCCCGGCGAGCTGGGGGCCATGATCTCCGCCCATGACTGGGCCGGCACGCCGCTGGGGCCCATCGCGGAGTGGCCGCACAGCCTCAAGACCGTGGTCAGTCTCATGCTCAACTCGCCGCAGCCGATGTGGATAGGCTGGGGCGATGAAGTGACGTTTCTGTACAACGACGCGTATATCGATGTGCTGGGCATGGCCAAGCACCGCTGGGCGCTGGGCCGCCCCATGGTCGAAGTCTGGGCCGAGATCTGGGACTACTGCGGCCCGCTGGTGGAACGCGTGTTCAAAAACGGCGTATCGACCATGGCCGATGGCCAGCGCCTGTTCATGCGCCGCGGCGACGTACTGGAAGAGACGTTTTATTCGTTCTCTTATAGCCCGGTGCGTGACGAATCGGGCAATGTCGCTGGTCTGTTCTGCGCCAACCTGGATGTCACCGACCGTCATCTGTATGCGCGCCGCCTGCGTACGCTGTCGGAGCTGAACGCCCGCACCCTGCAGGAAAAGACCGTGCATGGCGCTTGCGCGATTGCGCTGGACGCCATCGGCGGCAATCCGGACGACGTGCCATTCGCGCAAATGTACCTGACCGACGCTCAGGGCAGGCTGCAACTGCTGCAGGCCACGCATGGCGAGATCGACGGCGCGCGCGACGTGTTCGAGGTGGACGCGGTCATCGCGGAAGCCGCGCCACGTCTCATCAGCATGACGTTGCCGCCGCCGGGCGTGCCGCTGGGCCTGGCCCAGCAGCCCTTGCGTGAAGCGCTGGTGCTGCCGCTGCTGGATTCCGGTGCGCTGGTGCTTGGGGTCAGCTCGGCGCGCCGGCTGGATGCGGATTACCGCAGCTTTCTGGAACTGATCGCCAACCAGACCGGCAATGCAATACGCCATGCGCGCGCAGCGGAGGATGAACGCCTGCGCGCCGAGATGCTCGCGGAAGTGGACCGCGCCAAGACGCAGTTCTTCAGCAACGTCAGCCACGAATTCCGCACGCCGCTCACACTGCTGCTCGGCCCCGTGCAGGACGCGCTCGAAGACGCGGATGCCTCGCTGCCGCTGGCGCAGCGCGAACGTCTGCAGATCGTGCAGCGTAACGCGTTACGGCTGCAAAAACTGGTCAACACGCTGCTGGAGTTCTCGCGCGTACAGGCCGGCCGGGCGCAAGCGCGGTTTACGCCGACCGACCTGGCGGCGTTGACGGCCGATCTGGCCAGCAGCTTCCGCTCCGCCGTGGAGGGCGCCGGCATGCGGCTGGTGGTGGACTGTCCGGCGCTGCCGCAGCAAGTCTATGTCGATCCGTCGATGTGGGAAAAGATCGTACTGAACCTGATGTCCAACGCCTTCAAGTTTACGTTTGAGGGCGAGATCCGCGTGAGCCTGCGCAGTGCCGGCGGACAGGCGCGCCTGTCGGTGGCCGATACCGGCAGCGGCATTCCGCATGACCAGCTGCCGCATCTGTTTGAACGGTTCCACCGGGTTGAGGGCGCCCGTTCGCGCACGCATGAAGGTTCGGGCATCGGCCTGGCGCTGGTCCATGACCTGGTGGCGCTGCATGGCGGCGAGATCGGCGTGGAAAGTGTGCTGGGACGCGGGACGGTGTTCAGCGTGGCACTGCCGCTGGGCAGCGCCCATTTGCCGGCCGAGCAACTGGCGCTGGCGCCGGCGCGGCCGATGCAGAGCAATGCCGCCGCCTATGTGACGGAAGCGGAGGGCTGGGGGCAGCAGCAGGCCGCGCCATGTGAAGGCTGTGCCGTGCACGGTCGCCTGCTGATCGCCGATGACAACGCCGACATGCGCGATTATCTGCAACGGCTGCTGCAGCATCAATGGCAGGTGGAGGTGTGCAATAACGGTCTGGAAGCCCTGGCCATCATCGAACGCGATGCGCCGGATCTGATACTGTCCGATGTCATGATGCCGCAGCTGGACGGCTTTGGCCTGCTGGCCGCAGTACGCGCGCAGCCGGCCACGCGCGACATCCCGTTCATGCTGCTGTCGGCGCGGGCCGGGGAGGAGGCGCGCCTGGAAGGCTTGCAGGCCGGCGCTGACGATTACCTGGTCAAGCCGTTCTCCGGCCGCGAGCTGTCGGCGCGTATCGAGGTGCTGCGTCTGCGCCAGCGCGTGCGCGGGGCGCAGGATGAGGCGGCGCGCCGCATGCGCAGTATTTTCAGCCAGGCGCCGGTCGCCATCGCGATTCTGAACGGACCGCAGCACGTCTACGAACAGGCCAACGATTACTACCAGCGCCTGCTGGGCAATCGCCGGCTGCTTGGGCTGCCGATCCGCGAGGCGCTGCCGGAACTGGACATGCAGGGCATTTACGAACTGCTGGATGGCGTGCTGGCCAGCGGCCAGCCGTACGTCGGCCGTTCGGTGCACCTGCGCCTGAGCCGGAGTGCCGGCCTGCCGTTGACGGATTGCTGGTTCGATTTTGTCTACCATCCGCTGTTTGACGACAGCGGCAAGGTGGAAGGCGTGGCCGTGGTGGCGTTTGAGGTGACCGAACTGGCCACCGCCAAGCGCGCGGCCGAAGCGGCCAACCGCGCCAAGGATGAATTCCTCGCCATGCTGGGCCATGAGCTGCGCAATCCGCTGGCGCCCATCGTCACGGCCTTGCAGCTGATGCGGATGCGCGGCGGCGATTTTGCCGCCAAGGAGCGCGCTGTCATCGAACGCCAGACCAACCACCTGGTGGCGCTGGTGGACGACCTGCTGGATGTGTCGCGGGTGGCGGAGGGCAAGGTGCAGCTGCGCCGGGAACCGGTCGATATTGCCGAGGTGGTGGCGCGCGCGGTGGAAACCGCCAGCCCGCTGATCGAGCAAAAGCGCCATACGCTGAGCATCGATGTGCCGGCCGCGGAACTCATGGTGCTGGCCGATCCGGGACGCCTGGGCCAGGTGCTGGCCAATCTGCTGACCAATGCGGCCAAGTACACGGAGCCGGGCGGCTGCCTCGGCGTGAAGGCACGGCGCGACGGCGATCAGCTGCTGATCGATGTCAGCGACAACGGCATCGGTATCTCGGCCGAGATGCTGGGCTCCGTGTTTGAACGGTTTACCCAGGAGCGGCAGGCGCTCAGCCGGTCGCAGGGCGGGCTGGGACTGGGCCTGGCGATTGCCCGCAGCATGATGGAGCTGCATGGCGGCAGCGTGACGGCGCACAGCGCGGGGATAGGGGACGGCAGCGTCTTCAGCGTCCGCATGGCGTTGCTGGATGATGCCGGCCAGTCGATCACCTCCACCGTGGCCGCCTCGGCGCATGCTGGGCAGGGCCAGCTGGAGATCCTGGTGGTAGACGACAACGAAGATGCGGCCCATGCCCTGGCGGAAGCCCTGCAACTGCTGGGACATGTGGTGCGGGTGGCGTTCAGCGCGCCAGCCGCGCTGGAAGCGGCGGCGCAGTGGGTGCCGCAGGTCGGCATCCTGGATATCGGCCTGCCCGGCATGGATGGCTACGAACTGGCGGCGCGCCTGCTGGAGCAGGCCGGCAAGACGCCGTTGCGCCTGATTGCGGTGACCGGCTACGGCCAGGCCGCAGACCGCCAGCGCGCGCTGGCAGCCGGTTTTGAGTGCCATCTGGCCAAGCCGGTCGACCTGGTCCGGCTGGATGCGCTGCTGCATGCGCCGCCAGCCCTCCGCACTGTAGAAAAATAGCCTTACAGAATTTTTTGTAGCCTGCTATGCTAGACGCCACTTGTAGGTTTGACACCAATATCACTTCAAAATGGGGATGGAATGAGCTCGAATGACCTGACGCGCCGCATCAGCACCTTGATTCAACAGCACGAAGCCGTAATCCTGGCCGAGTGGATCGCCAATTTGCAGGCGCTGTCGTTCCGCAGCGATGCCGCCTCCGACGAGCAGTTGCGCCGCCACTGCAGCCAGTTCCTGGCCCTGCTGCCGGCGGCCGTACAGAGCGAAGGTTTCGACAGCATCGACGGCCGCGGCTATGACGAGCTGCGCGATCTGCTGTCTGAAATATCCACCCAGCGCGCGCGCCAGGGCTCGACGCCGAGCGAAACCGCGACCTATGTCTTCTCGCTCAAGCAGCCGCTGTTCGGCGCCATGCGCACGGCGCTCGCAAGCGAGCCGGAAGTGCTGGCGGAAGCGTCGTGGAGCATCACCGCACTGATCGACAAACTGGGTTTGTACACCATCGAGATCTATCAGAAGAGCCGCGACCAGATCATCGCGCGCCAGCAGCAGGAGTTGCTGGAACTGTCGACGCCGGTAGTCAAGCTGTGGCAGGACATTCTGGCGCTGCCGCTGATTGGCACGCTGGACAGCGCGCGCACCCAGGTCGTCATGGAAAGCCTGCTGGAGAAGATCGTTGAAACGGGCGCCGCGATTGCGATTATTGACATCACCGGCGTGCCGACGGTGGACACGCTGGTGGCGCAGCATTTGCTGAAGACCATCGCCGCCGCGCGCCTGATGGGCGCTGACTGCATCATCAGCGGCATCCGCCCGCAAATTGCCCAGACCATCGTGCACCTGGGCGTGAATCTGGAAGATGTGATGACCAAGGCAACCCTGGCCGATGCGCTGGTGGTGGCGCTGGCCCGGGTTGGCGCCAGCGTAACCCGCAATGCGGCGTGAGGCGCGCATGGACCGCATTCCGATACTTCGCATAGGCGACATGCTGCTGGTCAGCATCCAGGTGGATATGCATGACCGTCTGGCGATGGCCTTGCAGGACGACCTGACCGAGCGCATTGTGAAGGACCGCGCCAAGGGGGTGCTGATTGATATTTCGGCGCTGGACCTGGTCGACTCCTTCATTGGCCGCATGATCAGCAATACCGCCGCCATGGCGCGCGTGCTTGATGCGCAGACTGTGCTGGTGGGCATGCAGCCGGCGGTGGCCATCACCCTGGTGGAACTGGGCCTGACCCTGCCGGGCGTTAAAACAGCGCTCAATGTGGAGAAGGGGATGATACTGTTAGGCAAGAGCTACCAGTCATGAACACGGTCCATGCGCCCGATGCGGTGCGCTTCAATTCACGCCTGTTGCGCGGTGGCGGACAGCAGGTTCAGAGCAGTGTGACCCTGCCGCTGCAAACCGATGAGCATGTGGTCGGTGTGCGCAAGTTGGTGCGCGAAATGGCGCTGGCGCTGAAACTGAGCCTGGTCGAGCAGACCAAGCTGGTGACTGCCGCCAGTGAACTGGCGCGCAACACCATCAAGTACGGCGGCGGCGGCGTGGTGCTGGCACAGACCGTCGGCAGTGGCGGCCCGAGCGGCATCCGGCTGGTGTTTGCCGACGATGGTCCCGGCATCGCCGATATCGAACAGGCGCTGCGCGATGGTTATACCAGCGGCGGCGGACTTGGCCTGGGGCTGGGCGGCGCCAAGCGCCTGGTCGATGAGTTTGAAATTGATTCACGCAGTGGTGAAGGGACGGCGGTAGCCATTCTCAAATGGAAAAAATAAACAGCTCGCTGGCGGGATCTCACTGGGTTGAGATCACGCACTCCAGCGATATCGCCGCCGCCCGGCGCCTGGGCCAACGCCTGGCGCAGCAGCAGGACTTCGATGAAACGCGTGCCGGCCAGCTGGCCATCGTCATCACCGAAGCGGCCACCAATGTGCTTAAACATGCCCGCGAGGGCCGCATGCTGCTGACGGCGATTCATGCCGGCGAGGCACGCGGGGTCGAAGTACTGTCGATCGACAAAGGTCCAGGTATCGGCAACCTGCCGCAAGCCTTGCGCGACGGCGTTTCCAGCGCCGGTACCGCCGGCACCGGCTTGGGCGCGCTGCGGCGCCTGTCCGACGAATTCGATGTCTATGCCCCGGCAGGCAAGGGGGCGGTGTTTTTCATGCGCTTATGGCGCGAGGCGTCTGCCGTACCGCTGCCTGCGGGCGGCGTTTGCCTGCCGCTGGCAGGAGAAACCGAGAGCGGCGATGCCTGGGCGTTTGCTGTAGGGCAGGCGCCACTGGCACTGATGGTGGCCGATGGCCTGGGCCATGGTCCGGAAGCGGCCAGGGCGGCGGCGGCGGCGCTGCAGACGCTGGCAAAGCATCCGCAACTGCGGCCGGCGGCGCAGATCGAGGCCTGTCACGCGGCGCTACGGCCCACGCGCGGCGCGGCACTGGCCACGGCCTTGCTGGACCCGGCGCAGCGGCAACTGTACTTTGCTGGCGTGGGCAATATCGGCGCCTGCGTGATCGAGCAGGGCACGCGCCGCCAGCTGGTGTCGCATAACGGTATCGTTGGCCATAACATGCGCAAGGTGCAGGAATTTACCGTGCCCTCCGCTCCGGGTGCGCTGGTGATACTGGCCAGCGACGGCATCAGCACCCAGTGGGACCTTGGGGGATACCCCGGACTGATGGCATGCGCGCCATCGGTGATCGCCGCGGTACTGCTGCGCGATTATGCGCGGGAACGCGACGATGCCAGCGTGCTGGTGCTGCGCTGTCCGGAGGTGGCGTGAATCAGGCGCGCATTCTGCAGGTGGGCATCGACAGCGAGCCGGATGTGGTGATGGTGCGCCAGCGCGCGCGCCAGATCTCCGGCCTGCTCGGCTTCAGCGTGCAGGACCAGGTGCGGGTGGCGACGGCGGTGTCGGAAGTGGCGCGCTGCGCCTGCGGCAGGGTGGCTGGCGGTCGGGCCATATTCGCGCTGGAGATGCTCGGTGGTACACAGCATCTGAGCGTGGTGGTGCGTGCCGCCAGAAGTGCGGCGCGGGTGGTGGCGCAGGCGCCCGGACTGGATGCGGAGCCGCCTGCGGTGCAGCTGGAGAATGCAGTGGTCACGGCGCATCGGCTGATGGACGATTGCAGCGTGCATGAGCAGGATGACGGCGGCCTGCATGTCGCCATGCGCAAGGTGGTGCCGGGGCGGCAGCGCATCGACGGCATGGCGCTGCAGCGCCTGACGGCGCAGCTGGCCGCCAGCCCGGTACAGAATACCTATTCGGAAATGCAGCAGCAGAACCGCGAACTGGCGGCGGCGCTGGCCGAACTGCGCGAGCGCCAGGATGACTTGCTGGCCTTGACGCGCGAACTCGAAGACACCAATCGCGGCGTGGTCGCGCTGTATGCCGAGATCGAGGAAAAGGCGGAGCGCCTGCGCAAGGCCGACGAGATGAAATCGCGCTTCCTGTCCAACACCAGCCACGAACTGCGCACGCCGCTGAGTTCCATCCGCGCGCTGGCCAAGTTGCTGCTGGACCGCATGGACGGCGAATTGACGGTCGAGCAGGAGCGCCAGGTGAGCTTTATCGCCACGGCTGCCAACGATTTGTCGGAGCTGGTCAACGACTTGCTGGACCTGGCCAAGATCGAGGCGGGCAAGGTGCAACTGTCGATTGCACCACTCAATGTGACGGATTTGTTCAGCACCTTGAAAGGCATGCTGCGCCCTTTGCCCCGCAATGCCGGCGTGGGCTTGGTGTTTGAGCTGCCGGAAACCGCAGTGACGATGATGTCGGACGAAGGCAAGGTGGCGCAGATCCTGCGCAACTTCATTTCCAACGCGCTGAAATTTACTGAATCCGGCCAGGTGACGGTGGCGCTGCAGGTGGCGCCAGATCCGGACTGGGTGACGCTGACGGTCAGCGACACCGGCATCGGTATCAGCGCCGACAACCTACAACTGATCTTCGAGGAGTTCAGCCAGATCGAAAACCCGCTGCAGCGGCGCAGCAAGGGCACGGGCCTGGGCCTGCCGTTGTGCCGCAAGCTGGCCACGCTGCTGGGCGGTACCGTGGACGTCAGCAGCGCGCCCGGCGTCGGCTCGACATTTTTCCTGCACCTGCCGCTGCGCTACCAGCCAGCTGAGTCCGATGGGAGCGCTACATCATGAACGAAATCAACAACAGCACGGTGCTGATCCTCAATGTCGATGATAACGACGGCGCGCGCTATGTGAAGAGCCGCATCCTGCAGAACGCCGGTTTCCAGGTGGCGGAAGCGGCGAATGGCACCGATGCGCTGCTCATGGCGCGCAAGCTGGTGCCGGCGCTGGTACTGCTCGACGTCAAACTGCCCGACATCAATGGCATAGAAGTGTGCCGCCAGATCAAGGCCGACGTCAGCACCTGCACTGTGCTGGTGCTGCAAACCTCGGCGGCGCTGACCGGCCGCGATGACAAAATCCGCGGCCTGGAAGGCGGCGCCGACAACTACCTGGCGGCGCCGATCGAAGCGGATGAACTGATCGCCAACGTCAATGCGCTGCTGCGCCTGCAACGCACCCAGATGGCATTGCGGAACAGTGAAGAACGGTTCCGCCAGCTGACCGACAATATCGAGGACGTGTTCTGGATGTTTGATCTGGAAGGCGGCGCGCTGCTGTATGTCAGCAAGGCGTATGACCAGATGTGGGGCCGCAGCACTGCGCAGCTGCAGCAATCGCCGGACGACTGGCTGGCGGCCATCCATGCCGAGGACCGCGCCGCCGTCGCCGCGCACTGGCAGGCAGTGCGCCAGGGCGAGCATTATGACCAGGAGTATCGGCTGTTGCTGGCCGGTGGCGCCGAGCGCTGGGTGCGCGACCGCGCTTTCCCGGTGCGCGACGCGGCCGATGTCCCGTACCGTATTGCCCGTATTACCAGCGATATCACGCACCGCAAGCAGATGGAGGGCTTGCTGCATGCGGCGGACGAAAACAAGAACGACTTCCTGGCCACGCTGGCGCACGAACTGCGTAATCCTCTGAGCCCGATCCGCAATGCGGTCGCGCTGATGAATGCCACCGGCGTCGAACAGGCGGAAGTCCACCACAAGGCGCGCGAAGTCATCATGCGCCAGGTCGGCCATCTGTCACGGCTGGTGGATGATTTGCTGGATGTGGCGCGCATCTCCGAGGGCAAGCTGATGCTGCGCATGCAGGATGTGGAACTGCACGCGGTGCTGGAGCCGGCGCTGGAGACGGCGCGGCCGCTGATCGAGGCGCGCGGGCACGTACTGTATCTGGAGGTGCCGCCCCAGCCGATCTGGCTGCACGGCGATCCGGTGCGGCTGGCGCAGGCGGTCGGCAACCTGCTGCACAATGCCGCCAAGTTCACCAACCGTGGCGGCGAGATCCGGCTGCGGGTGAGTATGCCGGCACCGCAGACGGTGCGGATTGCCGTCAGCGACAATGGCATCGGCATCACCGATTACAACCTGCCGCGCATCTTCAATATGTTCGCGCAGGGCGCATCGGCGCATGATCGCGCCCACGATGGCCTGGGCATCGGCCTGTCGCTGGTGTCGACGCTGGCGGGCATGCATGGCGGCAGCGTCATGGCGGACAGCCCGGGCATCGACCAGGGCAGTACCTTTGTCATCGAGCTGCCGTTGCTGGCGCAGGCACCGGCGCCGGCCGCCCCTTCGCCGTCGCCGGAATCGCCAGAGGCGCGGCGCGTGCTGCTGGTGGACGATAACGTCGATTCGGCCGAAGTGATGGGCGAGCTGCTGAAGTTTATGGGACATACCATCCACCTGGCGCATGATGCCGACGGCGCGCTGGCGCTGGCGCGCGAACACCGGCCGGACGTCATCATCCTGGACATCGGCCTGCCCAATGTGGATGGGCATGCGGTGGCGCGCATGCTGCGGGCCGACCCCTTGTTCACGCATACCCGGCTGGTTGCGCATACCGGCTTTGGCTCGGAGCGCGACCGGGAAAATACGGCGGCATCGGGCTTTGACTATCACCTGGTGAAACCTGCCAGCTTTGATGAACTGGCACAGGTGCTGAAGGGCGGCTAGCGCGCCGCTGTACTCCCCGGCACAGCTACAGACTGTACTCCTTCCCCGATGTGAGCCGGCGCTATGCTGGCCATGTCGATATAAGGAGTATCAGCATGGCCATTAAACCCTATCATCATCCCGCCGCCGGCTGGGGCGCGCTGAAATATGTCGCCATCAACCTGCTCAAGGAGCGCGTGAGTGGCGTCAACTACAAATCCCTGTTTGCGCAAAACCAGCCGGATGGTTTTGACTGTCCCGGTTGCGCATGGCCGGACCGCGAGCATGCATCGACCTTTGAATTCTGCGAGAACGGCGTCAAGGCGGTCGCCGCGGAATCGACCAGCAAGCGTGTAACGCCGGCGTTCTTTGCCGCACACACGGTCGCCCAGTTGCTGGAACAATCGGACTACGAGCTGGAACAGCACGGCCGCCTGACGCATCCGATGGTCTACGATGCGGCCACCGACAAGTACCAGCCGATTGCCTGGCACGACGCCTTCCAGTGCATTGCCGATGAACTCAATGTGCTCGACGATCCAGACCAGGCGGCGTTCTATACTTCCGGCCGCGCCAGCAACGAGGCGGCTTTCCTGTACCAGCTGTTCGTGCGGGCTTACGGCACCAATAATTTTCCCGACTGTTCCAATATGTGCCACGAGGCGACCAGCCGTGGCTTGCCAGGCACGGTGGGCATCGGCAAGGGTACGGTGACGCTGGACGATTTTGAACATGCCGATACGCTGCTGATCTTCGGCCAGAATCCGGCCACCAATCACCCGCGCATGCTGGGCGAGTTGCGCGAATGCGCGCGGCGCGGCGCCACCATCGTCTCGATCAATCCCTTGCGCGAGCGTGGACTGGAGCGTTTCACCAGCCCGCAGCATCCGCTTGAAATGCTGACCATGTCCAGCACGCCGATCAGCTCCATGTTCGTGCAACCCCGGCTGGGCGGCGATTTCGCCCTCATCAAGGCCATGGCCAAGCGCTTGCTGGAACTGGACGATCAGGCGGTATTGATCGGTGCACCGCGCTTGCTGGACCTGGATTTCATCACTGCCCATACCACCGGCTTCCAGGCCTTTGCACGCGACCTGCGCGCCGAGCGCTGGCCGCTGCTGCTGGAAGAGTCAGGCGTGCCGCGCGCGCAGATCGAGCAACTGACCGACATTTACATCAGAGGCGAACGCGTGATTGCCACCTGGGGCATGGGACTGACGCAGCATAAGCATTCGGTGCCGACGGTACAGATGCTGTCCAATCTGATGATGATGCGTGGCCAGATCGGCAAGCGTGGTGCGGGCTTGTGTCCTGTGCGCGGCCATTCCAATGTGCAGGGCGACCGCACCATGGGGATAGAGGAACAGCCGACGGCGGCTTTCCTCGACCGCATGGAGCAGGTGTTTGGTTTCGCGCAGCCGCGTCATCATGGCCATGACGTGGTGGCGACCATTGCCGCCATGATGGAAGGGAAGGTCAAGGTCTTCATTGGCCTGGGCGGCAATTTCGCCATGGCGACGCCGGATACGCCGCTGACCTTCAAGGCGCTGCAATCGTGTGAGCTGACGGTGCATATCGCCACCAAGCTGAATCGCAGCCATTTGATCCACGGCCGCAAAGCGCTGATCCTGCCGACGCTGGGGCGTACCGAAATCGACACGCAGAACGGCGTGCCGCAGGGCGTAACCGTGGAAGACTCGATGAGCATGGTGCACATTTCGTATGGCCTGAACAAACCCGCTTCGCCGGAGCTGCTGTCCGAAATCGCCATCGTGTCGTATATGGCGGAGGCGACGCTGGGCACGCGGCACAAGCTGGCCTGGAATGCGTACCGCGACGATTACGCCTGCATCCGCGACGATATCGAGAAGGTCTTTGACGATTTCTACGACTACAACGCACGCGTGGCCAAACCGGGTGGCTTCCATCTGAAGGTGGCGTCGCGCGAGCGTGAATGGATGACGTCCAGCGGCAAAGCGCAGTTCGTGCCGCACCAGATCGATCTGGATACACCCATCCGCCGTGCGCGCGCCAAGCATGGCGAGCGGCTGCTGGTGATGATGACCACGCGCTCCCATGACCAGTACAACACCACGATTTACGCATTGGACGACCGTTATCGCGGCGTGTTTGGCATGCGCCGGGTGATCTTCATTCATCAGGAAGACATCGACATGCTGGGCATGAAAGCCGGCGACTGGGTGGATGTGCAAAGCGTGTGGGAAGACGGCGTGGAGCGCCGCGCCAACGGCTTCATGCTGGTGGCGTACGATATTCCGCGCGGCTGCATCGGTGCTTACTACCCGGAGACCAATCCGCTGGTGCCGCTGGCCAGCGTGGCTGACGGCGCCGGCACGCCCACCTCCAAATCGATTCCGGTGTTGTTGATGCCTGCGGTGCCATCATGATTATCCGTCCGTCCACGAATTGGCTGCGGATGCTGTTTGTATGGGATGGCTCCGTGCTGAAAACCATTGTGCCGCAGCTGTTGCTGATGCTGGCGGTGAGTGTGCTGGCCGTGGTTACGGGCGGCCACGTGTTCGGCGCGAAGATCCCGCTGGATACCGTACCGTTTCCGCTGGTCGGCGTGAGCCTGGCGATTTTTCTCGCCTTCCGCAATAACGCCGCCTATGCGCGGTTTGTCGAGGCACGCCAGATCTGGGGTCGTATCCTGATTGCGGCGCGGGCCTTGACGTCGCAAGTCATCAACTACCTGCCCGAGGATGGCGACGGTTTTGAACGCAAGCTGTTCGTGCGGCGCCTGATCGCTTTTGTCTACGCCTTGACGCACCAGCTGCGCGGTACCGATCCTGCTGCCGATCTGCGGCGCTATCTGTCGAAAGCCGAAGCTGCGGAATTGCGCGGCATGCAGTACATTCCGGTGGCGCTGCTGGACCGCATCCGTCTGATGCTGTCGCGCGCGGGCCGCAAGCGCGGGCAAGGCGAGCCGCTGTTGTGGATACTTGACGCGCAGGTGAGCGAACTGGCCGCCGCTGTCGGTGGCTGCGAGCGCATCTCCAATACGCCGATTCCCTTCGCTTACGGCGTGCTGGTACACCGCACTGTTTATCTGTATTGCTTCATGCTGCCGTTTGGCCTGGTAGCCGACCTGGGCGTGGCGACACCGCTGGTATGTGTGTTTGTCGCCTACACGCTGTTCGCGCTGGAAGCCATTGCGCAGGAGATTTCAGAACCGTTTGGCACCGATCCAAACTGCCTGGCGCTGAATGCCATGACCCGCAATATCGAACGTTCGCTGCTGGAGCAATGTGGCCAGGAGATGCCTGCCGAGATTGCGCCGTGTGAGCGCTACAAGGTCATGTAGATCCGGCAGGTTGCCCGACCAGCTCTCCCGCCAGTAGGCCAAGTGTCCGCACGGCGGCTTCCACTTCCGGCGTCCATGGATAGCTGTAATTGAGGCGGATGCAGTGCTGGAAGGCGTCGCCAGTGGCGAAGATATTCCCGGCGCCGACGCTGATGCCGCGCTCCTGTGCGCGCGCATACAATTCCAGCGCGCGTACGCTATCCGGCAGGTTCACCCACAATACATAGCCGCCGGCCGGCGTCGAGACGCTGGTTCCGGCCGGGAAGAAGCGGCGCACGGCAGACGCCATGATGCTGGCTTGCTGCGCATACGCCTTGCGGACCTTGCGCAGATGGTAGTCGTAGCCGTCGTTCTGCAGGTATTCGGCGATGGCCAGCTGGGGCAGGGCGGGCGTGTTCAGCGTGTTCAGGAATTTCAGCTTTTCCACCTGCGCCCTGTAGCGCCCGGGCAGCGCCCAGCCTATGCGGTTGGCGGGGCTCAGCGTTTTAGAGAAGGAGTTGCAGTGCAGGACCAGGCCTTGCGTATCATAGTTCTTGAGCGAAGTTGGATGGGCGTCGCCGTAATACAGCTCGTGATACACATCGTTTTCAATCACCGGCACGTCATGCCTGGCCAGCAGCGCCACCATGGCGCGCTTGCGCTCATCGCTCATCTGGAAGCCCAGCGGGTTCTGGAAGTTGGGCATGACCATGCAGGCCGCCACGCCGTTTTCCACGATGGCCCGCTCCAGCGCCGCCAGGTCGATGCCCTCGACCGGATCGGTTGCAATCTCCAGCACCTGCATGCCCATGCGCTCGATCGCCTGTATCAGCGCATAGTAGGTGGGTGACTCCACGGCGATCACGCTGCCTGGCGGCGCCACGGCTTGCAGGCACAGGTTGAGCGCTTCCGTGGCGCCGGTGGTGACGATGATTTCGCTCGCATCCACGGGCAGGCCGTTCTCCAGGTGGCGGCGGGCGATCTGGCGTATCAGTTCCGGATTCCCGGGCGGCAGGTCGGCCGTCATGCCCATCTGGCCGACGCGGCGTGCCAGGCTGTTGGCGTACTGGTTCAGCCGCGCCCACGGGAACACCGCAGGATCGGGATAGGGGGAGCCGAGCGGCACGCTACCCTGGTTGATGGAGCGCAGGGTGGTGAGGACAAATTCGCTGGTGTCCAGCGTTGCGCCGCGCGCCAGTTCGGCCGGTGCGGGTGGTTCCCCGGCAGCGCCGGCG
Source organism: Duganella sp. CY15W (assembly GCF_009857555.1). Classification (NCBI taxonomy): domain Bacteria; kingdom Pseudomonadati; phylum Pseudomonadota; class Betaproteobacteria; order Burkholderiales; family Oxalobacteraceae; genus Duganella; species Duganella sp. CY15W. The sequence continues at coordinate 241,924 of NZ_WWCQ01000005.1, read as the reverse complement.
GTTTGCACGGCAGGCTTGCGCCGCACGAAGTAGCCCGATTGTGGCCGGCTTTCGATCAGGCCCTGGCTTTCCAGCAGCAGGAACGCACGGATAACAGTCGAAACGCTCAGATTGTGATGCTGGCTGGTCTGACGCACGGAGGGGATCTTTTCTCCTTCGCGGATCACGCCTTGAGCGATCTGGCTGGCGATATCGGCGGCCAGGGTTTCGTACAGTTTCACAGTCTCTCTCTCGTGGGCTATTTTCTGCCTAGTATAAGGGGGCAAGCGGGCGACTCATAGAACGAACATTCCGCGGCGTGGTATAAACAGCCGTTCACATTTAAATCAGGTGTTTCATGGGTATGAGGTATGTTCTGGCGGCGCTGCTGCTGTGGGTAGGCAGCCTGGCGCAGGCCGCGCAGGTGGCTGGCGTGGTGGTGCAGGTCAGCGGAGCGATGAGCGCGCGCTCGCCGTCCGGCGTGGTGAAGGCATTGCAGGAGAAATCGGAGGTGGAAAGCGGGGATACGCTGGTCACTTCCGCTGGCGCTTATGCGCTGGTGCGGTTTATCGACAACAGCGAACTGGCGCTCAAGCCGGGCACCACGGTGGTCATCGACCAGTTTTCCTTCGATGCAGACAAGCCGGAAGCGGATCGTGCGGCTTACACACTGGTCAAAGGTGGCCTGCGTTCGATTACCGGCCTGCTGGGCAAGCGTAACAAGGACAAGTTTGCGATGAAGACGCCAAGTGCCACCATCGGCATCCGCGGTACCACCTTCTTCCTTGAATACCTGACCGGCAAAGGCGATGCCGACCCTTCGCCGGGACTGGACCTCGGCCTGCACGTGCATGTCAGCGCGGGCGGCATCTCGATTGTCAACAGCGCGGGCGAGTTCCGCTACGATCCCGGCCAGTTCGGTTTTATCAAGAACGATAAAACCCGGCCGGTAAAGATGTTCACCAATCCGGGTATGAAGTTCACGCCGCCGGCTTCCTTCGGCGACGTCGATACGCTTACGCCGTAATCTCCACCACCACCTTGCCGCCGGCCGTGCGTTCGGCCAGCGCGCGGTGGGCGGCGCTGACACTGTGCGGATTCAGCGTGTAGCGCGTCGGGTCCAGCATCACTTTCAATTTGCCGGCGGCTACCAGCACGCTGGCTTCACGCAGGATGGCGCCGTGATTGGCGCGGCCTTCGCCGGTCAGCAGCGGCAGCAGCGTGAAGACGCCGGAATAGGTCGCGGCGCGGAAGGACAGCGGCGCCAGCGCGTGGGTGCCCCAGCCTAGACAGCTCACCACATGGCCGTGATAGCGGCGGGCGGCGCGGAACGACAGGTCCAGCACGGTGCCACCGACGGTGTCGTAGACCACATCGAAGCCGGCGCCGCCGGTATGCTGTTGTACATAGTCTTCCACTGCCGTATCGCGGTCGATGAAGGTGGCGCCCATGGCTTCGATGCTGGCGCGCTGGCTGGCGCTGCCGGTTGCATGGACGCTCGCGCCCAGCGCAACTGAGAGCTGGACCGCCATGTGTCCGACGCCGCCGGCACCGCCATGCACCAGCACTGTTTTCCCGGCGCCGACGCGGGCGCGATCGACCAGGCCTTCCCATGCGGTGATGAAGATGAGCGGCAGCGCGGCTGCTTCGCGCATGCTCATGTTGCCGGCCATGTGGGCCAGCAGGCGCGCATCGACTGCGGCGTATTCGGCCAGCGAGCCTGGCACGCCGCCGACGCCGCCCGTCATGCCGTACACACGGTCGCCGGGAGCGTAGCCTTCCACGCCGTCGCCAACGCTGTCGACCACGCCGGCCATGTCGATGCCCAGCACCGCCGGCAGCACGGCGCGGGCGTGATCGGCCTTGCCGGCGGCGATCTTGGTGTCCAGCGGATTGACACCGCTGGCATGCACGCGCACCAGCACCTGGCCGGGACCGGCGACGGGGCGGGCGATATGCTGCTGAACGAGGGGTGTGCCGTAGGCGTTGAGTACGATGGCTTGCATGATGACTCCTGTGAGTTGGTTGATGGAGCCATTCTGTCGCAGCGCGGCGCAAAGAAAAATCGGGCAAGCCGGGATGCAGTATCCCAAAATCGTGAATAATGGCGTGCGTGCCATAAAAGGAGAGCGGGATGGATAGGCTGGATGCCCTGAAGGTGTTTTGTGCCGTGGTGGATGCTGGAGGCTTCAGCCGGGCGGCCGCCAAACTGGGCATCTCCACCTCGTCGGTCACGCACCAGATTGCCCTGCTGGAGGCGCATTTCGGCGTCCGGCTGCTGAACCGGACCACGCGCAGCATGTCCCTGACCGATGAAGGCCGCCAGTGCATCGAACAGGCACGCCGTCTGCTGGATGACATGCAAGAGCTGGAGTCGGGCCTGGGCGATACGCTGCACGAGCCGCGCGGCAGCCTGCGTGTCGATATGCCGGGCATACTGGCGCAGCGTTATGTGGCGCCGGCCTTGCCGCGGTTTCTCGCCGCCTATCCTGAACTCAGCGTGCGCCTGACGGCCAGCGATCGCCTGATCGATATGGTGGACGAGGGCGTGGACGTCATGCTGCGCATCGGCGAGCTGCAGGATTCCTCGCTGGTGGGGCGCAGCATTTTTAAAAACCAGTATGTCTGCGCTGCGTCACCGGCGTTCATTGCGCAGCACGGCCAGCCGCCGCATCCGGACACGCTGGACGATCTGCCTTGCCTGAATTTTGTCTACCCCAAGGCGCGCCAGCTGCGGCCGTGGACTTTTCAGCAAGATGGTCAACTCTTCACGGTCACGCCACGCGGCGCCGTGGCCGTGGACCATGTGGATTCGCTGATCGGCATGGCGGTGCAGGGCGGCGGTGTGGTCCAGCATCTGTCGGTGTCGCTGATGGCGGAGCTGCGCAGCGGCGCGCTGCTACCCGTGCTGGAAGCGTGGCAGGCGCCGGGGCCGGACGTCTCCATCCTTTACCCGCAGCGTCACCAGCGCGCCGCCAAGATCAAGGTATTTGTCGACTTTGTCGAGCAGGTGTTCAAGAACGCCGCAGCTTCTTGGCCCCCATCATCGGCTTGATGCTGGCGGCGCAGTCGCCGCAAAAACCGTATAGCGACAGCGAATGCTCGTGCAGCACGAAGTTGCGCTCACGCGCGACGGCTTCCTGGCGCTGTTCGATTTCGGCATCGAGGAATTCTTCCATGCGGCCGCAGTTGGTGCAGATCAGGTGGTCGTGGTGGCCGCCTTCGTTCAATTCAAATACCGACGCCACCGATTCAAAGTGGCGGCGGATCAGGATGCCGGCATCGGCAAACTGCATCAATACGCGATAGACCGTCGCCAGTCCCATATCGATATTTTCGTCGTGCAGCAGGCGGTAAACATCGTCTGCGCTCAGGTGCTTGCTCTTAGATTCCTGGAACAGCTGGAGGATGCGTAAGCGGGGCAGGGTGGCTTTCAAGCCAAGTTTGCGCAGTTCTTGTGGGATATCCATGTGTCTCTAGAATGATAATGATTCCTATTCTCACATGGTATCCGATATTTAACTTCTTGGCAATCTAGATTCAATTGGGTGCATTTTTGATACCAGAATTGACGAAAAAGCAGCGAAATGTGTGATTTTTGGAGAGAATTTTTGGTATATTGCTCTAAAGTATCGACAGTTGCTTTTGGGAAGTATAAAGTGAACAGGTCCGTATGATTACGCTACGGCACTACAGCTAGATGCCTCGCACTGAATTCTTCCCAGCCCGCCAACCATCCATGTCAACGCCTGAGCGCGTGCATGCACGGGTGTTTGCCGTATGCCGATAACAGGAACCATGTAATGACCGTCGATTTTTCGCCTATGCGCGCCATGCTGGCGACCGTGATGATGCTGAGCTGCCCTGCAGCGGCGGCAGGCGAAGTCGCGGGTGACGGCGATGAGTCGCCGCAGCGCTGGACACTGGGCGGCTTCGGTACGCTGGGCGCGGTGCATAGCAGCGAGCGGCACGCGGACTTCACTTCCAATGCGCTGAATCCCGGCGACGCCGGCGCCAGCCGCGCGTGGAGTCCTGCGGTGGACAGCCGCGTCGGCGTGCAGCTGGGCGTGAACCTGGACAGTTCGTGGTCGGCCGTAGTGCAACTGGTGTCCGAACGCACGCTGCGCGATGGCTATGCGCCGGTGGTGGAGTGGGCCAATCTCCAGTACAAGGTGACCCCGGATCTGAGCGTGCGCCTGGGCCGCATCGCGCTGCCGCTGTTCCTGAGCGGCGATTACCGCAAGGCCGGTTACGCCCTGCCGTGGGTACGGCCGCCGGTGGAGGTGTACGACGCCATCCCCCTGTCGAATAGCGACGGCGTCGATGCGACTTATCGCTGGCAGGTGGGCGACGTGCATAACGTGACGCAGGCTTTGCTGGGCCACACCAATCTGTCGCTGACGCCGAGCGCGCATGCGCAGGCGCGCGACCTGACTGGTTTGTCGAACACCACCACGTCCGGCGCGCTGACGGTGCGCGCCAGCGTGATGACGGCGGAACTCAGCGTCGATCTGGCGCGCGAACTGTTCGACGGCTTGCGCCAGTTTGGCCCGCAAGGGCAGGTGCTGGTTGACCGTTACGAGTTGCTGGGCAAGCGGGCCAACGTGGTGTCGCTGGGTTTCAACTACGATCCGGGCAACTGGTTTGTCATGGGCGAAATCGGCCGCATGAATGCGCGTTCCTATCTGGGCGATAAAACCGCTGCTTATCTGAGCGGCGGCTACCGGGTTGGCGACGTGACGCCGTACGCCGTGTATTCGGCCTCGCACGCCAACATGGAGACCAATGTCGCTGGTCTGGACCTGAAAGAGATGCCGCCGCAGCAGGCCGCCATGGGCGCGCAGCTGAATGCGGGCCTGAACCAGCTGCTGGCGGCGATCCCCCGCCAGCGTACCGTCAGCGCCGGTGTGCGCTGGGACTTCTATCCGAATTACGCGCTCAAGCTGCAATACGACCGTGTGAAGCCGCTGCAGGGATCGACCGGCACGCTGATTAACGTGCAGCCGGGCTTCCGCTCCGGCCAGCCCATTTCGGTGCTGAGCGCGGCGCTTGATTTTGTGTTCTGACCATGCTGAAGCTATTCTCAACAATGCGATGCTGTCTGATGCTGGCGTGCGTGCTGCTGTGGAGCGGTGCGGCGCCGGCGGCGGACTTTGTCGTCATCGTGTCGGCCAAAAGCCCTGTGACTGCGCTGCGCGCGGAGCAGGTGGCCGCCATCTTCCTGTCGCAAACCGGCCGCTATCCTGGCGGCGAGGAAGCCGTGGCGCTGGACCTGCCGGTTGGTAACGCCATGCGCGACGAGTTCTATAACAAGGTGGCGGCGCGTACGCCCGCGCTGATGAAAGCCTACTGGACCAAGATGGTGTTCACGGGCCGCGGCCAGCCGCCGCGCGAACTGCCCAACAGCGTCGCGGTGCGCAGAATGGTGGCCGAGAACCCGGCCATGATCGCATATATCGAACGTACGGCGCTGGATGCCAGCGTCAAAGCCATACAGGTGATGCCATGAGTTCGGCCAGAGAAACCCTGCGGGCACGCTGGTTGCGGCGTGGCCTCGACACGCATGTGTCATTGCCGTTGTTTGCCCTGATGCTGCTGGTGGCGATCTGGGTGGTGACGTTCCACGAGATCGACGCCGAGCGTCAGCACGCGCAGGAAGCCGCTGTCGACTCGCTGCAGGAAATGCTGGGCACTTATGAGGCGCAGGTCGCGCGCAGCCTTGACGGCATCGACCAGACGCTGCGCATGCTGAAGTACGCCGTCGAACGCAAGGGCACGCTGGGCGCCTTGCCGGAGCTGGGGCGCGAAGGATTGCTGCCGCCTGGCGTGGTGTTTGTGGTCAGCATCGTGGACCGCAGCGGCATGACGGTGGCGAGCAACCCGCATGCGCTGCCGATTTCCGTGGCGGATGAGGGCTACTTCAAATTCCATCAGGAGCGCGACACGGGCACGACCTACGTCAGCCCGGCGATACGCGACGCCGCCAACAGCGAATGGCATTTGCACTTCACACGTCGCCTGGATGATGCAGCGGGCAATTTCGCCGGCATCGTCATCGTTGAAACAGACCCTGCCTACTTCACCAGCAGCTATGAGCGTAGCCGCCTCGGTGAGCACGGCATGCTGGGTCTGGTGGGCGTGGATGGCGTGGTGCGCGCGCTGCGCTCCGGCGACAAGATGTCCTTCGGCCAGAAGCTGGAAGGCCAGGGCAAATACAGCGGCATGCGCGCGCTGCATGGCGTCGGCCTGAACGTGCTGGTCGGACTCGAAGAGCAGGAACTGATGGCGGCCTTTGAACGCCAGCGCCGCGAAAAGCTGCTGGAGGGCGGTGTGCTCAGTGGCGGCCTGATATTGATTACGGGCTTGCTGTGGCTGTGGTCCTGGCAGGGCGCGCGCACGCGAGCGCGCATGCGCCGCGCGCAGGAGACCTACGCGGCCGCATCGGCAGCCAGCCTGGATGCCTTCTTCGTCATGCGCGAAGTGCGCGACGCCCACGGCGAGATTGTCGATTTCAAGATTGTCGATGCCAATATGCGCGCGGCACAAATGGCCGGTTGCAGCAAGCAGCACCTGTGCAGCACCACCATGTGCACGCTGATTCCAGAGGCGCGCCACAACGGCATGCTGCGGCATCTGATCGACGTCATGCAGCAGGGCGGCGTGCACGAACAGGAATGGCAAAGCACCTTGCCGCAGCTGCGCGCCCGCTGGCTGCATCAGCAGGTGGTGGCGGTGCGGGGCGGCATCGTCGCCATCGTGCGCGATATTTCCGAGCGCAAGCTGGCCGAGGAACGCATGGTGCATCTGGCGCACCACGATACGCTGACTGGCCTGCCGAACCGCAGCCTGATTGCCGACCGGCTGGAAATGACGATCGCCCAGGCGCAGCGTAACGGCAACTCGGTGCTGGTGGCGTTCATCGATCTGGATGGCTTCAAGCTGGTCAACGATGGCCTGGGCCACAATGCCGGCGATGAGCTGCTCAAGGTGGTGGCGGAGCGCATGTCCGGTTGTCTGCGGGCGAGCGATACCGTGGGCCGCTTCGGCGGCGACGAGTTCGTGCTGCTGCTGACCGAATACGGCTCGGTGATGGATGCTGCACCGGTGCTGGAACGCGTGCGCGAAGCCGTGCTGCAATCGGTGAATGTGTGCGGACAGGACGTGCAGGTCAGCTGCAGCATCGGCGTCTCGGTGTATCCGAACGATGGCAGCGACGCCGAAACGCTGCTCATGAACGCCGACGCCGCCATGTACCGCGCCAAGGAAACCGGCAAGAACAACTGCCAGTTCTACACGCGTGAAATGAACGAATCCATCGAAGAAAAGCTGTTGCTGCTGGACGGTTTGCGTGGCGCGCTGGAAGCCAGCCAATTCTGTTTGCTGTACCAGCCCAAGGTCGATCTGCGCACTGGCCGCGTGTTCGGGGTGGAAGCGCTGGTGCGCTGGGAGCATCCCGAGCAGGGCGTGATCGGGCCGGACCGCTTCATTCCGCTGGCGGAAGAAAGCGGCATGATACTGGGGCTGGGCGAGTGGGTGCTGCGTACCGCGTGCCAGCAGAATCGCGCATGGCAGGATGCGGGGCTGCCGCCGCTGCGTATCTCAGTCAACGTCTCGCCGCGCCAGTTTGAAGATCCGCGGCTGGTGGAACGTGTGCAGCACGCGCTCAACGACAGCGGTCTGGCGCCGGAATGGCTGGAGCTGGAAGTGACGGAGGGCGTCATCATGCGCGACCTGCAGCAGGCGGTGGCCAAGATGGCGGAGCTGCGGGCGATGGGTGTATCGCTGTCGATTGACGATTTTGGCACGGGTTATTCGAGCCTGTCGGCGCTGAAGTCGTTCCCGATTTCCACGCTGAAGATCGACAAATCCTTTGTGCGTGATCTGGGCCGCAGCGACGGTGACGAGGCGATAGCCAGCTCGATCATCGAACTGGCGCACCGCCTGCGCTTGCGCGTGATCGCGGAAGGCGTGGAGACCGAGCAGCAGCGCGGCTTCCTGCGCGAGAACGGCTGCGACGAAATGCAGGGCTACCTGTTCAGCCGCCCGCTGCCTGCCATGCAGCTGGCCGAGATGCTCATGGCGGGAACCACGCGGCTCTTGCTGCCGGTCGCCGCGTAAGCCGTCCTAGCCGATCTTCCTGATCAGATAAACGCAGCGGCGTGCGCCGCCCAGCATATGCTCGACCCGGCCGACCGTGCAGTCGGGACCGAGCACGCGCTGGAACACGTCGAGCTCGGAGCGGCAGAATTTCTGGCACTGCTTGGCGGCGGCACAGATCGGACAGTGATTTTCAATCAGCAGCATGCTGCCGTCTTCCTGCTGTTCGACTTCCGCCATATAGCCTTCCGCCGTGCGTGCGCGCACCAGCGCGTGTACGCGTTCCGGCAAGGTGCGGCTGGTGGTCAGATGCTGGCGATAGTCGCGTTCACTGGCCTGTTCGCGTGAATTAATCAGCTTATCCAGACCGGCATCGCCGAACAAGGAGCGCACCTGATCGATGAGCTGCACGGTCAGCTCGGCGTGGCGGTCGGGGAAGCGCGCGTGGCCGGCGTCCGTCAGCAGCCAGCGGCGCGACGGGCGGCCCGGCTTATCGGCGATATCCTCATACGTCAGCATGCCCTTGTCCTGCCAGGCCTCGAGCTGCTTGCGCGCGCCCATCGATGTCAGATTGAGCAGGGCGGCCAACTGCTGCGCCGTTTGCGGGCCGCGCGTTTTAATCAGAAACAGGGTTTGGTCAGCGGTGTTCATGGCGTCGCGCCCTCCATGCGGGCCATGCTGTGGTGCCAGCTGTGCATGCGCCATGCCGACCACGCGGTGAGCGCAGCGCCCAGCAGCAGGATCAGGCGCGTATCAATCAGCGTCAGTACCGCACCGACCAGCGCCATGATGATATTGGCGAGACAGAAGGTAGTCGAGATCAGTCCCATCACCGCGCCCTGGCCGTGGATGCCGAAACGCTCGGCGCAGTAGTTCGGCACGATCGAGTTGTAGAACGAATGCGGAATGCCGTACAGGATGATGCAGGCCAGGCCAATCGTGGCGTTACTGACAGCCAGCAGCGCAATCACCGCCGCCACAGCAAACGCAAAACGGCGTGCGCGCAGCAAAGGCTCGCCGGGGAACGGCCGGCCGGCGACGATGGTGGTCGCTGTCATCACCGCGCACATGGCGGCGGTGGTCCAGGCGATGCCTTGCGCGCCGTAGCCCGGCACTTCCACCAGCCACAGAGGATAGAACTCATAAAAGCCGGTGACGCCGCAAGTGTAGGCCAGCGTGATGATGAACAGGCTACGCAGATCCGGCTCGCGCAGCAGGTTCAGCGCATGGCGATCACGCGCCACCTGCCACCACGACGTCGTCGCATGGGACGCCGCTTCGCGCGGTAGTGCGATCGCCACCAGCGCGGCGACCAGCAACAGCGCGGCCACGGCAACCCAGAACGGCGTCGTCAAGCCGAATTGCAGCGTCGCGCCGGCCAGCAGGGGACCGGCCAGCCAGCCCATATAGAAGGCGCCATTAAGCCAGGACAGCGCTTTACGACGCAGATCACCTTCGAGACGGTCGGCCAGCAGCGCGCGAGCGACAGAGCCGCTGCCTTCCAGCAGGCCGGTTACGAAGCGGGCGACGATAAACAGCGGATAGTTCTCGATCAGCAGCGCACCGGCAGTGACGGCGTGACCGATGGCGGCGCCGACTGCGGTAATCAACAGCACCGGGCGGCGGCCGTAGCGGTCAGACATGGGGCCGAGCAGTGCGGAGCCAATCAGCAGGCCGAGCGGATTGATCGTCAACGCCAGGCCAAACAGCAGCTTGGGCGGCAGGCCGAGGAAGGTATTCAGGCCATTGGTGGCGCCGGCTGCAAACAGCGGCGGCAGAATCGGATAGGGCAGCGCGGCGCCTATCGTCGAGAGCAAGGCCAGCAAACAGGCCGAGGCGATGAGCAGTGGAGTTTTCATGCCTCCACTGTAAGCGCTCTCATCTAATAAGTAAACAAAAAACTTTACAAATTAGGGATTAACGGCGGCCCAGGGCGCGTTCGATTTTCTGGTCGGTCTTGTATTGGCTCAGGGCGTAGACGGCCCAGATCGTCGCTGGCAGCCAGCCGATTACAGTGATCTGCAGGATCAGGCAGATGATGCCGGCGAGCGGGCGGCCGATGGTGAAAAAGGTCAGCCACGGTAAAATCAGGGCGATAATCAAACGCATAGTCGAGTCTCTCTTGTGATGTGGATGGACGCTGGAACAGCGGCATTACTATACAGTGTAGCCCGCCAGCAATGTGCACCAAATGTCACGTATGATGGCGGTCATTTCTTTTGGATGTGCTTATATGGGCAATTGGTTTGCCGATCAACGCGGCGCTTATTTCTTTCTGCTGCTCGGCGTCGGCTTGATGATGGTGTTTGGCGCGCTGGAGTTCAGCTTTCCCAGGACGGAGCAGCTGGAGGTGGCGCGCGGCCGCGTGGTCTGGCAGCAGGAGACGCGCGGCGCGCTGTATTTCATCCTGTCGGATAAGCAGCAGCTGGTGTTGTATGCCAAGGGGGATGCGAATGGCCATCAGCGCGAGGCGGTGCGCGATGGCGCTTCGTATCCTATTGCGGTGAAGTTTTTCCGCCAGCATAAGACGGGCATCGGCTTTGCGCCTGGTGAGTTTTATACAGCCTATGGCGTGGCGGTCGGCGGCAAGGAGGCGGTCAGTATTGACGATGTGCGCAGCGCTTACCGGCGCGATAATCTGGTCGCGCTGGTCATGGGTGTCGCTGCGGTCGCCGCCGGCGCCTGGCGTTTGAAGTCGCTGCGGCCTAGCTCACGTCGCGCTGCCGGCGGAAGGCCAGCCAGCCGGCGATCACGGTAAAACTGGCGACGATCACCACTACCACCAGAAAGCCATGCTCGGACTGGGCCAGCGGAATGCCGCCCACGTTCATGCCCAGCAGGCCGGCGATGATGTTGATGGGCAGCGCGAGCACGGTGACCACGGTCAGCACGAACAGGCTGTGGTTGTTGGCTTCGCTGGACAGCGCGGCAATCTCCTCCTGGATCAGCTTGATGCGTTCCTGGAGCGAGGCCATATCGGCCAGCACCATCGAGAACTCCTCGGTCGACTGACGCAGTTCCTGGACGTCGATTTCCGCCATCCACGCGGGCGGTTTTTGCAGCAGGCGGAACAGCGCTGCCGGTTCTGGCGCCAGCAGGCGCTGCAATCGCACCAGTACACGCCGCAAGGCGCCCAGGCTGGCGCGCTTGGTGGTCAGTTTGCCGGCCAGCAGATTGTCTTCAATGCTGTCGACAGTGGTGATGGCGTCGCGCACAATTTTGATCAGGGCGTCGGCCTGGTCGCGCAGCAGATGGGTCAGCAGCTCGACCGAGGAACGGATGGGTTCGCCGTTTCGCACGGCGTTGCGCAGGCTGTCCACCGCGCGCAGGGGCTTGCGGCGCGCGCTGATGACGATTTGTTCGTCCACGCTGAGCCATAGTGTGGAGATGTCGGACGGTTCGAACGTGAAGTCGTGCACGACGTCGTTGACCACGGCGATCAGGGTGTTGTCGATCAGTTCGATACGGGTGGAGCGCGGTCCTTCGTGCAGGCTTTCGTAGAACTCATCGGGTAGCGTGGTGTGCTCGTGCAGCCATTTTTCGCTGGCGGTGTTGGCCAGGTTGTAGTGCAGCCAGATGAATTCCGTGGGATGCTGCGCGCGCTGCCGGAGCCACTGGCAGGCAGCGTCGGTGTCCAGCGGCAGGCCTTTGCCATCGGCGGCGCGGCCGAACAGGTAGCCGCACACCATGCCGGATTGATCGGAGCCGTAAGACACTGGCGCAGTCTGCATGCGTATTCTCCAGAATGTGGGGGCGGCCGCCTGCGCCGGACGGCCGGGACAGTTTAGCTCAGCTTACACCAGCAGCGCGGCGCTCATGTCGGCCGCATCGCGCTTGGCTTCTTCCAGCATCGCGGCCAGCTTTTGCTCGTCGATGAACAGGTCGATGGCGGAGTCGGAATGCGGCGGCAGGTCGCGCTGGGGTTCCTGCAGCGGCGACTTCACCGGTGTCAGGTGGTTGGCCAGCAGCAGGGTGTCGAGCAGGGTATCCGGCGGGATGGACATGAAGCTGTCGCGCAGTCCTTCAATCGCATCGGCCACCGGTTCCGGGATGCACAGCTTGCGCATCACTTCGCGCGTGATGATTTCTTCGCTGGCCGAATGCCAGTTTTCCGGATCCTCGTCGAGCAGGCCGGGGAATTCGTCGGCGCGCGACAGCAGGTAGAAGCCGCCCACTTCATGCACGATGCCGGCGAACAGCGCGGTGTCTTCATTGGTGCCGGTGACGTAGCGGGCGATCAGGCGGCCCAGCGCGGCGACGGCGATGGTGTGGTCCCACAGCTTTTCCGCCTTGGCGCGCAGCTTGGGATCGACGATTTTGCTGCCGAACTGGCGCACCACCATGGCGGCGGCCAGCGCGTACAGGTTCTGGTAGCCGATACGCATGATGGCACCGCGCACATTGGTCACCACCGGTGCGCCGCTGCGGTTGAACATGGCCGAATTCGAAATGGCCACGGTCTTCGCTGCCAGCAGCGGCTCCGCCAGCACCAGGCTGATGGCAGTATCGATGGGACAGTCGGGATCATCCAGTGCCAGTTGCACGCGCAGCGCGGCATTCACGCTGGTAGGGAAGACGAGTTCGCCACGTATGGCCAGGGCCGCGATATGGCCGTATGCTTCGAGTTTGTTCATGGTCAAAATTATACGCAGGCTTGGCCCCAATCTCAACGCTCTATCAGGCGTTGTTGGCAGATAGCGGCAATGAAGTGACACGGATGTCACAGCGATGTCACAGCGACGTCATATAGCGCGGGAATCGAGCTGAAATCGAGCTGAAATCGGGCGGAGCAGGAGACGCTCGCGGCGCCAGGAGAAGGGCGCCGCGAGCGGGGGAAAGGATCAGGCGTTGGCCAGTTGCGGCTGACGGGCGCCGCGGTCTTTGCTGTAACGGCTCACCGACAGGTCGTCGGCGCGGATGGCTGGACGGCGTGCGGAGATGATGTCGGACAGTAGCTGTGCCGAGCCGCAGGACATGGTCCAGCCCAGCGTGCCGTGGCCGGTGTTGATGAACAGGTTGTTCAGGCCGGTGCGGCCGACGATCGGCGTACCGTCCGGGGTCATGGGGCGCAGGCCGGTCCAGAAGGTGGCCTCTGCAGTGTTGCCGGCGCCCGGGAACAGGTCGTTGACCACCATTTCCAGCGTTTCGCGACGGCGCGGGTTGAGCTGGGTGTTGAAGCCGGCGATTTCCGCCATGCCGCCCACGCGGATGCGGTCTTCAAAGCGGGTGACGGCGATCTTGTAGGTTTCGTCGAGGATGGTGGACACCGGCGCCGCGCTGGCATTCACGATCGGCACCGTGATCGAGTAGCCTTTCAGCGGGTAGACCGGGATCTTGACCAGATCTTTGAGCAGCGCGGTCGAGTAGGAGCCCATGGCCACCACGTAAGAATCGGCGGTGACCAGTTCGTCGCCGCATTTGACGCCTTTGATGTGATCGCCTTCGGTCACCAGACCAGTGATGTCAACGCCGTAGCGGAATTTCACGCCCAGTTGTTCGGCCATCGCGGTCAGGCGCGTGGTGAACAGCTGGCAGTCGCCGGTTTCGTCATTCGGCAGGCGCAGGCCGCCGACCAGCTTGTTTTTGTCCAGGCCGGGTTCGGCGCTGATGAGTTGTTCGCGGCTCAGCAGCTCGTAGGGTACGCCGGTTTCTTCCAGCACGCTGATGTCTTTGGCGGCCGCATCCATCTGCTCCTGGGTGCGGAACAGCTGGGTGGTGCCTTGCTGGCGGCCTTCGTATTCGATGCCGGTGGAGGCGCGCAGGGCCTTGAAGCAGTCGCGGCTGTATTCAGCCAGACGCACCATGCGTTCCTTGTTGACGGCGTAGCGGTCGGCGGTGCAGTTTTGCAGCATCTGCCACATCCATTGCAGCTGGAACAGGGTGCCGTCCGGGGTGATGGACAGCGGCGCGTGGCGCTGCACCATCCATTTCATGGCTTTCAGGGGGATGCCTGGGGCCGCCCATGGGGAGGCGTAGCCGGGCGAGATCTGGCCAGCGTTGGCGAAGCTGGTTTCGAGGGCGGGGCCGGGCTGGCGATCCAGTACGGTCACCTGATGGCCGGCTTTGGCCAGATAGTAGGCGCTGGTGACGCCGATTACACCGCTACCCAAGATCACTACACGCATGTTGTCCCCCATTATTTAACTACCAGATATTCCGCTATGGTATTCTCGTTTATGTAGTGTTTGTTACTGTATATCACCGACAAAACAGTGGATTTTTATGCGAATTCAGAAAGAATCGGTCCGCGGGCTGGACAAGCTGGACAGAAAGATATTGCAGATCCTGCAGGAGGATGGCCGCATCTCGATGAAGGACCTCGGCGAGCAGGTCGGCCTGTCGACCACGCCGACGATTGAACGTGTCAAGCGCATGGAGCGCGATGGCGTGATTACCGGCTATCACGCGCGCATCGATCCGCCGTCGCTGGGGGCCAAGTTGCTGGTGTTTGTGGAAATTACGCTCAACCAGAAGTCGGGTCCGGCGTTTGAGCAGTTCCGCCGCGAGGTGTTGCGCATTCCGGAGGTGCAGGAGTGCCATCTGGTCTCGGGCGATTTCGATTATCTGATCAAGGCGCGGATTCACGAGATGGCGGAGTACCGCAAGCTGCTGGGCGAGATGCTGCTCAGCCTGCCAGGGGCGGCGCAGTCGAAAAGCTATGTCGTGATGGAGGAAATCAAGGAGACGCTGACCTTGTCGACCGAGGTGGTACAGGGCTGATCTGGCTCAAAGCGGGGCGCTTGCATTCGCTGGCGTGCGGTGCATACTGGATGAACCATGAACGCACTGGAATCCACCAAATACCGCAAACGCCTGGAAGAGGGCGGTGTGCCGGCCGAGCAGGCGGTGGCGCACGCCGATGCGCTCGGCGAGGTGCTGGAGCGGCTCACTGAAACGCTCGCCACGAAGGACTGGGTAAGGCAGCAGATGACGGAGCTTAAAGTGGACCTGCTGCGATGGATGGTCGCTATCTTCATCGCCCAGAACGGCATCTTCTTCGCGGCGATTCACTATATGGCGCGTTGAGTTAGGCTTCGGTTACAATGTCATAATGACATCGCAACCAACTGGAGCAGGCGTGGATAGTTCGTCGCAGCTCGTCGTGCGCTCGCTGGACGAGCATTTGTCCTCTGACCAGAGCTTTAGCTCCGCCTATGCGCGGGCCGTCGGCGCAATTGCCGGCAATAGCGGCAGCCTGACGCTGGCGCAGTTCGCCGCCGTCACGGATATCGCCGGTGATGGCCAATCTTCCGCCGTCTTTACTGCCCTGGTGCTGAACGCCATCGAGTCCGGCGTGGAGGTCGACTGGGCACTCAATGCGCTAAGCCGCAGCTGTACCGGTATCGACCAGGCCGCACGCGAGCAGGCGCTGAGCATGGTGATTCCGCTGCTGGCGCTGCACGGCCCGGATGCGCGTGCCCTGGCGCAGCGCTTGGCCAAAGCCCTGTCCGCCCGCTTGTCGCTGGAAGACTTGAACCGTTTGCCTCCTGCTGAGGAACGCGGCCTGCTGGCCAATCTGGGCGAACAGGCGCGCCGCCTGGTGCGCGGCCGTTCGCTGGCCGATGCGGTCGCGGATTTTGGCCGCACGGCAGGCCAGCCGGTGCTGGTGGATCATGCGCGCCATTTCCAGTCCGGCGAGATTGACCAGCTCCAGCTGCGCGAGCTGGTCGGCGCCACCACGGCGTCCATCACGCAGGCCATCAGCACCTACCTTGAGCAAGCGCGCCTGCTGTCAGTCGGCGAGGCGGCGGCCAGCTCGCTGGTCAGTGCGGCCAATGACTTGAAAAGCCAGGTGACGCAGCGGCTTATCCTGGTTGACCAGCGCATTGCTTATGAGCGCCGCCTGATGATCGAGGAAATCGACGATGCCGTGCACGATGCAGGCAATGCGATCGAGTTGGCGATGACTGACCGTTTGAATACCGACAAGTGGAAAGACGAAGATGTGTGGGCCAGCATGGGCCGCAATCAGTTTGGGCAGGAGATGGAGCGGCGCCTGGACCGCATCGTGCGCCGCAAGGAGCAGGCCTTGCATCTGCTGCAGGAGGACTTGCGCCTGTTCCAGTCCGGGATGAAGCTGGGGCAGGCGACGGTATTCCAGCGTCAGCACCATGCGGCGCTGGCCCGGCTGATGCCACGCCTGCGCGTGGGTACGCGCATCGTCAACAAGCTTGATACGGCGGCGAATGTGACGCTGGTCAGTGGTGCTGCGGTGGCGGCCAGCACGGGAACGGCGGCGTATCTGATCGGTGCTGCGGTGGTGCTGCCGGTGGTGGCGCCGGTGGCGCCGTTTGTCGGCGGCGCGGTGCTGCTGGCGGGGGCGTTCAAATGGTTCACCGATGGCGGCAAGCGCAAGCGCGGCGAAATACGCGACAAGCGCGCCGCGTTTGAAGAAGAGCTGCGCAAGCAGCTGCTGGCGGCCGAGCAGTCGTTCAATGCGCAGCTGGATTTGGTGGCGGAAGGCTTTCGCGATTCCGCCTTGCAGTTGTTGACGCCCATCTTGCTGGAAGCGGAAGCGGCGGGCCGTGTGCCCGGCATGCGCCAGCGGATCGCCGACCGCGTTATCACGCAGGCCCAAAGCGCGATACGCCAGCTGGATACGGAACTGCTCAAGGGGTAGCGGCTGGCGTTATGCTGCACCCCGCAAGGCGTTCCGCTTTGGGGTCTGACCCCGTACGGGGTCAGACCCTGCCTTACCGGGTTACAGATTCCGCGCGATGATGGCGTCGGCCGCATTGGCCGCCTGGTCCAGTGGCTGCGTCAGCGCTTGCGTGCTGTAGACCGGATTCTGCGGCATTGCCGCACCCAGCACCGCGCCATCGGTCTTGGTGATATCCACCGATACCGTCGTCGAAAGGCCAATCCGCAGCGGATGTTCTTTCAACTCCTTCGGATCCAGCTCGATCCGCACCGGCAGCCGTTGCACCACCTTGATCCAGTTGCCGCTGGCGTTCTGCGCCGGCAGCAGCGAGAAGGCGCTACCCGTGCCGGCCGACAGGCCTACCACGCGGCCATGGAATTCCACCTTGCTGCCATACATATCCGCTTCCACCTTGGCCGGCTGGCCGACACGGATATTGCGCAGTTCCGATTCCTTGAAGTTGGCATCCACCCACAGCTGGTCCAGAGGCACAATCGACATCAGCGCAGTACCCGGCGTTGCACGCGCGCCGATCTGCACACTGCGTTTGGCCACATAGCCTGACACCGGCGCCAGGATGGTGTTGCGGCGGGCCGCCAGCCATGCCTGCACATAATCAGCTTTGGCCGCCTGCACCGCCGGATGCTGGGCTACCGCCACACCATTAACGCCGGCCTTGGCCGCTTCCTCCTGTTTGATGGCGACGGCAATCGCGGCGCGTGCATCATCGACCGCCTGGCGCGCGTGTTCCACTTCCTCACCGGAGACCGTGTGGTCGGCAGCCAGCGGCTTGCGGCGGGCCAGATCGTCTTCGGCATTTTTCAGTTGCAGCTTGCGCAGCGTGACGGTGGCGTCGTACTGCGCGACGTCCGCATAACGCTGGCGTTGCTGGCGTACGGCGGCGCCCAGCTTGGCATCCGCCTGCGCCAGCGCGATATCCGCATCGGCCGAATCGAGTTTGATGACGGGAGCGCCAGCCTGCACCATCTGCGTCTCATCGGCGCGGATTTCGGTGACGTTGCCGGTCACTTGCGACGACAGCGTGACCAGATTGCCGCCCACGTAGGCGTTGTCCGTCTCCTGTATTTTGGACAGCACCGCTTCGTAGTAGACCGCATAAGCGGCGCCTGCGGCGATAAAGGCCAGCGTGATCCCTGCCAGCACGGCCTTGCGCTTTTTCTCGTTTGGTTTGGTGACTTCAGTGCTCATGATGTGTGATCCGTTGATTTATTTGGTGGCAGTCGCCAGTGGCGCTTCTTCGTGATAGCCGCCGCCCAGCGCATTGGTCAGAGCAATTTCGGCCAGCAGTTGTACCTGTTGCAGATAGAGGTCGGCATCCTGCTGCCTGAGCATGGCCAGCCGTGCATTCAACACGCTGCTGTTGTTGGCCAGGCCGTGGTCCATGCGCGCCTGCGCGGAGGCCAGCTGTGCGCGGGCCGATGCCGTGGCAGCGCTCTGCTGCGTGATCTGGAGCTCGATGCCTTGCAGCTGCGCGCCGCCTTGCGCCACGTCGCGCACGGCGTCGACGATGGTCTGGTTGTATTCGGCGATGCGTTCGTTGCGGGTGGTGCGGGCACTGTCCAGTTGCGCATCCAGGCGCTTGCTGTCAAACAGCGGCAGCGACAACGTCGGTCCCAGATACAGGGTCCGGCTGGCGCTTTGCAGCAGGTTCTCGATCTTGACGGTATCCAGGCCGATGGAGCCGGTCAGATTGACGTCGGGGTAGAAGGCGGCCTTCGCGGCGTCGATTTTGCTCAGCGAGGCTTCCACCTTCCAGCGCGCGGCTTGCAGGTCGGGGCGGCGTGCCAGCAGATCGAGGCCGAGGCGGGCCGGCAGCGCGTGCGGCGCCGGTGTCAGTGGCGCTGGTTTCAAGTCCGCCAGGGCACGGTTGTCGGCGCCTGCGAGTGCGCGCAAGGCTTCGCGTTCGTGTTCGATGTCGGACTTGAGCTGCGCTTGCTGTTTGCGGATCAGACTCAGGTCCGCTTCAGCTGCCCGTTGTTCATCGGCGTTGGCCAGGCCGTTGGCGATGCGTCTGGCCTTGTCTTGCACCAGCGCCGTTTGGGTGGCGGCCAGTTGATCCGTGTTGGCAAGGCGCGCCCACGCGCCTTGCAGGCGGAAGTAGCTTTGGGCGATGGATGCGGCCAATGCCTGCTCGGCTTCTGCATAGGCGGCGCGGCCGGCATTCAGCTCGCCGACGGCGGCGGCGACCTGCGCGCGGTTCTTGCCCCACCAGTCGAAGTTGTAGCGCAGGTCCAGGCGCAGCGTCTCTTCGCTGAAGTAGGCGCCGCCGATCGGTGCGGGGAACAGGCCCGTGCCCGAGTAGCGCTGGCGGTTGGCGTTGGCGAACAGCGCGCTGTCGATGCCCATGTCTGCCACGGTGCGCGACAGCGAGGAACGCGCGCTGCCGATGTGCGCTGCCGCCACTTCCAGCGATGGACTGCCGGCCAGCGCCTGCTTGATGATGGCATTGAGCTGCTCGTCATGGTAGGCGGTCCACCACTGGGCTTGCGGCCAGCCTTCGTTGGCCAGCTTGATACTGGACGCGATTTCCGCGCTGGCGATATCACGCTTGACCAGCGCCTGATGATCGGGCGGGACGCTGGCGCAGCCGGCCAGGGCGACGGCCAGTGCCAGCACGGTAGGACGGAGGAGGGCAGTTGTTTTCACGTTGAGTTCCATTTCTTCTTCATTCCATTGCGGCGTGGTCGACGGCGGCCGGTGCAGCCTTGGCCGGCGGCTTGATCAACAGCAGCAGCGGTATCACGCACAGCGTGGCAATCATCATCAGCCAGAAGTCATCCACATAGGAGATCATCGAAGCCTGGCGCGTAATCTCGTTGTTCAGCGCTGCTGCCGCTTCCGGCGTGGACAGGTTGTTCAGCAGTTCCGGGTTGGTGGTGGTGATGTGTTCCGTCAGCGAGGCGTGCACCGTCTGCGTGTTCCGTGCCAGCAGCGCCTGCACCATCGCGATACCGATGGAGCTGCCGATATTGCGTATCAGGCTGTAGATGGCCGTGCCCTCCGCGCGCATCTCCGGTGACAGCGTGGCAAAGGTGGCGGCGCTCAGCGGCACAAACACCAGGCCCAGGCCCAGACCCTGAATCACGCCGGGCCAGACGATATCGCTTTGCGACAGCACCAGCGTGTACTGGGTCATCTGCCACAGCGAGAAGGCGGTAATGAGAAAACCGGTGCCGAGCAGCAGGCGCAGGTCAATCTTGCCCACCAGCCGGCCGACGAACATCATCGCCACCATGGTGCCGATGCCGCTGGGCGCGGTGACCAGGCCGGCGATCTTGGCCGGATAGCCCATCAGGCTTTGCAGCATGGACGGCGTCAGCGCGCGCGTGGCGTACAGCACCAGGCCGACGATGAAGATGAACAGCAGGCCGCTGACGTAGTTGGAGTTGCGCAGCAGCCGGTAGTCGAAGAAGGATTTGCCGGCCGGCCGCGTGGCGGTGTGGGCGACAAAGTAGGCGAAGCTCAGCGCCAGGATGATGGCTTCGACCCAGGTTTCGGTAGCGCTGAACCAGTCATTCTGTTCGCCGCGGTCGAGCAGCATTTGCAGCGCGCCGATGGCCAGGCTCAGGGTGGCGAAACCGAAGGCGTCGAACTGCATCTTGCGCGGCGCGGCGGTCTTGCGGATGTAGCGCCAGATGCCGTAGAACGCCATCGCGCCGACCGGCACGTTGATGAAGAATACCCAGCGCCAGTCGTAGCTGTCGGTAAGCCAGCCGCCCAGCGTCGGGCCGAGGATGGGGCCGATCATCACGCCCATGCCCCACACGGCCATGGCGGAGCCGTGCTTCTCGCGCGGGTTGATGTCGAGGAGCGTGGCTTGCGACAGCGGCACCAGCGCCGCGCCAAAAATCCCCTGCAGCAGGCGGGCGATGACGATTTCCGTGAGCGTGCCGGACAGGCCGCACAGCACCGAGGCCACCGTGAAACCGGCCACCGACGCGAGGAAGATGTTCTTCTGGCCGAAACGGTCGCACAGCCAGCCGGTGAGCGGCGTGGCAATTGCGGCAGCGACGATGAACGAGGTCAGCACCCAGGTGATCTGGTCCTGCGAGGCCGACAGGCTGCCCTGCATGTGCGGCAGCGCGACGTTGGCAATAGTGCCGTCCAGCGCCTGGATGATGGTCGCCAGCATGATCGAAATGGTGATCATGCGGCGGTTCAGGCCATCCCCCGGCGCGGTAGCGGCGACTGCGGCAGTGCTCATGAAAGGGACTCGATATTGGTCTGGATGGCTTCAAGGAAGATGGTCACCGTTTTCAGCATTTCAGGATCGACGTTGCCCAGCAGTTCGCGGCGCAGCACGTCGGCTTCCTTCCAGACGCTCTGGTAGATCTCCTGGCCGGCCGGGGTCAGGCTCAGCAGCTTGACGCGGCGGTCGGTCGGCGACGGCGTACGCACCATGTAGCCGGCTTTGACCAGCTTGTCCACGGTGGACACCATGGTGGGATCTTCGACGCCGGCGCGCGCGGCCAACCGGGTTTGCGATGGCGCTTCCTTCTCTTTGGCGGTCAGGGCAATGGCCATCCAGCTGGCCTGGCTCAGGCCCAGATGTTTGAGGCGGCGGTCAATGGCCAGGCGCCAGGCACGCGCGGAGCCGTGCAGCGCGGCGGAGAAACGTTCTTCTATAGAAGACATATGATTTTACGGCTAATGGTTAGATATCGAACTATTAGTTTAGCACAGGTAACTTCTGTTCGCTAGCGCACGGAAATTTATGGCTGAGCTTACTATGATGCTGGCTGAGCAGTTTCGCTCGTAAGATCAATAGAGACTCATCATGAAAGCCAAGTTACTCGCCGCCAGTTTGCTGGCACTGTCTGCATCCGCCTTCGCTTCGGACGTTGGGGTATCCATCAGTGTTGGCCAGCCAGGGTTTTACGGCCGCATTGATGTCGGCGATTATCCGCCGCCACAAGTGATTTATCGCCAGCCGGTGCTGGTGGAACGTCCGGTACGCTACGTCGAGACCGCGCCGGTCTACCTGCGTGTGCCGCCTGGCCATGCCCGTCACTGGAGCAAGCACTGCTACGCTTATCGCGCCTGCAACCAGCGCGTGTTTTTTGTTCAGGACCGCTGGTACACCAATGAGTATGCACCGCGCTACCGCGAACGCCATGGCCACCATGAGCGCGACGGCTGGCGCGAGGACCGCCGCGACGACCGCGGCCCGGGCCGCTGGCAGGAGCATGACCGTGGCCGCGGCCATGGACATGGCCACGACCGCCACGGCCACCACGACCAATAACCCGGCGGCCAGCGCCGCCACAGGAGAACTTCTTGCAAAGTAAATTCATCATTGTTGGCGGCGGTGCGGGCGGTCTGGAACTTGCCTGCAAACTGGGCCGCAAGCTGGGGCCGGAAGCGGTAATGCTGGTGGACAGCCGCCTGTTCCATATCTGGAAACCGTCGCTGCATGAAGTGGCGGCCGGAACGCTGGATGTGCACCAGGAGGGCTTGTCGTATCAGATGCTGGCGCACGACAACGGCTTCACCTTTGTGTATGGTCCGCTGACGGCGCTCGATGCGCAGCAGCGTTTGCTGACGGTGGGCGCCATCCTCAGCGAACATGAAGAAATCCTGCCCGAACGCCAGATCCGCTTCGACAAGCTGGTGATCGCGGTGGGCAGCACCTCCAATTATTTCGGCGTGCCTGGCGCCGCCGAGCACACCATTTCCCTGAATGCCACCGAGGACGCGGAACGCTTCCGCCTGACGCTGCTCAAGCTGCTGACCTTGGCCGAGCTGAAACAGGATGCGGGCGTGGACGTGGTCATCATCGGCGGCGGCGCCACCGGTGTCGAGCTGGCGGCGGAATTGCGAGAAGCCAGCGGCGTGTATGCGGCCTACGGCTTCCGCCGGTTGAAGGCGGAACGCGATGTGCGCATCACGCTGCTGGAGGGGGCGCCGCGCATCCTGGCGCCGTTGCCGGAGAAAGTCTCGGACGCCGCGCTGAAGCTGTTGCGCGAGCGTGCGGTTACCGTGGTCACGGCCACGCGCGTGACCGCCATCGATGAGCGCAGCGTGACGGCTGGCGACACGGTCTATCCGGCGCAGATCGTGGTCTGGGCGGCCGGTATCAAGGCGCCAGACTTCCTCAAGACGCTGGGCCTGCCGACCGTAAAGTTGGGCCAGCTGGACGTTGATGGCACGCTGGCCATCAAGGGTTTTGACTACATCTATGCACTGGGTGACTGCGCGGCGTGCGCGGGGCCGGACGGCAAGCTGGTGCCGCCGCGCGCGCAAGCCGCGCACCAGCAGGCCGATTATCTGCTGGAGACTTTCCTGCGCGAGCATAAAGGCAAACCGCCGCAAAACAAGCCCTATGAATACCGCGACTACGGCTCGCTGGTGTCGTTCGGCCAGACTACTTCAGTCGGCAGCCTGATGGGATCATTGAAAGGACTAAGCTGGTTTGTGGACGGCTTTGTAGCCCGCATGATGTATGTGAGCCTGCACCTGATGCACCACCAGGCCGTGCTGGGCACGGTACGTACGGGTGTGCTGGCGCTGGCGCGCTTCCTCATCAAGCGCACCACGCCGCTGGTCAAGCTGCATTAAACGGTGGTGGCTGGCTTGGGCAGGATCATGGTCAGCGTGACGCCGCGCTCAGGCCCGGCCGCCAGCGTCAGCGTGCCGCCCAGGTAGGCGGCGCGCTCGCGCGCCATGCGCAGGCCGAATTTGCCCGCTGACATGCCGGCCGGCACGGGGCCGCTCAGGCCGACGCCGTTATCCTTCACGGTCAGCATGACTTCGTCTTCGTTGTCGTCCACGATGACGTCCACTTCGGTGGCTTGCGCGTGGGCGTCGATGTTGCGCAGCGCTTCTTCCAGCGTATGCAGCAGCACGATGCCGTGGCTGCGCGGGCAGTTGAGTTCTTCTTCCGGCAGGCTGCAGCGCGCAGTGATGCCGCGCTGTTCGCCAAACTGTGTGACCAGCTCATCCAGCGCGACGCGCACGCCAAGGAATTCCAGCTTGTCGTTCCACAGCTTGAGCTGCATCTGGCGATTGGTTTCAACAATCTGGTTCAGCAGTTTTTTCATGTGGCCGGCACGGTCCTGCAGCGCCTGGTCGGCAGGCAGCTTTTGCATGAGCAGGCCCAGGTGCATTGTCAGTGCCGTCAGCGACGAGCCCAGGCTGTCATGCAGCTGGCGCGACAGCGAGCGGCGCTCGTTGTCCCAGCAGGTGTGGACGTGGCCCAGCAATTCGCTCAGGTCCGCGCTGCGCAGGGCGTCTTGCTGTTGATCGAGGTGTTCTTGCGGTGCCGATGCGGACATAGGTTTTCTCTGTTGAGGTCGGACAGACTACGGTGTGGCACCGATGATACCCGAGCTTTGCACCTTGTGGCGCACCGCTATTGTTTTACCGGTACCTGGGCGCAGCTGTCGATCACTTCCATGAGCTGGTCGATATCGACCGGCTTGACCAGGTGGCGGTCGAAACCGGCCTCCATCACGCGCCGCAGGTCTTCCGCCAGGCCATAGCCGGTGAGGGCGATCAGCTTGATGTCGCGGGTGGCGGGATCGGCGCGTAGGCGGCGCGCGACTTCGTAACCGTCGATGCCGGGCAGGCCGATGTCCACCAGCGCCAGGTCGGGCTGGTAACTGACTGCCGCTTCCAGGCCCAGCAGGCCATCGGCAGCAGCTGCGACGTCGTAACCGTAACCGCCCAGCATCATGGTCATCATTTCGCGGCCGTCATCGTTGTCTTCGATGAGCAGCACGCGCGGCTTGCCATGCTCGGCGCGCGCCGGCGCGGCGGGGGCGGCGGCCACCTGATGCTCGATGCGCGGCAGGCGCAGCGTGAAGGTGCTGCCGCGGTTGGGACCTTGGCTGTCGGCTTCGATGCTGCCGCCATGCAGCTCTGAAAGGCGGCGCACCAGCGACAGGCCGATGCCGAGGCCGCCCTGCGAACGGTCCAACGTGCTGCTGCCCTGCACGAAGACGTCAAATACCTGCGGCAGCAGTTCGGCGGGAATGCCGACGCCTGTGTCGCGGACGCTAAGCACCACGTCCTCGTTTTCCGTCCAGGTACGTACTTCGATACGGCCGCCGGGCTGGGTGTACTTGAGGGCATTGTCGAGCAGGTTGCTGGTGATCTGCTCCAGGCGCGTGCTGTCGCCATCGACCCAGCCCTGGTCCAGATCCTGCTCCAGCTCGTAGTCGGTGCTGCGGCCCGTGGCGCGGTAGGTTTCCAGCGAGGTAGCCACCAGGGCGGCCAGGTCTATCGGCGCGCGGTTGAGCAGGATCTTGCCTGACATGGCGCGCGACAGGTCAAGCAGGTCGTCAACGATGCGGCCCAGATGCTGGCTCTGGCGCTGGATAATTTTCTTGGCGCGCTGCACGCCTTCCAGCGACACGCCAGGCAGGCCGATCAGGGACGCAGCACTGCTGATGGCGCTCAGCGGGTTGCGCAGCTCGTGGCCCAGCATGGCCAGGAATTCGTCCTTGGCGTGGTTTTGCCGTTCCACCGTCTGGCGCTCTTCGATCTCGCGGGTCAGGCGCTGGTTGGTGGCGGTCAGTTCGGTGGTGCGCTGGCTGAGCTGGCGCGCCTGTTTTTTCAGTTCCTCATTCTTCATGGCCAGCGCGACGAACACCGAAATCTTGGCGTACAGGATTTGCGGAATCACCGGCGTGAACAGGAAGTCGACAGCGCCATGCTGGTAAGCCTTCAGCCGGTCCAGTTCGTCGGCGAGGAAGGCGGTGATGAAGATGATGGGAATGTCGGCTGAACGCGCGCGGGCGTGAATGGCGGCGGCCGTTTCAAACCCGTCCATGCCGGGCATGTTGACGTCCAGCAGAATGACGGCAAAGTCGTGCATGAGCACCTGACGCAAGGCGTCCTGCCCCGAGCGCGCCGCCAATACCTCATAGGACTCCTGTTCGGCCCATTGGGCGAGCAGGCTGGTCAGCGCGAACAGGCTGTTGGCGTCGTCATTAACGACCAGGATCTTGGGTTTGTCTAGTTTGGGCACGGGGTCTCTGCACTATGCGACACAGCGAAATCTTCGCGGCCTGAACGCTGCCAGAGAAGTACCGGGCGATCATAGCAATTGCATATATGAATGTCAAAAACGCCAGTGCAACTGAACGCGACAGTAAGCCCGCGCCGCATAGCGTTCGCTTCCGCACAGACCCGGATGGCCAACACTGGCACAGTAGGATGGAACGTCACCTGAAAGGATTCATCATGAATATCGATACTGTCGTGGACAAAGAGTACGTCGGCCATAGCTTCCGCGCGCTGGCCGATGCGCCAACCAGCGCCTTGCGCGGTATTAGCGTAAAAGATGCCAAGGCGCTGGCACAGGCTTTCAACGTGCACACGGTGCGCGAGCTGGCGGAGCTGAAATTCGTCAAGTGGGCGGCCGCCATCACGGCGCTGGCCGGCGAGGAGCAGGAAACGCCGGCGGAACAAGCCAGGGAGACCTTGCTCGATAGCGGAGTGGAAATGACTTTCCCGGCCAGCGATCCGGTCTCGGTGGATGCGGGGATTACCCGGATTGAAGTGCCGCCGGAAACCGTGAATGCCCACGACGACCATCAGCACGCCGCCAAGGTCGAGCACAGCACGCAAAAGGGCTTGAAGAAGGAAGAGGCCGGCGCTCACTAAGCAGCGCTGTAGTTTGCAAGCGGGAACGGGCGGGCCATGTGCCCGCCCTTGTTGTTTCAGGCGATGGAAGCCGACATCACGTGATGCTGCTTGGGAGGCGTGCTCATCATCTGGGCCGTGCAGCAGCGGTTTTTGCCGGAGCGCTTGGCTTCGTACAGGGCGCCATCGGCGGCGGCAATCAGCGGCGCCACTTCGGTCGCGTCGTCCGGGAAGATGCCGACGCCGATGCTGGTGGACAGCTGCAGGGTCAGGCCATTGACCTGGTAAGGCTGGGAGACGGCGTCGATAAGCTTGTTGCACGGCTCCTGGGTGTCGGCAATGTGGGCGATATTGCCCATGACGATGACGAACTCGTCGCCGCCAACCCGGGCTACGGTATCTTCCTTGCGCGAGCAGCCCACCAGGCGCTGCGCCACTTGCTTGAGGATTTCGTCGCCGTAGGCATGGCCGTGGGTGTCGTTGATCGCCTTAAAGCCATCCAGGTCCAGATACATGACGGCGGCCTTGTTCTGCTGGCGCGTGGCATGTTGCAGCACGGTGGCGATGCGGTCTTCCAGCAAGCGGCGGTTTGGCAGGCTGGTCAGCGGGTCATGCAGCGCCAGTTCCTGCTGCTGGCGGCTGTATTGCGCCAGTTCCTTGTACAGCAGGCGCACTTCCAGCATGTTGTGAATGCGTTTGTGGACTTCCAGCAAATCGAACGGTTTGCTGATGAAGTCGCGCGCGCCGGCTTCCAGCGCGGCAATCTTGAAGCTGGGCTGGGCGGTCAGGGCCAGCACGGGCAGGTAGCCGCCTTGCTCGATCTCCTTGAGGCCCTTCATGACCTGGAAGCCGTTCAGGCCCGGCATTTGCAGATCCAGCAGGATCAGGTCGTAGCAATGCTGGCGGTGCAGGGGGCACACCTGTTCCGGCAGCATGGTGGAAGACACATCTGTATAGCCGGCCTCACGCAAGATCTCCAAC
The DNA here is from genome assembly GCF_009857555.1 of Duganella sp. CY15W. NCBI lineage: Bacteria > Pseudomonadati > Pseudomonadota > Betaproteobacteria > Burkholderiales > Oxalobacteraceae > Duganella > Duganella sp. CY15W. Next base: position 214,617 of record NZ_WWCQ01000005.1, on the reverse strand, counting down.
ATCAGATCGACGTTGTCTGCGCTGTCATCCACCACCAGAATTTTGGCGTTCAGGATTTCGTCTCGGCTCGGCATGGTGATGGTCTCAGTCTGTCTCTAGTGTAGTACTAATTCGATAATAGTCGATGTTGCGGTGCTGCGTCGCACACAAGTGTACATTAATTTCCATGTGGAAACTATAGTACGCCTTTTTTTAGATTTTTGTAGTGTAGCAAGAGTTTTCCGAATTGCTTGTAGGACAGCGCCGCGTCTGCGGGTAGGAATGAATACTTTCCTTATGGTAATTTTATTCATGGCTGTGCCCGTAAGCGGCGGGGTTCAGGCATGCCGGTGTGCTGCACTCATGGCGGCCACCTTGGCGATCAGCTCGTTGGGTTCCACGGGTTTGGCAATATGTGCCAAAAAACCACTGGACAGGGCCTTGATCCGGTCTTCCGAGCGGGCAAACGCGGTCAGCGCGATCGCCGGCAGGTCGCCGCCGCGCGACGGCCCCATCGCGCGGATGCGGTCGAGCAGGCCATACCCATCAACTTCCGGCATGCCCAAGTCGCTGACCATGAGGTCGGGGCGTTCGTGTTGCAGCAGGTTTAAGGCTTCGGTGGCGGTGGCGGCGGTCAGCACTTCCGCGTTGCAGTCGCTGAGGATGCGTTTGATGAGCTCGCGCGCGTCGTCCTCGTCGTCGACCACCAGCACCTGCACGCCGGACAAATCATGCGCCGCACCATGGGACGCGGGCGCCAGGGGCAGTGCGCTGGCGGGCGCGGGCAGCGTAGCGTCGTGGCGCGGCAGGCGTACGGTAAAGCTGGCGCCTTGCCCCTCGCCGGCGCTGGTCACGCTGATGGTGCCGCCATGCTGTTCCACCAGGTGCTTGACGATGGCCAGTCCCAGCCCGAGGCCGCCATGCTGGCGGGTGGTGGTGGCGTCGGCCTGGCGGAAGCGTTCAAATACATGGTTGACAAACGCGGGCGCAATGCCGATGCCGCTATCGCGTACCGTGATGGCAATGTGATCGCCGTCGCGTTGTACGCCCACCTGCACGGTGCCGCCGCGCGGCGTGAATTTGATGGCGTTGCTGAGCAGGTTCCACAGGATCTGCTGCAGGCGGTTGGCGTCGCCGGCCACCATGCCGGGCGCGCTGCTGAAATCCTTGTCGATGCGGATCTGCTTGGCTTCGGCTGCCGGCCGCACGCTTTCGATGGCGGCCGCAGCCACCACGGCCGGCGCCAATGGCTGCATTGCCAGCCGCACTTTGCCGGACGTGATGCTGCTCATGTCCAGCAGGTCTTCGATCAGCTGGGCCTGGTTGCGCGCGTTGCGCTCGATGGTTTGCAGGCCACGGTTGAGGTCGGTCTGGTCGCGGCTGCCGCGCCGCAGGACTTGCGACCAGCCCAGGATTGCCGTCAGCGGCGTGCGTAACTCGTGGGACAGGGTGGCGAGGAATTCGTCTTTCAGCTGGCTGGTGCGCTCGGCCTCGGCGCGCGCCTGGCGCTCCGACTCGTACAGCCGGGCGTTGTCGATGGCGATGGCGGCCTGGCCGGCGATGCCGGCAATGATGCGCTCGGTGCGCTCATCAAAAATCCCCGGTTCGGGATGGCCAAAGAACAGGCAGCCGATGGTCACACCATTGCGCAGCGCCACCGGCACTGCCAGGTAACTGCGCACCGGCGGGTGGTCGGCCGGGATGCCTTGATGGGGCGTGTTTTTGCCGTAGCGCGGATCTTGCTGCACATCGTCGCAGCGCACGATGCCTTCGCCACGCATGCTGGGACCGAACAGGGCGGTGGCGCGCGGCTGGCCAAATTGCGAAAACGCCGCCGGCGCGCCGCTCGAGAGCGTGTGCAGCACCATGGCTTCACCCGCACTGTTGGTGGTGTGATAGAAGAAAGCGCCGTAGCGTGCGCCGCTGGCGCTGGTGGCGGCGTCCGTCACTTCTTGCAACAAGGGGCGCAGGTCGCGCTGCGCTGCCAGGACGGTGCCGGTGTGGTTGAGTAGTTCCAGTACGGCGGTCTCATCGCGCAAGGCTTCCTGTACGCGTTTGACCTGGTCGACGTCGGTGCTGGTGCCGAACCAGCGCAGCACCTTGCCATCGCTGCCATGGACGGGATTGGCGCGCGTCAAAAACCAGCGGAATTCGCCTGTGGTGCTGCGGATCGGGACTTCCAATTCGAATGGCGTGCCATCAGCGCGCGATTGCTGCCAATGGGCTTCCATGAGGTCGATGCAGTCCGGTGCGTAGGCGCGTTTCCAGCCTTCGCCCGCCATCTGCTCCGGCGTGGTGCCGGTATAGTCATACCAGCGGTCGTTGTACCAGACCATGGTGCCGTCTTGCTCAGCAATCCACGCAAGCTGCGGCATGGAGTTGGCCAGTGCGCGCAATTCCAGCTGGCTTTGGCGTAATGCTTCCCTCGCGCGCCGTAGCTCTTCGTGCGCATCTGGCGCAACAGGCGCGGTGGCGATGGGGTCGTTCGGGATCATGCAATGATTTTAGCGCCAACCCCAACGCCAGCTCCGCACGGTTGGACATGCGGTGGGCTCAGGCTAACTCAAGGCGCGTGCAGCTTGGCGGCAATTTTTTCCAGCACCGCTTGCAGATCCTCGATATCGTAGGGTTTTTGCAGGGACTGTGATGGGAAATCCAGGTGGCGCGTGAGTTCGTCGCCATAGCCGGATGCAAACAGCAGCGCCAGCTCTGGCGTCTTTTGCCGGGCATGGCGGGCAAGCTCGACGCCGGACATGCCGGGCAGGCTGACGTCGGTGAACAACACGTCGAAATGCCGCGTGGCGAGCAGCGGCAGTGCATCTTCTCCGGCGGCCACATCTTCCACCTCGTGGCCCAGCGCACGCAGGGTTTCGCAGACCAGGTAGCGGGCGTCCGCGTTGTCTTCCACCACCAGCAGGCGCAGCGGCGTTGCGCTGTCCGCCAGCGGCGCGATGGGGGCCGGCGCCAGGGTGCAGAGCACGCCGGCCACACCGCTATCATCACGGATCGGCGTGTAATACAGATCCAGCGATTGCTGTTCCATGCGGCTGCTGCGCCAGACCGGCAGGCTGGCGCCGCGATAGCTGAGGCTGCGACCGGCGCGCGCCTCGGCCAGGGCACCGCTGTTCCAGCTCCACGCGGAGGGCTGCATGGATGGTACATTACCGCCAGGTGCACGCAGGCTGGGCAGGCCGATCAGCTCGGCATAGGCGGAGTTGTAAATCATGATTTGCTGCGCCCCCCACATAAGCAGCATGGCTTGTGGCGAATTCAGCAGGATGTCGACGGTCAGCCGCAGGCTGGCGGGCCAGGCTGCGGGATCGCCCACGGCGGTGTTGGACCAATCTGGGGCGGGCGGCGTGACGGCGGAAGGGGAGTTCATGCGGTGCGAGCGTTCTCTTTATCTGTCTTATGAAAGGCGGAGCCAGATGCATCGTACACGGTTAAAAAAAAGCCCGCTACAGTGAGCGGGCTAAATCTATTTCCTTGGAGGAGAATAGAGGAGACAGATGAATGATGCTGCAATGCGCAAATGAATGCAAATTTTAATTCGTGATGTGCGCAATCACTGTCATGAATGAAGTCAGAACGGAGGGCACATGGCTACTGTAGTAAAGCACCGCAAGGTGAATATCGTTGTGCTGGAGCAGGACGAGCAAATCAACGGGCATTGCCGCGAAGGCGATATTGCCATTTTGTCGGATGCCGCTGGCTGGTGGATCAAGTTTGTCGGTGCGGATGGGCAGATCGACTGTTATGGCATTCCCTATCCCTCCTACAATGAAGCCTTGTGGTCGGCCAAGGCGGCGGCCGAGTTTGGTACCTGACGACAGAGTGCTGGACAAGCTAGAGGAGTATCCCTATAATGCTGCTTCTTTCGAACGGCATGCTGTTTGAAAGACGCAGAAGTAAAGCAGTTTTGCTGGGTAATTGATTTGGTGATTAAGTCGCCTTATCAAATAAATGATAGAAAATATCAAACTTTGCAAAACAAAATTAATGCTTTATAATAACTGCACAGTGCGGCTGTAGCTCAGCTGGATAGAGTACTTGGCTACGAACCAAGGGGTCGTGGGTTCGATTCCTGCCAGCCGCACCACTAGTTTTACCCAGGGGAGTTGGAAGATTCTTCTGTTTTCAAACGAGAAAGAGCTTGTTATAATCTTCTTGTTTTGCGCGGCTGTAGCTCAGCTGGATAGAGTACTTGGCTACGAACCAAGGGGTCGTGGGTTCGATTCCTGCCAGCCGCACCAGAATTAAAGTTGAATAGACTGTCGAGTCTGTTTGGCAAGTAGTAGAAGTTGTAAAAGTTAAGCGGCTGTAGCTCAGCTGGATAGAGTACTTGGCTACGAACCAAGGGGTCGTGGGTTCGATTCCTGCCAGCCGCACCAAATATGTAGAAGGGCCTGATGAGAAATCATCGGGCCCTTTTGCTTTTTGCCTGACGTCCGCCAAGCACACATTCCTATTGGCATTTTCTTGAAAATGCCCGATGATCTGACGATCATAGTGACGGGAGTGTGTGCATGAGCATCATCACTAATATTGAAGACCTGCGCAGATTGGCCAAGAAGCGTGTGCCGCGCATGTTTTACGATTACGCTGATGCCGGCTCCTGGACCGAATCCACCTATCGCGCCAATCACGCAGACTTCGCCGGCATTAAATTCCGCCAGCGCGTGGCGGTGAATCTTGAAAACCGTTCCGTTGCCAGCACCATGATTGGTCAGGACGTGGCGATGCCGGTCGCCCTGGCGCCGACGGGGCTCACCGGCATGCAGCATGCCGATGGCGAAATTCTCGCCGCCAAGGCCGCGGAAAAATTCGGTGTGCCGTTCACGCTGTCCACCATGAGCATCTGCTCGATCGAGGATATCGCCGCCAACACCAGCAAGCCGTTCTGGTTCCAGCTGTATGTGATGAAGGACCGCGATTTCATAAACCGCCTGATCGACCGCGCCAAAGCCGCGCGCTGCTCGGCGCTGGTGCTGACGCTGGATTTGCAGGTGCTGGGCCAGCGCCACAAGGATTTGCGCAACGGTCTGTCGGCGCCGCCCAAGCTGACCATCGCGAACCTGATCAACCTGGCGACCAAGCCACGCTGGTGCCTGGGCATGCTGGGCACCAAGCGGCGCACCTTCGGCAATATCGTTGGCCATGCGACGTCGGTGTCGGACATGTCTTCGCTGTCGTCGTGGACCTCGCAGCAGTTTGATCTCGGTTTGTCGTGGAAGGATGTGGAGTGGATCAAGCAGCGCTGGGGCGGTAAGCTGATCATCAAAGGCATCATGGATGCGGAAGATGCGCGCCTGTGCGTGGAAAGTGGGGCCGATGCGCTCATCGTCTCCAACCACGGCGGCCGCCAGCTCGATGGCGCCGAATCGTCGATCCGCGCGCTGCCCGGCATTGTCGATGCGGTGGGCAAGCAGATTGAAGTGCATATGGATGGCGGCATCCGCTCCGGCCAGGATGTCATCAAGGCCTTGGCCCTGGGCGCGCAAGGCGTCTACATCGGCCGTCCTTTCTTGTACGGCCTGGGCGCGATGGGTGAGGAGGGCGTCAGCAAGTGCCTGCAGATCATCCGCAATGAGCTGGATCTGACGATGGCGTTCTGCGGCCTGCGCGATGTGCGCCAGGTGGATAAAAATATTTTGTTGCCGGGGACTTTTTAATGCTGGATCAAGCAGTAGGCCACACTTACACCGCTACCGAATCGCTGGCGCCGAGCCAGCGCATGCATCTTGTGCTGCTGGGCGTGGAAAACGTCGCAAAGTCAGCACAGTTTTATGAAACACTGGGCTGGACGCGGTCGCCGACCAGCAGCGAAGGCTTCGTCAAGTTCAATATGGGCGGCTATGCGATCTGCCTGGTTAATCGCGCGGATATGGCGCAAGACGCGTTGCAGCCGGAAGAGAAAATGCAGGGCTTTTCCGGTGTCGCCCTGATCCACCTGACGCGCAATGCGGCAGATGTGCCGCGCATCCTGGCCAGGGCAGAAGAAGCGGGCGGCAAGATCGTCAAGCCTGCCACCCGCACCAACTGGGGTGTCGCCGGTTTTTTCAAGGATCCCGACGGCCACCTGTTTGAGGTGGATTACGAAAGCGGGTGGATGCTCGATGATGCGCACCATCTGGTGGTGGACCGCGTCAACCTGTAAGCAGCTCCACATTGCGCTCTGCCAGCAGCGGCAGGGCGCGTCCCATCACCAGCGACTGATAGTGCTCCGACTGTCGATGCGCTTCAATCGCTGCCTGGTCCGAGTAGCGTTCAATCAGCAGCAGGCCGTGAGGTGGGGCGACATTGCGATAGACCTCGTAACTGATGCAGCCTGGCTCCGCCAATGATTTCGGACGTAGTTCCGCCAGAATGGCCAGTACCTCTCCCAGTGCGCCTTCCTTGGGCTGCCAACGTGCGACGACGGTGATCGGGCCACTCATTTCGATGCTCCCTGCAAGGCGTTGACGATTTCCTCTGCCAGCGCTGTACCGGAGGCGGGGTTCTGTCCGGTCATCAGGCGGCCGTCAACGACTACCTTGGCTTGCCACACATCCGTTGCCGAGTACTCGGCGCCTTCGGCTTTCAGTGCGTCTTCCAGATTGAAGGGCACATCGGCCTGGGCGTAGCCAGCTTCTTCTGCATTGGAGAAGGAAGTCAGTTTGCGGCCGCGCAGCAGTGGCGTGCCGTCTTCCAGCGTCACGCCGAGGAAAGCTGCTGGGCCATGGCAGACTGCGGAGACGATCTTGCCATTATCCCAGGCGCGGGCAACGGCGCGCTTTACGTCTGGATCATGGGCGATATCGACCATTGGACCCAGGCCGCCGGGGAAGAAAATCGCGTCGTAGTCCAGCACATCGACTTCCGACAGTTTTCGGCTGTGCGCCAGGCGGCGAATGGCCAGGCCATTGCGGAAAGCGCGTTGCGATGGATCGGTTTCATCGTAACCATCCTCGGGTACAAAGCCGCCCAGTGGCGAGGCGTATTCCACGGCGATGCCAGCCTGCTCGAACACTTCGTAAGGATGGGCGACCTCGGGGAAGAAGTAGCCGGTGCGGCGGTTGTTCGGGCCGATCTCGGCAGCGTTTGTCAAAATAAACAGTACATGTTTCATGGCTAGCTCCTTGGTTGAAATGTCCGCCGTAGCGCGGGTTGAAGTAACTATAGGAGCGGGCAGGCGGTCGCGGTAGATACTGTTATGATGACTCAATGTCAAACAAAATAATACAATCATGAGTGATCCTTCCCCGATACTGGACGAGTTGCGCGCCATGGCGGTCTTTGCGACGGTGGTACGCAGCGGCAGTTTTGCGGCTGGCGCCAGGGCGCTGGGGCTGACGCGGGCGGTCGTCAGCCACCATGTGCGAACGCTGGAGGCCAAGCTGGGCGTGCCGCTGGCCCAGCGCAGTACGCGCAGTTTCAGCCTGACGCCAGCAGGCGAAGCGTTTCGCGTCCATTGCGAGCGGTTGCTGGATGAGGCGCATGATGGCATCCGCGGCATGGAGCTGCTGCGTGCCGAGCCACGTGGCGAGGTGCGTATCACGTGCTCCCATCACTTCGGTAATAAACGCATCCTGCCGGCGCTGCTGGAATTCCGGCGGCGTTATCCAGCGATACGGCTGCATGTATCAATGAATGATGCAAATGTGGACCTGATGCAGAAAGGGATAGAGCTGGCCGTGCGCGCCGGGCCGTTGGCCGATTCATCGCTGGTAGCGCGTCGCCTGGTGCGGGAGCCGACCATGCTGTGTGCATCGCCCGCTTATTTGCGCCGCTACCGCGCGCCATCGACGCTGTCGGAGCTGGAGCAGCATCGCTGGGTGGTGTATCCACCGAGCCAGCGCACATTGAATGTGCAGGTGGACGGCCAGACTGTGCCCGTGGAGGTTCGGGGTGACGTGGTCACGGACAGCGCAGCCTCCCGCCTGGCGTTTGTGCTGGCGGGGGAAGGTATCGCCCGCCTGCCAGCCTATGATGCGGCGGCGCCGCTGGCTTCGGGAGAACTGGTGCAGCTACTACCCGAGGTGCAGACAGCGCCACTGGAAATCTACCTCGTCCACGCCCAGCGCATCGGCCCAAGTGCACGCCTGTTGAGAGATTTTCTCCTCAGCGAGGCCGATGATTGATGAGGTGGGCGCTTGTGTATGTTGCCGTTGGCGGAAGCCGTTCGCTGTTCGTACGTCAGCCAACCATGTTGCGCGGCGCGCCGTTTTGCCAGGCCTCGATATTGTCGATGAGTTGATCAACCAGTGTCTGCATCGCCTGCGAACTGGCCCAGGCCGAGTGTGGTGTGAGGATGAAGTTGGGCAGGCGCAGGTTGAGCAGCACGTTGTCGGCTGGCGGCGGTTCGGTAATCAGTACGTCGAAACCGGCGCCCGCAATGAGGCCAGTGCGCAGCGCGTCGGCCAGCGCCTCTTCGTCGACCAGGCCACCGCGCGCGGTGTTGATTAGCAGGGCGCTGCGTTTCATGCGAATTAGTTCTTTGGCGCTGATCATGTTGCGGGTCTTGTCGGTCAGCGGCAGGTGCAGGCTGATGACGTCTGATGTCTCCAGCACTTCGTCGAAGCTGGCTTCACGCACGCCATCGGCGGCGGCATCTGGCAGCGGTGAGCGGTTGTGGACGATGACTTCCATGCCGAACGCGCGTGCGATCTGCGCGGTGGCTTTGCCCAGCGCGCCGTAGCCGAACAATCCCAGGCGGCTGCCCGCGAGGTCGGAGATCGGATGGCCGAACAGGCAGAAACGTTCGGACTTCTGCCACAGGCCTGCTTCAATATCCGCGCGGTAGGCAACCAGCTGGCGGCGCAGGGCGAGGATCAGCGCAAACGTGTGCTCCGGCAGCGTATTGACTGCGTAGTTGCGGATGTTGGTCACTGCGATGCCGCGCTCCCTGGCGGCGGCGAGGTCGATGATGTTGGTGCCCGTGGCCGCGACGGCGATCAGCTTCAGGTCCGGCAGCTGCGCAAGGTCGCTGGCGCTCAAGGGCACTTTGTTGGTGATGCAGATGGTGGCGCGCGCGTCGCGCAGGCGCTGCACGGCGTCGCCTGCGCTGGTGGCGGGATATTCCGTCCACTCATGTGCAAAGCCAGGCTTGCGGACATTGGCGATGACGCTGTCGCGGTCGAGGAAGACGATGCGGTGTGCTTGGCTCATATGGCTACCTCAAAAGATGGGGCACGCGCGACGTTCTTCGGCAGGCGCATGCCAGGGTGATTGGAAAACAGTTCGGCGACCCACTCGACAAACACGCGCACCTTGGCCGACAGATGGCGGTTCTGTGGATACACCACGTGAATCGGCAGGGGATCGCTGACCCAGTCGTCGAGTACCGATTCAAAGCGGCCGTCTTTCAGCATGGGCTCCATCATCAGTTTCGACATTTGCACAATGCCCAGTCCCGCCAGTCCCGCTGCCGTGTAGGCATTGCTGTCGTTGAGCGCGATATGGCCGGGCAGGGCGACCTGTACCCGCTCGCCATCGCGGGTAAAGTCCCAGTCGTAGATTTTACCGGTACGCGCGGAAAAATAATTTACGCAGCGGTGACGCAGCAAATCATTCGGGTGTGTGGGGCGGCCGAACTGGTTCAGATAGCCCGGCGTGGCGCAGGTAACAAAATGCAGGATGCCGACGCGCCGCGCAATCAGGCTGGAATCGCCGAGCGCACCGCCGCGCACGGCGCAGTCCACACCTTCTTCAATCAGGTCGACCGGCCGGTCGCTGCAACCCAGTTCCAGCTGGATGTCCGGATAGCGGGCGAAGAAATCGGACAGGGCAGGGACAATCACCTCGCTGGCCAGGCCGGTGGGGGCATCGACCCGCAGCCGTCCGCTGGGACTGAGCCGGGTGCGCGACAGCGATTCCTCGGCCTCGCGCACGTCGGACAGGATGCGCAGGCAGCGTTCATAGTAAGCCGCACCGTCGGCCGTCACGCTCACGTGGCGCGTAGTCCGGTGCAGCAGCTTGACCGCCAGCGAGGTCTCCAGCGACTGGATCAGCGTGGACACCGTGGCTTTAGGTAGTTTCATGTTTTCGGCAGCACGGGTGAAGCCACCGGCATCCACCACCTGCACAAACACTTCCATCGCTTGAAGTTTATTCATCTTTGAGCCCCATTGTTCGGTATTCTGAACAATCAATTCATCTTTACCGTATTTATCGGATTGTAGAACAAGTTTAAGATTGCTGTACTGCACAAAGTAAAAGACGAAGAAAGGAGGACTTATCATGAAATATCGGGATGCAATTTTCGCAACGATAGCACTGGCGGCGACGTCGGTTGCACTGGCAGGCGTGGTATATACCGATGCCTATTCACACGCCGCGAAAGCGGAAGTTCATGGCGTTCGCGCCCTCACGCTGGTGGCCAGCGGTGACGAGATCGCGTGCGATCCTGCTACCATGTTGTCCTCCAATGAATCGGGAACGGTGCAACAATGAACAATCCAGTAGAGAAGCTGCCGACGCTGTCGGATCAACTGAAAGTCCGCAGCCTTGAGGTCAAGGGCGCGGAAGGTCCGTTGTCGGCGCGTCTCTACACCAGTGGCGATGCCGGGCCTAAGCGCGACACGCTGCTGGTCTTCTTCCACGCCGGCGGCTTTGTCGGCGGCGACCTGGAAGATGCGGACTTGTTCCTGCGCCACATGGCGGACGATAGCCAGCATGTAGCCGTGCTGGCGTCGGCCTACACGCTGGCCACCGAAAAGCCATTCCCGGCTGCGGTAGAAGATGCACACGCGGTGCTGGTCTGGGCCAAGAAGAACAAGGCCAAACTGGGCTGGACCGGCAAGCAGCTGCTGGTCGCGGGTATCGAAGCGGGCGCCAATCTGGCAGCCGTCTGCGCGCTGATGTCGCGCGACCGCGGCGGTCCGGCACTCGGCGGGCAAATCCTCATCATGCCGATGCTGGATCCGGGCCTGACCACCTGTTCGATGCGCGAACTGCAAGCGCCGGAACTGCTGGACGTGGCTGACGCTTGCGCCAAGGCCTACCGCGGTTACCTGCCCAATGCTGCCGATCGCACGCACCCTTATGCATCACCGCTGCAATCGAGCCGTTTGAAAAACCTGCCACCGGCCTTGATCCTGTCAACCGAAGACGATCCGCTGCGCGATGAGGCGGAACAATACGGCGCCAAGCTGATTGGCTGCGGCGTCAAAACCACTGTCCGGCGTATGCAACCGGCGCCCCTGAACGATGCGGGGGCACGCAACGAATGTGCTTGTCGATGTCAAGCGCTGGGAGAAATCGCCAGTTTCATCGCTGGCCTGGAACGGTCTGAGACACCGCCAGCCGCATAGGATTCCCCAAACCCTAAGCAGTATCTGAGTTACGTCCCCACTGGCTTGCCGGCGGGGCGCTAGTACCGTGTTTTCTCGATTTTTCCTGAGACCGCCCGGTGCCGCCTTTTCTATTAATTATTTTCATACAAAAAGGATTTTAAATGAAAAACATTAAATCAATGACCGCTGTAGCCCGGCCACTGGCCGCCGCTATGGCGCTGGCGGGCCTGGCCGCAATTTCCCTTTCTGGCTGCGGTGAAGCAAATAGCAAAGCAGCTGAGGCACCGGCAGGTGCGGGCGGTCCGCCGATTTCGGCAGCGGCCGTGGTCGAGAAAACCATCACTGAAACCCAGGAGTTCTCGGGCCGCCTGGAAGCGATTGAACAAGTGCAGATCCGTCCACGCGTTGGTGGCTTCATCACCGCCATCAACTTCAAGCCTGGTTCGCAGGTGAAGAAGGGCGACGTGCTGTTCGTGATCGATCCACGTCCATTCCAGGCTGAAGCCAATCGCGCCGAAGCCGCTGCCAACTCGGCGCGCGCCAAAGCCGATCTGGCCAAGGTGGAACTGGTGCGTTCCGAGAAACTGCTGGCTGACAAGGCCATCGCGCAGCGCGAATACGACGCGTCGGCATCGAGCTACAAACAGCTGGATGCAGATGCCCGCGCCTCGCAAGCCCAGTATGAAGCCGCGAAGCTGAACCTGAGCTATACCCAGGTGACCTCGCCGATCAACGGCCGTGTGTCGAAAGCGGAAATCACGCTGGGTAACCTGGTGGATGCGTCGGCAGTGCTGACCTCCGTGGTGTCGCTGGAGCAGATCTACGCATCGTTCGACGGTGACGAAGAAACCTATCTGCGCGTTGGCGCCGCTGCCCACAAAGGCACGCCCGCCATCGTCAAGATCGGCCTGGCCAATGAAACCGGCTTCCCGCATGAAGGCAAGCTGGAATTCGTCGACAATCAGCTGGACCCACGCAGCGGTTCGGTGCGCATGCGCGCCACCCTGACGAACGCCGATGGCTTGCTGGTACCAGGCTTGTTCGCCCGCGTCCAACTGGCCGGCACCACTGGCGCCAAGCCTGCGGTGCTGATCAACGAGCGCGCTGTCAACACGGACCAGAACCGCAAGTTCGTGTTCGTGGTCGACAAGGACAACAAGGCTGAATACCGTCCGGTCACGCTGGGCCAGCAGATTGATGGCCTGCGCATCGTGCGTGATGGCCTGAAACCGGGCGAGAAGATCGTCGTGAACGGCCTGCAACGCGTGAAGCCAGGTGCGCCGCTGACCCCGACCATCGTGCCGATGGATTCGGACCCGCTGGCAGCCAACGTAGCCAAAAAAGAAGAGAAAGTCGCCATCGCTAAGACTGGCACTACCAAGGAATAATTAAATGAATATCTCTCGATTTTTCGTCGACAAGCCGATCTTCGCGGCGGTACTGTCGATCGTTATCTTCGTCGCCGGCTTGATATCGATTTTCAAGCTGCCGATCTCGGAGTACCCGGACGTGGTGCCGCCATCCGTGGTGGTGCGTGCGCAGTATCCTGGTGCGAATCCGAAGATCATTGCGGAAACCGTGGCTGCACCGCTTGAGGAGCAGATTAACGGTGTCGAGAACATGCTGTACATGTCCTCGCAAAACACCTCGGATGGCGCGCTGGCGCTGACCGTTACCTTCAAGATCGGCACCAACGTCGAGCAGGCGGAAACACAAGTGCAGAACCGCGTTCAGCGCGCGCTGCCACGCCTGCCGGAAGAGGTGCGCCAGATTGGCGTGACGACCGTCAAGTCGTCGCCTAACCTGACCATGGTGGTCCACCTGAATTCGCCGAACGGTCGTTACGACGACCTGTATCTGCGCAATTACGCGGTGCTCAACATCAAGGACCAGTTGGCGCGTCTGCCTGGCATGGGTGAGGTACAGCTGTTCGGTTCCGGCGACTATGCCATGCGCGTCTGGCTCGATCCACAGAAAGTCGCCCAACGCGGTCTGACCGCTGGCGACGTGGTGGCGTCGATCCGCGAGCAGAACGTTCAGGTGGCAGCCGGTGTGATCGGTCAGGGGCCAGCAAAAAATGCTGACTTCCAGTTGACCGTGAACACGCAAGGCCGTCTGCAGTCGGAAGAAGAATTCGGCAACATCATCCTGAAGACCAATGCCGACGGCGCGGTAACGCTGCTGAAGGACGTGGCTCGCCTGGAGATGGGTTCGAACTCCTACGCCCTGCGCTCGCTGCTGAACAACAAATCGGCGGTGGCGATTCCAATTTTCGAAGCACCTAACGCGAACGCACTGCAGCTGTCGCATGATGTGCGCGAAACCATGGCCCGCCTGTCGAAAGATTTCCCGGAAGGCGTCGAATACAGCGTTGTATACGACCCGACCCAATTCGTGCGTGAGTCGATCAACGCCGTCATCCACACCCTGGTCGAAGCGATCATTCTGGTGGCGCTGGTGGTGATCATCTTCCTGCAAACCTGGCGCGCATCGGTGATTCCGTTGCTGGCTGTTCCGGTGTCGGTGGTAGGTACGTTTGCCGTGATGCTGGCCTTTGGCTTCTCGATCAACACGCTGTCACTGTTCGGCCTTGTGCTGGCCATCGGTATCGTGGTCGATGATGCGATCGTGGTGGTGGAAAACGTCGAGCGTAATATTCACGATGGGCTGAATCCACGTGATGCGACCATCCAGGCGATGAAAGAGGTGAGTGGTCCGATCATCGCGATTGCACTGGTACTGTGCGCCGTGTTCGTGCCGATCGCTTTCGTATCCGGTCTGTCGGGCCAGTTCTACAAGCAGTTCGCACTGACCATCGCGATTTCGACCGTGATCTCGGCATTCAGCTCGCTGACCCTGGCGCCGGCACTGGCCGCATCGCTGCTGAAATCGCACGATGCACCGAAAGACGTGGTGACCCGTGGCATGGACAAGGTGTTTGGCGGTTTCTTCGCCTGGTTCAACCGTTTCTTCAACCGTGCTTCGCACAGCTATGAAACTGGCGTGACCGGCGTTCTGAAACGCAAAGGCTCGTCGCTGGTGGTGTATGCCGTGCTGGCGGTTGCTGCTGGCTTCATGTTCAAGCTGGTGCCTCCGGGCTTCGTGCCATCGCAGGACAAGCAGTACCTGATCGGCTTCGCACAGCTGCCTGACGCTGCATCGCTGGACCGTACCGACGCCGTGATCCGCAAGATGTCGGACATCGCCAAGGATATCCCAGGCGTGGAGAACTCGATCTCCTTCCCGGGCCTGTCGATCAACGGCTTCACCAATGCGCCTAACGCCGGTATCGTGTTCGTTGGCCTGGCGCCGTTCGACAAGCGTACGACCAAGGAAACCTCGGCCGATGCGATTGCCGCTGAAATCAACAAGCGTATGGGCTCGATCGAAGGCGCGTTTGTGATGGTGCTGGGTCCTCCACCGGTGAGTGGCCTGGGTACCACCGGCGGCTTCAAGCTGATGGTCGAAGACCGCGACAACCTCGGTTACGACGCGCTGTATAAAGCAGTGCAGGCAGTGCAGATGAAAGCATGGCAGAACCCGAAACTGGCTGGCGTCTTCTCGAGCTACCAGATCAACGTGCCGCAGCTGTTTGCTGACATCGACCGCGCCAAAGCCAAGCAACTGGGCGTGCCGCTGAATACGATCTACCAGACCTTGCAGATCAATCTGGGTTCGCTGTATGTGAATGACTTCAACCAGTTTGGCCGTACCTACCAGGTGCGTGTGCAGGCTGACCAGCAGTTCCGTTCGCACGCAGAAGACATCGCCCAGCTGAAAGTCCGCAACGAGAAGGGTGAAATGATTCCGCTGTCCTCGCTGATGCGTGTGAAAGACAGCTATGGCCCGGACCGCGTACAGCGTTACAACGCTTACGTGGCAGCAGAGATCAACGGTGCACCAGCGCCTGGCGTATCGACTGGCGAAGCACAGGCTGAGATGACCAAGATCGTCAACGAAGTCCTGCCGAAAGGTATCAGTTACGAATGGACTGAGCTGGTGTATCAGGACATCCTGTCGGGTAACACCATGATTTACGTGTTCCCACTGTGCGTGCTGCTGGTCTTCCTGGTGCTGGCTGCGCAGTACGAAAGCTGGACCCTGCCGCTGGCGGTGATCCTGATTGTGCCGATGTCGATTCTGTGCGCGCTGATTGGCGTGAAACTGACCCACGGCGACAACAACGTGTTCACCCAGATTGCGCTGTTCGTGCTGGTTGGTCTGGCGTCGAAGAATGCGATTCTGATTGTGGAGTTTGCACGTGAACTGGAACACCATGGCCGTTCGATCGTTGAAGCCGCGCTGGAAGCCTGCCGTCTGCGTCTGCGTCCGATTCTGATGACGTCGATCGCATTCATCATGGGCGTGCTGCCGCTGGTGTTCTCGCACGGTGCAGGTGCGGAAATGCGTCATGCAATGGGTGTGGCGGTGTTTGCCGGCATGCTGGGCGTGACCTTCTTCGGCCTGTTCCTGACGCCGGTGTTCTACGTCCTGCTGCGTACCCTGGCTGTGCGTCTGGAAAAGAAAAAACCAGCCGTGGTGGCGGAAGCTGCTCCGGCCAAACTGGAAGGGACTCACTAATATGAACAAGCTGCATATGATCGCAAAAGGTGTCGCGCCTATCCTGGCGGCCTTGCTGATGACCGCGTGCGCCGCACCGGAATTCAAGCAGCCTGCGATGGAAGTGCCGACCGCGTTCAAGGAATCGCAAGCGCCGGAAGCTGCGGTGAAAACCGCTGCCGACGGCAGCACCTGGAAACAGGCGCAGGCTGCGGAAGCGCAGCCTCGCGGCGAATGGTGGCTGGCGTTCAACGATCCAGCGCTCAATGAACTGGTCAACGAAGCCACCCGCGCCAACGCCAACCTGGCCGTGGCTGCGGCCCGCGTCAAGCAGGCCCGCGCCATCGCCGGCATCGCTGAAGCGGACCGTATTCCACAGGTAGGCGTTGCAGCTGGTGCGCAGCGCCTGCAACAGTCGGATGTGGCACTGGGGCTGCCAGCCGGTACGCCAGTGTCGCCGTCCAAGGTATTCAACGCCAACCTGACGGCGAGCTACGAGGTTGACCTGTTCGGCCGCGTTTCGTCGAACGTGGCGGCGGCGCGCGGCGATGCGGCTTCGGTGGAAGCGAATTACCGTTCGGTGCTGCTGTCGGTGCAAGCGGATGTGGCGCAGACGTACTTCCGTCTGCGTTCCACCGACGCTGAGCTGGAAACCTTGAACCGCACGGTGCAGACCCGCGAAGAAAACGTCAAAGTCAACCAGCGCCGTTTCGACCTGGGCGACATTGGCGAGTTCGATCTGTCGCGTGCCAAGACCGAGCTGGCGACCGCGAAAGCGGAAGCCATCGGCTTGCAGCGTCAGCGTGCGACCACCGAGCATGCGCTGGCGGTCCTGCTGGGCAAACCAGCGGCCACCTATACGGCTGGTAACAGCCCGCTGCTGGACAGCACCTTGCTGCCAGTGATTCCTGCCGGCCTGCCATCGACCCTGCTGGAGCGTCGTCCGGACATCGCCGCCGCACAGCGCGCGATGGAAGCCTCGAATGCACGGATCGGTGTCGCCCGTTCGGCGATGTTCCCATCGCTGATGCTGAATGCGAATGCGGGCGGCACATCGGGTAATACCGTGGCCGATGTGTTCAAGTGGAGCAGCCGTTCGTGGCTGCTGGGCGCAGCGCTGTCGATGCCGCTGATCGATGGTGGACGTAACAAGTCCAATATCCAGCGCAGTGAAGCGGCGCTGGAAGAGTCGGTCGGTACCTATCGCCAGAATGTGCTGACGGCGTTTGCGGAAGTGGAAGACAATCTGGCAGGTTTGCGTGTTCTGGCTGGCCAGACGGCGCAGATTGATGATGCCGTGGTGTCGGCCCGCCGCTCGGCGGATCTGGCGCAGAAGCTGTACACGGCCGGCCGTTCAAGCTATCTGGATTTGCTGGATGCGCAGCGTAATTTGGCATCGGTCGAACGTAGTGCAGTGCAGCTGCGTGGTAATCGCGCAGTGACCACGGTGGCGCTGATACGCGCGCTGGGCGGTGGCTGGGGTGATACGGTAACGCCGCCAACGACGTTGGCGCAGAAGTAAAAACAAAAAGCGAACCGAAAGGTTCGCTTTTTTTTCGCACCATTCCCGCTGGCGCGGGAGCGACGAAGATTACTTGGTGGTGACTGGTGCTGGAGTGGCTGCGGCTTCGGCTTTTTCAGCTTTGGCGTGAGCTTTGGATTTGGTTTTTGCGGCTTTGGCGTGAGCGTCGGCCTTGTCAGCTTTTTCTTCAGCCTTGGCGACGGCGACGTCTTTCTTGGCGTCGGCTTCTGCCTTGGCGGTTTTGGCTTCAGCTTTTACTTCAGCCTTGGTTTCTTTGGCGTCGGCTTTGGCGACGGCTTTGGTTTCTTTGGCTTCTGCCTTGGCAGCGGCAGGGGTTGCAGGAGCAGGGGCTTGTGCGAATGCAGCGGTAGCGAACAGGCCAGCGATCAGGGTAGCGATAACTTTTTTCATGATGTAATCCTTTGGTGAGGTTCAGGGCCCAGGACAATTCCTGCGTCTCTGAGCGTAAAACGCGTCCCGGTTTCTCATCGTTGACGGGCTTTACAATCGCTTACATGTTCGCCATCGCACAGTGATGGCGGGCAGACAGGCCTAGTCTGGCGATATGAAAGGCTCGCTCAAAACTTACAAGGCCAAGCGCAACTTCGCTATCACGCCGGAACCCGCTGAGGGCGGCGAGGAGGGCGTGGAGGCGCTGACCTTCGTGATTCAGAAGCACTGGGCTTCGCGCCTGCATTACGACTTCCGGCTTGAACTCGATGGCGTCATGATGAGTTGGGCCGTGCCTAAAGGTCCCAGTTACGACACGCACGACAAGCGCATGGCCGTGCATGTGGAAGACCACCCGATCTCCTATAACGATTTTGAAGGCACGATACCGCCCAAGCAATATGGCGCGGGTAAGGTCATCATCTGGGACAAGGGTACATGGCGCCCGCTTGACGATCCGCGCAAGGCGCTCAAGGCCGGCAATCTGAAGTTCGAGATCAACGGCCACAAGATGCACGGCCGCTGGGTGCTGGTGCGGATGAAGGGCAAAGGCGAAAAGCAGGAACCGTGGCTGCTCATCAAGGAGAACGACGAGTATGCGCGCTCCGCTGACGAGTTCAGTGTGGTCGATGAAATGCCGGACAGCGTCAAAGCGCTACCGATGCCGGACGCACCTGGCGCTCCCGCCGCCGCCTCCGCAACTGCGGCACCGGTGGACGGCGCCGCAGCCGAACGCGCAGCGCCCAAGGCTGCGCTGCCTGAGTCGCTGTCGCCACAACTGGCGACGCTGGTCGATGCACCGCCATCGGGAGCGGCCGACTGGCTGTTCGAAGTCAAGTTTGACGGCTACCGCCTGCTGGCCCGTATCGACGGCAAGGACATCCGCCTCATCACCCGCAACGGCAACGACTGGACGCACAAGCTGCAACCGCTACGTGACGAACTGGCCAGGCTCAAATTCCCACCCGGCTGGTATGACGGCGAAATCGTGGTCCATGATGATGAGGGCCGACCGGACTTCGGCCTGCTGCAAAACGCTTTCGACGAAGACAATCCCGGTAACATCGTATACTTCCTGTTTGATCTGCCGTTCCACAATGGTCACGACCTGCGCGATACGCCGCTGGAGCAGCGCCGCGCCATTCTGGAAAAAGTGCTGGTCAAACGCCAGACCGACAATGTGCGCTTCAGTACCGCGCTCAATGCGCCGCCGCAGGACATGATCGCCGCCGCCTGCCAGATGGGGCTTGAGGGCATCATCGGCAAGCGGCGCGATGCGCCATATAGTTCGCGCCGCAACGGCACTTGGATCAAACTCAAATGCGGTCTGCGGCAGGAGTTCGTCATCGGCGGCTATACCGATCCGCAAGGCTCGCGCAGCGGTTTCGGCTCACTCCTGCTTGGAACCTATGACAAGGACGGCAAGCTGCACTACGCGGGCAATGTCGGCAGCGGCTTTAACGCCGCGTCATTGAAAGCGCTGAAATCCAGAATGGACAAGCTGCACGCCGATAAAAGTCCTTTCGCCCCCAGCCGCGAGATCGACAAGAAAGCCCATTGGCTCAAGCCTGCACTGGTTGCGGAAGTGAGCTTCGGCGAGTGGACGCATTCGGGCTCGATCCGGCACGCTGTCTTCAAGGGACTGCGCAAGGACAAGAAGGCTAGCGTTATCGTGCGCGAGGAACCAAAGCACATCAAGGAATAACCAGTCATGCAAACTGCGCTCAGCTCCATGAAAATTACCAACCCTGATCGCGTGATCGACAAGGAAAGCGGTGCGACGAAAATCGCGCTGATACGCTACTACGCGCTGGTGGCGGACCTGATGATTCCGCATCTGAAAGGCCGCCCGGTGTCGCTGGTGCGGGCGCCGGAGGGTGTCGGCGGCGAGTTGTTCTTCCAGAAGCACGCCGAAATTTCGCGCATGCCTGGCGTGAAGCAGTTCAAGCAGTCACTCGATCCCGAGCATCCGCCCATGCTGGAAGTACCATCGGAACAAGCGCTGTTATCCGCCGCGCAGATGAATGTAGTGGAGCTGCACACGCAGAACGCCAGCGGCAGCAGCTACGAGAAACCCAACCGCATGGTGTTCGACCTCGATCCCGGCAAGGGCGTTACCTGGCGTCAGGTACAGGAGGCGGCGGTATTGCTGCGCGCTTTCCTGGACCAACTGGGCTTGCCGGCATTTCTGAAAACCAGCGGCGGCAAGGGTCTGCATGTGGTGGTGCCGGTGAAACCCGGTTACGGCTGGGATGACGTGAAGGACTTCTCGCAGGCGATCGTCGCCCATATGGCGGAGACGATACCGGAACGGCTGGTGTTGAAAAGCGGCCCGCGCAATCGCGTCGGCAAAATCTTCATCGACTATTTACGCAATGGACGCGGCGCGACGACGGTGGCTGCTTGGTCGGCGCGCACCCGGCCAGGGCTGGGCATTTCGGTGCCGATCACGTGGGACGAACTGGATAGCCTGCATGGCGCCGATCAGTGGAACGTCAGCAATGTGCACACACGCCTGGATGTCGGCAACGCGCCGTGGGACGATTACGCCAAATCGGCCAAGGGCCTCGCTGCCGCCATGAAGCTGATGAAGTTCAAGCCGGGCGCCAGCTGAGGCAGGGCAGTGAAGCTGCTGCGCTTACGCCGCCTTGGCGCGCGTGGTGGCGGATTTGGTCCGGCGCGCAGCAGGATGGGCGGAGGTTTTGCTGGTTTTGCTTGCGCTGCTGGTACGGCGTGTGGTGGTTGACTTGGTGCTGCGCTTGCCCAGACTATCCTGCAGCAGCGCCACCAGATCGACCACATTGGAAGCCTTGGGTGCCGCAGTCTCCTTCTCGGGCGCGGTGATGGTTTTGGTCTGTCCGGCCTTGATCTTTTTCTTTACCAGTGCGAGCACGTCTTCCTTGTAGGTATCGCGGTACTGCTCGGGCTTCCATTCCTCGCTCATGCCTTCCACCAGCGATAGCGCCATTTTGAGTTCCTTATCGCTGATGCCGGCGGCCTTCAAGGTCGCCGGCGGCAGCTTCAACTCTTCCGCGCTACGGATCTCGGTCGCATAGCGCAGTGTATTCAACACGATCTTGTCTTCCACGCACACCAGCGCGCACAGATGCTGTTTGGTACGCATCACCACCGTGGCGATACCCAGCTTGCCGGCTTTGCGCAAAGTCTCGCGCAGCAGCGCGTACACCTTGCCGCCGCCGCGCGCGGGCGCGAGATAATAGGGCGTCTCATAGTAGGTGAGCGGCACGTCGGCCGCATCGACGAAGGCCATGATGTCGATGGTCTGCGTGGCCTCGACATTGGCGCGTTTCAGGTCCTCGTCCGAAAGCACCACATACTCGTCGTCTTCATATTCGTAGCCCTTGACGATGTGGTCCCAACTGACCTCCTTGCCGCTGCTTTTGTTATAGCGCTTGTAGCCAATGGGCGAGAAGTCGCGCTTGTCCAGCATGGTCAGATCCAGGTCGTGCTCCTGCACGGCCGTGTACATTTCAACCGGAATATAGACCAGCCCGAAACTGATCGCCCCTTTCCACAACGCGCGCGCGGCCATGGTCAGCTCCCTACCGAGCCGGTGACCGGCAACACGATGCCGGTGATGTAGCTGGAACAGCAGGGCGCCGCCAGGAACACATATGACGGCGACAGTTCCTGCGGCTGGGCCGGACGCTTCATGTCCGTGGTCGCGCCAAACTGCGCCACTTTCTCTGCCGGCGCATCGGCGGGATTCAACGGCGTCCACACCGGCCCGGGCGCCACTGCGTTGACGCGTATGCCTTGCTCCAGCAGGTTGGAGGCCAGCGACATCGTGAATGCATGGATCGCGCCCTTGGTGGTCGAGTAATCCAGCAGATGCTTCGAGCCTTCCAGTCCCGTCACCGAGCCTGTATTGATGATCGAAGCGCCGCGCTTGAGGTAAGGCAGGGCGGCTTTGGCCATGTGGAAGTAGCCGTAGACATTGGTCTTCATGGTCAGGTCAAAGCGTTCTTCGGTCAGGTCAGTCAGTTTTTCCGCGTGCTCCTGGAAGGCCGCGTTGTTGACCAGGATGTCCAGGCGGCCAAAGCGTTCATGCGCCTGATGGACAGCGTCGCGGCAGAACGCTGCGTCGCGCACGTCGCCGCGGATCAGCAGGCAGGCCTGGCCTTCCGCTTCCACATAGCGCTTGGTGTCTTCCGCATCCTGGTCCTCGTTCAGGTAGACGATGGCCACATCCGCGCCTTCGCGCGCATACAGCACGGCGACGGCGCGGCCGATGCCGGAGTCGCCACCGGTAATGACGGCCGCCATGCCGGCCAGTTTGCCGCTGCCGCAGTAGTCCGGCGCGAGAAATTCCGGTTTCTGCTGCATATCGGCTTCCAGCCCCGGTTTTTCCAGGTGCTGGGCGGGTAGCGGCGTGCCGGGGTAGACGTGTTCGGTGGTCTGGACCGGGCCCTGGTCCTTGACGGTACTCGCGCGCTGAGCCTGCTGGTCGGTCTGGTCCTGGCGCTGCTGAATTTCACGCTGCAAGCTTGCCGCGCCCGGATCTGCGCGGTTTTCCGAATTTGACATGGTGTTCTCCTTAACCCTTGAGAACACAGTATTGGTGCCGCTCCCATGGTTGACGGTGCGCTTGTTAACATATGCAGTCAAACCACGGATCGCAAAAAAAACTGATCTATAATGCAAAAAATATTGCTATTTATGAACTTTATGGCACACTAGACAGGAGAGATATTTTTATAATTAGACCCAAAACCAAAGCAGGGAGTAACATCATGGCGGATGCATTCAGCCGACCGAATAGCACAGGCGTGTTTTTTAATCCAAGCGGTGATCGACGCGCGGAGTTTCAGTCCTGCTGTGGGGAATTGTTTTCACAATTTACCCTCTGCGATAGCGTAGACAGTGCTGCCACTGCGGTGGCCAAGCGCGACACCGATTTGCTGATCCTCGACCTCACCGGGTTTGAACACCTGAACCAGCTGGCCGGCGTGGGCGCGCTGATCCGTAGCCGGTCCGGCAAGCCGATTCTCCTGCTGTGCACCTATGAACATAGCGCCTGGCTGCCGGAGCTGATGGCGTATGGCACGTTCGATTACCGTATTTGCCCTGTGCTCAACGATGAGCTGCAACAGGCCGTCAAGCAGGCGCTGACGGTGCCGGAAGACCCTGCCGCCGCCATGCAGCAAACACTGCTGGACAAGGAAAAAGAGCTGCGCGACCTGCTGGGCGTGCAGCGCAGCCTGCAACGCGCGCTGGGCGGCATCGACAATATCAACACCATGGCGTCGCAGATCTGTCTGGCGCTGTGCAATTTCCCCGGCGTGCGCCATACCTCGCTGCTACACATCAAGGAGCGCGGCGACCTGCAACTGGTGGCGCAGGAAGCGCGTAACCACCTGGACCTGGCGCGGCTGCTGCAGCGCCGCGACCGTTTGCTGCAGTCGCCGTTGCGCGATGTGTTCCCGCCGCTGATGGCGGTGTCGCGCGGCGAGATGGTGCTGCTGGATGCGCCAGAGAAGTCGGGCGATCCAGAGCTGGCCATGGCGCTGCATGACCGCAATGTCCGGATGGTGCTGGCGCTGCCGCTGCGCGCGGAACCGGGCGGACCTGAAATCGGCGCCATCTGCCTGATGTTCGACCGCCACGTCACGTTCTCGCGCGAGCAGTTTGCCTGCTTTGCCAGCCTGGCGCAATTTGTCAGCTTTGGCCTGGGCATGAGCGAATTGAAGCATCAGAACGATGCGCTGTCGGGCCAGCTGTCGCAAATGAGCACCGTGGACGCGATCACCGGCGCCGCCAATCGCCGCGCGGGCGAGGACATGCTGGACAATGAAATCCGCCGCGCACGCCGTTATGGTCTGCCATTGGCCGTGCTGTCGTTTGACGTTGGCAGCTTCCATTCGTCCAATGATTTATACGGTTCCGCCGTGGGGGATCCTGTCTTGCGCAAAATTGCCGAAACGGTGATGGGCCGCCTGCGTACCTCCGACATGCTGGCGCGCATGCGCGGTGAAGAATTCCTGATCGTGGCCACGCATACCGCCGCAGCGGATGCGGTCCGTCTGGCGGAAAAACTGCGCAGTGCAATTGCCGAGGCGGACCTGCCGAGCGCCGGTTATGGCGCCACGGTCAGCATCAGCCTGGGCGTGACGCAAGTGGCGCCGGACGAAGGCAGTGCCATTGTGCTGGATCGTCTCGATGCGGCGCTGCACCGCGCCAAGCGCGCGGGCCGCAACTGCATCGAGGTTGCTGCTTAAATCTTCTCCAGTATCGTCGCGATACCCTGGCCGCCGCCGATGCATTGGGCGGCTAGCGCGTAGC
Organism: Duganella sp. CY15W; assembly: GCF_009857555.1. Lineage (NCBI taxonomy): Bacteria > Pseudomonadati > Pseudomonadota > Betaproteobacteria > Burkholderiales > Oxalobacteraceae > Duganella > Duganella sp. CY15W. The sequence continues at coordinate 190,530 of NZ_WWCQ01000005.1, read as the reverse complement.
GGCCGCCTGTCCGCGCCAGCAACGATGCGGCCTTGCCCGTGATGCGCGCACCCGTTGCGCCCAGTGGATGGCCGATCGCCATGCCGCCGCCATCCAGATTCAACACCTCCGGCCGGATCCCGAGTTCGCGCACGCAGGCCAGCGCCTGCGAGGCAAAGGCTTCGTTGATTTCCGCGACATCGATGTCCTGCGCCGTCAGGCCCGCCAGCCGCAGGGCTTTTTGCGTGGCCGGAATCGGGCCTATGCCCATCAGTGCGGGATCGCAGCCGACAGCGGCCATCGAAACAATCCGCGCGGTCGGTTGCAGGCCGTGCTGGCGGGCGAATGCCTCGGATGTCACCAGTACCGCCGACGCGCCATCGGTCAGCGGCGACGAAGTGCCGGCCGTGACCACGCCATGTTCCGGATCGAATACCGGCTTGAGTGACGCCAGCGCTTCCAACGTGGTGCCAGGGCGGATGCAGCCATCTTCAGCGATGACGTCGCCATTGGCTGTGGTGATGGCGACGATTTCGTCCTTCAAGCGGCCCGCTTCGCGCGCGGCGGCGGCCTTCTGGTGCGATTGCAGCGCCAGCAGCTCCTGATCGGCGCGCGCCACTTCGTATTTGCGGGCGACGTTTTCGGCGGTGTCCCCCATGCTGATGTAGGCATCGCTATCGGCCAGCAGTTGCGGGTGAGGGGAGAAGTTGAAGCCACCTTGCGGCACCATGGTCATCGACTCAACGCCTACGCACAGATAAGCCTCGCCCAGTCCCGCCTCGATATTCGCGGCGGCGATGTGGATTGCCGACATCGACGAGCCGCAGAAGCGGTTGATGGTCATGGCGCTGACCGCATGCGGGAAGCCCGCCAGCAGCGAGACGATGCGCGCCAGGTTATTGCCTTGCGAGGACTCCGGATACGCGCAGCCGAGGATAACGTCGTCCAGCAAGGCGGGATCGACGCCGGTGCGCTGCATCAGGCCCTTGACAACCTGCGCGCCCAGATCGTCGGGACGCACCTCGGCCAGCTTGCCTTTGCGGGCGAAATGAAAGGGCGAACGGGCATAGCCACTGATAACTGCTTTCATGATGACACCTTTAAGTGATGATCGTAATGTTTGATATATTACGCCCATAATATATACTGTCAATAGCGTAGAAGTGGGAGACGATCATGAAAGTCAGCAGGGAACAAGTAGCGCTCAACCGTGAGCGCATCGTGGAAACAGCCGCACGGCTGTTCCGTGAAAAAGGGTATGACGGCATTGGTGTCGCCGATTTGATGAAGAGCGCTGGGCTGACGCATGGCGGTTTCTACGGCCATTTCGCGTCCAAGGAAGACCTGCTCGCGGAGGCCACCGCGCACGCGCTGAAAAAATCGGTCGAGCGCTGGGAAGGCTATCTGGCCGAAGACCGGGATGCGGCGATGGAGAAAATCACCGATGGCTACCTGACCATCAAGCATCGCGACCATCCAGAGAAAGGCTGCTCCGTTACCGCGCTGGGCGCGGACATCGCCCGCCTTGGCGGCAAGGCCCGTCACGCGATCGCGGAAGGCGCGGTCGGCCAGATGGCAGTGCTGGAACAGCTGATGACCGGAGACGACGCGGCCGAGCGCCGCAAGCAGGCGATTGCCACCTACGCCGCCATGGTCGGCGCCATCGTCCTGTCGCGCGCGGTGGATGACGAAGCACTGTCGGTGGAAATCCTGGAAGCCGTCAAACAGTCGCTGACCGCATGACGCATTACGATTACATGTGGGTGGCATCACCAGTGGGCAAATTGCAGCTGGTGGCCAAAGGCGATGCGCTGGCCGCCATACTGTGGGAAAACGAGCGCCCGAACCGCGTGCGGCTGGAACCCATGATCGAAAACCGCAGCAGCGCCGTGCTGGCGAAAGTGGCCGGGCAACTGGCCGAATACTTTGCCGGCCAGCGCAGCAGGTTCGAGGTCAAACTGGACTTCAAAGGGACGGATTTCCAGCAGCAGGTCTGGGCGGCGCTGCTGACGATACCGTTCGGCGAAACCAGGACCTACTCCCAGATCGCCAGACAGATCGGCAAACCTGCGGCGGTACGCGCCGTGGGCGCGGCGAACGGCCGCAACCCCATCTCCATCATCGCCCCATGCCATCGCGTGATCGGCGCCAGCGGCGATCTGACTGGCTTTGCCGGCGGCCTGGCCGCCAAGCAAACGCTGTTGACCATCGAAGGTGCGCTGACTAAGCTTGGCATTCTTACTTAGATGAAAACCCGCAAATTCTAACGATGTAAGAAATGATAGTCAGATGGTCGGCGAGTGTCATAACGTAGTTCCAATCCCCACACAATTGACCTAAATGCAAAAAATCACCATACTTAAATTGCTTTTTTAATATTGGTGATTTTGGGGTGAGCATGAACAAGCCGATAGTTCGTATGGGCGATAAGACTAGCCACGGAGGTACCGTTATCAGTGGCGACACTACTTGGCTTATCTACGATAAGCCTGTTGCCAGGGTTGGAGATCTTACTGTATGTCCTAAATGCAAGGGTACATTTCCTATTACGCAAGGAGCTGATGATCTGACCGGATTCGGCCAGGCAGCTGCCAAGCACGGAGATAAGACTGCATGCGGAGCCATACTCATTTCCACGCAGGCGTCAGCTTGGTGGGATTTTCAGTCCAGTCAGCTCGAAGCAGCGTCCAGCTCGTCTATAGGGCATCTTGAATCAACGACCAAGGCGATCGCGCAGGAGGCACCGACGATCTGTCTGGAATGTCTTGCTGCTGCCGCAGCAGCTGGCACAGCCCTTGTGGTGAGAAGCTAAAGATGACGCGTGTTATCGAAAGATTCCAGATGCTTAAGCTAAAGCTAGATACGCTTAATCTCTATGCTCTAGTGGACGGCTTTCAGTATGAAGTGCATACCGGCGTGCGAATGCGGCATGAGGCCAATACTAATCGTGCGGTTTTTTCAGGGACAGCGGACGAGCCGCTCGCGCATGCCGGGCCATGGCTGATTGATATAACAAAGTCAGCGGTGCAGTTAGAGGAGATTGAGGCTCTGGAGCAGGCATTGCCTTCGGTTTCGTGGATCATCACGCATGTTGATTTGGAAGGGCTGTCGCAGCTGTTGCAATTGAAGCTTGATGCTCAATTACCCGATGGACATAACGTGCTGCTTCGGTTTTACGATCCCCGAGTATTAGGCAATCTCTATCTCACCCTGGATGGTCAGCAGCGCGACGAGTTCTTTCATCTCATCGATGAATGGCATTTTATGTATAAAGGCCAGTGGGTGGTGGCCGGGAGAAACCATGCTTAAGTTTAGTGAGGTTCAGCTCGCCCAACTCGACAGGTTGGAAAAACACCAATATGTCGTGGAGGTTCGTCAAAATATACTGACACAGTATCCATCCCTCGTCGACCGGGCAGGTCTGGATGAGCGTCTTGAAAAAGCATATGGGCAGGCAGTGGAGTTGGGGTTCGTAAACGGATCGTCGATCACACAATTTTTGTATTACGAAGCTTTTGCGCCTTGCTTTTATAGAGAACCAGCAATTCACGCGTGGTTGTCAAAGCCAGGCCAAAGTGTGGAGCAACGCTTTTCTGATTTGAACGCGAAGTTGAAATCAAAGTTAAAGGGTTTTTAAATGGCCGCACTCGCTGTTCCCCTGGTAGAAGGAGCTGCTCTTGCATTGCTTCGAGCACTGGGTGTTATTGCCGTGACTGGAGCTGGTGCAGTCGCAGTTAATGAAGCTGCGAAAAAGAAAGCCGAGGCCGCAGAAAAGGCAAAGGTGGCTCCAATTGCGCAGGCAGGAACGCAGTCCAAGACTCGCGATGCCTGTTCAAAGTGTCCACCGGACTGCGGCACCTTGGTCACCAGAAATTGGAATATGTCGGAGGAATCCCGAGGGTATCAGGCGCGTATCACAGGTTTTGCTCCAATGACAGAGTGGAGCTTTAAAGGATCGGACTTTGATGGGTTTAAATCTCAAGCGTGTATGTTGCTGGAGGCGAAAGCAAAGTACGATCAGTTTTTCAATGCGGCAGGCCAGCCCAAGCTCTTCTTTAGCTTTACCGGGTTGCCGAAGATATCGGCGCAAGCTTCACGGCAATCCTTGATCGTTGAGACATCGATGCCCGCTTCGTTACATTGGCATTTCATGCAGCCGTTAAGCTACCGATACTTTACCGAGGTCTTCCAGGATTCTTTTTTTCCAATCGCAACGCATCTGACACCATGAGCCTCTACCTTAAAATTAGCGCCAATTTTCGAACAGGCGTAACTTTACCGACAATAGAAGATCAATATTACGATCTGTGGAAGCTAGCGTCAGTTCTATCGACAATCGGTCTTCCGATTAGCGATTGGTGTCCTCCCGCTGACACCCCTGCCAATTCACGTCTAAACGCCGCTTTTAATACGACTGGCCCGACCGATGCGGCCCTTGCTATCGCCAGAGCAGATAAGGATAATCACGCGCCGGATTTACGCACACTTGGCGTTTGGAATGGACAAGAAAATGTGGGAGGAACGACACTTACGACGATGTATAACACGGGCCGTATTCCCTCAAATCTGTCTTTGATCGAAGATGGCATTCCGGCTTTTGAGGATTATCAAAACGTAGTCGAGCTGGTACGTGGAATCGTGGAGATCTGGAGCCCTATGCTGGTAAAAGTGACACCATGGGGATATGACGATCACAAAATTTTCCAGGATCGTCCGCCGGTGGGATGGATGATTTATCTCCCCTTTGAATTAACACCTCAACAGGTGCCTGAGGCAGCGCAAGTCATCGTCATTGCGGACAAGCAGAAGAAGGGCATATCAGGCACGCTCCTCATTTCCACTACCGACGTCTTCTCTGCCGAAAATCCAGCACATGTCCAGATCGCAAATGCAATCGAAACCCGGCTCGTCGATCAAGATCTTTTGCCTACGCTGAGAGAGTTCTTGACCCGGTTTTGAACCATCTACTTGCTGCTCCATATGACGGAGTAGGGTTATTCTTAGACCGCCATACTGTTGCTTATGACTTTTTGAAATAAGCTTATGAGAAATAGTTATTTGCGGTAAACTGACGGCATTTCCAAGTTGAGCCGTAACGAACAAAATGTTGCAATGGTTGAAGCGATACCGGCGTCACCAGCTCCCGGGCGATATTAGTGCCGGGCTGGTGGTGGCGATGATGATGATTCCGCAAGGGATGGCCTATGCGCTGGTGGCGGGGCTGCCGCCGGTGGTCGGGATCTATGCCAGCATTGCGCCGCCCGTCGTCTATGCGCTGTTCGGCAGCAGCATGACGCAGTCGGTCGGCCCGATGGCCATTATCTCGCTCATGACCGCCGCTGCGATCGGCCCCATGGCGGCGCCGGGTTCCGCGCTGGCGGGCGTGCTGGCGGCGCAGCTGGCGCTGGTGGCCGGCGCGGTGCTGCTGCTGTGCGGCTTGCTGCGCATGGGCTTTCTGGCCAACTTTTTCTCCCGTCCTGTGATGAGCGGCTTTACGGTCGGCTCGGCCATTGTCATCGCGACCGATCAGTTGCGTACCTTGCTTGGCGCCGCGCTGCCCCAGGCCCATCTGCCCAGCGCAGCGCTGGGTGTGGGCGCGCTGCTGGTGCTGGTGCTGGCGCGGATGTACGGCGCGGCGCTGCTCAAACGCTGCGGTCTGCCGCCCGTCGCTGCCGATATTGGCGCCAAGCTGGCGCCGATGTTTGTGGTCCTGGGCGGCATTCTGCTGATGGCGACGACAGGGCTGGCCGATATGGGCATACGCACCACCGGCGCCGTGCCGGCTGGCCTGCCGCATCTGAATCTGGCGTCCTCCAGCGCGCATTGGCGCGCCTTGCTGCAACCGGGTTTGCTGATCGGCTTTATCGTATTCCTGATGTCGATGTCCGGCGCGCAGGCGCTGGCGCTCAAGCGCAATGAAAAGCTGGTCAGCAATCATGAGCTGATCGGCCTCGGTGCGGCCAATGTGGCGAGCGCGCTGTCTGGCGGTTTTCCGGTGACGGGCAGCCTGTCGCGCTCCGCTGTGAATTTCGCCGCCGGCGCCAACACGCCACTGGCGAGTTTGATCACGGCGATGCTGCTGGCCTGCGCATTGTTGGCGCCAACCGGTTGGCTGTCGCTGCTGCCGTTGCCGGTGCTGGCGGCCACCATCATCGTTGCCGTGCTGGGCATGCTGGAGATGGGGATTTTGCACACCGCCTGGCAGTATGACCGTGGCGATGCGCTGGCGTGGGGCGCGACCTGCCTCGGCGTGCTGGTGCTGGGGGTGGAGGCGGGCGTGATCATTGGCGTGGCGCTGTCCATGGGCACCCTGATCTGGCGCGCCAGCCGTCCGCACATCGCGGTGCTGGGGCGCATCGCCGGCACCGAGCATTTCCGCAATATCGAGCGCTATCCGGCTGAAACCCAGCCAGAATTGCTGGCGCTGCGCATCGATGCCAATTTGTTCTTCGGCAACGTGGAAGCAGTGAGCGAACGCATCGAATGCGAGCTGGCCACGCACCACAGCGCGCGTGACCTGGTGCTGGTGATGTCGGCGGTCAGCTCTATCGATACGACCGCGCTGATGTCGTTGTCGGAATTGAATCAGAGCGTCAAACGGCGCGGCATCGGCCTGCACCTGGCTGAGGTGAAAGGGCCGGTCATGGATCGTCTACGCAATAGTACGTTCCTGCAGGAATTGAACGGTAAAGTCTTCCTGAGTACAGCCAACGCGTTCGATCAATTACATACTCATAAGGATGTTGCTTGAGCGCAAATTTACATAGACTTCAAGCTGGATTGAACCTATGATCTAAGTCGTAGCAGCAAAGATTAACCCCCAAAGAATGGTTTTCCGATGTTGGTCCGACTTGCCCGCCGTGCAGGAAAAGTATCGATCGCCGTATTCGTCAGCGTGACGCTCACCGCCGTGGTGACACTGGTTCTGACGACGTTTGCGCTGTATTTCTACCAGGTCGAACGCGCACAGCGCTGGGAGCAGCTGCATAAGACACTGGCCAACAGCGCCGACGAGCTGGCGTCCGCCGTGGCGCTGCCGGCCTGGAATTTCGACGAAACCCAAATCGTCACCATCATGAAGAGCGGTCTGAGTAACCGCGACCTGTACGCCAGCGCGGTGGCGCCGGTGGCCAGCAACCATCCTTTCATCCTCACCCGCAATGAACAGGCGCAGCTGGTGCCGGCGGAGCGCTTGCCGTCCGATCCCGAGCTGCTGTCCGAGCAGCGGCCCATCGTGGCGGGTGGGCAGAATATCGGCACCATTACCGTGTATGCCTCGCCGGCGGTGCTGATCGAGCAGCTGCGCCAGCGCCTGTACACCATCGCCGGCCTGATTTTCGTGCTGGACGTGACGCTGGTGCTCAGCCTTTATCTGCTGCTATGGCAGCTTATCCTCAAGCCGCTGACCAATATCGAGCGTTACGCGGCCAGCGTGAAAGCGGGCCAGAATCCGGGCGCCTCGCCGCCGCGCGACTGGTACACGGGCGAACTGAAAACACTGAATGCCTCGATCCGAGAGATGGTGCGGCTCATGGAGAGCCGCTACGTGGCCATGCATGCGAGCGAAGAGCGCCTGCAGATCGCCTCCGGTGCGGCGGCCATCGGCATCTGGGACTGGAATATCGCCACGGACGAAATGGTGTGGGACGAGCAGATGTACCGGCTGCATGGCCTGGAAGGCCGCAAGCTGGAAAAACCCATGCATAGCTGGCGCAGCATGATCCATCCGGACGACGCGATTCCTACCGAAATGCTGCTGCAACAGGCACTCAACGGCAGCGCGGAATTTGATGTGGAGTTCCGCCTGATCTGGCCTGACGGTTCGCTGCACTATCTGAAAGCGGACGCCATGATCTTCCGCGATGCGGACGGCCATCCTCAGCGCATGGTCGGCGTGAATTACGACGTCACGGGCAGCCGCACAGCGGAAGCGGAACTGCGCCGCCACCGCATTCACCTCGAGGAGCTGGTGGCTGAACGTACCAACGCGCTGTCGGTGGCGGTGCGCCAGGCGCAGGCGGCGAACCGTGCCAAGTCCACCTTCCTGGCAAATATGAGCCATGAGCTGCGCACGCCGCTGAACTCCGTGATCGGTTTCTCGCGCCTGATGGCGGACTCCAAGAACATGCTGCCGGAAGAGAAGCGCAACCTGGCCATCATCCACCGCTCCGGCCAGCATCTGCTTACGCTGATTAACGATATTCTTGAACTGTCCAAGATCGAGGCTGGCCGCGCCGTGTTGCAAACGGAGGTGGTCAACCTTAACGACATGCTGCAGGAAGTCATGGACATGGTCAGCATGCGCGCCGGCCAGACCGGCGTGGAGCTGGTGCTGGACAGCGTCGGCCTGCCGGCCAGCGCGCGTGTGGACGGGACCAAGCTGCGCCAGGTGCTGCTGAATCTGATGTCGAACGCGGTCAAGTTCACCGCGCAGGGCAAGGTGACGCTGAAAGTACGCTGCAGCGCGCGCAACGGCGCCTGTGAGCTGACGTTTTCCGTGATCGACAATGGCCCCGGCATTGCCGCCGAAGACCAGTCGCGTATCTTTGAACCGTTCATCCAGGCCGATGGTCCGGGGGCGAAAGAGGGCACCGGCCTGGGGCTGACCATCTCGCGCGAATTCGTGCAGCTGATGGGCGGCACGCTGGCGCTGCAATCGGCGCCGGGCGAGGGCGCTACGTTCTCGTTCACGGTGGCGGTGCAGGTCGCGGATGAGGCGCCGGTGGCCGGCGAGGATGAAGTCAGCCCGCTGCAACCGCAGCAGCGCCGCCGCATCCTGGTCGCCGACGACAACGCCGATGGCTGCACGCTGCTGGAAAGCCTGCTTAAACCGCTGGGCTTCGAGATTGCCGCAGTCGGCGATGGCGCGCAGGCGCTGGCCATGGTGGATGTATGGCAGCCGGACCTGGTGTTCATGGACTGGCGCATGCCGACGCTGGACGGCATCAGCGCTACACGCCAGATCCGCGCCAACCCGGATATTCAACAGCCGCGCATCGTCATGCTGACAGCGTCCGCCTTCACCGAAGAGCGCGAGGAGGCGCTGCACGCCGGCGCCGATGAATTCCTGCGCAAGCCGGTGGAACAGGAGCAGCTGTACGCCGTGCTGGAGCAGCAGCTCGATCTGCAGTTCGTGCGCCGTCATCACGGCGTGCGCCAGGCCGCGCCGCAGCCGCTGGCGGCGCAAGACTTGCGCCAGCTGGCGCCCGTGCTGCGCGCTGAACTGAAGACGGCTCTACAGGAGCTGAATCTGTCGCGCGTGGCGCAGTTGCTGGCGCCATTGCCGCCGGCGCTGGGCGATGTGGTGGCGCGCATCGAGCATATGATTCAGCTGCACCAGTACCCGCAACTCTGCGCATTGCTGGATCAGGCGGGTAATGAATTGGTGGCCTCGGCCTGACCGGTATATCATAGAGAATGCAGCTAATCAGGCGAGAGAGTTTTTACATGCATCGGGATTTGTCGGAACAACAGACCAAGGGCGAAGTGCTGATCGTGGAAGACACGCCGGCCTCGCTCAAGCTACTCAGCGACCTGCTGACGGAAGCGGGGTACTACGTGCGCCAGGCGCCAAATGGCGAACTGGCCCTGTGGACCGCGCAATCGCGGCCGCCGGAACTGATTCTGCTCGACATCCGCATGCCCGGCATCGATGGCTTTGAAGTCTGCCGCCGCCTGAAAGCCACGCCAGAACTAAACCAGGTGCCGGTGATCTTCCTGTCCGCCCAACACGACACCGACGACAAGGTACGCGGCTTTGAACTGGGCGCGGTCGACTTTATCGCCAAGCCGTTCCAGGCCGAGGAAATCCTGGCCCGTACCGACGCCCACGTCAAGCTGGGGCGGGCGCAGAAAGCGCTGGCGGAAGAACGCGCCTTGCTGGAGCAGCGCGTGGCGGAACGCACCGCCGAACTGGCGCGGGAAGTGGAACAGCGCCGCGCCAACGAGGAATTCCTGCGTCTCGCCAGCCAGGTGTTTGAGGCGACGCAGGACGCGATTGTGGTCACCGACCGCGACGCCCGCATCGTCGCCACCAATCCTGCCTTCACGCAGATCTCCGGCTACACCGCGCAGGAAGTGCTGGGGCAGAGCGTCGGCCTGCTGCATGCGGGCGATATGGATGCCAGCTCCTTCGCCACCATGGTGACTTCGGTGGTCAAAACCGGCCACTGGTCGGGCGAAATCCTGGCGCGCCGCAAGAATGGCGACACCTTTCCCGGCCTGCTCAGCGCTTCCGTAGTGCGGGATGAACAGGGCCATGTCATCAACCACGTGGCGGTGTTCATGGACATCACCGAGCGCAAGGCCGAGCAGCACCTGATCGACTTCCTGTCCAACCACGACGCGCTGACCGGACTGCCGAACCGCATGCTGGCGCGCGAACGCTTCGTGCAGGTGCTGTCCACCGCGCGCCGCGATGGCCGCTGCGTCGCGCTCATGTGCCTGGACCTGGACCGCTTCAAGAGCATCAATGACTCGTACGGCCATGACATGGGCGACAAGGCGCTGCAGGTGGTGGCCAAGTACCTGAGCGAGACTGTACGGGAAGGGGATATCGTCAGCCGTCACGGCGGCGATGAATTCCAGATCATTGTGGCCGACGACGCGCAACTCAATGACACCATCGCGCTGGCGCAGAAAATCCTGGCTGGCCTGCGCAAGGAACTCATGATCGACGGCCAGCAGATCACCGTCACTTCCAGCATCGGCATCGCCGTCAGCCTCACCGATGGCGAGAGCTTCGATGAACTGGTGCGCAATGCCGATACGGCGCTGTTCCGCGCCAAGGAGATCGGCCGTGACAACTACGCCTTCTTCACCGAGCGCATGGATGCGGAAATCCGCGACAAGCTGGCGATCCAGAGCCAGCTGCGTGGCGCCATCGCGCGCAACGAGTTTGAAGTCCATTACCAGCCGCAGGTCTGCCTGAAGACTGGCGCCATGGTTGGCGCGGAGGCGCTGCTGCGCTGGGATAACGCAGTGCTGGGCAAGGTGCCGCCCAACCGCTTCATTCCGCTGGCCGAAGAGTATGGCCTGGTCAACTCGATCGGTGAATGGGTGCTGGAGAGCGTGTGCGCGCAGATGAAGGTGTGGCACGAACAGGGGCTGGGCCAGATCAAGGTCGCCGTCAACCTGGCGGCGGGGCAGTTCGCTCACGATGCTACCGTGCCCTATGTGGAAAGCACGTTGCGCAAATATGGCCTGGCGCCGGAATATCTGGGTCTGGAAATCACCGAAGGCACGGTGATGGGCGATCCGAATAAAGCCGTGGCGTCGCTGCGCCGCTTGAAGGACATTGGCGTCCACATTTCGCTGGACGACTTTGGTACGGGCTATTCCAGTCTCAGTTATCTGAAGCGCTTCCCGATTGACGTGCTGAAGATCGATAAATCCTTCGTCGATGATGTGACCACCAACAGCGCGGATTCGGCCATCGCGTTGTCCGTCATCTCGCTGGCGCACAACCTGAATATGCGCGTGATTGCAGAAGGTGTAGAGACGCGCGAGCAGGTGCAGTTCCTCACCGAACATGGTTGCGATGAGATGCAGGGCTACTATTTCAGCCGCCCGCTAAACGCCGAAGGATTCAGCGCACTGCTGCGCGAGAGTCGTAATTTGCAGGATATGTAAAACAACCTTTCTCCCTGGAGTGCTATGGAAAAGAAGTTCAGCGCCGCGATAGCCGGTGCATGCATGCTGTTGTGTCTTGGTGCCGCCAACGCTGCGGCGACGGCGGTTAAAGCAGCTCCAGCGGACGCCCAGTTCAAGGCGATCTACACCCAGGAGTGGAAGTGGCGTCTGAGCCAGAAGCAGGAAGACGGCGAGGATGACGACGACAGCGGCGTATCGCCCGCGCTGCCGCGTATCGATCTCGCCACGCAGAACAGCCGCACCGCCTATTGGCAGGGCGTAATGAAAAAGCTGGAGGGCATCAAGGAGTCAAAACTGTCGGCGCCGGAGCGCATCAACTACCAGGTGTACAAGGCGCAGATTGCCGCCTTCCTCGCCGCCCAGCAGTTCCGCGAATTTGAAAAGCCGCTCAACGCCGACAGCGCCTTCTGGTCGAACATGGCCGGCACCGCGCGTCGAACCATGGCCACCGAGGCCGAGTACCGCGATTATCTGAAACAGCTGGCCGACGTGCCACGCTACTTCAACGACGAAATCGTCAACATGCGTGCCGGCCTGGCGCGCGGCTTCACGCCGCCAAAGGTCACGCTGGTCGGCCGCGACGCGTCCATCACCTCGGTGAGCGATGCGAAGATGCCGCAGGACACTGTGTTCTACCTGCCATTCAAGACCATGCCGGCCAGTATGCCGGCCGCCAAACAGGAAGAGCTGCGCGCGCAGGGCGTGAAGGCGATTGAAACGGCGGTGGTCCCGGCCTATAAAAACCTGCTGAAGTTCATGCGCGAAGAGTATGTGCCCAAAGCGCGCGAGGAACTGGCGGCGGAAAGCTTGCCGGATGGTAAAGCCTACTACCAGTCGAAGATCGTGGAGTTCACCACCACCTCGCTGAGCGCGGACCAGATCCACAACATCGGCCTGGAAGAAATGGCCAAGATCCGCGCCGAGATGCAGGACGTGATCAAGCAGGTTGATTTTAAAGGCGATCTGCCGGCCTTCCTGCAATTCCTGCGTACCGATCCGCAGTTCTACGCCAAAACGCCGGAAGAACTGCTGATGCGCTCTGCCTGGGTGGCCAAGAAATTTGACGGCAAAGTGGCGCAGTACTTTGGCTATCTGCCGCGCCGCCGCTTTGCGGTGATACCGGTGCCGGACGACCAGGCGCCGTTCTACACTTCGGGCCGCGGCGGTCCTGGCGTCTACCTGGTCAACACCTACAACCTGCCATCGCGCGCGCTGTACAGCATGCCGGCGCTGACGTTGCACGAATCGGCGCCGGGCCATGCGTTCCAGATGCCGGTGGCGATGGAGCAGAAGGGACGTCCGCCATTCCGCAATGCCTACATCTCGGCTTTCGGTGAGGGCTGGGCGCTGTACAGCGAACGCCTGGGAGCCGAAATGGGCATGTATGAAACGCCGTACGAAGTATTTGGCATGCTCAGTTATCAGGCCTGGCGTGCTTCCCGCCTGGTGGTGGACACCGGCATCCACAGCAAGGGCTGGACCCGCAAACAGGCGCAGGACTACCTGCATGCCAACACTGCGCTGTCGGACCATGAAATTGAAACGGAAGTGGACCGCTATATTTCGTGGCCGGGCCAGGCGCTGTCCTACTACCTGGGCGAAATGAGCATCATCAACGCACGTAAGAAAGCGGAAAAGGCGCTGGGCCAGAAGTTCGATATCCGCGCCTTCCACGACACGGTGCTGCAACTGGGATCGGTGCCGCTGCCGGTGCTGGAGGCGCGCGTCGACCAGTTCATCGCGGATGGCGGCAAGAGCCCGTACTCTAGTCTTGAGTGACAAAGTGCGTATTTCTTGAGGGTAAAGCTTCAGTAGAATTGCGCTCTTTTGACATTCTCCTGGTCTTCCCTTGAAAAAAACTGCCCTCGCATTTGCAATGACCAGCGCCATGCTGGTCATTCCCGTTTACGCTGCCGATCCAGCTGCAACGCCAGCTCCACCGCAGTTGCCGGAATTCCTGACCCCGGCGACGCTTGAGACGCTCAAGCAGGCCAGCCAGGAACTGACTGCGGCAACGGGCAGCGAACGTAATGTGGCCAAAATCTGGGAAAAATACGCCAACTTTGAATTCTCGCCGGCATTGCGGCCGAAGCTGAAAGAGATGTTCGGCGCCGAGCGTCCGTTCCCGATCACGCGTACCGATGGTCCTAAAGGCCAGATCAATTACATCGGCAAGCTGGCGCCTTACCTGTACGTACAAGGCAATGGCACGGACTTCAACTGGTCCGAAATGACGCTCAAGCTGTCGACCGAAAAGACAGGCCGTAGTATGACCATGGACATGCAGTGGCCGTCGCTGGTGATGGCGCGTTCCGATTTTTCGGTAAGCATGGAAAACATGACGCTGGTGGCGAAGCAGCAGCGCGCAGCGGACGGCGTGGACTACGGCGTCGCCAATTTCGGCGTTGAGCTGGTCTCCGCGCGCGATGTGACGGTTGGCGACAAGGCGGCGGAAAAGCCGCTGCGCTTTGAAGGCATCACCGCGCGTTCGGAAACTTCCCGTCGCGGCAATAACGTGGAAATTGCCTACCGTTCGACGGTCAAGGCCATGGTGATGGGTGACGAGCGCGTGGATCACGCCAACTTCGCTTTCCGCCTCACCAATGTGCCGGTGAAGGTGATGGCTGATTTCAGCCGCTCCATGCGTGAGCAGAACGCCCAGAAGTTGGATCCTAAAGCGCAGCAAGAGCTGATGTTGAAGAATATGAAGGACCTCGGCAAGCGCGCGCTCCAGTCGGGCGCGGTGCTGCTCATCGACGATATCAGTGCCGGCTATCGCGGCAACGTCGCTGCGATAAAAGGCCGCGTGTCCTTCGCGAAGACGGTGGATGCCGACTTCCAGGACATCAAAGCGATCATGAAGAAGATCGTGGCGCACTTTGAAGTACGGGTGCCGGTTGCCCTGATCCGCGATGTCGGCCGTGCCATCTCGGCCCGTAGCGTGGATGCCAGCGCCGCCGACGCCGCGCGCCAGATCGATGCCGGCGCCGACGCCATTGTCAGCTTCGTGGTGGGCAAAGCCGTCAGCAGCGGCTTTGCCGTGGTGGAGAAGGACGAGCTGCGCTCGACCATCGACATCAAGGACGACAAGCTGTCGATTAACGGCAAGTCGATGGAGCTGCCGAAGAACCTGGGCATTAAAGCCGCGCCGGAAGCGAAACCGGCGCCAGCGCCGGAAACCAAGCCGACTCCCTAAACTCAGGTGCGCAGCATATCGTTCGCAATCCAGTTCAGCACTGGCGGGCGATGTGGCTGCCATCCCAGCTGCGTGCGTGCGCGTTGGCCACGTACGCGGCTGTTGGAACCGAGGCCGTAGGAGGCCATCTCGTAACCCCATTCTTCTTTGGCCTGTTCCAGTGGCCAGTCCTGCGGCGGCGCCAGGTCCAGTGCCCTGGCGATCGCCGCGCTCATCTCGCCGAATGCCGCTTCGCCGCTTTCGACAAAATAGAACGCGCCCGCTTCGGTGTTTTCCAGTGCCAGCAGATACAGGTCAACCGCGTCGTCGATGTGCACATTCGACCAGATGTTGCGGCCCGGGCCGACGTGGCGCACGATGCCGCTCTTGCGCGCCTGCTTGAGCAAACGTGGCAGCTGCACGGAGTCGCGCGGCAGCGCGCCGTGACCGTAGATCAGCGTATTGCACAGCACTGCGGAGCGCACGCCCTGGCTGGCCGCGTCCAGTACCAGCTTGTCGATGGCGACCCGCGCGGCCTTGTCGGCGGTCGGCGCCGGCAGCTTGTCTTCGTAGTAGATCTGGTCGGTGCCTTCGCCGCCCGAGGCGTCGCCGACGATGCTGGAGCCGCTGGTGTGCAGGAATACCTTGCCGGAACCGGCAAGGGCGTCGATAAAGGCTTCCACCGCAGCGCGGTTGTCGCTGCTGGCGGCGTTGATGACAGCATCCGCTGCCTGGGCCTGGACGATCAGCAGATCACGGTCGGTGAGTGTGCCGAGTACACCGGTGACGCCGATCTTTTTCACTTCTTCCAGGTGTTCCGGCTTGCGCACCAGGCCAACCACTTCATGGCCAGCCTTGACCAGGCCCGCTGCAATCGAACTGCCGATAAAACCGGCCGCGCCGGTGACAAATACTTTCATGTTCTGCTCCGAGATTCATTTCCTGAAGCAGAGAGTATGGGGACGCGGGCTAGCCACACCAATAGGACGCCGGGCAAAGCTCCCTTGCGTCCGTTTCAACAATCAAAAATAGACGGTCGCGGTGATGGTCGATTTGTAGGTGTCTGGCTGCGGCGTCGACTGGGACGGGATCACGCCGTAGACGGTAAGGTTCTGCTGGGCGCCGGTACCGGTGCCAGACAGCGTGTCCGTACCCTGGGTATTGCCCCAGTTGCCGCCGCCTGCGGTCAGGTTCAGATTGAAGGCCACGGTGCTGGTGTTGGCGCCGGTGCCGCTCATCTGACGTGCAGCGACGCTGGAACCGGTGCCTGTGCCGGCATTGAGGCCGATGTTATACGGCGTGGTATTGGTGCAGGTGACATTGAGCGTGCTGTTGACGTTGACGGCGGTTGCCAGCACACCCTGCGACTGGCCGAAGTCCAGCGTATTGGCGGCGATGGTGCAGTCGGCGATGATTTTCAGCGTGACGTCGAAGGTCGTCGTTTTGCTGCCGTTGCTGTAGACAGCGGCGCCACCGACCATCGGGGCCAGCATGGCAAGAACGGTTGCAGCGGCGGCGATACGGGTAGCGATGCGGGACATGGCAATTCTCCAGTAAATAAGCTCGAAGGTTATTTACCGCTACGCTGGGGCGGTTTGAAACGGTACAGGGGAAGCTTGGGCGCGGGCTGGGGCGCCAGGGAATGCAGGATCGCGTCTATCAGCCATGATCGTGGGCTGACGGCGGAGTGGGGTGTTAGAAGTAGACGGTCGCGGTGATCGTCGACTTGTACGTATCCGGTTGCGGCGTTGCCTGTGCCGGGATGTTGCCGTACACAGTAATGGTCTGCGACGAACCGGTGCCGGTGCCGGACTTGGTGTCGGTACCTTGCGTGTTGCCCCAGTTGGTGGTGCCGGCTGCCTGGAACAGATTGAACGCGACGGTGCTGGTATTGGCGCCGGTGCCGCTCATGAGGCGCGCAGCAGTGGTGGAGCCGGTGCCGGTACCGGCATTCAGACCGATGTTATAGGGCG
This sequence comes from Duganella sp. CY15W, assembly GCF_009857555.1. Classification (NCBI taxonomy): domain Bacteria; kingdom Pseudomonadati; phylum Pseudomonadota; class Betaproteobacteria; order Burkholderiales; family Oxalobacteraceae; genus Duganella; species Duganella sp. CY15W. The sequence goes on along the minus strand of NZ_WWCQ01000005.1, from coordinate 173,751 downwards.
TGGTGTTGGTGCAGGTGACGTTGAGCGTGGTGTTGACGTTGACCGCCGTCGCCAGCACGCCTTGCGACTGGCCGAAGTCCAGCGTATTGGCGGCGATGGTGCAGTCGGCGATGATTTTCAGCGTGACGTCGAAGGTGGTCGTTTTGCTGCCGTTGCTGTAGACCGCGGCGCCGCTCAATACCGGCAACAGCGCCGCGCCGAAGGCGGTGGCAAGTGCGACGCGGGTGAGGAACTTGCTTTTCATGATGCTCTCCATTTGGTGGGTAACTCTGAGCATGTTCAAGACAACTTTTGTTTCCATGCTTCAATGGAACCAATTATTCCTCAACCGTAAAAACGCTGCTTTTGCTGCACGAGGCAATACTTTTGACGGCGTAGAAACCGCGAAAATTATTTGCTGCCCGGCACTTTTTTACAACAGTGAAGTTGTGCTGGCGTAGAGAAAACTTCTTACATCGTGGATCGGGCGTTGGCGGGAAGTACATTTTGCACGGCTTAGCCTCCGCACAGCGGGGCATGAAATGCTGACCATCTCAAACGAAACCGATATCTCTAAGCTCTGTATAGGATCAAAATGAATCGCCAAATCTCAGAAGAAGTGCTCAAAACAATGTCAGACGTTTGTGAACGCCTGAATGACTCTCTTATCCGGGTAAAAGATACGTGCCCGGAAAACGAATTTAAGGAATATCGGGAAGAGGTTAGCAAGATCATGACGGAATTGTATTATTGCATCATCCGACCTATCCACGATGCCTACCCAGAATTGGAGCCAGAAGCACTGAAAGACAGCCGCAAGCCCAGAACACCCTAGTAAAGCTCTTGCGTCCAAGGCCAAGATTGTCGCTGAGGCTTGGCAAAAAAGTGGTGGCGCCGGCTCGCCGACGTGAGATAGCGCAGTGGTATTTTGACGTGGGTCTGACTACCGTCAAGGATGTCTACCTCGCTTTGGGTATCACCCATACCTGTTTTCGCTACCAAGCCAAGCTCAGCGCGGCAAACGATGTCGTCGCTGACTGGCTGGTGCGGTTGGCGAACAATTGGCGCAGCTGGGGCTTTGGCCTGCGCTTCCTTTATCTACGCAACGAGAAGGACTAAAGGTACGGGCGGTTATTGTTGTTATTATTATCAAATTAAAACCGCAATAGAAGAAGCAAAGCAAGTCCGCAAAAAATTTGCGGTAAGGTGCATATCCCTATTATGTGGCCACTTTCGAAGCTTGAGGGCGACAGTCGGCCACGAGTAATCATCGAGTGCAGGGGCTAACAACTGCCTCTTTTTTAACTAAGGTATAGAGAATTGGATAATATTTATTTTTCATCCTTTAATGATGGCGAGGAAGCCACTTTCAACTTGTCTTTGCTGAAAGTGATTTTGTTGAAGCATGGCTGCAAGTTGGGTGAGCCCTTAGGGGACGGATTTATTCCGGTATTTTTCCCATGGCAAGGTGATGAAGAGACGATTGGCTCTGATGAAGGCGGCATCGCGCTGGAATCTTTGGATGCAATTGAGTTTGCTATCGGTAGACCCCTGTACGATGCGCCAATGCGCCTCTTGGCCTTCGAGCTGTTGGAAAAGTTAAGACTGTGTGCCTATGGTGATGGCGACCGCATTTACTCAGTCCATTCGCTCGAAGCGTCTGCCATTCCGGATGAAGTGCTCGAAGACGCAGTGCGGGGAGTTTCAATTGTTAAGTCATCAAACGACTTGTGGACATAGTTGATTGGAACTTGTCCAGACTGCGATGCAAGCCGCAGCATCGTGGACTGGGCGTTCGATCTTCCCTCGGGTTTCGGAAATCTCGTGTTTGGATTCTGGAATTGGCCGGCCACCTCCATCGTTGCCGCATAGTTCACGAGCACATCTGACCCGCACCATTTTCAATTAGTTGCACCAAGTTGGTGCTGTTTGCCATATCTCGGTGCAGCCTGCGCGCGCAGGAAGGAATTTATGCTGGCACGCTGATTGCATAGATCAACGGTTATTTAGCATCTCTGTTTCTATGCCCGACTGCACTGCACCGCGCGACGTAAACGCCAGCACTGGCCACAGTGCCTGGCAGGCCAGTCTCACCCTCGGTTTTGCCGACGATGCCGGCACCACGCGGTTGTTCAATAAAATCCATCACGGCCCGCTGCGTGTGCAGAAGGCGCTGTATCCGGAAGACGCCAAAGTCTGCCAGGCCATCGTGGTTCATCCGCCGGGCGGCGTGGTCGGTGGCGATCAGCTGGAAATCGATATTGGCGTGGGCGATCGCGCGCACGCGTTCATCACTACACCTGGCGCGGCCAAGTGGTACCAGGCCAATGGCAAGGTATCGCAACAGACCGTGCACCTGCATGTGAACCAGGACGCGGCACTGGAATGGCTGCCGCAGGAAACAATCTTTTTTGATACCGCTAACGTGGTGCTGGAGCAGCACGTGGAGCTGGCTGCGGGCGCAACCTTTATCGGTTGCGAGATTCTTTGCATGGGCCGGCGCGGATCGGGAGAGACGTTCGATAGCGGCAGGATACGCCAGCGCAGCAGCATCCGCCGCGAGGGTCGTCTGCTGTGGTGGGAGCAGGGCGACATGCTGGGCGGGCAGTTGGGCAGCCCGCTGGCGCTGGATGGCCACACAGTCTGCGCCACGCTGATCGCCGCCGGCAAGCCGCTGCCTGCCGCGGTATTGAACGAGATCCGCACCGCTGTCGCCGCCGATGGTGCACACCGCTTCGGCGTAACGCAGACCAAGGGCGTGCTGGTGGCACGCCATCTGGGCGACGACAGCGAAACCGCGCGCCGCCTCATGCTCACCGTGTGGCGCCATCTGCGCCCGCATCTGCTGGCGCGAGAAGCAGTGACGCCGCGCATCTGGCAAACCTGAACAGGAAACCGAACATGGATCTGAGTCCACGCGAAAAAGACAAGCTGTTGATTTTTACCGCAGGCCTGGTGGCGGAACGCCGCCTGGCCCGCGGCCTGAAGTTGAACTACCCGGAAGCGGTGGCGCTGATTACCTGCGCCATCATGGAAGGTGCCCGCGACGGCAAAACTGTCGCCCAACTGATGTCCGACGGCACGCGCATACTCGCGCGCGCCGACGTCATGGAGGGTATCCCCGAAATGATCCCTGACATCCAGGTCGAAGCGACGTTCCCGGATGGGAGCAAGCTTGTGACTGTCCACAACCCCATCCCATAAAGGAGTTCATCATGATCCCTGGCGAATACATACTGGAAGAGGGCGAGATCGGCATGAACGAAGGCCGCGAGACGGAGACCGTGGTGGTAACCAACCGTGGTGACCGTCCGGTGCAGGTCGGATCGCATTTCCATTTTTTTGAAGTCAACACGGAGCTCAAGTTCGAGCGCTGGAAGGCCTATGGCAAGCGGCTTAACATCGCCGCAGGCACCGCTGTGCGCTTTGAGCCGGGCCAGCAGCGCACGGTGGAACTGGTGAAGCTGGGCGGCGAGCAGAAGGTATATGGATTCAACGGCAAAGTCATGGGAAAGCTGAGTTGATATGGTGACGATTTCGCGCCGCGCCTACGCCGAGATGTTCGGCCCCACTACCGGGGACCGCATCCGCCTGGCGGACACTGAACTGTTTATCGAAATCGAGAAGGACTACGCCACTTATGGCGAGGAAGTGAAGTTCGGCGGCGGCAAAGTGATCCGCGATGGCATGGGCCAGTCGCAGCGCGTGGCTGCCGATGTGATGGATACGGTGATTACCAACGCGGTGATCGTCGATCATTGGGGCATCGTCAAGGCGGACATCGGCCTGAAAAGCGGCATGATCGCGGCCATCGGCAAAGCGGGCAATCCCGACATCCAGCCGAATGTGACCATGGCGATTGGCGGCGCCACCGAAATCATCGCGGGCGAAGGCATGATCGTGACGGCTGGCGGCGTGGATACGCACATCCACTTCATCTGTCCGCAGCAGATCGAGGAGGCGCTCATGAGCGGCGTCACCACCATGATCGGCGGCGGTACCGGGCCATCGGCGGGAACCTCGGCCACCACCTGCACGCCGGGGCCGTGGCATCTGCACGCGATGCTGCAGGCGGCTGACGCATTTCCGATGAACCTGGGCTTTCTCGGCAAGGGCAATGTGAGTTTGCCTGAACCGCTGGAAGAACAGATCCGCGCCGGCGCCATCGGCCTGAAGCTGCATGAGGACTGGGGCAGCACGCCGGCCGCCATCGACAACTGCCTGAGCGTGGCCGACAGGATGGATATTCAGGTCGCCATCCACACCGATACGCTCAACGAAGGTGGCTACCTTGCCGATACGCTGGCGGCGTTCAAGGACCGCACTATCCATACCTTCCACACGGAAGGTGCGGGGGGCGGCCATGCACCCGACATCATTGCTGCTGTGGGCGAGGGCAATGTGCTGCCGTCCTCCACCAATCCCACGCGGCCGTACACGGTGAACACGCTGGACGAGCATCTGGATATGCTCATGGTGTGCCATCACCTGGATGCGGCGATCACGGAGGATGTGGCGTTCGCCGAATCGCGCATCCGCCGCGAGACTATCGCGGCGGAAGACATCCTGCACGACATCGGCGCGATTTCGATGATGTCGTCCGACTCCCAGGCCATGGGGCGGGTGGGGGAGGTCATCATGCGTACCTGGCAGACGGCGCACAAGATGAAAGTGCAGCGCGGGCCGCTCGCACCCGATTCTTCGCGTAGCGACAACTTCCGCGTCAAACGCTATATCGCCAAGTACACCATCAACCCGGCCATCACCCACGGCGTTGCGCATGCGGTGGGGTCGGTGGAGGTGGGCAAGATTGCGGATCTGGTGCTGTGGAAGCCGGCGTTCTTTGGCGTCAAGCCGCAGACGATACTGAAGGGCGGCATGATTGCGGCGGCGTTGATGGGCGATCCCAATGCGTCTATCCCGACGCCGCAGCCGGTGCATTACCGCCCGATGTTTGGCTCTTTTGGCGGCGGCTTGAAGAAGTCGTTCACCTTTGTTTCGCAGTCTGCTTACGATGCGGGCATCGGCGACCAGCTCCGATTGAACAAGACGCTGATCGTGGCCAGCGGCATGCGCGCGCTGCGCAAGTCCGACATGATCCACAACGACCTCACGCCCCGGATGGAGGTCAATCCTGAAACCTATGAAGTGCGTGCCAACGGCGAGCTGCTGGTGTGCGAGCCGGCTTCCCAGCTGCCGATGGCGCAGCGCTATTTCCTGTTCTGATGATGCTGACACTACATACCAAAATCCCGCATGCTGACGCCATCGCCGCGCAGCTGGTGCTGCCTTATGAATTGCGCGAGAAATGCCGCCTGCGCGCGACGCTCGATACCGGCGAGGAGGTCGCTGTCTTCACTGTGCGCGGCACCGTGCTGCGTGACGGCGACCTGCTGACCGGCGAGGATCAGCGGGTGGTGCGCGTCATCGCAGCGCCGGAGCCGACCTACAAAGTCACCTGCGCGAATGCTCATGCGCTGCTGCGTTGCGCTTTCCATCTCGGGAATCGCCACACACAGGCGCAGGTAGGCGACGGTTTTTTGCGCATCCGCGCGGATGCGGTGTTGAAGGAAATGCTGGCCGGCCTGGGGGCAAGCGTGGTGGAGGAAATGGCGGCGTTTGAGCCGGAGTCCGGCGCCTACGGCGGCGGCCATGGGCACCATCATGATCACGGCCAGGGTCCGTTGGCGCCGATTCCGCTGCGCCAGAAGATCCACCGTCCGGGCGATCTGAAATAAATGCAGGCCGCCGCGCTCCTCAACCTGCTGCAGTTCGCCAGCCCCGCGCTGCCGATCGGCGCCTACAGCTATTCGCAAGGGCTGGAGGCGGCGCTGGAGAATGGCGCGGTGCGCGATGCCGGCAGCGCGCGCGCATGGATCGTCCGCCACCTGCACGACGTGGTGGCGCAGTGGGAGGCGCCGATAACGTGGCGGCTGATGCAGGCGTGGTCGCGCCGCGACTGGAACGCGGTCGCCGAGTGGAGCGAAAAATTCATCGCCTCGCGCGACAGCAGCGAGTTCCGCGCCGAGACCATCCAGATGGGCTACTCGCTGACCAAGCTGGTGGCCGAATTGGATATTGCCGATGCCGACATGCTGGCGCAGTTGCAAGGCAAGTCCGAAGTCGGATTGCCGACAGCCTTCAGTTGCGCCGTCGCCGCACTGGGCATCCCGCACCAGGAAGCCTTGTTGGCCATGCTGTTTGCATGGGCAGAAAACCAGGTGCTGGTGTGCGTGAAGTCCGTACCGTTAGGGCAGGTGGCCGGCCAGCGCATGCTGCTGTCGCTGCGCGCGGAGCTTGAAGCCGCAGCCCGCTACGCGCAAACCGTCAGCGACGACGATATGTGCAACTGGGCGCCGGGCCTGTCGCTGCTATCGATGCAACATGAAGTGCAATACAGCCGTTTATACAGATCCTGAAAGAGCATACAAATGACTACCTCCAATCCACTCCGCGTCGGTATCGGCGGCCCTGTCGGTTCGGGCAAGACCGCGCTGTGCGAAATGCTGTGCAAGGGCATGCGCGACCATTACGACATGGCCGTCATCACCAACGACATCTACACCAAGGAGGACATGGAAATCCTGCTGCGCGCCGATGCGCTGCCGGCCGAGCGCCTGATGGGCGTCGAAACCGGCGGCTGCCCACATACGGCCATCCGCGAAGATGCCTCGATCAACCTGGAGGCCATCGCCCGCATGCAGGCGGATTTTCCGGCCCTGGACCTGATTTTGGTGGAATCCGGCGGCGACAACCTGGCGGCGACCTTTAGCCCGGAACTGTCGGACCTGACCATCTACGTGATCGATGTCGCAGGCGGCGAGAAGATTCCGCGCAAGGGTGGCCCGGGCATCACGCGCTCCGATCTGCTCATCATCAACAAGACCGACCTCGCGCCGCACGTGGGCGCGGACCTTGACGTCATGGCGCGCGACGCCAGGCAGCAGCGTGGCAGCCGTCCTTTTATCTTCACCAACCTGCGCAGCGGCGAGGGCGTGACCCAGGTCATTGACTTCATCCGCGAACAAGGCCTGCTGGGCCAAACCCCACACCAGGAGCATGTATGAAAAAAATCGCCACCGCACTGGCGCTCAGCGTCACCGCCACCGCTGCTTTCGCCCACACCGGAACGGGCACCCACACGCACGGTTTCCTGTCCGGCTTTCTGCATCCGCTCACCGGCCTCGATCACTTGCTGGCGATGCTGGCTATTGGTGCGTGGAGTGTGCGGCAGCAGGGCGCCCGCTGGCTGCCGCTGGCATTCGTCGGCATGCTGCTGGTGGGTGTCGCTAGTGGCGCAACGGGACTCGTGTTGCCGGGTCTGGAAACCGGCATCGCGCTGACGGTGGCGTTGATGGGCGTACTGATTGCTGTCGCCGCACGGCTGCCAACTGCGCCGGCGGTCGCCATGGTCGGCGCGTTTGCGCTCCTGCATGGCAATGCACATGGCCATGAACTGCCGCAGATGGCAAGCGCCATCGGCCTGCTGCTGTCCAGCTCGCTGCTGGTGTATGGTGGAAGTGTGCTGGGCCGCATGAGCCCGGCATTGGCCGTGAAGGCTGCGGGCGCCGCCATCGCCGTCACCGGCGTGATGCTGGCGGCGACGGCGTAAGCGGAGTTACTTGCGCTCTTCGCTGCGACGTTCCTGCAGCACGACGGGCGCTTGGTTTTTGGGATACAGGCCGTGGTGGCCGGCGTAGATGGCACGGATGGCGGCCATGTCGGCCTCCTGGTCACCCGTCAGGTGCAGGTGATCGACCACACCCAGCGTCTTGTTCGGATAGTCGATGTAGACCAGGCACAATGGCACCTTGGCTTCCAGCGCCAGATGATAGAAGCCGCTTTTCCAGTGCGGGCGATAGCTGCGCGTGGCCTCCGGCGTGATGGCCAGCCAGTACCAGTCGGCCGCGTTCATGCGCTCGGCTTGCGCGCGTATCATGCCTTGCGGCGCGCTGCGGTCTACGGGTTCGCCGCCCAGCGAACGGAACCAGCCGCCCAGCGGCGTCTTGAACAGCGAATCCTTGGCCAGCCAGCGGAACGGCAGGTTCAGCGCCCATTTGCCAAGCAGGCCGACAATAAAGTCCCAGTTCGTTGTGTGCGGATAGACCACTAAAATGCCGCGCGGACCGGGCAGCGGGCGGTACAGCATGCGCCAGCCGGACAGATTCAGCATGCGCAGCGCAGCCCGCTGGCCCCAGTTCGGCAAGGCCGCTGGCTTGAGTTCAAATTCATTCATCTCACTGCATCCCGTTGTGTTTTGTTTTATTTTTACTATTGACAGGCTGTTATTCGCCCGCTTAAAAAAGCAGCGCGCATTCTATATTGGCCTCGACCGTGGCACAAGCTTGAACTTTTCTCATCATTTCCCGTCCAATAAGCATGACGACGAAATCGATACTCTGCGTGGGTGCCGGCGAACCTGGCTTGCCGGCGGCCTGGGAGGTGGTCCGTGCAGCTACGCCAACCGAAGCGCGCCGTCACTACAAGACGCGGCCATGCGCGGTTGGCCTGCTGTTGGTGCAGGAGGCAGATAGCTGCGCAGAGCTCGGCACCTTCCTGCTGGAGCACTGGAATATACACTGGACGGCGGTGCTGCCGCCTTCGCTGGTGGCGCACTCATCCTGGCGCCAGCTACTGCGCGATCACTGCCACGACTACCATACCTGGCCGGCGGACAGCGTGCGCCTGCGGCATACCTTGGGCCACGCGCTGGGCATGGCCGCCTTGCGCGCCGATGGCGAACTGCCGACAGCCTCCGAGGCCACGCTGACCGGAGCGAGCGCGGCCATCATGCGGCTGCGGCGGCAGATTACCAAAGTGGCGGCCGCCAGCGCGCCGGTACTGATCTGGGGCGAGAGTGGCAGCGGCAAAGAGCTGGCGGCACAGGCCGTGCATGCACATTCGCCGCGCCGCAAGGGGCCGTTCGTGCCGATTAACTGCGGCGCCATTCCTGCCTCGCTGATTCAATCGGAACTGTTTGGCCACGAACGCGGCGCCTTCACCGGTGCCTTGCGCGAAAAGCGCGGACTGCTGGAAAGCGCGCAGGGCGGCTCGGTCTTCCTGGATGAAATTGGCGATCTGCCCATGGAGCTGCAGGCCAACCTGCTGCGCTTTTTACAGGAAAAGACTATCTACCGTGTCGGCGGCACGCGCAGCATCGCGGTGGATGTGCGGGTGATCGCGGCGTCGCACGTCAATCTGCTGCAAGCGGTGCAGCGCGGCGCCTTTCGTGAAGACCTGTATTACCGCCTGAACGTGCTGGCGCTGGACGTGCCGCCGCTGCGCGAACGCAGGGACGACCTGCTGCCGTTGGCCGAACACTTCTTCCATACTTTTTCCGATGAGCGGGCGCCGCGCGTGAAAGGCTTCAGCAGCCGCGCCGCCCAGGCCATCCGGGACTACGGCTGGCCCGGCAATGTGCGCGAGCTGATCAACCGCGTGCGCCGCGCCATGGTCATGGCCGAAGGGCGTCTGATCCTGCCCCAGGACCTGGGCCTGGCTGCGGCCACGGCAAAATGCGCGCCGCTGCAATTGGACGACGCCCGCGTCCGCGCCGAACGCGACGCGATAGACGCCAGCCTGCTGCGCGCAGGCCGCAACATCACGGTGGCGGCCCGCGACCTGGGCGTGTCACGCATGACGCTATATCGGCTACTGGCCAAACATGGGATTCCTGCGCCGTCTCATGCGCGTTACAACGGCGCTCCCAGTGAGTGATGCCGCTGCGGCGGCTGAGTTGTCACAGCGGTGTGACATTTAGCGGCCGGGATGCCGTACCACCAGTCCCCTGTGGCTGTACTTATCCAGTGATATCAAGTGCTTGGCGCAGGTGGCACCAAGTTTGCGAAAGCAGCGTAGCCAGGAGCGTGTGCTCCGGGCGCATGTTTATCCCACACTCAATCCCTTTCTTCAGGCAGGAGCAACTATGAAAAAATCATTAATCGGTGCGGCTATCGCGTTGGCATTCAGCGCGCAGGCGTATGCGCAGACAGCGACTACGCAGTCCGGCGCCGGGGCGCACGCTACCGACTCATCCAGTGCGGTTCAGGATAGCAGCACGAAAAACCAGAATAACAATAACAACAGCACCGGTGGCGCTGCGGCCAACGCGGTTGGTGGTGTGGCGGCCAATAACGGCGGCACGGCCACTTCTACGCTCAGCAATGCGTACAACCAGTCCAGCGCCAACGCCACCACCACGCTGAATGGCGCGGTCACGGGTAACTCCATCCAAGACATTGGCAATCGCGCGATTAACAACGGCGGCAGCACTGGCGGTGCGGGTTACGGCGGTGTGGGCGGCAATGCCACCGGTGGGAATGCCGCGGCCAGCGGCGGCAGCGGCGGCGCCAGTTATGGCGGTAGCGGCGCGGCCGCTGGTGCGGGCGGCAGTGCCAGCAATGGCAGTGCCTTCAATGGTTCGCCATCGGTGGGCGGCAGCACAGGCGGTAGCGGCGGCGCGGGCGGTATCGCTTCCGGCGCCTATACCGGCGCAGGTGGTGCGGGTGGCGCGGGCGGACTCGGCGGTGCAGGTGGTTCGGCCGGCGACAGTTACGGCGGTAACGGCGGTGCGGGCGGCGCGACTGGCGCAGCCAGCGGTGGCGCGGGTGGCGGTGTTGGCGGATCGACCGGTGGTAGCGGCGGCGCGAGCGGCGGTGCCTATGGCAGCAATGGCGGCAATGGTGGCGGATCGGGTTCTGCGGGAACCGGCTATGGCGGTGCCGGCGGAACGGCGGGCGTCGGCGGTGCCGGTGCCAGCGGCGGCGGCGCCGGTAGCGGCTCTGGTAGTGCCAACAGTAGCGCCAGTGGCGGCGGTGCCGGCAGCGGCACGGCCAGTTCGGCCAATAGCACGACGCCGGGCGGCGCGGGTGACATGCCGGTGGCGCAAACCGGTACTGCGGGCTCGGGCGCTTCGACGGGCGGTGCGGGCACGGCCGGTGACGGCACGGCCACCAGCGGTGCGGCTACCGGGGGCGCTGGCGGCAGCGGCGCAGCAGGCGGTGCCAGTGGCGCCGGGGCGGCTGGCAGTGGCGGCGCCAGCACGGCGGGCAACGGTGCGGCAGGTGGTGCAGCCACCAGTGGTGCTGGCGGGGCTGGTGCGGCCGTGACGCAAAACGGCGGCACCGGTGCGACAGGCACCAGTGGTGCGGGCGGCGCAGGTGCTGTTGGCGGAACCGCCAGCAGCACCGGTGCATCTGGCGGTGCAGGCGCGACAGGCGCAGCCGGCGCCAGCAGCGGTGCGGCGTCGAATACGGCGGGTACCGGTGCGGCGGGCGGCGCAGCTACCGGCGGCACGGCCAGCAATGGCAGTCCGACCAACGGTAGCGCCACGGCAGGTGCGGGCGGCGCTGGTGGTGCGGGCGGTGGCGGCAATACCGGCGGTGCAGGTGGCGCGGGTGGCACCAACACGGGTGGCGCGGCGACCGCTGGTGCGGCCGCTGGCGGCACCGGTGGTGCAGGCGGCGCAATCGCAGTCAATGCCGGCACCTTCAATATGTCCAATACCATGAGCAGCGTTGGCCAGTCTGCGGCGGGCATCATGGTCGCGGCGCAGAACAGCGGCATCGCCTCGCTGGTACAGCAAAGCGTCAACGTGCAGTCCAATTTATCGGTCGGCCACTAAGCGCAACGTGGGGCGCGTGCATTGTGACGCGCCCCACCGCGCCACTCTCAGGGAGACGCTATGCAATCAATTAGTCAATATCTCGGTGCCGCACTGCTATGCACCACGTGCTGGCAGAGCGGTGCCGCCGGTCCATTGGCAGCCGTGTCCGAGCCTGCGGCGGCCAGGCCGCTGTTGGTGCCTGTCGTGGAGGTCAAGGTCGCCGACCCGCCGGGATTCGACAGTGCACCTGCACCAGCAACCCGGCTGGCGCGTTTGCGCGGCGGCGCCGACACGGTCAGCAACGATATGCAGTTGAACGGCGCGGTCAGTGGCAATGCTGCGGTGAATGTGGTCACGGGTGCCAACACGATCGGCAATGCTTCATTCAGCAACGCGTCCGGCCTGCCGGTCGCGATCCAGAATTCCGGCGCCAATGTGCTGATACAGAACGCCACCATCATCAACATCCAGATGCAATGAAATCACTATCCCTTATTTTGTTGACCGCAGCGCTGTGCATGGAAGCGGCGACTGCGGCGGACCTGCCCAGCGTCGGCGGCGCAGGCTTCACGCTGCATGTGACCAGCCTGAAGGAAGCGCGCTTCCGCTCGACGGTGCATCAGCAGCACGATTTCAGTTGCGGCTCAGCCGCGCTGGCGACGCTGCTGAGCTACCACTACGACAAGCCCGTCAGCGAGGAGCAGGTTTTCTCGGCCATGTACGCCCAGGGCGACCAGCAAAAAATCCAGCGCGAAGGATTCTCGCTGCTGGACATGAAGCGCTATCTGGCGCAACTGGGCTTTATCGCCGACGGCTATCAGCAGCCGCTGCAAAAGCTGGCCGAGGCGCGCTTTCCGGCGATTGTGCGGATCGTCGATAACGGCTATCTGCATTTTGTCGTCATCAAAGGCATGGACCAGCAACGGGTACTGATCGGCGATCCGGCCGGCGGCACGCGGGCGCTGCGCCGGGATGCATTTGAAGCGATGTGGCCAGACCGGCTGTTGTTTGTGATCCATAACTGGGCCGGCCAGCCACACTTTAACCAGGTAGCGGAGTGGCGGCTCGCGCCGCAGGCACCGCTGGATGCCGCGATCAACCGTGGCAGCCTGACCGATCTGACCCTGCCCAAGAATGGCAGCGGCAACTATTAATAGGAAGGACTCCTTATGCCTACCCGTCATTGGCTCTGGCTGATGCTACTGTTTGGCGGCGCGATGGCCTCCGCTGGTGCTGGTACACCGGATTCAACGGATGACTGGACTGCGGTGGATGACAGCCAGCTGGCGCAAGCGCGCGGCGGTTTTTCGCTGGGCGGCGGCCTGCAGGTTTCGCTAGGTGTTGAACGTTTGGTTTCGATCAATGGCAGTGTTGTAGCCAGTACCCATTTTTCCATCGCCGATATGACACAGTTGAGTGCTGCGGAAGCCGCGATGGCCAGCGATGCGCTGGCTGCCGTGGTGGTACAGAATGGCGCCGGCAACCTGGCCGAGCCGCTGTCCACGCAGGGACTGGGCGCGCTGGTCATACAGAACAGCGTCAACGATCAGGCGATACGCAGCCAGACGACGATTAGCACCACCGTCAGCAATCTGGCCATGCTCAAGGCGGTGAATTTTGAAAGCAGTCTGCGCGATGCCTTGAGCGCTGCAATCGTCAAGTAATCCATCAAGGAGCGGCGATGCGTTCGAGTACGAAGCGGCAAGCCAGTGTGCTGGCGATGATGTCATGGAGTGTGTGGGCGCAGGCGCAAAATCAGGTGGGAGAGGCGCCGGCTGGCGACAGCCGTCCGCCCGCCGTCGCGCCGCTGTTCGAGCAGCCCGGCGTGCTGACGCCGCGTGGCAAACTGGTGCTGGAGCCATCACTGCAGTTTGGCTATGCCTCCAGCAACCGGGTGGTACTGGTGGGGTACACCATCATTCCGGCGTTGTTGATCGGGCTGGTGGATGTGCGCGAGGTCAAGCGCAATACCACCACGGCTGCGCTGACCCTCCGCTACGGCCTGAGCCGGCGCGCCGAACTGGAAATCAAGCTGCCGTATGTGTACCGCAGCGACTCCACCGTGAGCCGCGAAGTGTTTACCGGCACCGGTGTCGACAATGTATTCGACACCAGCGGCAAAGGCATGGGGGATGCTGAACTGGGGCTGCGCTATCAGTTGAATGAGGGCGGCGGCGACCAGGCTTTTTACGTTGCCGGACTCCGCGTCAAATCGCGCACCGGGATCGATCCTTTCAACGTGGTGACGGATTGCAGCCCGCGCTGCGTCGGCCCCAACGTCACCGGCACAGGGCTGCCGCTGGAGCTGCCCACCGGCTCTGGCTTCTATGCCTTGCAACCGAGCGTGACGTGGCTCTATCCCAGCGACCCGGCGATACTGTTTGGCAGCGTCAGCTATCTGCACAACTTCAAGCGCAGCGGCGTCAACCGCAAGGTCTTGAATGGCCAGTGGGAGCCCTTGGGAACCGTGGCGCCTGGCGATGTATTTGGCTTTAACTTTGGCGTAGGCCTGGCGCTCAACGACCGCGCACTGATCAGCTTTGGCTACGACCATAGTTCCATCGCCCGCACGCGGCAGAACGGCGTGACGGTACCGGGATCGGTGCGTACCCAGCTGGGTACGCTGCTGGTGGGCTTTTCCTACCGCATCAACGAGAAGCGCACCGTGAATGTCACGGTGGGCGCCGGTCTCACGCGCGACACGCCGGACGTGCAGTTGTCGCTCCGGCTGCCGCTGACGTTTTAAAGCTTGTAGTTCAGCGTCAAGGTAGCATTGCGCGGCGCACCGTAGGTGTTGCCGCCACCGGTCCAGCCTATGCCCTGCAGGTAAGTCTTGTCGAACACATTGTTCACATTCAGGCGCAGGCTGAGGTGGTCGTCGAACTGGTAGCCAGCATGCAGGCCGACCACGGCATAACCGCCTTGCTGAACGCTGGCATCGTCGGACGAGTAGACGGCATTTTGCGTCGTCACCGAGCCGCCTACGCGCCAGCGCTGCAAGTCGCCTGGCAGACGGTAGCTGGTGGAGGCCTTGAACTGGTGGCGCGGCAAATCAGGATCAAACAGCTTGCCGATGTTGGCGGCATTGGAGTCGGTCACATATTTGGCCGACACATAGGCATAGCCCGCGGTAGCCTGCCAGCCCGGTGTCAGCTCGCCGCTGACTTCAAACTCCATGCCCTTGCTTTCCACTTTGCCGGACGCGCGCGAGCAGAATGTCGCGCCGGTACCTGGGCAAGGCGATGGGCCGCTGCGGTCCGTCATCGCACGATTTTCCTGGCTGACCTGGAACACCGCCAGACTGGCATTCAGCAGGCCGCCGAAATACTCGCCTTTGACGCCGGCTTCGTAATTGGTGCCGGTGACCGGCTTGAGCAGGTTGCCGTTCACATCCACCGCGCTTTGCGGCTGGAAGATCTGCGTCCAGCTGGCGTACAGCGAGTGCGTGGTGTTGAGGTCGTAGACGGCGCCGGCATAGGGCGTGATTTCGCGTGTGACCTTGTAGCCGTCGTGGCTGCGCTCATTGGTGTAGTCATACCAGCTGCTGCGGGCGCCAACGATTACCGACAGTGGATCGGTAACGCTGAACCGCGCCGAGCCATACAGGCCAGTTTCGCGCAAGGTGCTGACGGTGGCCCAGCGGTCGTAGTTGGCCACCGGGCGCGAGGCCGCATAGGGATCCCAGTGGAAGGGATCGAGCGCCAGCGGCGTATCGCGCACGCCCCAGTCGCCATAGTTATTGTTGAACGCCTTGCGGCGGCTGACGCCGATCGACACTTCATGCGCCCGCCCCAGCAAGGAGAACGGACCGCCAACATTGGCGTCGAAGCTGCTTTGCTGGTTATCCAGTTTGTAGGCCTGGCTGTTTTGCGTATAGGCGCCTTCGCTGCCGCCGAAGGACGAGAATATGGTATCGAGGTCCTGCCACTTCTTGATGGCCGACAGTCTGGCCTTCCAGCCCTTGCCAAAGCGCTGCTCCAGTTCTGCAAAGACGGTCTTGTCGGTCTGGTGCCAGAAATCGTAGGCGTTGCCCAGTGTGGTGGAGCGCGGCAGATTCAGTTGCGCACCATTGTCGTGGGTCGGAAATTCCTGGTAGCCGCCATTATTTTTCAGCTTGCGATAATGCGCGCCGACGGTCAGCGTGGCGCCCGGCGCGATGTCGGCTTCTAGAATGCCGTAGACATGTTGTATGCGGTCGTGCGCGACATCGTAGAAATTGTCCTTGTCCTGTACGCTGATGACGGTGCGGCCGCGCAGGGTTTTGGCTTCATTGAGCGCGTTGGCGGCATCGAGCTGCAACTGGTAGTCGTTCCAGCGGCCGGCGCTGGCCGTCAGCGAGACTTGCTGATCGGCCGTCGGACGCTTGCGCACCATATTGATGGCGGCAGACGGATTGCCGCTGCCGCTGGTCAGGCCATTGGCGCCGCGCACCACTTCAATGCGGTCGTAGATGACCAGATCGGCATTGTCAGCGTTGAACGTGCCATTGGCGCCCATGCTGGTGGGCAGGCCGTCAAGCAGCATATTAGTGATCGGGAAGCCGCGCGCGCTGAAGCTGCCGGAATTGCCCGAGTAATAGCCTTTCTGCATCACCAGACCGGTGATGTTTTTAACCGCATCGTCCAGCGTGACCAGCCCCTGGTCGTCAATCTGCTGGCGCGTCAGCACGCTGACCGATTGCGGCGTTTCGCGCAGCGACAATTCCATGCGGGTTGCCGTGGTCGCCGCCGATGCTGTGTACGAGCCCGTGCCTTCCGTCGTCAGTGGACGGCTGGCGCTGACGGTCACTGCCGGCAAGGCGGTTTCCTGGCCCGCTTGCGCTGCGGCCGTGACCGGACGCAGCACATAGCCATTCTCCACCCGTGCCGCTTCCAGGCCCGAGCCGGCCAGCAGTTCGACAAAGCCATCTGGCACGAGGTAGACGCCGCGCAGGCCGGCGGTGTTTTTATGGTCAGTCTGCTCGGGTGTAAAAATCAGCGTCACGCCGGCCGTCATGGCAAAGCTGCGCAGGGCAGGGGCCAGCTGACCTGCCGGGATATTGAACTCCTGCAGCTGCGCGCGCAATGCCGGCGTGTTCTGCGCTTGCGCTTGCGGCATGCCTGCACCCAGGCACAACATCAGGGAAATGGCGCAGGCAATCGGGCTGCGCTTGAAATGGTTTTGCATCGCTATTCCTCAAGTAAAAAACGGTCTTACTTGATAGGTGCCGCGAGATTTGAAATCGGGCAGAAAATAATTATTTTTTATCGATGGTGACCCAATACCGGCTCACCGAGCGGATCCGTACGGGCAGGGAGGCCGGCAGCATGGCCAGAATCGCACTGGTGTCCTTGAGCGGGAATACGCCGGACAAGCGCAGCCCGGCGACGGCCGGATCGCAACGCAGCACGCCGCGGCGATAGCGGCCCAGCTCCATCAGGAAATCGTCCAGGCGCATATTGTCGGCAACCATGGCGCCCAGCGTCCAGGCGGCATGGTCGGCGGAAGCGGGCAGGGCCGGGCCGATGTCGGCGGCGGTGAACCACGCGCGCTGACCAGCATGCAGCAGGCGCACACTGCCCGTTGCTGCGACGGGTGTCATTTCCACGGCGCTTTGCTGCACGGCGACCTCGGTGCGGCCATCCTGCTGACGCACGGTAAATGCGGTTCCCAGCGCGCGCACCCGGCCTTCTGCCGTCTGCACCAGCAAAGGCCGTTCTTCGTTGGTGGTGCGATGGCCGGTGATGACCCGTATTTCGCCAGCCACCAGCGTGAGCAGACGCTGGTCGCCGTCAAACCGCACGTTGACCGCACTGCTGGTATTCAACAGCACGCGGGTGCCATCGGACAGCGTCCACTCCCGCTGCTCGCCCACGCCGGTATGTAGATCGGCAGCCAGCTGCTGCCATGGCTGCGAACGGGAACCGAACACGCCAGCTCCGCCAGCGGCACCGAGGCCCAGCAGCAATGCGATGCTTTTGCGCCGGCCCGGCGAAGCCGGTTTGCGCATCGGCGACAAGGCCTGATAGGCGGCAGCGCCATGCAGCTGATTGAAGCGCTCGCACACGGAATCGATGCACTGCCGGTTCGCGCGCGCCAGGTACTGCTTGACTGAACTGGTGGACACGTCGAGGCGCGCGGCAATTTGCTCATAAGTCAGGCCTTCGAGCTGCGCCAGCAGGAAGGCTTCTTTGATGGCGGGCGGCAAGCCAGCCAGTGCCAGGTCGACTTCCTGCAGTGCCTGCAACGCCATCAGGCGCGTTTCCGGTGCGGGCGTGCAGTCGGGTGGCAGGGCGGCGAGCGCCTCCAGGTAGGCGCTTTCCAGGATGTGGCGGCGATGGCGGTGGGCCAGCAGGCGCCTCGCGATCGTCGCCAGGAATGGCCGTGGTTCACGTATCTCCTCGACGTAGCCGGTGGTGATGACATTGACGAACGTATCCTGTGCCAGATCCGACGCTTCGCTGCTGTTGTCGAGGCGACGGTGCAGCCAGCTTCTGAGCCAGGCATGATGATCAAGATACAGCGTCTCGAAGGTAGGGGAGGGAAGCGGATTGACAGACACCGGCAAAAACGTAATGAGAATTATTAGCATTCATGTTAAGCGAGATCCAGCCGTTTGTCGATAGCAGAATGTGCAAGCAATGCTTTTGAGGTATGGTAGTGTTTCTGACATCAATCAAAAATAAGGGAAGTCATGTCCTCAAGTATTTTGAAGCCTTTGGCCCTCATCGCCACCTTGCTGGCCGCGACAGCCGCGCACGCCGCCGCGCCGATGGCCCGTTTCCAGGCGCCTGGTTTTTATCGCACCACGCTGGGCGACTTTGAAGTCACGGTGCTCAACGACGGCACGCTGGACCTGCCGGTGGAGAAACTGCTGAAACAGCCGCCGGCCAAGACCATCGCTGCGCTGGACAAGTCGTTCCAGAAAAGCCCCTTGCAGACGTCGGTCAACGGCTTCCTGATTAACACAGGTACCAAGCTGGTGCTGATCGACACCGGCGCCGCCAGCCTGTTCGGTCCAACGCTGGGCCAGCTCGTGACCAATCTGAAAGCCTCCGGCTACAAGCCGGAGCAGGTCGATGAAATCTACATCAGCCATATGCATGGCGACCACGTCGGTGGGCTGGCGTCCAATGAACAGCGCGTGTTCCCGAATGCGGTGGTGCGCGCGGGCAAGCTGGATGCGGACTACTATTTGAACCAGACCAATCTGGACAAGGCTTCCGGCGAAGCCAAGGATAATTTCCAGGGGCCGATGGTGTCGATTAATCCCTACGTCAAGGCCGGCAAGTTCCAGCCTATCGTCGCCAATACCGAGCTGGTACCGGGGATTAAATCCTACTTCAACGGCGGCCATACGCCGGGCCACATCACGTATGTGGTGGAAAGCAAAGGGCAGAAGCTGGTGTTACTGGGCGACCTGCTGCACGTGCAGGCGGTGCAGTTTGAAGATCCGGGCGTCGGCATCCAGTTCGACATGGACAGCAAAATTGCAATTGCCGAACGCAAGGAAGCGTTTGCCGCAGCAGCCAAGGATGGCTATTTGATTGGCGCGCCGCACCTGTCGTTCCCGGCGTTGGGCCATGTGCGCGTGAGCAGCAAAGGCGGCTACGTGTTCGTACCAGTGAACTACACGCAACCGCGTTAAACCTCAGCGATAGAGGGGTCTGACCCCGGACGGGGTCAGACCCCGCGGCCGTGCGGGCTGCGGGGTACTAATCAAGCCAGGGCAGGGTAGTCGGTATAACCAACTTCGCCCGGGGCATAGAAAGTATCGGCATTCCACTGGTTCAACGGCGCATCGATTTCCAGGCGGCGCACCAGGTCCGGGTTGGAAATGTAGTCCTTGCCAAACGCAATCGCATCCGCGTTGCCGCTATCCAGCACCTGCTGCGCAACGGACTTGTCCATTTTCTCATTCGCGATAAACACGCCCCCAAATTCCTTCTTCAGCAGCGGGCCCAGGCTATCGTCACCCACCGCTTCACGCGCAGCGATGAACGCAATCTTGCGCTTGCCCAGTTCGCGCGCCACATAGCCGAAGGTCTCGGCCGGGTTGGCATCGCCCATATCGTGCGAGTCGCGGCGCGGCGCCAGGTGCATGCCGACACGGTCAGCGCCCCAGACTTCAATCACAGCATCGGTGACTTCCAGCATCAGACGTGCACGGTTTTCAACCGGGCCGCCATAGTTATCGGTACGCTGGTTGGTTTTACTTTGCAGGAACTGGTCCAGCAG
This sequence comes from Duganella sp. CY15W, assembly GCF_009857555.1. Lineage (NCBI taxonomy): Bacteria > Pseudomonadati > Pseudomonadota > Betaproteobacteria > Burkholderiales > Oxalobacteraceae > Duganella > Duganella sp. CY15W. Next base: position 153,950 of record NZ_WWCQ01000005.1, on the reverse strand, counting down.
ATAGCCGTTGGCGCCGTGAATTTGTACGCCATCAAAGCCAGCCTTCTTGGCGTTCTCGGCAGCTTTTTTATAAGCAGCCACCACACCCGCCAGTTCCGAAGTTTCCAGCGCGCGCGGCACCGGGTAGGCGCGTTGCGGACGCAGCAGGCTCACATGGCCTTCCGCCGCAATCGCGCTGGCCGACACGGGCGCTTCGCCGTTCAGGAAGCTTGGATCCGAGATACGGCCCACATGCCACAGCTGCGCGAAGATCACACCGCCCTTGGCGTGCACGGCGGCGGTGACTTGCTTCCAGCCTTCCACCTGCTCATCGGACCACAGGCCCGGCGTATCGGCATAGCCCACGCCTTGTGGCGTGACGGCAGTAGCTTCGCTCAGGATCAGGCCGGCGGTAGCGCGTTGCTCGTAATACTTGGCCATCAGTGCGTTCGGCACGCGGCCGCCACCGATAGCGCGGGCACGGGTCAGGGGCGCCATGATGACGCGGTTTTTCAGTGTGATATCGCCGATGGTGATTGGATCGAACAGAGTTGGCATGGTGAGGCTCCCTATAGTTGCATTTGGTCGATGAAGGCCTTGATGACTTCTTCATCACGTTTAAAGTAATTCCACTGGCCTACACGCTGCGACGTGACCAGCCCGGCCTTGACCAGCACGGCCAGGTGGGCAGACATGGTCGACTGCGACAACCCGGCACGACGGTCAATCATGCCGGCGCATACGCCCAGGCTCAGCGGGTGTTGCTGTTCCGCGAAATACACCTCGGGCTCCTTCAGCCACGCCAGAATCTGGCGCCGCATCGGGTTGGCGAGGGCTTTGTGGATGGCGTCTATGTCCATGGTGGTCTATATGTATCGTGTTTTTCCGATTTCAATATCGGGATTCTACGATATAAATAAAAAGCGTGCTGGCGGCCAAAAAATCCTTTATGTTGTGAGAACATTGCTGGAAATTTAACGAGGATGGAATGTCGAGTCATTATCTGGATGTGGCGATAGGCCTGGCCTACACTTTCATGGCCACGAGCTTGCTGTGCAGTGCTACGCGGGAAGCGATCGCCTCGCTGTTCCAGACACGCGCCAAGATGCTGCTGGATGGCGTACTGACGCTGCTGCACGAACCGGAAGACAAAGCGCGGCTGCGCGGCATCTGGCCATCGATCCAACGGCTGCTGCGGCTGGAAGGCGGCTTCGGGCTGCAGAAGCTCAGTGACAAATCACTGACTGCCGAGGTGATGCAGCATCCGCTGATCACCGGGCTGGCGCAGCAAGGGCGCATGCCGTCGTACATTCCATCGGCGATTTTCGCGCGCGCGTTTGTGTCCACGCTGACCACGCGTTACGGTAAAGGGCAGACAGCCGCCGTGTTGTTGAACAGCGTCGGCAATGAAGGGCTGACGCGCACGCTGCAAGCGATTATGGGAGAAGGGGAAGATGACGCGGCGGCGCTGGAAAATGCCATCCGCATCTGGTACGACACCGTGATGGAGCGCACCAGTGGCTGGTACAAGCGTCGCTCGCAGTTCGTACTGTTCCTGATCGGCCTGTTCTACGCGAGCGCGATGAACATTGATGCGCTGCAGTTGTCGCAGCGTTTGTGGAACGATTCGGCGTTGACCGCGCAATTGGTGCAGAAGGCGCAAGCAGTCCAACCACCGGCAGCTCCTGCCGTGCCGGCTGATACGACCGCGCAATCACAAGCCAAGCAGGCCAAGGCCCAAGCCCAGGAATTGCAAACGCTGCCAATCGGCTGGCCGGCCACGCGTTTCGACGAGGTGGGTGGCAAAGGCGCCGCAGCATTCATGATCGCACTGGTCTTCGCGTTGATGGGCTGGATGGCGACCGCATTTGCCGCTTCGCTCGGATCGCCATTCTGGTTCGACGGCATCGGCTGGCTGCTGGCGTTACGCGGCACCGGCGCCAAGCCAGCCTCAGAGACAGCATCGTCTTCTGCACCGACGCTGACGCTGCCTAGCCTGCGCCAATAAACCTATTTAGCTCGCTGAGCGCATTGCGAGGACTGAATCGCGCGCTCGGTGATGCTGTCGATGCGCTTGATGGCCTCCGGCGTACAGGAGGCTTCGTTCACCAGATGCGGCTGCGGTTTTGCGTGCATCTCCTTGTAGCCCGTGACGACCAGCGCCGCTGCTGCGCAGGCCAGCAGTATCCAATTGAATTTTGTTTGCATTGTCAGGCGGCGAAGTGCAGCGCCAATCCGATCATGGCAGGCAGGGTTTGAATCAGCAGGATAGAGCGCTTCACCGTGACACCACCCCAGATACCCGCCACAGCAACGCAAGCCAGGCCGAACACCGTGAACGCCGAGGCGATCGCAGCATCTGGATGCAGAAGGCCGATCACCAGCGCCGCCACCAGAAAGCCGTTGTAGCAGCCTTGATTCGACATCGCCGGCTGGACGATATCAGCCTTTTCCTTACTTAGTCCAAAGACACGGCGACCGCGCGTATTGAACAATACGGTTTCCAGCAAGACGATATAGACGTGTATCAGCGCCACGAGCGCGGTGACGATCTGTGCTGCTAAAAGCATGAAGACTCCCCGTTTTTATAGTAATGAACGACCATTATGACCCGAGCAAGGTCGCCGCGGCTAGAGGCTCCGCACCAATTTTGTGTGGATGGTATAGTTCGGCATGACCTGGATTATTCTCATCTTGGCCGGCCTGCTGGAAGTGGTGTGGGCGGTTGGCCTCAAATATACTGAAGGCTTTACCAAGCTGATTCCCTCGGCGCTGACCCTGACCGCCATGGCAGGCAGCGTCGGCATGCTCGGCTTGGCACTGCGGACATTGCCGCTCGGGACAGCATATGCGATCTGGACCGGCATCGGCACGGTCGGTACGGTGGTGTATGGCATCGTCATGCTGGATGAACCAGCCAGCATCGTACGATTGACGTGCATCGCCATGATCGTTGGCGGCATCATCGGGCTGAAAATCTCGACGGTTTAAAACGACGGGTTAGGGCGAGTGAGGTAATACCATTCGCTGTTGGCGCCTGCTGCACTGTCGGGGAACAGAATGCGGCCATCAAATTCGGCCAGTACCGGCGTGCCATCAACACGGCGGCCGATTTCCTCACCCTGTTTGACCGGATCGAAGCTGGACCAAATGCGGCTGAATGTGTCGTGGGCATGCTGCTTGTCGTAAACCGCGACCATGCTCAGCGCCTCCATATTTTCTGGCGCGATAGGTTCAGGCATTGGTGCATCGATCAAACCAAGAAACGCCAGCGTATTCAGAATGGCGCGATACGCGACTTCGGGCGCTTGCGGATCGCTGTGCTGCCCGCATTCCAGCGTCAGCGCATAGCCGCCGGTTGAGCGCATGTACTCCGTCGTACCCATGCCGTAGCGAAGCACGGTTTGTAGCTCACTGCTATCGCTCATGCGACGCTGCACGCCATCGCCGTAGGTGCGCAACCAACCGTCAACAAACCGCCGCACGCCTAACCGCCGCGCGAGCGCGCGCTCCTGCTCTTCATGCTTGAACGGCTCCAGTAGCCCATTGTTATTACGCGGCCCGACCATGACAAACGGCTCGCTCGCTGCATTAAACGAATGCAGGTCTAACAGCACATCATGCTGCGCAAGAAGAGGGCACAGCCAGTTGGCAACACGATCCTCAAAATTCTGCGGGTTTGAATTCGAAAAAAGATTACGATTCAAATTCCGCTCACCAACACGTTCGCCTTTGGCGTAAGCCAGCGGATTGGTCACCGGAACGAAAGTAACAGTGCCGCGCCGTAGAAATAGCACGCCACTGTCCAGTTCCTTCATCACACGCTGAATGGCGATGGTGCCGCAAGTCTCGTTGCCGTGGACCGCCCCGGTAACGATAAGGCTCGTACTGGCTTGCTGTCCGTTGTAATGTATTGACTGAAACTGCAATTGATTTACGTCGACCATACTATTCCTGCGTGAGATGAAAATTAGTGCTTAACCTTGTGGTTCGTTGCGAATTTGTGGATCGTGAGTGAAAGTTTCACCACGAGTTGGATTAGTAAATTGCAGATTCAGACTTAGAATACCGCTGTAGGTATTTGCGTCATTGGCCGACAGGACCTTGCCACTTACACTGACAGCATAGCTGATTTGTTTTGGTTCAATAGGGGCTACACTCAAGCCGGAGAAGATGATGTTCTCGCCATAAGTATCTACAATTTGATAATTAATTACCGTATCTGGTTGCACAACCAAGGGTACGGCAGGTTGATATGTAACATCGTAGCCGCCATTAGCGTTACGTTTAACCCAAACCAAGATATTAATAAAAGGAGTGACTGAAATCGGAGTATTCATAAGCTTGCTTTCTTTAGTGGGTGGGTGGAAAGATAATGCAGGTAAGCGACGTCCCGATAAGACATTGCCTCCAATTGTTTCTGGATAGTGGCGGATTGCTCTGCTTGGTTTAAGCAAACATTGGCCTTGACCCAAGGTGCTAATAGACGAAAATCGCTACTGTTGATTATGTGAGGTTGTAGCAAATTCTTTACTTCATCACAGTGTTTTAACGCTTGTTGATTATTTTGTATCGCCAACAGATCCGCATTCACGAAAAGTGCGTTAACTAGCGCGTCTCGAATGGTTGCATCTGTGGGGGCGGCCAGGCTCAATTGGCGTAGTTCTTCAACCGCAGTCTGCAAAAAGTCTGAAGCAGCTGCATGCTTATGCTTATCGAGTAGCACCAAAGCTTTGTGATGTTTAATTTTGGCCATTGATAAGCGCAGGTTCAGCTTTTTAGGCTCTAGTTTACTTAGCTCTAAGAAATTTTGATAAAGCCTGTCGAGTTGGTTAATTGTCGTAGGTTCACCAGTTTCTACCAGGCGCAATTCCGCAACATACATACTCCGTTGCCAGGTACGATTAGTAGGATTGTTTTCCACGCTCTGCTTCAATAACCGGTAACTGCGCTCTGCATAACTTCGACTTGATGCGATATCACCACGGGCTTGTGTGAGCTCCGATTGGTTAGACCAAGCTGCTGCTAATTCTTTAACCCACACGTTGTCGCTGGGATTTGCATCGTGTAATGTTTTTAACAGTTCCAACTGACGTGCATATAAAGTCCCGGCTCTGTTTAGTTGACCTAGTTGCATTTGTGCATTTGCCTGCCATGCCAAGCTGTCAGCCAGATCGGCGATTTCTTGTTTGTCGTTGGGGGCTGCACCGTATGCACGATTTTTCAGCGCGACCGACAGGGTGAATTCGTCGACAGCCTGTTTTACATTGCCGCTCCAGAGTGCAATCGTACCTAAGGTATTGTGCGCGTAAGATTGCTCTACCCAGGCTAATTTCTCATTTGGGCTGACTGCTGCCCATTGATTCGCGTGAGAAAGGTATTCCTGATAGTACTTTCTTGCCTCAGACCACTCCTTTTTATCTGTATGGATTTGACCAAGCCAGAATGCATTTTCGCCAGCACTACGTAGTAGGGTAGTGTCGTTTGGGGTGGCGGCGAGCTGACGTTGTAGGATTTCGCGCCCGGCCAACAAGGCAGTATTGGCACTGATAGGGTCACCACGAGCAATCTTAACTTCAGAAATCAGCTGCAGCGACTTTGCTCGCTGCGTTTGCGCCGCACTACCGCCGTTCAATTTATTTGCATCCGATAAATACGTCAGAGCACGGTTACTCACGCTATCAAGTAGTTCAAGCTTACCTAGGGGACGCAGCTTTTCGACGAACTCGCCCAGCATATAGCTCATTAAGTCTTCTGCTTCGGCGCGGTGTGCTTCGGCTTGAGATTGTGCGGAGCGGGCCGTGATGCCTAAAACAGTAGCAAGTATAGCGAGGCAGGTGACTACGACCATCACCGCCATCCGCATGCGCTCGCTGCGGCGCTCGCTTTGCAGCGAGGACTGGATGAAGTTTTGTTCTTGTTGCGTCAGGCTCAGGCTGGTGGCGTTTAACAGCTCGCGGGCTTGATTGGTCTGGGTGCCGGACGGCAGCAGCATGTCGCGCTTGCGGCCGCTTTCTTGCCAGCGGTTGGCTTGGGCGCTGATGCGGCTGCGGATTTGCAGCGTCTGGCGGTGTTCTTCGATCCACGCGACTACGCGCGGCCAGCGGCGCAGCAGGGCTTCATGGGCCAGGCCGAAGGCAGGAGCGCCACCTTGCAGGTCGCTTACGAACAAGTGGGCATCGACCAGCGCCTGGACCAGTTTGATCTCGGCGTCATTGCGCAGGGCAGACCACGGCACGCGGCGCGAGCTCACGGTGGCTTCGTCTTCTGCCACCAGCACCAGCTGCGACAACACGTGGGGCAGGGCGGCGATCTGTGGCGCGCCCAGTTCGGAGATCACTTGTTCTGCCCGCGCGCCGATGGCGCCTTCCAGCCCGCCCATGGCGTGAAAGGCGGCGTGGCTCAGCTCGCCTTCAGGACTGCGCTGGCGGTACAGCTCTTGCAGGCAGTACTGCAGCAGCGGCAGGCTGTCGGCACCGGAACGGGCAGCGTGGCACAGGACTTCATCCAGGCCTTCGCCGCGCTCATCCACGGTGTAGCGCAGCTGCGCCACCTGGGCCGGGTGGCGGACGATCTGGGCGATGTCGGCGCTGCCGGGCGGCGTCAGGTCGAAGTGGCCGCCGCTCAGTTTCAGGCTCATCAGCGCTGGATAGGAGGCCAGATGCGGGTAGAAGTCGTTGCGGCAGGCCAGTACCAGCTGCATGCTGCCGGAGCGCGCCAGCTGGTCCAGCACGTTGATGAAGACGGCACGCTCGGTGTCGGTGACGTGCGGCAGCCGGAACACGGCTTCAAAACGGTCGATGAACAGCAGCAGCTGGATGGCGGGTAGCTGGCGCTGCAGATGTTCGATCAGCGATGGCAAGTCCTGCGCCATGTGCTGGGCCAGCGCTGCGGCGCTGGTGTTTTCAAACAGCATGCGGCCATCGATTTCGGCGTCCAGCAGCACGCTGGCCAGTGTCTCGAGCAGGCCGGACTGGCCCATGTCGGCGCAATCGAGCTGCACGTGGGCGCTGATGGCGATACCGGATTCGGCCGGTGCGGCGCCCGCTTTCAACGCTGGAATCAGGCCGGCCTGTACCAGCGAGGTCTTGCCGGCGCCGGATGGACCGAGCACCAGCACCATCGCGCAAGCGGCCTGGGCTTGCGCCACCACCACCTGCACCAGCTGGTCGACACTCAGTTTGCGGCCAAAGAAGATGGCGGCGTGCTGTTCTTCAAATGCTTCCAGGCCGCGGAAGGGCGAGGCGTGCAGCCAGCTGCCCTGGCTGACTTCGTCGTCATAGCTCAGTTCGGCCAGCAGGCGGTAGCCGCGTTTGCGGATGGTTTCTATATAGCGCGGTTCGGTTGCGGAGTCGTCCAGCGCCCGGCGCAACTGGGTGATGATTTTGTGGATGGCGTTGTCGCTGGGCGAGACGTCGCCCCAGCAGGCATCGAGCAGCGTCTCGGCCGAAATGACCACATGCGGATGGCGGCACAAGTACAGCAGCACGTCCATCGCCCGCGGTTCCAGCTGCCGGTTGAGTACGCCGCAGCTGAGGGTATTGGTGGCTGGATCGACCCGCCACTCGCCAAAACGGAAACTCTTGTGCTTCATCCCCATCTTCTTTGCTCAGTAAAAATATCTTTGCAATCAATGACTTATTTTCCAGAAGGTTTTCGGAAGGCCGTTTTTATAGCTTCTGGGTAAAGTCACCGCAAAGAAATATTAACATTATCCTGAGGGAAATAGTTGAAGAATTGCCACAACAAGTTGAACAATTTTTATGGAGTCCCCATGACCGTTTTGACCGGCGTGAAAGCACCGTTTGAACTGACGCAGTACGCAATAGCAATCAAGCAACAGGGGATCGATTTCGCCATGCGGCATTACAGCCACCAGGCGGGCAAGAGTTTGTCGCTGGCCGAGGCACGGGCGCTGACCGATGCCGGCATCCAGATCGGCGCGTTGTGGGAGATGCCGGATGCACACCTGAGTTATTTCAGCCGGGCGCAGGGGTTGGCGGATGGGGCGGCGGCGTATTTGATGGCGCAGTCGGTCATCGCCCAGCCGTCCGGCTCGGCCATTTACTTCGCGGCGCCGGATGTGGCGTGGATAGACGGCGCGGTCACGCGCTATTTTGAAGGGGTGAACCAGGCGTTTCACGCGGCCGGTCCGACCGAGCGGCAATATCAGGTTGGCGTCTTTGGAGCCAGCGCCTGCTGCGAGGCGATCATGGCGCGGGGACTGGCCAATGTGGCGTGGCTGGCCAATGACGGCACCTCGGCCGCCGGCTACCAGCTGCGCCAGCTGAATGACGCCGCCACCTTGCCGGTGGACGATGGTCAGCGCATCAGCGTGGGCATGGTATGTAACAGTCCGGATCATCCGGCTGGCCTGTTCCGGGTGCTGTAACGATGAATATCTGCTTTACGGAGACGCCATCGCGCAAGACGGTCAAGCCGTCCAAGACTATTTTTCTCAACAATACCGGTGGCGATGTGACGTTCAAGTTTGTCACCGCGCCGGATCTGGTGCTGGGAGCCTACACCATCAGCAACGGTGTCAGCGCCGCCATCGACTGTATCCGGCAGGGGGAGAAAGATTATTATTCTTGCCACAGCCAGAATTTTGCCATCCCCGGCGACAGCACGGCGGTGCTGACCTTGTCGAACAGCGTGCTGACCATGGCCATCTCCACCTAAGGTAATATACGGCCGATGAAGCAGACCACCATCGGCCGTAACTCCGGCCTCGACACCTTGCGCGCGCTGGCCATCGTGCTGGTGTTCATGAACCACTACATGATTTTCGTGAGCAGCCAGCCGACCTTTGGCTGGATGAGCGAGATCGGCTGGACCGGCGTTGACCTGTTTTTTGCCTTGAGTGGTTATTTGATCGGCAATCAGATCTTGTCGGGCATCCGCAAGGAACAGACGGGGACCGGGCGGTTCTCGCTGGCGCGGTTTTATGCGCGCCGTCTGCTGCGCACGGTGCCGAATTTTTATTTTGTGCTGGCGCTGTACGCCTTGTGGCCGTACTGGCGCGGTGCCAGCGTGCTGCCGCCGTTGTGGAAGTTCCTCACGTTTACCCAGAATATCTTCCTCAGTCCGGGCACGGCTTTCTCGCACGCTTGGTCCTTGTGCGTGGAGGAGCAGTTTTATTTCCTGCTGCCGGCGCTGGCTTTGCTGATCGCCATGCTGCGCAAGTCGCTGGTCTGGGCCTGGCTGGCGGTGGGCAGCGCTTTGCTGGGCGGGATGGCGATACGCAGCTATCTGTGGACCAGCATCGGTGACGTGGCGGACGGCAGCTATCACTACTACACGCTGATTTATTACGCCTCGTGGTGCCGCTTTGACGAATTGGTGTGCGGCGTCGCGCTGGCACTGCTGAAGAATTATCACGCCGCTGCGTGGTCACGCATCACCGCTTACGGCAACTGGACGCTGGCGGCAGGCGTGGCGCTGCTGGCGCTGACCTGGCATCTGCTGCTGGAAGATCACTACGGCTATGCGATGACAGTGTATGGTTACCCGATGCTGGGCCTGAGTTTCAGCCTGCTGCTAGTGGCGGCGCTGAGCAGCGGCTCGCTGCTGCAACGCTGGCGTGTGCCGGGCGCCGCCAGCATCGCGTTGTGGTCGTATGCGATCTACCTGACGCACAAGCAGTTGTGCGTGCTGCTGCGCGCGCCGTTGCAGGCGCAAGGCTGGGACGCGGAAAGCTGGCAAGCCATTTTCATCTTGAGCGCGGCCAGCATCCTGGCCGGCTGGCTGCTTTACCTTCTGGTGGAGACGCCGTTCATGAAGCTGCGCGATCGCTACGTGCCATCGAACTACGCGCCGCAGCCTAGTTCATCTCAATCACATCAAACGGCGACTGTGTAGAACCGAGGAAGGCCATGACGCTGCGCGCGCGTTCCGGCAGCTCGTCGTGGCGGGTGGCCGCAACCACAGAGCGCAGGCCCGGTATCACCTCGCTGATATGCGGGCTGTCGTAGGCGACGACCAGCAAAGCGGCCAGTTCACTGGCGCGCCCGCGGTTATTGCGCATGCGCTCTTCCAGCATCGCCAACAAGGTGCGCTGCATGCGCGGCGTGGGATTGGTGATGTAGCCGAAGACCAGCGGTGTATTGGCGATCGCGTCGCACAGGCGGCTTTCGATCTGCTCCGGCTTGACGTCGGAAGCGATATCGAAGTAGGCGCCGTTCCAGCGCGTGCGCTCATACGGATGTCCAGGCGGGAAGGAGTCGGCGGTCTCGAAGCCGAGCAGGTGACTGAGGCGGCGTAGCCATGTAAGTAGAATTTCCATCATTCCTGCATTCTAGCGTTAAGCCGGTATCGCCGCTTGCAACTGGTAGTCGCGCAAACCGCGCCTTCGGATAGATCGCTGGCTTGGGCATATAAAGTTTGCAATATTCTGGGTCCTTCCTTTTTCCTTAGAAAAGAGAAACCCATGAACTACAAGACCCTATGCCTTTCACTACCAGTACTGCTGCTATTTTCGGGCTGCTCCGGCGGCAGTTCGAAGGAAGCTGTCGTCAAACCTGCCCAGTACACGGCCGATATCCGGCGCACGTCGTTTGGCATTCCCCACATCAAAGGCAATAGCGAAGGCGACGTGGGATTTGGTGTGGGCTATGCCTATGCGGAGGATAACCTGTGCGCGTTGGCGGATGAAGTAGTTACCGTCAACGGCGAGCGCTCGCGCTACTTCGGGCCGGATGGTAGCCGCGCGGGGTACAGCAGTACCAATCTGGAGACGGACTATTTCTACCGCCTCATTAATGACGAAGCCTCGCTCAAGCAGTCCTGGGATGCGCAGCCGGAAGAGATCCGTCAACTGGTGCTGGGCTATGTGGCAGGCTACAACCAGTATCTGCAGCAGACTGGCGTGGCAAATCTTCCTGGTGACTGCAAGGGTGGCGCGTGGGTGAGGGCGCTGAATGAGCGCGACCTTTTGCGTCTGATGCGGCGGTATGCAGTGGAAGGAAGTTCGGGCCAGTTTGTGCCTGCGGTGGTGTCTGCAACGCCGCCAGGTGCGCCGCCGGCGGCCATGCGCAAGGCCAGTGGCACGGAGCCGAATGTACTGAGCGCTGAATACTGGCGCCGTTTGCACAGCAAGACTGGCAGCAACGCAGTCGCATTTGGCAAGGACCTCACGGACAATGGCCACGGCATGTTATTGGGGAACTCGCACTTTCCGTGGAAAGGCTCGCTGCGGTTTTATCAGCTGCACCTGACCATTCCGGGCAAGATGGATGTCATGGGCGCTTCGCTGGCCGGACTGCCGCTGGTGAATATGGGCTTCAATCAAAATCTGGCGTGGAGCCACACGGTGAACACGTCTTCGCATTTCACGCTGCATCGCTTGCAGCTGGATGCCAAAGATCCCACGCGCTATGTGGTGGATGGGCAGAGCAAGCAGATGAACAAGCGTAGCGTGACGGTAGATGTGAGGCAGCCGGATGGCACGCTCAAGTCGCAGTCACGCGATTTCTATGGCACCGAATTTGGCATGCTGGTGGTGGTGCCGGGCGTGGCGGCGTGGGATCGCAGCAATGCTTATGCGCTGGGTGACGCCAATTTGAACAACCATCGCTTGATCGTGCAGTGGTATGCGATGGGCCGTGCGGCGACATTGGCGGATTTTCGCAAATCGATCGAGTCCGTCCTGGGGTTGCCTTGGGTGAATACGCTGGCGGCTGACAAGGACGGACAGGCCTTGTTCACGGCGGCGACGGCAGTGCCGAATGTGTCCCCCGCGCGGCAGGCTGCGTGCGTGGCGGCGGATGACCAGGCGCTGGCATCGCAAGGTTTCTTTATTCTGGATGGTAGCCGTGCTGCCTGTGCCTGGGGTGTGGAAAAGGATGTACCGCAGGTCGGCATATTCGCGGCGGCAAGCTTGCCGGCGCTGATGCGCAGCGACTATGTGCAGAACTCCAATGACAGCGCATGGCTGACCAATCCTGCTGCGCCGCTGACAGGATACCCTAATATCGTCAGCCGGCAGGACTACGAGCAAAGCGGCCGTACGCGCCTAGGCATCAGCCAGCTGCGTTTGAATGGAGAGCGCATGAGCCTCGCCAAGCTGCAGCAGATGGTGCTGAATAACCGCGTCTACATCGCGGAGCAGGTGATGGATGACCTGCTGCGCATTTGTAGCGGCCCGGCGTGCACGCGTTTGTCCGCGTGGGACCGTACCGCGAATCTCAACGCCAATATGGGCTACGTCTACTTTACCGGCATGTGGGATCGCTTGCGCGGCCAGCCGGTATGGAAAGTACCATTCAATCCCGCGGACCCGGTCAACACACCGCGCGGCTTGAACGTGGATGATCCCGATGTTGCCGCTGCAGTACGCATGGCGCTGGCGCAAGCGGTGAACGATGCTGAGGCCAAAGGCTGGACGATGGATAAGAAGTGGGGCGATATTCAAGTCGCCGTGCGCGGAGCGAAGAAAATTCCGATACATGGTGGCGACGATATCTACGGCGTCTACAACGCCATCAACAGCACCGATATCGGCGGCGGCCTGCGCGACGTTACAGACGGCACCAGCTACCTGCAAGCCATCACCTTCGACAAGAACGGTCCGGTTGCGCAAGCGATACTGAGCTACTCGCAATCGAGCCAGTCCTCATCGCCATACTACGCGGACCAGACGGAGCGCTTCTCCAATAAGGCATGGATCGCGCAACCCTACACCGAAGCCCAGATCACCGCCGACCCTAACTACCAGACCCGCCGTATCACGCTCCCCTGAGCGCCGTCGCCGACAGCGCTGAGCTATCGCAATTCAGTCTGACAATATCGTGGATATGCTCCAGAAACCGTTGTCTACTAGGAGAAAATCATGGCATCGGACTTTTATCGATACTTTAAGGAGAACATGGATGGACTAGGCTTGGATTGTCCGGAAACACTGTTCGCTACGAAGGGGACTGCGATCCAGACTGCCACCACGATTCTCACGGCTATTCAGCAGCACGGCAGCAAAGTTACTGTCGCTGAGTTGATCGGAGCAGGTACCGGACTGGAGAAGCTGTTTTATTTGGGGGCATTACGCGCTTCGTACTATGTCGGCGCGGTGATTTGTAGCATAGCTATTGCATCCGGACGCAGTCTAGCAGGTGGCATGTCATTATCCGATGTGCTTCTGGCGGCGCAGAGTAGCCACCTACATCGGCCTTGGCTGGCATCAGTTTTAATGCGCTGGCCTGGTATTTATCAGCAAAATATCCGCTCCAGGAGGAGCTACCGCCAGCGTTGGAGCCAGCCATGAAAGATCGTTTTGCTTTACTTTTGAGCGGACTGGTTGCTGCGGTGCTGTCGTGGGCGTCGTGGCATTGGTGGGGGCAGGACGGCACGATGATGGTGATGGCTGTTCTGTTGCTAGCGTGTGCCGTCGATAATGGCATGCTGCGACGACAGGTACGCTATCTGCTGGCGGAGCGCGATCGGAGTGAGAAGAAGGGCGCCTTGCGCCACCTGATGGGAAGCTTGGTCGCGCTGCGTGAAAAAAAAGGCAGGGACTAGCCCGGCCTGAATAGGGAGAGAAGTTCGGCAGCCGCAGGCGCTTGGTCGCGCCTGACGGCTGTTTGCTCTTTATGCCTGGGCTTCTTCGCCCAGTTTGCCGGCGCGGAAGTCTTCGACGGCGGCGAAGATTTCGGCCTGCGTGTTCATCACGAACGGACCATACTGTGCAATCGGCTCGTTCAGCGGCTGGCCGGCGATCAGGATAAAGCGGCTGGCTTCTTGCGCCTTCACGCTCACGCCATCCGCGCCTTGCGTGTTGGCCAGGATCGCCATGCGCCCCGACGCCACGGCCTTGTCACCCAATTCCACCGAACCGCGATAGGTGAAGATGAATGCGTTGTGACCTTCTGGCAGTACCTGGTCAAAGCTTGCGCCAGCTGGCAGATCGACGTCGATGTACAGCGGTTCGGTGACCTCGCGCTGCACCGCACCGTCCACGCCATGGCTACGGCCAGCGATCACCTTCACTTTGGCGCCAGTAGCAGTGGTGAACACCGGCACGTCCTCGCCATTGAAATCGCGATACCATGGTGCGCGCATCTTGTCCTTGGCCGGCAGGTTAAGCCACAGCTGGAAGCCTTCCATCACACCGTCTTCCTGCTCCGGCATTTCGGAGTGGATCACGCCGCGGCCTGCAGTCATCCATTGCACGCCGCCGTTGGTCAGCAAGCCTTCATTACCGGCGCTGTCCTTGTGGCGCATGCGGCCCTCGATCATATAAGTCACCGTCTCAAAGCCGCGATGTGGATGGCTAGGGAAACCGGCGATGTAATCGTTGGCCTGATCGCTGCCAAAATTATCCAGCATCAGGAACGGGTCCAGCCGGCGTTGCAGGGATTGGGTCAACACGCGGTTGATCTTCACGCCCGCGCCGTCCATCACGGCCTGGCCCTGGATGATGCGTTCTACACTGCGTGCATTTTTTACTTGATCGGTCATGTTGTTCTCCATTGAGTGACGCCGCTGGTTTGCATTACACCAGGATGGCGTTGATTTCTGCTTCTGCCTGCGCTTGTGCTTTCGCGACTGCTTCCGGCCCCATGCCCATGCCTTCGGCGAAGACGTACTGCACGTCGGTCAACCCCACAAAGTTCAGGAACATCTTGATGTGCGCCAGTTGGGTGTCGGTCGGTGCATCGCGATGCAGGCCGCCACGCGACAGTGCGACATAGACTTTTTTACCGTTCAGCAGACCGACAGGGCCGGTTGGGCCGTATTTGAAGGTCACGCCAGCGCGGGCAATCGCATCGAACCAGGTTTTGAGCTGGGCGGTGACACCAAAGTTGTAGGTCGGTGCGCCAATCACAATCACGTCAGCGGCTTGCACCTGGGCGATCAGTGCGTCGTCCAGCGCCACGCGGGCAGCCTGTTCGGCGGTGCGTTGATCGGCCGGGGTGAACAGTGCCTGCAGCGCTGGCTCGTCCAGTACCGGATGTGGCTGGGCGGCCAGATCGCGGCGGGCCAGGGTGGCGCCTGGGTTGGTGGCGCTGATTTTGGCAACCAGTGCGTCCGCCAGACGGGTGGATTCGGAACCGGTGCTACGGGCGCTGGAGTTGATTTGCAGGATGTTCATGGTAGTGCTCCTTCGTGTTTGGTTGAATGCTGCGTCGATGGAGTAACTTTAATCGTTTCAAATACCATGCGGAAGACGTTAAAATGGATAACATTAATCCATATATGGAACAATCATCATGGAAATCGACCCTGGCGACCTGCTTTTGTTCGCGCGCATCGTCGAATGCGGCAGTTTCAGCCTCGCGGCGGAGCGGGTGCAGCTGCCCAAATCCACCGTCTCGCGGCGCATCACGCTGCTGGAAGGCAAGCTGGGTGAACGCCTGCTCCAGCGCACCACACGCAAGCTGGTGCTGACCGAATTCGGCGCCAGCCTGCTGGAACATGCACGCAAAGTGGCAGATGAAACGGAAGCGGCGGGCGCGCTGGCGCAGCACCGGCAGGGCGCGCCGAGCGGGCTGCTGCGCGTATCGATGCCGGCTGACTTCGCCAACGTCTCGATGAGTACGGTGCTGGCCGAGTTCATGAACCGCTATCCGGCCATCTCGCTGGAACTGGACTTGTCGCCGCGCCGGGTGGATCTGGTGGCGGAAGGCTTTGACCTGGCCATCCGCATGGGCAGCCTGCCGGACGATACGACGCTGGCGGCAAGGCGCGTCACACTGAGCCGCATCGCGCTGTACGCCTCGCCCATCTACACCGCGATGCGCGGCCTGCCCGAGCATCCCGACGACCTGTTCAAGCACGATTTGCTGAGCCTGCCGCCACGGCTGAACGGCCTCATACGCTGGATGCTGCTACGTGGCAAAACAGAATGGGAGCGGGAACTGCCGGTCAGACTGCTGGCCAATTCGCCGGAGATGCTGGTGCGGATGGCCGCGACGGGCGTGGGCATTGCCGCGTCCACCGAAGTGTTCGCGCAGCAGTATCTGCAAACGGGAGAATTGGTGCGGGTGCTGCCCGAGTGGGCCTTCCCTACCGTGACAGGCTGGGCCGTGTTCCCAGGTCGCCGGCTGATGCCCGCAAAGACCCGGGTATTCCTCGACATGCTGGAGCAAAATTTTGCGCCGCGCAGCTAGTCCTTACAGCGAGCCGAGAATAAACCAGGGCACAACCAGCGTCGCTGCAACGGCGAAGCGCATGGCGCCGGTGAATCGGCCAGCTTGCTGATTGATCTTTCTGCTGACACTGATTGACCAGAGTGCTGCGATGCCGCCGACGATGGCAGCAAAGCCATAACTGTACATCGCCGCGAACATCTCGACGATGCCAGCGCCCTGGCTGTGGTACTGGTCGGCAGTGAGCCAGACATTCAAACAGGTCAGCCACAATGGCGTAATGCCCACCAGCATGGCCAGATTCAAGACAGTCAGGCTAGTAGGCTGCTGTTGCATCGGCTTATTTCAGATCGGCCATCTTTTCGCCGAGCTGCACCGGCGCGGCCGGCTGCCAGGCGGGATTAAACTTCAGCACATCCTTCTGGAACAGCATGACCACAGTCGAGCCGAGCAGGAAGCGGCCCAGCTCATCGCCTTTCTTCAGCACGATGTTCTTGTCGTCGTACTGCCACTCGGTCACTTGCGGCAGGCGCGGCGGATTGACGACGCCATGCCACACGGTGGCCATACTGCCGACGATGGTCGCGCCCACCAGCGTCATCACGAACGGGCCGTGGGCGGTATCGAACACACAGACCACGCGTTCGTTGCGAGCGAACAGGCCGGGAATGCCGCGCGCGGTGGTCGGGTTCACCGAGAACAGCTCGCCGGGCACGTAAATCATGCGCGTCAGCTTGCCATCGATGGGCATGTGGATGCGGTGATAGTCGCGCGGGCTCAGGTACAGATTGGCGAAACTGCCATGCTGGAATTGCCGGGCCAGTGCGGCATCGCCGCCGACCAGCGCGGTGGTGCTGAACTTGTGGCCCTTGGCCTGGAAAATCTGGTCATCTTCAATATCGCCGAACTGGCTGATGCGGCCATCGACCGGGCAAACGTAGGCGGCGTCGGCCAGCGGGCGGGCATCCGGGCGCAGGGCGCGCGTGAAGAACTCGTTAAACGTCTTGTAATTCTCGATATTCGGATCGAGCGCCTCGCCCATATTGACGTTATAGCGGCCCACGAACCAGCGGATCAGGCCCGTCGTCATATTGCCGGCCTTGGCGCCAGCGACACGGCCGGCGAGATTGGTCAGCGCGCTCTTCGGGAGCAAATATTGCGGCAAAACGGCAAGACGGTCGGACACGATAGCAATCCATACAAATTAACGATCGCGCATTATAGCGCCCCCACTCCGGGGTCAGGTCCGTCATTTCTACATGAGTTCGTGTAGAAATGACGGACCTGACCCCGGAGTTTATGAAATTACGCTAAACAGGGAGATTGCATTGTTAAATTCTGAACATTTTGAATAAATCAAGGCATAATGGCTGAGTTCGCACATCCTACAACTTGTTGAAATAGCATGACGCCGATTCGCCTGACGCCGCTTGCCGCCGCTTTTTCCCTTTGTTTTGCTGCCGCCACTGCGCGGGCGGAGGCGGACCAGCCCGCCAAGCCGGAGGCGACGCCGCCGATGCAGAAGGTGGAGATCAAGGGCGCGGCCGCCAAATATGATGCGCGCCGTGATGATACCGCTAGCAAGACGGTGGTCGGCAGTGAGGAAATCCAGAAGTATGGCGATACCTCGGTGGTGGATGTGCTCAAGCGCTTGCCCGGCATTACGGTGGGCGGTGCGGCCGGCCGTAGTGGTGGCGAGATTCGCATGCGCGGCCTCGGCGCCGGCTACACGCAGATTCTGATTAACGGTGAACGTGCCCCGGCGGGCTTTTCTATCGATTCGCTGGCGCCGGAGGTGATCGAGCGCATCGAGGTGCTGCGCGCTGCCAGCGCGGAGTTCAGCACGCAGTCGATCGCGGGCACTATCAATATCGTGTTGAAGAAGGCTTTGAAGTCCGCGCAGCATGAGCTGAAATTTGCCGGCGCCAAGGGCAACCGCTCCAGTTCGCCCAGCCTGAGTCTGCAGATGTCGGACAAGCTTGGCGCGACGTCGTATTCCTTTGGCGGCAATGCCTGGCGCTTCATGTATGACCGCATGACGCCGACCTGGGAACAGGGCGTTGATGCCGCCGGCACGCCGAATGTCGATCGTGCGCTGACCTGGCAGGATCAGGGCCGTGGCGATGGTTTCAATCTGTCGCCGCGCATTAACTGGACGCTGGAGAACGGCGATACCGTCACCTCGCAAAACTTCCTCAACTGGAACCGGTTTGCCAGTAATAGCCACAGCCGCACCAAGACGCTCATCAGCGCCGATCCTGGCCCGGACTATGATCGTATCGACAGCACCTACAGCAGCCACAATGTCTTCGGCCGTACCGACCTGAACTGGGTGCACAAGCTGGCGGAGGGCGCCAAGCTGGATCTCAAGGTCGCGCTCAGCGATGCCCATAACACGGCGGACTCCCTGCAACTCGGCGGTAACAAGGGCGAAGCGGCGACTCTGCTGCGCACCGTCACGTCGGAGAGTACGGAGCAGGGCTTCAGTACACAGGGCAAGTATTCCACGCCGTACACGTTCGGCAAACCGGTGGATGGCACGGAGGCGACTGAGCATTCCTTGTCCATGGGCTGGGATGCGGGGATCACCCAGCGCGACGATACCCGCATCCAGCGCGATGCCGATTTGCCCGGCAGTAAGCCGGACAACAGCGATGAAGGCTTTTCCGCCAAGGTCACGCGTCTGGCGTTGTTTGGCCAGGATGAGTGGAATATCACGCCGCTGTGGTCGGTCTATACGGGCGTGCGCTGGGAGGGCCTGGATACGCGCGCCGACAGCAGCGCCAGCGACGCGGTGCAAAACCGTTCCAGCGTGTTCAGTCCACTCATGCAGACGCTGCTCAAGCTGCCTAACAAGAAGGATCAGCTGCGTTTCGCCATCACGCGCACCTATAAGGCGCCGTCGACGTCCGCACTGATTCCGCGCAAGTTCACCTCGACCAACAACAGCCCGATCGAGCCTGACCGCCGCGGCAATCCCAATCTCAAGCCGGAACTGGCGCTGGGTCTGGACGCGTCGTTTGAACATTATTGGGGCGATGGCGGCCTGCTGAGCGCCAGCGCGTCGGTGCGCCGGATTGAGAATTACACCCATCAGGGGCTGTTCTATGAAGACAAGCGCTGGATTTCGTCCGCGATTAATGATGGCCGCGCCGAAACGCGCGGGATCGAGCTGGAAGCCAAGCTGCCGGCCAGTGTGCTGATGGACAATGCACCCAAGCTGGATCTGCGTGCCAGCGTCAGCCGTAACTGGTCGCGCGTGGATACGGTGCCTGGCCCGGACAACCGCCTGGACCAGCAGGTGCCGCTCAGCGCCACGCTGGGTGTCGACTATAAAACGCCGGATGGCCAGCTCAGTACCGGCAGCAATTTCAGTTTCCGCAACGGCGGGCTGGCCCGGCTCAGCGGCACGCAGGGCGGCTACACCTCGGTGCGCCGCGATCTGGACGTGTATGCGTTGTGGAAGCTGGACCCGCAGAACAGTCTGCGGGTGGCGGTGTCCAATCTGCTGGCGCAGGACTATGTCACTGAAAGCCTGTACAGCGACACCAGCGGCACCTTGAACCGGAGCACTGTGGCCAGCGGCGAAGCCCAGCTGCGTGTCACGGTGGAGACGCGCTTCTGAGGGTGGTATGATTTCCACGGTGAATACTCTTGCCGTGGGAATATCCTGAAAACGCCTGACGCCACCGATACTCTCCAGCCCGACGACGCGAGTCTGCGCCTGGCGCTGGCCGAGGTGCGGGATTTACAGCGCACCGTGGTGGCCTTGCGCTCAGCGCTGGAACAGGCGCATCAGGATCGGCAGCGCGAGACGCAGGATGCGCTGTCGTCCGCTTACAACGAATCCCAGCAGATTCGCGCCACAGTCGGTTCGCTGCGCACGGTGCTGGAGCAGGCGCAGGCCGAGAAGGAATTGGCGGTCAAGTCTGCGGTCGTCTCTGCCCAGGGCGAAATTACGCAGCTGCGCGACACGGTCACGGCGTTGCGCATGAGCCTGGAGCGGGCGGCGCAAGAGCAGGCGGATGCCGTGCAGGCGCTCACCACCGCCCACTATGCCGAGATCGCCCAGCTGCACGAGACGATCCGCGCGCTCAGGACAACGCTGGAGGCCGGGGCATGATGGAGAGCGACAAAGCGCCGCCCGGCGCGCGCACCAGCCGCGCCGCACGCTCTGGCAAGCCGGCCAGGTCTGCTGCCAGTGCTGCCGGTGCTGCCAATGCCGGCAGCGGCGAAGTCGCCACCGCAGGCGCCCAGCGCAAGCGTCTGCGCCAGGTGGAGCTGTTGCTGGAAGTCTCGCGCCGCATGGCAGCTTACGATACGCTGGATGAAATCCTCACCGCGCTGGTCGAGGTCACGACCGACGAGCTGGATGCGGAACGCGGCACGCTGTTCCTGAACGATGCTGAAACCGGCGAACTGTTTTCCCGTATCGCACAAGGCAACATCCAGCGCGAGATCCGTTTTTTGAACCATACCGGCATCGCCGGCCACGTTTTCACCACGGGGGAGGCGGTCATCATCGCTGATGCCTACGCTGATCCGCGCTTCAACCGCTCGATCGACGAGCAGACCGGTTTCGTCACGCGTAACATTCTGTGCGTGCCGATCAAGACGGTGAAGGGCGAAGTGATAGGCGTGTCGCAGACGCTGAACAAGCGGCGCGGCAAATTCACGCGCGGCGACCTGCAGTTGCTGGAGGCGTTGACCACGCAAGGTACGCTGGCGCTGCAAAGCGCGCGCTTCCTGGAGAGCATGAAGAAGATCCGTCGCCAGGAGATGGAGTTCATCGATGTGGTGTCGGAAGTCACGGCTGATATCAAACTGGGTTCGCTGCTGCAAAAGGTGATGGGCGAGGCGACGCGCCTGCTCAACGCCGAGCGCTCCACGCTGTTCCTCAACGATGAGAAGACCAGCGAGCTGTGGTCGGAAGTGGGGCAGGGGCTGGAGTCGCTGCAAATCCGCCTGCCCAACAACGCCGGTATCGCCGGTGCGGTGTTCACGTCGGGGAAGACGATCAATATTCCCTACGCCTACGCGGACCTGCGCTTCAATCCGGCGTTTGACAAGCGTACCGGGTATTTCACGCGCTCGATATTGTGCGTCCCGATTGTCAACAAGGCGGGCAAGATCATCGGCGTGACGCAGGTGCTGAACAAGCGCGGCGGCCCTTTCAGCATGGAGGATGAATCGCGCCTGCGTGCTTTCACCGCGCAGATCTCGATTGCGCTGGAAAATGCCAAGCTGTTCGCGGACGTCCAGCAGATCAAGAACTACAACGAGGCGATGCTGGAGTCGATGTCCAACGGCGTCATCACGCTCGATGGTGCGGAGAAGATCGTCACCTGCAATGCGGCGGGCTTGCGTATCCTGCGCACCAGCGCTGCCAATATTGTCGGCCGTGCGGCGGACCAGTTCTTCGGCGGCGCCAATACCTGGATGCTGGAGAAGCTGCGCCGCGTGGAGGCCAGTGAAGCGGCCGAGCATCTGATGGATGTGGAGCTCATGGTGGACGATGAACCACGCTCCGTCAATCTCAGTGTGCAGCCCTTGCTGTCGATGGAGAAGAAGCGTATCGGCTGGATGCTGATGATCGAGGACATCTCCAGCGAGAAGCGCCTGCGCTCCACCATGTCGCGCTATATGGACCCCGGCATCGCCGACCAGATGGTGGCGAATGGCGCGGAAATGTTGGGCGGTAAAAACGTGCCGGCCACCGTGCTGTTTTCGGATATCCGCAGCTTTACCACGATTACCGAGCAGCTGGGCGCGCAGGGCACGGTGAGCATGCTGAATGAATACTTCACGCTCATGGTCGATTGCATCCAGCGCGAGGAGGGCATGCTGGATAAATTCATCGGCGACGCCATCATGGCGGCGTTTGGCATTCCGGTCGGCCATGAGGACGATCCGGACCGCGCCGTGCGGACCGCCATCGCCATGGTGAATGAGCTGCGCAACTGGAATCAGGCGCGGGCGGGCGAGGGCAAGCCGCCGGTGGAAATTGGCATCGGCCTCAATACTGACCTGGTGGTGTCGGGGAATATCGGTTCGAAGAAGCGCATGGATTACACCATCATCGGCGATGGCGTGAACCTGGCGGCGCGGCTGGAATCGGCCTGCAAGCAGTATGGTGCGCGTATTCTCATCAGCGAATTTACTTATCGGGCGCTGCGCGGCACCTACCGTACGCGCGAGGTGGATATCGTGGTGGTCAAGGGCAAGACCAGGCCGGTGTCGATTTACGAGGTGCTGGATTATCACAATGACGACAGCTATCCCGCGCTGGCCGAAGCCATGGGCATTTTCCGCAACGGCCTGCAAAGCTACCGCAAGCGCAACTGGCTGGCAGCCGGCAAACTGTTTGAGGAAGTGCTGGCCTTGAATCCGCGCGATGACGTGGCCCAGCTGTATGTGGACCGTTGCCGGCACATGGAGCGCCATCCCCCGCCTGCGGACTGGGACGGCAGCTTCGTCATGGAATCCAAGTGAATGAAGATACCCCGGAGCACACTGGAGCAATGGCAGGTATTGCAGGCCATCGTTGAATGCGGCGGCTATGCGCAAGCGGCGGAGGCGCTGCACCGTAGCCAGTCCTCGGTCAGCTATATGGTGGCCAAGCTGCAGGAGCAGCTGGGGGTGGAGCTGCTGGAAATCGATGGCCGGCGCGCACGGTTGACCAAAAATGGCGAGGCACTGCTAAGCAAGGCGCGCGAGCTACTGGGCGATGCGTTTCAGCTGGAGCAGCTGGCCAGCAGCCTGGTTGAGGGCTGGGAGCCGCAGGTCAGTATCGCCGTGGACAGCCTGTTCCCGGTCGAGTTGCTGGTGCAGGTGCTGCGGGATTTTGAGCCCTGGGCCAAACACACGCGCGTCAACCTGGAAGAAACGGTGTTGTCCGGCTCGGAAGATGCGCTGCTTGAAAAACGCGTGGATATTGGCATTGTCAGCCGCATTCCCTCCGGTTTTCTCGGCGATGCGCTAATGGATATTGAATTTGTCGCGGTCGCCCATCCCTGCCATCCATTGCATGCGCTGGGGCGTCAACTGGAAATGGATGATTTAAGCCGCAATTTGCATATTGTGGTGCGGGATTCGGGCACATTGAATCCACGCGATCACGGCTGGCTGAATAGTAATCAGCGCTGGAGTGTTACCAGTCCGCATACGCGGCTGGAAATGATTTGTAACGGCATAGGCTTTGGCTGGCTGGCCGAACACAAAATCCAGAAGCAGCTGGAGCAGGGCTTACTCAAACCCTTGCCATTGCGCGTGGGGCAGCGGCGTAAATTATCTTTATCACTTGTGGTTGCCAATCCTGAATTAGCGGGACCGGCGACCTGCCGGCTGGCTAATTTAATCAGAAATGTGGTCAAAGAGGGAATACAGCTACGGCCGCTATGCGAATGAATAACAGTTGTGGAAAATATTCATTTTTATCGCTATATTGGTATTTAGCTGGATATATGTGGAATATTCTGGCGAAGGTATGGTAAATTGCGCCTATCAAATCTCACAGAATCTCACTCCCCCAACGATCAAAGGAATTAAGATGACGACCTACCAGGAATACAAGGCAAAGATCGCCGAACTGGAAAATCTGGCGGAATCCGCTCGTAAAAACGAAATTTCGCAAGCCAAAGAAAAAGTCGCTGCCATCATGCGTGAGCACGGTCTGACCGTTGCTGATCTGGGCGGTGTGGCCAAGGTAAAGACCTCGAAGCCGCGCGCTCCGGTGCCGACCAAGTACCGCGATGACGCAACCGGCCAGACCTGGACCGGCCGTGGCCGCGCGCCAAAATGGCTGGAAGGTAAGAACAAAGACGATTATCTGATTAAGTAATTTCGTATTAAAAGCTGGTACATCGGGGTTTATATTCATAAACCCGGTACCAGCTTTTTTCTTTTTGGGGCGCACTGTATGAAGCGTGGCCGCATTGCTGTCTTATTTCCACTGTTAATCGGTATATTCCCGCTAGCCGCTCAGGCGGCAGATACGCTGTTAAGCCCGGCCCGGGTGTGGACCGGCGAAGGCCAGCCGCATATGGATTGGGCTGTGCTTATCCATAATGACAAGATTGCAGCAGTCGGCCCCGCAGACAAAATGAATATCCCGGCTGGCGCCGAACGTATCGCGCTGCCGGATACCACGCTGATCCCCGGATTAATGGATTTGCACTCGCATGTGCTGCTCCATCCTTATAACGAAACTTCTTGGGATGACCAGGTCTTAAAGGAACAGGTCGAATACCGCACCTTGCTGGCTGGGCGTCATGCCGCCGCAACTTTACAGGCGGGATTTACCACACTGCGCGATCTGGGCACCGAAGGCGCGCTGTATGCTGATGTCGCCATTAAAAAGGCGATTAATGACGGCGTGATCCCCGGACCGCGTTTATTTATTGCGACCCGCGCGATTGTGGCCAGCGGCAGTTATGGCCCGTCGCCGCGCAGCTACCGCGCGGACGTGGATTTGCCCAAGGGCGCGCAGGAAGCCAGTGGTGTGGAGGAAGTGGTCAAGGCGGTCCGCGAGCAGGGCGCGCGCGGTGCGGACTGGATCAAGGTGTATGCCGACTACCGCACCGGCGCCGACGGTAGCGCGCACGCCACGTTCTCGCAAGCCGAGCTGAATGCGCTGGTGCAGACTGCGCATGAATCGGGACGCAAGGTGGCGGCCCATGCCAGCACCGACGAAGGCATGCGCCGCGCGGCGCTGGCTGGTGTCGATACCATCGAGCATGGCTATGGCGGCAGCGAGACCACCTTCAGGCTGCTGGCCGAACGCCATGTGGCCTACTTCCCGACACTGACCGCGCCGGAGGCGACCAGCGAATACTTCCAGAAATATCAGCGTGGCGCGGCGCCCACGCCGTCCATGCAGGCGGCGGCGCGCGCATTCCAGCTGGCGCGCAAGCTGGGCGTCATCATCGGTAATGGCAGTGATGTGGGCGTGTTCGCGCATGGCGATAATGCGCGCGAGCTGGAATGGATGGTGCGGCTGGGCATGCCGCCGGTCGAGGCTTTGCGCGCGGCTACCGTGGTGAACGCGGCGGTGCTCGGGCAGTCAGGCACGCTGGGCCAGATCCGCCCCGGCTATCTGGCCGACGTGGTGGCGGTGCAGGGCGACCCGACGCAGGACATTGCAGTTCTTCGCAAAGTGCAATTTGTCATGAAGGATGGAACGATTTTCCGGCGGCCATGAACCGATCTGGTGCATTTCATGAGATGATAGCGAAATGCCATCGATACCCCTTTTTCCGCTGAAAACGATTCTGTTTCCTGACGGTCACCTGCCGTTGCAGGTGTTTGAAGTTCGCTACCTTGACCTGGTCAAACGCTGCATCGCCAAGGGCGAAGAGTTTGGCGTTGTTTCGCTGCTCGATGGCAGCGAGGTGCGTGTGCCGGACCAGCACGAAACCCTGTCCGGCTGCGGCACCATGGCGCGCATCCTCGACTGGAGCGCGCCGTTGCCTGGCCTGCTGCAAATCTCCTGCATCGGTACGACGCGCTTTCAGATCAAGTCTGCCGAGCAGCTCAAGCACGGCTTGTGGATGGCCGAGGTGGAGGAGGTGGCCGAAGACATGGTCGTGCCCATCCCGAGCGAGCAGCAGGACGTGGCCAACGCCTTGGGCGCGTTGATACGTTCGCTGCAAAAGAAGCAGATCTCCACCGCGAATATGTCGCTGGCGCCGCCTTACCGGCTGGACGAAGCGGGCTGGGTGGCCAACCGCTGGTGCGAGCTGCTGCGGCTGGATATGGAAGAGAAGCAGCGCCTGCTGCTGCAGGAAAATCCCGTGCTGCGCCTGGAACTGGTGCAGGATGTGCTGAGCGAGAACGGCCTGCTCGATTAGCCGGCCGATGCCGCGTACTGCACCAGCAGCGCGGCAGTGGCCACATTCAGCGCCACGGTAATCCAGAACCGGATGCGGAAGCTGGTCTTGCTGGTTTTATGGCGCAGCCATTGCTGCGCCAGCAGCCCGCCGGGCCAGCCGCAGCAAAAGCCCAGCAACAGCAAGGCGTTCTCCGAAATGCGCTGGCGCTGGTGCACGGCGGCCGACTTGTCGACCGCGTAGGTGATGAAGCAGGCTACGCTGGCGACGCCGTACAGCGACGCCAGCCACAGTAGCGTGAGCGCGATCAGAAGTAGCTCAGTCCGAGCGCGGCCTTCACTTCGTCCGCGGTCTGGGCGGCCACTTCACGCGCGCGCAGCGTGCCTTCTTTCAGCATCTGCATGATGTAGCCCTTGTCCTGCGCCAGTTCTTCGCGGCGCGCGCGGATCGGCGCCAGCATTTCCTGCAGCACCAGTTCCAGACGCTTCTTGACGATGGAGTCGCCCAGGCCGCCGCGCACGTAGTGGGCTTTCATTTCTTCCAGCTTATCCTTTTCAGGATCGAAGGCATCCAGGTAGATGAAGGCGACATTGCCTTCCAGGTGGCCAGGATCTTCCACGCGCAGGTGCAGCGGGTCGGTGTAGACCTTCTTCACGGCGGCGGTGATTTCGGCCGCGCTGGAACCCAGGTTGATGGTGTTGCCCAGCGATTTGCTCATCTTGGCTTTGCCGTCGATGCCTGGCAGGCGGCCGATGTCCGGCACCAGCGCCTTGCACTCGACCAGGATTTCCTTGTCGGCGATGCGGTTGAAGCGGCGCACGATCTCGTTGGTCTGTTCGATCATCGGGATCTGGTCTTCACCCACCGGCACCAGCGTGGCCTTGAAGGCCGAGATGTCGGCGGCCTGCGAGGCCGGGTAGGTCAGGAAGCCGGCCGGGATATCGCGCTCGAAGCCGCGCAGGGCGATCTCGGTCTTCACGGTCGGATTGCGCTCGAGACGGGCGACGGTGACCATGTTGAGGTAGTAGAAGGTCAGCTCGGCCAGTTCCGGGATCTGCGACTGGATCAGGATGGTGGATTTGGTCGGATCGATGCCGACGGCCAGGTAGTCCAGCGCCACTTCCACCACGTTGCGGTGCACCTTGTTGGTGTCGTCCATATTGTCGGTCAGCGCTTGCGAGTCGGCCAGCATGATGAACTGCTTGTATTCGTGCTGGTACTGCACGCGGTTGCGCAGGCTGCCGACGTAATGGCCGAGGTGCAGCGGACCGGTAGGACGGTCGCCGGTCAGGATGATCTGCGGGCCTTTCGGGGCGGTGGCGACGGCTTCGGTATTGGACTGTTCAGGCAAACTCATCAGGGTTCCTTTGCGTTACCCCGGTCCAGCGCGCACATAATAAAAACGCCACCAGACAAGGGCGGCGTTGATAAAAATATCACATCACTATGGGTAGACAGTGGCCGCTTGCGCTAGGAGCGGCGCCAATACGTGCAGACGTGAAGTGGGGCGAAAAAAATCATGGCCGTATGGTTGCAGGTCGTGGCCTGTCTGTCAAGGTGCTGTGCGGCCGCGAAACGCTGCGGTGACGCGGAACTATAGTGCGCATCCAGGGTCCAACTCAGGAGGGCGAGATGCCTGACAATTTCGATTCGGTAGCGTTTATGGACACTTTGATTGAAGGCGGCTTTCCTGAAAAGCAAGCCAAAGCGCTGGCGTCGGCGCTGTTTCAGCTGATCGACAGTCAGCTGGTCACAAAAAGTTATCTGGATTTACGCCTGGCGCAGGATCTGGCGCGACTGAAGAGTGAACTGCTGCAATGGGTTTTCGGCTTGCTTATCGTGCAGACCGGGATGACGGCGGTCCTCTTTAAACTCCTGCATTAATGGTAGGATTGCTCCTTTGGAAGTCTTCCTCTGGAGTTCATATGCGTCGTACCGTGGTTGCTGCATTGCTTGCCCTGTCTTTCCCCGTATTTGCGCAGACGCCGGCCATGGCGCCGGACATCCCCGCCAAGTTCGATACGACCGTTCCCGAGGCCGACTACATCAAGCGCGAAGTGATGATACCGATGCGCGACGGCGTCAAGCTGCACACCGTCATCGTGATCCCCAAAGGCGCCCAGCATGCGCCCATGGTCCTGACCCGCACGCCGTACAACGCCAGCGGCCGCGCCAGCCGCAATACCAGCCCGAGCATGCAGGCCACGGTCGGCCAGGGCGACGAGGTCATGGTCGGCGAAGGCTACATCCGCGTATTCCAGGACGTGCGCGGCAAATACGGCTCGGAAGGCGATTACGTGATGACCCGCCCGCTGATCGGCCCACTCAACAACACCCGCACCGACCACTCCACCGATGCCTGGGACACCATCGACTGGCTGGTCAAGAACACGCCCGAATCCAATGGCAAGGTCGGCATGATCGGTTCGTCCTACGAGGGCTTCACCGTGCTCATGGCGCTGGTCAATCCGCACCCGGCGCTCAAAGCTGCCGTGCCGATGAGCCCCATGGTCGACGGCTGGCGTGGCGACGACTGGTTCCACAACGGCGCTTTCCGCCTGCCCAACCTGAGCTACATCGCCGGCCAGACTGCCGCCAAAGGCGGCGGCAAGCAATTGGCCACCGGCGTGTATGACGATTACGATGGCGTGCTGCGCGCCGGTTCGGTGTCCACGTACGCCGCGCAATTCGGCCTCGACAAGCTCAACTACACCAAAAAACTGTTCGAGCATCCGGCCTACGACAGCTACTGGCAGCACCAGGCGCTGGATAAAATCCTTGCCGGGCGCGATCTGAAAGTGCCGACCATGACCGTGGTGGGCTACTGGGACCAGGAAGACATCTACGGCGCCTACGCCGTCTACCGCGCGCTGGAGCCGAAGGACAGCGCCAACAACAAGAACTTCCTGGTAGTGGGGCCGTGGCGCCACAGCGGCGTCAATTACGACGGCTCCAGCCTCGGCGTGTTCAAGTTCACCGGCGACACCGCGCTGGAGTTCCGCCGCGACTACATGCAGCCTTTCCTCGATCAATACCTCCGGGACGGCGCGCCTGCTGCCGATACGCCGCCCGTGCTGTTCTACCAGACCGGCGTCAATCGCTGGCAAAAGCTGCCGCAATGGCCGGTGGCGCAAACGCTCACGCCGATCTATCTGCAGGACGGCTTCAAGCTGGGCTTCGCTGCACCGAAGGATAGCGTCGCCTATGACGAATACGTGTCCGACCCGGCCAAGCCGGTGCCGTTCGTTCCGCGTCCGGTGCGTATGGGCGATGGCAATGTGTGGCGTCCGTGGCTGGTCAGCGACCAGCGCGCCGTGTCTGACCGCACCGATGTGCTGACCTACACCACCGAGCCGCTGAAGACCCGGGTGCAGATCGCCGGCCAGCCAATGGTCAACCTGTACGCCTCCACCACCGGCACCGATGCAGACTGGGTGGTGAAGCTGATTGACGTGTATCCGGATGAAGTGCCGTCGCAACCGGAGCTGGGCGGCTACCAGTTGGGCATCGCCATGGACATCTTCCGCGGCCGCTACCGCAACAGCCTGGAGACGCCATCACCGATTCCGGCCAATGCCGTCGAGCGCTACCGCTTTGCGCTGCCGAACGCCAACCACGTGTTCCTGCCGGGCCACCGCATCATGGTGCAGGTGCAGTCCAGCTGGTTCCCGCTGTATGACCGCAATCCGCAGACCTATGTGCCGAACATCTTCTACGCCAAGCCGGCCGATTACCAGAAGGCGACGCTGAAGGTGTTCCACAACAGTGCCGTGGAGCTGCCGCTGGTTGAAGTGAAATAAGCGGACTAACGCGCGCGGACGCTGTCGTTCAGCACGTCCGCGCGGAAGTAGTGCAGATAGCCTTCCATGATCTGGTTGGACTTGCCGGCCTTGTCCAGCGCCTCACGCAAGGCGGCCTGGTCTTCCGGCTTGAGCTTGTGCGAGATGTAGGCGCCGCTCTGCTGCCAGGGCAGTTCCGCTATCGCCTCCGCCTTCAGCTTTTCCTGCAGGCCGTGCACGCGCTGGTCGCGGCGGATGGCGCCGGCCATCAGCGTCGGCCCCATGATGGTGACGTCGGCCGACCCCGCGTGCAGCAGCCGCGCCACCGCAATCACATCGACTTCCACGAACAGGCGTCCCTGCTTGCCCAGTTCATCGACGAGCGCCGTGTAGTGCTCGCCGTAGTCAAAGCCGCGCACCACGGCCACGCGCAGGTCGCGCCGCGCCAGCAGATCATGCGCGCTGGTGATCGGCGCGCGGCCGCTGTTCACTGAAATCAGCATGGCGCGGTGATTGATCATGGGGATGAAGGTGCCGGCCTTGTCGCGTGCTGCCGTGCGCGAAGCCGGCGCCAGCACGTCGGCCGATCCAGACGTGAACATGGCCACCTGGCGCGCACGCGGCACCACCGTAAACGCAAACTGGCAGCCGGCCTTGGCGCCTATCGCGCGCAGCAGGTCGGGATAGATGCCTTTGATATTCTGGCCATCGACGATGACGCTGGCGCCGTTGGCCGACACCGGCACCATCACTTCGCGCGTGCAGCCCGCAATGGCATTATGCGCCAGCAGGCTGGCGGCAAGCAGCAGCAATCCTTTCACGCATCCTTTCACGCCAGCTCCGCGTGCTTGCGGAAGTAACGCACGGCGGCGAAAATCGCCAGCGCCTGCATCGCCGCGCACAGGAAGAACGTGCTGCCGAAGCGCCAGTCGTTGGGTGGCAGGTGGCTGACGCGGCCCAGTATGTCCGATCCCAGGCGCGGCATCAGTATCACGCCGACGCTGCTGATCGATTGCAATGATCCCATCAACTCGCCTTGCTGCTCCGGGGCGGTGGACTTGGAGATGATGCCCTGCAGTGCCGGGTTGATCGCAAACGACAGCACGTTACAGAGGATGAACACATACATCATCCAGCCCTCGGTCGCCAGGCCGTAGGCGATATAGGTCAGGAAGCCGGAGGCCATGCCCAGCAGGGACAGCTTCACTTCACCGAATTTTTTAATCAGCATGCCCAGCAGGCCGGCCTGCACGATTGCCGCCGTCAAGCCGACACAGAACAGCGCCAGGCCATTCTGGCCGGTGGTCCAGTTAAAGCGGAAGTTGGTGTACAGGACCCAGGTGGTCTGCAGCATCATCTGCGCCAGCGTTACCAGCGTGAAGGTCACCACCAGGCCGCGGATGTCTTCGCGGCGCGTCAGCCGGATCAGGGCGGAGAAGGGATTGATCTTCGACAGGCTGAATGAGGTACGGCGCGAAGCGGGCAGCGATTCCGGCACCACGAAATAGCCGTACAGCAGATTGGCAGCGGACAACGCACCCGCCACGTAGAACGGCAGGCGCAGGTCTACGTCGCCCAGCAAGCCGCCCAGCGCCGGGCCGCAGATGAATCCCAGGCCGAACGCCGCGCCGATCTTGCCGAAGCTCTTGGCGCGGTTCTCCGGCGTCGAGATGTCCGACGCGTAGGCGGAGGCCACCGACATGCTGGCCGACGACATGCCGCCGATTACCCGGCCGATGAACAGGCAGGCCAGATTCGGCGCCCACGCGGTGGTCAGGAAGTTGATGCTCATGCCGGCCATGGAGTACAGCAGCACGGGGCGGCGGCCGATACGGTCGCTGATCGCGCCCAGCATCGGCATGAAGATAAACTGCATCAGGCCAAACACGGCGGCCAGCCAGCCGTACCAGTCGGCCTGGGCGTCGCGCGAGCCGGTGAACTGGCCGACCAGCACCGGCAGCACCGGCACGATCAGGCCGATGCCCAGCATGTCGATAAAAACGCAGATCAGTACAAAATTCAGATTGCCTGTCACTACGGGTGCAGCAGGTGCGGCAGGTGTAGCAGGTGATGCGGTATCAGGTGTCGTCATGGGGACTCGATAAAAGTTACGGTGCCGCCGGACTCGCTGCCCATTCGGCGATGAAGTTGTCGCGGAAGGCGATCAGCTCCTGCAGCCGCATCTCGGCCAGGCGGCGGCCGGCGGCAGTCTGCATTTTGCCGGGCAGGGTGGCCAGCTTGGTGTCGATGTGGTCCAGCGCATAGGTTTTGTCGTCCAGCTCGCGATGCAGCGCCATCGGGTCATCGGCGTGCGCCAGCGCAGCACCCATGCGGCCGGCCGTATAAAACAGGCGCGCCAGGCCGACCGCGCCCAGCGCGTCCAGCCGGTCGGCGTCCTGCACGATTTTGGCTTCGATCGTCTCCGGGTGGATGCCGGCGGAAAAACTGTGGCTCTCGATGGCATGCGCCACCGCGGCCAGTTTATTGGGCGGGAAATCCAGTTCGGCCAACTGGCGGCTGGCCAGCAGCGCGGCCTTGCGCGAAGCCAGGTGGCGTTCGGGATCGTTCTTGGCCAGGTTGACCAGATCATGCAGATAACAGCCGGCCAGGACCACCAGCGCGTCGGCCTCGGGATAGTCGTCCAACAGCAGGCTGGCGTTGCGCCAGACGCGGTGCAGGTGATTGGTGTCATGCGCGCCGTCGATGCCCTGGGCGGCGGTGGCCAGAGCGACCAGGCGTGGGTGCCAGCTGTTGAGCAAGCTATTCATCGTTCTCCCGAGTGTCTGACGGTTTTGCCAAATCATACAGGCTCGGACCGGGATTGTGCAGGCTAAAGCTGTGGTTTAAATATTAAGTTAGAACTTGTAATAAATTTATTTATTGCCGAAATGCATTTATTTGGTGCGTCGGATCTTGACTTGAGGTAACATTGCGCTACGTCATTTTAGTAATGAAGGAAAACCATGTCCAACGTAAGCGAACTGCACGCGACGGCATCCATCGCCGGCGAATATCTGGCCTTTACCCTGGGCCAGGAAGAATATGGCATCGATATCCAGAAGGTCAGCGAAATCCGCAGCTACGAAACCCCGACCCGCATCGCCAATGCGCCGGAATTCGTCAAAGGCGTGATCAACCTGCGCGGCATCATTGTGCCTATCGTTGACATGCGGATCAAATTCAACCTCGGCACGCCGACCTATGACCAGTTCACCGTGGTCATCATCCTCAACATCGGCCACCGCGTGGTGGGCATGGTGGTGGACCGCGTGTCCGACGTGACCACGCTGAGCCACGAAGAGATCAAGCCGGCGCCGGAAGTGGGTTCGGCCATGAATACCGACCATATCGTCGGCCTGGGCACCATTGAAGACCGCATGCTGATCCTGGTCGATATCGACAAGCTGATGTCCAGCGCGGACATGGGCCTGATCGAAACCACCGCACTGGCGGCCTAAGCTCCGGACCATCATGCCGGGCAGGTCCCGATGCTGGTTGCGTAGTTCTGTTTTTGATTTACTGTGAGAGGTAGGTGCAAGAATGAATATGTTGGCGAATATCAGTATCGGCAAACGCCTGGCTTTGGGTTTCACGATCATTCTGGCGTTTGCGATGCTGATTACCGGCATCAGCGTGTGGCGCCTGCAAGGCGTGGCGTCCGCCACCAGCGAGATGATGCAGGTACCGCTGGCCAAGGAGCGCATGATCTCCGACTGGTCCGGCAAGATCGACAGCGGCATCCGCCGCACCACCGCCATCGCCCGCAGCAGCGATCCTTCGCTGGGCGCCTACTTTGCGGAAGAGTCCAAGGTATCGTCGGCAGGGTCGTCCGAACTGCAGAAAAAAATCGAAGCACTGATCAGCGACGCTGACGAAAAAGAGCTGTTCGGCCGCATTGGCGAGCAGCGCAAGGTCTACCTGTCCTCGCGCGACCAGATCGCCAGGCTCAAGACCTCCGGTGAGCTGGACGAAGCCAACAAGATTTTCGAAACCGTATTCCGTCCGGGCACGGCCAAGTACCAGGAACTCATCGCGGAACTGCTCAAGATGCAGCGCGCCAAGATCGACGCCGCCGCCCAGCATATTGAAGATGTCGCCTCGAGCAGCCGCAATCTGCTGTATGTGCTGGCGACGCTGGTGCTGGCCTTTGGCGTGACCTCCGCCTGGCTGCTCACCACCGGCATTACCCGTCCGCTGCAGGAAGCGGTGGTGGTGGCGCGCCGCGTGGCCAGCGGCGACCTGACCGCGCACATCGACGACAGCGCCAGGGACGAAACGGGCCAGCTGCTGTCGGCGCTCAAGGAAATGAACGCCAGCCTGCTGGGCATCGTGACCGAGGTGCGCCAGGGTACGGAACACATCACCATCTCGTCGACTGAAATCGCGCAGGGCAACCAGGATCTGTCGCGGCGCACCGAGCAGCAGGCCGGCGCGCTGGAGGAAACCGCATCGTCGATGGAAGAACTGACGTCCACCGTGAAGCACAATGCCGACAATGCGCGCCAGGCGAATCAGCTGGCGACGTCCGCTGCGCAGGTGGCGGTGAAGGGTGGCGAGGTGGTGGCGCAAGTGGTCGGCACCATGGATTCGATCAACCAGTCGTCCAGCAAGATCGTTGACATCATTGCGGTGATTGACGGTATCGCCTTCCAGACCAACATCCTGGCGCTGAATGCGGCGGTGGAAGCGGCGCGCGCCGGTGAGCAGGGCCGTGGCTTTGCCGTGGTGGCGACGGAAGTGCGCAATCTGGCCCAGCGTTCCGCCGGTGCGGCAAAAGAGATCAAGGCGCTGATCGGCGACTCGGTGGAGAAGGTCAACCTGGGCAGCAAGCTGGTGGCGGATGCCGGCACCACGATGGATGAAATTGTCGCCAGCGTGCACAAAGTCAGCGACATGATTTCCGAGATCACGGCGGCCAGCAGCGAGCAAAGCGCTGGCATCAACGAAGTGAATCAGGCGATCGGCTCGATGGACGCGGTCACGCAGCAGAATGCGGCGCTGGTGGAGCAGGCTGCAGCGGCGGCGGAGTCCATGCAGCAGCAGGCCGCGGCGCTGGCGCAAGCGGTCAGCGTGTTCAAGGTGGAGGACACCCTGCGCCTGTCGCACAGGGGCTCGGCGGCCAAGCCGGCAGTTGCCCAACGCAAGCAGCTACAAATCACCCGCAGCTGACAACTGCGCAACAGCGCCTTCATCGCCGGGCGGTCGCTGGATCGCCTGTTGCGAAAGACGGTCCGCCTCGCCGTTACGGTGGCGCGGCACCCAGCGCAGTTGCACCCCGCCCAGTGCCGCCATCAACGACACCACGCGCGCGCGGTGCTCTTCCAATCCCTTTGCTCCGCGCGCGGCGCCCAGATTCACGTCATTGACCACCACCTGGCTGTCGCCATACACGGTCAGTTCCGTAGCGCCCGTGCTGCCGGCCGCTTCCAGCAAGGCCGTCAACGCCAGATATTCCGCATCGCTGCTGCTGCCATGGCCCGCGCGGCGGCTGATTTCAACCCGCTGGCCATCCGGCCCGCATAGCAGGGCGCCAATGCCGATCTGGCCCGGATTCGGATGCGCCGAACCGTCAAACCATCCGCGCCACGCGGTTGCCAATGGCTGCAAGCTGGCCTTGCGCAATGCCAGCTTGTGCGCGGCGGCGGCCTGCCTGGCCAGGCGGCGCTCTTCATCGCGTTGGCGCAGCTGCTCGCGTTCTGCCAGTAATCGGGCCAAGCCCAGCGCACCGGCGGCCAGGGTCAGTACTTGCAGCAAAGCCTGCGCTTCGCTCAGTTGATCGCGCACCGCCAGACGGCGCGCAGCCACGCGCTCGCCTTTGTAGGCGGCCGTGGCCAGCATTTCAAACTCAGGATTGTTCATTAATCACGACGACGGTTATCGGGATGGCGATCATACCTGTTTGGCACGCCATCGCCATCACGGTCGCGGTCATAGCGGTTAGGGACGCCGTCATGATCGCGGTCGCCGTAGCCGCGACGGTCGCCACGGTTGTCGTGATGGTCGTAGCGATTCGGGATGCCATCGTGGTCACGGTCGCCATTGGGGCCACGGTCCCAGCGCGCCTCCTGGCGGAACCAGTGGCCTTCACGCTCAACCCAGCGTGGTTGCGTGTAGAAGTAGCCCGGACGCGAAGCGATCCAGTTACCGCCTATCCAGACGTGACGGTTGGTGCGCCATTCCCAGTAGCCTGGCGACCAGATATATCCGGGGCGCGGGGCGGGAATGACTTCATAACGCGGAGGCGGCGGTGCGACGCTGATGTAGTCCACGCGGCCGGGTCCAGCATCAATCACGGTCCAACCGGCAGGTACCAGCCGCCAGCCGCCGCCGTCGCGCACCCATTCGGCGCTGCGCCAGGTGCTGCCGATACGTTCCGGTTCCCAGCGGCCGCCAGACCATACGTGGCGGTGGCCGTCCCAGTTCCAGTAGCCAGGCGCCCAGATATAGCCCCGGCGCGGCGCCGGCACGCTTTCAAAACGCAGCGGCGGAGGCGCATTGCCGATCACGACGCTGACGCCGACCTGTGCGGACGCGATGGTGGGTACAAATGCTGCTGCGCTCAGTGCCAGCATGGCGCCAGCGACTATGGGCTTAATCATGATAGTGTCCTCCGTCTGTTTGTCTGCGCAGTTGCGCGCCTGGAGAAACTATATCAACGGAAGCAATAGTGTGCGGGGATTGATGCAGTTTTTTACATATGACACAAAGCTGTGCTGCGCAGTGTGCGACAGCGTACAGATTACGGTTGGGGAGGGCGTTAAAGCGGCGTAGCTGGAGTCGCTGGAATAGCGAAAGACTTCGCCTGTTACGCGGCAGCGCGGCTGGGCGTACAGGCGAAGGTGATACGGGCGCTCAAATTTTGCTCGCTTTATTCGATTCTGCGGCCAGCTGCAGCGCATGGTCTTCCAGTGCCGATTGCAGTTTCTGTTCAGGCGTCAGGCGTTTTGCGCTGACCACGACAACTTGCATGCTCGGGTCATTTGCTTCGACTGGCGCTTTTTCCAGAGCGTAGGTTGCGCCGCAAGCCAGAGCCACAGTCATAACAAACAGGGCTTCGAAGTTTTTCAGAACGTTCATGATGTTTCCTTTCGGTGGTTAAAGTGAGTTTCGATGTGCTCACTTTACGTAAAGGCCCGTCCAGTCACCACCGGAATGCGACGAGACGCGGTTTTGACGGGCCAAAATGCATTTTCGTGCGATAGAAGGCAGGTTTTTCCTTGCCCCTCTGCTAAGCAACGCCAGAGACAGACCACCTGCATGAGGGGCATATGCCGCGATTCTTCCATCAGTTCTTGCAAGCCTGGAGCGACCGTCGCCGCAGCCGCCGGCGGGCCGTCAACCTGCGTGCCGCTCAGCGTCATCCCCGCATGAAGCTGGTGCCGTCGCGCGGAGAAGCGGCGCCGCATATCATCCCGG
This sequence comes from Duganella sp. CY15W, assembly GCF_009857555.1. Lineage (NCBI taxonomy): Bacteria > Pseudomonadati > Pseudomonadota > Betaproteobacteria > Burkholderiales > Oxalobacteraceae > Duganella > Duganella sp. CY15W. Next base: position 116,867 of record NZ_WWCQ01000005.1, on the reverse strand, counting down.
CGCGTACGGCGTGGATTTCGCTGGCGGCGTTCTGTGTGGTGGCCGGCGGCGGCGCGTTGATCGCTGGCCATGCGCGCCATCTGGCGGCGGCTACGGCGAGCACACCGCAATCCGCCGCCAATGTGCGTGCAGCGAACGCCTATCAATCGGCCTTGCCCGGCGTCGCCTTCACCGTGCCTGAGCGGGCAGCCATCAGCGCCAGCCTGCATCCCGCCGGCGCCTTGCTGATTGCCGCCGGCGTGCAGGCCTCGCCACCTGTGCGCGTGGACCTGTGCAGCCAGCTGCGCAGCCCGGGCGACAAGCGCTTGCAGCCACTGCGCCTTGGTTACCGCTTCGATGATGTGAAACGCTGGGTCGCGCGCAGCCAGGACGCCAATGTGCAGATCTCGCTGCACAACGTGCTGCTGGTGGCTGACCGCAGTACGGGAGCGGACGCCATGCCGGAAGTGCAGGTGGAGGGCGTCGCACGCGCTGACTTTACCGATCCGCTGAGCGAGCCGCTGCAACTAAGCTGGCGCACCAGGCAGGGTGAGGCGCGCTGGCTCAGTGACGCCAGCCTCGGTCAGATTGAGCAGGGCGCGTCCGGGCAGGTCGCGCTGCGCCAGCAAGGCTGGTTGTTGTGGGGCCGTGATTCGGCTCTGCGCATCGAACGCCGCAGCAATGCCATGTGCCCTCAGGCAGGCGAACTGCTGGTGCAGATGTATCGTCCGGGCGCATCGCCGGAGACGCCTGCACCTGCACTGGTGGCTGCCTTCCCCGCGCGCGGCCGCGCGGTGAGCAGTTATCTGGCGCCCGGTTCCTACCAGGTGCCGCAGGCAGCAGCTGGCGCGCTGGAAGACCAATCCCTGTTCGACGAACTGCAAGCGAGAGGTCTGATCCGGCTGACGGCAAATGGCGCCATCGAACTTGCTCCGCGCGATCTGCCGCAATGGCAGGCCGCCGGCGCCACCGAGCGCGTGGCGGAACTCAAGAGCTGGAAACAGATCCAGCCTGGCCCGGCGACACATAAACTGTTCAAGCGCCTGTATTACCAGGCCGACGGCGCTTACGTGCGCCAGCAGGTCGATATCTACAATAGCGAACGCCGCTTGCTGGCCTGGCGCATCAAGGCCCCGGCGGGACTGTCACTGGACTGGACGGCCAGCACTGGCAGCAGCGTCAATGGCGGCGCGCCGGTCATGGTGGCGGTCACCAGCCAGATGCCGGTGTCCGCATCGCGCCTGTTTGCGTCGCTGCCGCAGGGCTGGCAGCCTTGGACGCGCGTCGCCCGCTGGCCGCAGGCGGGAGAAGGGAACGGCCGTCCGGTCGTGCACCTGACGCTGGCTTTGCCGCGTGCGGCCAACGGTGGCGAACAGCTGCAGATGCTGGTCGCCGGCCGTGTCGGCAGCGGCATCATCGGCGCCGACGCGCAGTTCATCACGGCCTGCACTGGCCGCGCCTGTGCAAATACCGCCGATGTCCAGCAACTCAACCTGACGCTACAGGCGGGCGCCCGCAGTGTGCAGCTGGATGTTCAGCCACTGGACTTCAGTGCACCGGAAGACCAGAAATACCGCCACCTGCGCGTCGCTGGCGGGCGCCTGGTCTGGCAGCCATTGGCGCAAAGCGACAACACTGCTGCGCGCGGCGCGGCGCCGTCGCCGGTGCAACTGGCGGATCGCAATGGCACGGCGCTATGGACCGACGGTGCGCCGACCGATGCCGCCATCGAAGCGGGACTGGCGCCGCTGCTGGGACTTAATCCCGAACATGCCAACAGCGTTGCGGGAATGCTGAGCCGCCTGCCTGCCGCCGATGGCGCCGTCAGCGCGAAGCTGACGCTGGACCTGCCGCTGCAGGCACTGAGCCAGCGCGTGCTGGATTGCGTGGCCATGCACCGTGGCCGCTGGGACGGCGGCAAGTGCAGCGGCGCCCAGCCGGCGCCCGAAGGCCGCCATGCCGGCCTGGTCATCCTCGATACTGAAACTGGCGACATCCTTGCCGCAGCGGGGATGGGCGCCGGCGCAGTCACCAGCGCCAATTGGGCCGAAGTGCGCGACTTCGACCGCACCAGCCCCGCGCGCAGCCCGCTGCGGCTGCCGGCCTTGCAGCATGATGGCGGCGCACATCAAAGCCCTGGCTCCACCTTCAAGGTGGTCAGCGCACTGGGGCTGGAGATCGCGGCGCAAAGCGATCCCCAGATCGATGCGCTGCTGGGCGGTATGCCGCTGCCCGCGATTAACCGTCTGGCAGCGCAGCGCGGTTATGGCTTCCAGACCGATGCCGCCAGCTATCCGCTCAATCCGCGCCTGGCGCACATCACCAACTACCGCGAGCAAAGTCTGGACCGCCGTGCACAGGAAGGGCGCCTCGGACTGGCGCAAGCGCTGACCTACAGCCTGAATACATGGTTTGCCTGGTCCAGCGAACTCAGTGACCGCAGCCTGTTTGGCCGTCCGGATGGCGGTGCGCCCGACCTGCAGGCGCTGGATGCCGATGCGCTGGACAGCATACGTCCTATCGTGGCGGCAGCCCATCGCCTCGGCTTTGAACAGTCGCTGCGCCTGGATGGCGGCCTGTTGCCCGCCGATTTCAACTGGCGCAACTGGGACGCGCTGCAAGCGACGCCCGCACACATGGACCCCATCCACACCCGTCATGAACTGCGTCAGATGGCGATTGGCTTGCGCATGCAGGTCACGCCGCTGCAGATGGCGCTGGCCTCCGCCGCTGTCGGGCAGGGACGCGTCGTCACGCCCCGCATGCTGTTGACGCTGGGACGGCAGGACAGCGTGACACCAGCTGCGCCGCCGCTCGGCATCCGCCTGGACCGCATCAAGGCCGGCATGAAAGGCGTGGTGGACGTGGGCACCGGCGCCGGCGCCTTCCGCAGCGCGGCATTGGGCAAGGTGCGTCCGGGCCTGTATGGTAAAACCGGCACCGCGCCCAGTGGCGAAGACACTGCCACGGTCTGGTTCACGGGCTGGCTCGAAGCTGGTAGCCTGCCGGGACAGACGCACCGGCTGGCGATGGCAGCCTTTGTCAGCCATTCCGACGCCACGGGCGGCGAGCATGCCGCCCCCGTGGTTGCCGCCATCCTGTCCACCCTGGCGACCCAGAACACTGAACAGAAGGGGAAATAGCCTTGTAAACGGAATAATGAAATAGGTCCGTTTATGGCATCCTTGAGAAAACAGAATTTTAACCATCACTTACAGGATTTTATGCGCTTGCCAGGAACCCGCTATCAGGAGCATGGCTGGGAACAAGTGCGCAAGCTGCTGGGACTTTGCTCATTGCAGGCGTTCCGGCAGATTGAGATGCACCAGATGCTCGACCCCGGGCAGCAGGGAGCGCTGCTGGACGCCTATACCGATGCGGTAGCGGCGTCTTTGCGCGACTATGCCCACAGCGCGCGCGGCGAGGCGGAGGGCAATAGCTACGGCGAAAGCGTCTACGAACTGTCGCTCGGCCTGCTGTATGAATTGCAGGCGCAGCCGGCCTACTGGTCGGCGTTTGCCGCTGCCATGGCCAGCGAGCATGCGCGCAGCGGTGCGTTCTGGGCTGATCCGGCGGCCGAGGGTGTGCTGCGCAAAAAGGTCAACGATATGTACGCCACCTTGCGCGACAAGGTCGATGCCGACAATTACATCGTCGCCACGGGGCGCGACTGCTCTCCCAACAAAATCTATACCTATCGCATGCTGGACACCGCGTACCGCGAGATCGCCGGCCTGTTTGCCGCATGGGAGCTGAACGCGGCGCGCGTGGCGGCGATACTGGGCCGCGAACTCGCCGGCACGCCGATCGAGGTGCGCCAGCTGAAGTCCATCAGCGGCTGCAAGGCCGAGTGGGTCATCCGCTGGAGCGCGTCGCAGGAGCAGTTTGCCGGTTCGCCAGGTCCGCTGCATACCCGGTCCAAGCGCTTCGCCAGCCTGAAAAACAGTCCAGACAAGATTGCGTCGCTGCTCACGGAAATCGGTGATTATGAGGAGCTGTCAGCCAATATGGACAGCATCGAAGAATGGCAGACCGAGGCTGGCGAGGCCGCGCTGTGGCTCGAGGACTACTGGCGTGTGATGAGCGAATCGGAACTCGCCGAAGCCGAAGGCCGCCAGCCGGATGATGACCGCATCGTGCCGCCGCCCGAACTGGCGGTGGAGGAAGATGAAGCCGAGCCGGTGGAAGCCGTGGTGGACCAAGGCCCGGCCGTTAGCGAGCCGGAGCTGGCGGCGGAGCAGTCGCGTGCCGGTGAGCTTTCTCTGCCCCTCCGCTATCTTGAATTGGCGCGGTCGGCGCAGGAAGCTGGCAGCTGGACCGTGCGTATGCTGCGCGAGGAATCGCTGCCGATCCGGCTGGCGGTGTACCACAAGCTGCTCGGTCCAGCCGACGATACCTACCCGGACGCCTGGCTGGACCCCGTCACTGGCGAGCTGCCAACCTTGCAGCAGCTGGCGGCGCTGGACCAGATTTCGATGCCGACGCTGCGCAAGCGCCGCAATGAAGCAATAGACAAACTGTATGCGGCCAACGCCGCAGCGGCGCAATGAAGGAGAACGAATTGAATTCAGCACAAGATGATCTCGACGCGCGCGTGCGTGAGCGCCTGCTGTTGTCGCGCGCCGTGGCAGGCGACCGGCTGATGCTGGCCGATGCCACCTTGCTGGCGGCGCTGGACGGTACGCGGCCGCTCACGCCGAATGAGCGCGCGGCGTTGTCCGCCTCGCCGCTGACCTTGCGCCGCTTTCGCCAGTTGTCGCTGGCGCGGCACGCGGCCGATGTGATGCCAGCGGCCGTTGCGGCCAATGATCCCGTGTGGAGCGGCAGCACCGGCATGCTGCGCGCCGCCGCCACTACCGAAGCGCTGGAGTCGCTGGTGACGGATGATGGCTGCTGGACGCTGCACTTTCTGCCGCAGGACGGGGGCTGGCAGGTGATACTGGGCTTGTCGGCGGAGGCGCCGTTTGCTGCGCGTCTGCTACGCGAGCAGCCGCAGTTGCGTGTCATCGATGGCGGCGGTGCGATCGTGCTGCAAGGCCGCCTGGACGCCGATGGTGAATGCGAACGCGCCTGGCCGTTTGCGACAGCGCCTGCTGCGCATTTCCAGCTGTATGGCGCCAGCTTTGCGGTTGAACCGGTAGCACCTTAGATCATGGGAATTTTCAGCCGTCGCCGCAAACCGGCCGCCGACACCGGCGGTCTGGGGGAGACTTTGATCGCGCTGCGGCTCGATAGTGGCGATCTTGCGCCATCCGGCAGCACGCTGGTGGTATTCAATGCGGCAGGGCATGCGCGGCGTCTGGCGGCGGGCAAGGTGGCTTGTGATCAGGGTGAAACCGCGTTCTGTTTTGATCCCGGACCGTACACGGTGGATCTGATTCCTTTTGCGTCCGCGCCGGAATGGGGGCTGCGGATGCGTTTCGTGGTGGACGCGGCCAATCCACGTGTGTCGCAGCAGCGCTTTGATCTGTTTTTGTATAGCGAGACGGCAGGGCGTCTGGCGCTGGCGGACTTTGCCGCTTCCGCCGAACTGGCATTGCAGGCGGAACTGGCGCAGGGAGCGCTGGACCTGCCGCCATGCACGTCGGTAGAAGAGTGGCATGCCTTCCGCGCGGGTCTGAATCAGCTGATGTACATGCGCTACGGCGTGACAGTGGACGATTGCGTGCCGGTGGATCTCGGTGAGCAGATTGACTACGCTACCACCTTGCAGGCGCGCGCGCGCCAGGCCGCTGCAACCATTTTGCCCCCATCGGTTCCTGTTGCGGAGCTGCGGCAAAGCGAGTTGCGCACGCCGCAGGCATCCACGTCACAGCAGGCATCCACGGCGCAGCAGGATGCGCGCGCCTTGCGGCGCCTGTTCCTTGAGCTGCCGCCACTGAGTTCGGAACTCAGCCTGCTCACGCTTCCTGACGGCGCTTTCCCGCAGCATCAGGCCTTGCTGCTACGTCTGCGCATGGCCGCGCTCAACGTCAACACCATGCCTGCACTGGCCTGGGCAGCGCCCGATCAGCCATTGCCGGCCGAAGACCAGACCCGCCGCAGCGTCCAGGCACTGGTCGCGCAGGATGCGCTGGATGAGGCCTGGGCCTTGCTGGCGCGTCTTCAATTGGCAGGCCAGGAACAATGGCCGGCATTGCTGGACGAGGCGGACCGCATCTGCTCCAACATGGAAACCGGCCTGTCCCTGCGCCGCCTGGCGCAGCCACCACGCACGGAGCCATCGCTATGACCACGATTTCGACCAGCACCGTGCCGACCAATGCGGAATGCCGTAGCCTGCTGGCGGATGGCCGCACGCTGACCATCACCGCCAGCCGCCGTCCGCGCGCCAACCGCGCGGACGTGAAATGCACGGTGCCGAATGCACCGGCGATCGCAGAGCATATGCAGCAAGTGGTCCGCCTGGCGCGCCATACCGAAGTCCGCCTCGATACCCGCGACCAGGTCGTGCTAAGTATGGACATCACGCCCGCCACGGGCGAACGCGATTGGGAACTGGCGGCCGTGCTGGCAGACCGCATGGTGCGCGGCTTGTACCCATCGGCGCGCACCAGCGCCCAGGGCAGCTCCGACGCCTGGCATCTCGGCCGCGTCGCGGGTACCGTGACCACTGCGGAGACACTGCAGATCACCCATCTGGGCGCATTGAGCGGCCATGCCGACCCTTCGGCCGCCGTTTCCACGGTACGCACCTGGTTCCCGTTGCATAGCGGCGGCATTAACGATGCGCTGGGCTGGCTGGAGGTCAGCGTATTTCCTTTGGAAGCGCCCGCCGGCACCGAGGAGGACAGCATCGCCGCACCTGGCCTGGATCTCGCTGCTCAGCAGGAAATCCGCCAGACGCTGGCCGCCGCCCGTCACTTCGATGGCAAAGGGCTTCACCGCTGGCGGAGCGTGGTCCGTTTCGGTCAGCCACGTTTTCAGGGCAGCTCTTATCAGCTGGCGCTGGTCATGGCCGACCGTCTTGCGCGGGGGCGCGAATTTGTGCCGCGAGGCCGTATCATCGCCACCGGCTGTTCTAGCGCCTGGCATGCGGGCCGGGTCGAAACGGTCGAGGGCCGCGAGCCCAAACTGGATTTAATATTCAATCAAGTAAATAATGGTGACCGCGTGTTGTTGCCCAGGGACTGGCAAGAGCATCTGCCGCCCGGATTTGCGGCTGGACTGCGTCAAAAAGGTGCCAGTCTGGCCTGCATCGACAGGATCGGCATGATTTAAACCGTGCGCAAGAAGCAAATCGGGCGCGCCCTGCTAAAATCGGGCAGATCGCAGGGCGACCCGGAAGATGAATCGTAGAAGGAGTCTGACATGTTCCAAAAGTTTGGTTTTGGCGGCGTTAAATGCCCGCGGTGCGAGCACAAAAACGACGGCCAGACGGACTACTGCAAGCACTGCGGTCTGACGCTGGGCGCTCCGCGCAGCGAGCCAGTCCTGCGCGACAACCGCTGGATACCTGGCGATAATGAGCTGGCCGTCTATTTTGGCGTCAGCACGCTGTCCGGCATCTTCACCAAAACGCTGCGCGTACCGGCCACCACGCGTGCCTACATCCTGCAGGCCGATAAAGCCACCGAAGTGCCGCAAGGTGAATACGAGATTGAAGGCTTCTTCACGCGCCTGAACCATCTGCTACGCAACCAGAATGCGGAAATCCTCATCACCCGCAGCCTGCCGCTGCCGGTGGAGTTTGTGTTCAGCGACCTGCACACGGCAGAACATCTGAAAATATCGGCCCGCTTCACGGTCGCCATCCGCATCGAGAACGTGCCTGCGTTTGCGCAGCATTTCATGACCGTGCCGGGCGTGGTGAGTACCCTGCATCTGCACGAATTGCTGGAGCCCTCGGTGCGCCAGCTGGCAGCGGAATTTGTCGGCAGCCGTTCGATGCGCGAGATGGCCAACAATGCGGAACTGCGTTTGCAATTGAATGAACGTCTGCAAGCGGCGTTGAAACTGCGCCTGGCCAGCTATGGCCTGGCTGTCGAAGCCGTGGAAACCGCAGCCCTGCGCCACGATAAATTTGACCATAACCGGGAACGCATCGGGACGTTGTGGCTGGTGGCGGACGAGCGCCATGTGCAGCTGGAGCATGTGAAGCAGCTGGACCAGATCTACAGCGAGGAAGAGTGGCAGTCGATCTGGCGCGAAGAGCAGAAGATGCATTCCGACTTCCGCCGCGCCGAGCTGCGCCAGGACGCCAGCGTCAACAAGGCTGAACTGACGCTGAAGGAGGCGGAACGCGTACAGGCCTTGCGCACCCGCGAGGTGGAGCTTTACAGCCGCGTCATGGAATCCAAAACACGCAAGGTCGCCGTCGATAAAGGCGCAGGTACGGTGCTGGCGGACCTGGAACATGAACTGGCCCGCAATAAATCGCATCGCCAGGGCGAGCAGGCGGATTGGGAGCATGTACGCCACCTGGCGCAGATCCGCATGCGTACCGAGCTGGAAGTGCTGCAGCAGACCGCCGCCGGACAGCGGCAGCTGGCGCAGCAACGTCTGTCGCACCAGCTGCGCCAGCAGGCGATCGAGAACCAGATTGCACAGGCATTGCAGATCGAAGACGAATCGCATCGCCGCAACGAATTGGCCGCCTTGCGCCAGCGCGAAAAGGACGAGAAGGCGCGCGAGCTGCAAATTGAGGCAGAGGCGCACGCGGCCCGGATTCAGGGCATGACGATGGCCAATGCTGCCCGCCGCCGCGAGGCCGAGCGCGTGCAGGAATGGGAGGACCAGCTGGCGCTGGCCCGTCAGCGCGAGCTGCTGCGCGAAGACGCTGTCAAAGATGCGGGCAACGCGGTGCAGGTGGCCGAGATTAACCAGAAGATCGAAGACCTCAAGCGCGCGGGCGCGCAGGCCGACGCGGTGGCGCAGTATGAAAAACTGCTGCGCACCATCGAAGCCGATGGCGTCCATGCGCGCCAGAACCAGTCCAACGCCAAGCAGGCAATGTTGGACCAGCTGGCAGTGGATGAGCAGCGCCTGATTCTGAAACAGCGGGAGCAGGAAGCCGCGTGGCAGCACGAGCTGCGCAAGTTTGAGCAGGAGCGCGCAGCAGCGTTCAGCGTGCAGCAGTCGGAGCAAGACCATGAAATCCGCCGTATGGAAACCATGACGCGCCTGAGCGACATCGCGATTGCCGCTGTTGCCGCACCATCGAATGTGGAGGCCGTGGCGCAGATCATGAAGCTGCAAATCCAGGGTGGCATGACGCCGGAGCAGATCCAGGCGCTGGCCCAGGTGGTGGCGGCGGAGCATGGCGTCTCGCCGGTGGAGGCCGCGCGCATGGCGTATGAGCGCGTGCTGGAAGAACGTTCGCATCGCGATGCGGAGCTGGACAAGGATCGCCGTCATCAAATCGATCTGTTGAACATTCAGAATTCCGCCAGCGCCAGTGCCCTGAATACGCAGAGCCAGTTGGGCGTCGGCGTGGCGCAGGCTGGCGCACCGGTGCATCACCATCACGCATCGCCTGCGGTGCGCCGCTGCGCCAATGGCCATGTGGTCCCGGCAGGCCGTGAACATGACAAGTTTTGCGCCGAATGCGGCGCACCCGTGCAGTAATTGACTGAGTAAAGATGCAGACAGCAAGAGACAAGATCCGTGAACTGCGGGCCTTACATGATGACGGTTTGTTGAGTCTCCAAGAATTCGACCGTCGCAAAAACGCTATCCTGGATGCGGAATATGCGCCGCCGGGAGGCAGCGCCGCGCCTGTGGTTTTGCCAACCCGCCAGGGCACGGAACTGGGCCTGATGACGGGCCAGGAGATCGGTCCGCAGAATCGCCGCTACCGGCTGGAGCGCCTGATCGGCATGGGGGGCATGGGCCAGGTATGGCTGGCTACCGACCTTGCCACGCATGCGGAGCTGGGACACAGCGAGCTGGTGGCCCTCAAGATCCTGCCGCCGCAGCTGACGCAAAGCGCTACCCACGCCAAGCTGCTGATCGAGGAAGCGACCCAGGCGCGCAAGCTGGCGCATGAAAATATCGTCCGCGTGTACGAATGGGCGCAGGACCCGGCGACGTCCAGCTACTTCATCATCATGGAGTATCTGGAAGGCCAGGATCTGGACGCCTATCTGGCCGAACAGGGACCGCTGCCGCTGGAATCGGTGTACCGGCTGCTGTCGCCCATCGGCGATGCGCTGCAATACGCATGGGACAAGCACAAGCTGGTTCACCGCGACATCAAGCCGGGTAACGTCTTCCTCACGCAGCGCGGCGAGGTCAAGCTGCTGGACTTCGGCATCGCTTCCCGTGCGCGCAGTGCGGGCAGCAGCCTTGGCTTGCAGACGCCGAACGCCGGCACTGCAGGCTATCGCGCGCCGGAAGCGGGAACCCATCAGCGTCAACCCGCGCCCAAGCTGGACGTGTATGCCGTTGCGGTGATGATTTACCAGCTGCTGGAAGGCCGCATGCCGTTTGATGACATGCGCCCCGCAGACTTCCATCCGTCGCCGCCACGTGGCCTGAATGAACGCCAGTGGAAAGTGCTGCAGGAAGGCTTCGCCTATCTGCAGGAGCGTCGTCCGGCGTCGGTGAATGAGCTGTTGGCGGCGTTGCGTAACGCTGCCGGACCGACGGATGCGGAGCTGGCGGCCCAGGCGGAGCAGGAGGCGCTGGAGCAGGCCGCGCGCGCGCAGCAGCGCCAGAAGGAACTGGCCGCCCAGGCCGAACAGGCGCGCGCGGTCGAAGAGCAGCGCAAGACGCAGGCGCTGGAGCTGGCAGTGCGCCGGCAGGCCGAGATACAGGCAGCTGCGGCCGAAAAGCAGCGGCAGGATCAGCAGCGCCGCGCGCTGGAGGCGAAGCAGCGCGCCGAGGCCGAAGCCGCCTCGCAAGCACGCAAGCAGGTACTGCGCGAACAGCTGCAGGCGCGCCGCGATGCCGATGCTAAAAAGGCGCGTGAAGAACGTGAGGAGCAGCAGCGCAAGGCTGCACAGCTGAAGGCGGAAGCCGCCTATCGCCAGGAGCAGGAACGTCACCGCAAACAGCAGGCCGAACGCCATGCCGCTGAACTGGCGGTGATGATACCGACGCCCACCAGCCCGGTGGCCGATGCCAACGGCATATTGCGCGACCGCTTCCTCGATGGCACCGGCGTGGGGCCGGACCTGGTGCTGATTCCAACGGGCCGGTTCCAGATGGGCTCTCACGAACATGAGCAGGCGCTGGCCGTGAAGGCCGGCGCGCAGAAGAACTGGCTGGAGCGCGAGCTGCCGTTGCGCTGGGTCGGCATCGAGCATTCGTTTGCACTGGGCCGCTTCCCCGTGACGGTGGGCCAATGGCGGCGCTTCGTCAAGGATACCGGCTGGGAGTCGCAATCGGATACGGACTGGCTGAACCCGGGCTTTAAACAGACGGACGACCATCCCGTGGTCGGCGTCAGCTGGATGGACGTGCAGCTTTATCTGCGCTGGTTGTCCGGTAAAACCGGCCAGCTGTATCGGCTGCCAACCGAAGCTGAATGGGAATATGCCTGCCGTGCCGGCACCAAGACCGCATTCAGCTTCGGCGATACCATCAGCACCGAGCAGGCCAATTACGACGGCCATTACACCTACAACGGCGGCCAGCGTGGCGCTTACGTGCAGGGCACCAGCAAGGTCGGCGCATATCAGCCCAACCCGTGGGGGCTGTTCGACATGCACGGCAACGTGTGGGAGTGGACGCAGGACGTGGTGCATGAGAATTACGTCGGTGCGCCGGTCGACGGCAGCGCCTGGGAAGAGGGCGGTGATACTGCCCGGCGGGTGCTGCGCGGCGGCTCGTGGCTGTACAACCCGCGCTATCTGCGTTCGGCGGTGCGGAATGGTTTTTCGGCGGTGCTGGCAAATGACATTGTCGGCTTCCGCATCGCCCGCAAGCTTGCATAAGGTATACTGCCGGGCTTTGAGAGTCAGGATTCAAGATGAGCGCCTTGCCACCATGCCCTAAATGCAGTTCCGAATACACTTACGAAGATGGCGCCCAGCTGGTCTGCCCTGAGTGCGCCCATGAGTGGACGGCGGGTGCGGCACCCGCCGCCGAAGAGGGCGCACGCGTTTACCGCGATGCAGTCGGCAACGTCCTGCAGGACGGCGACACGGTGACTGTCATCAAGGACCTGAAGCTCAAAGGTGGCGGCGGCGTGGTCAAAGTCGGCACCAAGGTGAAGAACATCCGCCTGGTCGATGCCGACCACGATATCGACTGCAAAATCGACGGCTTTGGCGCCATGAGCCTCAAGACCGAGTTCGTTAAAAAGGTGGTGTGATCGCCACCGTGGAGTAGTGCGAACGCACGCTCCAGCCTATCGTCAAATACAGCCCGCGGCCTGCTTCGGTTGCGACCAGCATGCGCTGCGCGGCCTGTGACTGCTGCGCCGTTCCCAGCGCCGCCATGACCGCCGCACCGAGGCCCTGATGCTGATGTTCCGGCACCGTGGTGATGCGGTCGTACACAAACACTCCCTCATATTCTGCCGCGTAGCCGCTGGCCGCGAGCGTGTCGTCTTCAGCGAAGATGCGCGCGGTGGTGATGCCATCCTGCGTTTGCAGCTGTAGCCAGTACCCCGGCGGCAGTGACGGCACCGGGTTACGGCCGGCTTCCTTGGTCATCAGGTAGGCGCCTGGCTGGATCTGCCATTTTGGCGTGACCAGCGAGAGCAGTCGTGCGTCCGTGCCGCACATCTTGATGAAGACGCGCGGCTCGTTGATGTCGCGCGCCAGCTCCGTGATGGCTGGCGACGGGCCGGTAAAGACATAGCGGCGCTGCTCGTTCGGCAGCCCGGTATCGACCCGCAGGCCGCCGCGGTCGTGCACCGGCAGTGGCAACCCACGCGCGATCGAGCGCGCACGCAGCCAGCCTTCCATTAATTTTAATTCAACTCGTTTATCCATTTGAAATAGTGACAATTTGTGCATTTTGCTTATCTGTCAGCTGATATTCTTGCAGCGTTATTCAACGGAGGCAAGGTGCAGCGCTCTGCAGAAAAGCGCAGGGCGATTGACTTCAGGGGAGTCTATGAAAAACCAGTTCAGACAGATCTTTATTGTTTTCCTCATGCTAATCGGCTTGCACAGCGTATGCGCTGCTGATGATCTCAGTTTACAGCCTAAATACGGACTGGCCCCCAAGACCGCTGCACAAAAAGCCGCGGATGACGCATTCCTTGCCGGGGTAGACCAGTACTACAAAGGCGACCGCAAAACTGCGGCCAGCCAGCTCGCGGGGCGTGGCTGGGCGGCTCTGCGTGAAGGCAAGCCGCAAGACGCTATCCGGCGCTTCAACCAGGCATGGTTGATCGACTCGTCGAATGCCGTCGCCTTGTGGGGCATGGCCGTGGTGGAAGCGGGCAGCGGCAGGGAGCAGCAGTCGCTGACGCTGTTCGAGGAAGCCGCGCAGGGGGCTGCCGGCGACATGGATTTTGAGATGGATTACGCAAAAGTGCTGTTCTACACGGGCGACTACGCCAGCGCGTGGAAGAGAGTGAAGCTGGCGGAGCAAACGCCGGGCGCAAAGGGACTGGACCAAGGGTTTATTACGGCGCTTACCGCAAAAATGAACAGGCCTCAGTGAGGCCATTTTTTAACTTTGAAAGGAAGACGATGAAATCGTATGGCGCAGAATTTTTTGGCACGTTCTGGCTGGTATTGGGTGGTTGTGGCAGCGCCGTTCTGGCGGCGGCTTTCCCTGGCCTGGGTATCGGCTTTACCGGGGTGTCACTGGCCTTTGGCCTGACCGTGCTGACCATGGCGTACGCCATTGGCCACATCTCTGGCTGCCATTTGAATCCGGCTGTGTCGATCGGCCTGTGGGCAGGTGGCCGCTTCCCGGCCAATAAACTGCTGCCATACATTGTGGCGCAAGTGCTGGGCGGGATTGTCGCCGGCGGCGTGCTGTACCTGATCGCCAGCGGCAAAGCGGGCTTTGATCTGGCGGGCGGCTTTGCCTCCAACGGTTATGGCGAACATTCGCCGGGCGGCTTCTCGCTGACAGCGGCGCTGGTGTGCGAAGTCGTCATGACCATGATGTTCCTGGTCGTGATTCTTGGCGCCACCGATGCACGCGCACCGCAGGGTTTCGCACCGCTGCCAATTGGCCTGTGCCTGACCCTGATTCACCTGATTAGCATTCCGGTGACGAATACTTCGGTCAATCCTGCCCGCAGCACGGCGGTGGCGGTGTATGTAGGCGGCTGGGCCACCAGCCAGTTGTGGTTGTTCTGGGTCGCACCGATCATTGGCGCGCTGCTGGGCGCAGTCGTGTACCGCCTGATCGCCGCAAACGACCGTTAAGCTGGTTCGGCGCCGGCCGGAAGGCCGCCGCCGATGGTAAACGCCTGGGTTAGCTCAGGCGTTCCCGCGCGAAGTCGACAAAGCTGCGGACCTTGGCGCTGGGGCGGGCTTCCGGACGGCGCAGGATGTGCATGGCGCGCGACGGCAGCTCCCATTTCGGCAGCAGCCGTACCAGCTGCCCGAGCGCGATGGCCGGCTCCATCAATGCATCCGCCTGAACGATCACGCCCATGCCGGCAATTGCGGCCATCACCAGCGAGGCGCCGGTATTGCTGACCAGCGTGCCGCGCGCCTTCACTTCGACCAGGTCTTCACCACGCCGGAAACGCCAGGTGGTGCTGGCCCCCGCAAACACCAGGCAGTTGTGCCTGGCCAGATCCGATGGATGGCGCGGCGTGCCGTGCTTCTTCAGATAGGCGGGACTGGCGGCGGCCAATATGCGCCCCGGCGCCAGCGGCAGCGCTATCAGACTGGTGTCGGTAACCGGGCCGGAGCGGATGGCGACATCCACGCCTTCTTCGGCCATGTCGATCACGCGGTTGCTCAGCACCAGATCAATACTGACCTTGGGATAACGCGCGGTGTACTCGGCAATGACGGGTGTGAGTTTGTGTTCGCCATATGTAGCCGGTGCGGAGATGCGCAAGCTGCCCTGCGGTTCGGCGCGCAGGTTTTCCGCCACGTGGTCCGCAGCCGCCACGCTGGCCAGCACGTCGTGGCAGCGCTCCAGGTAAGCGGCGCCGATTTCGGTGAGCGTCTGGCGGCGCGTGCTGCGTTCGATGAGGCGCGCGCCCAGATGCTGCTCCAGCGCTTGCACGTGCTTGCCCACCATGACGGCGGAGATGCCCAGCGTTTCCGCCGCTGCCGCAAAGCTGCCTGCCGTCGCCGCTGCCGTGAAGACTTCCATGCTGCGTAGCTTGTCGCTCATATTCGAAACTATTTGTTAGGAGTGAGTGAAATTCTAGCCCATTTATGTCGAATCGGCTTGTGATGATAATGAAGCCTCAAACACATCACAGGAGGTTCATCATGGCAGCATACGCAATCGGATACGTAACCCTGCGCAACACGGAATGGCAAAAAGAGTACGGCGCGCATATGCCGGCACTGACCGCAAAGCATGGAGGCAAGCTGTTGGCGAAGACCGCGCCGCAAACGCTGGAAGGCTCGCCAGTGCTGCCGGAGGCGATGGTGGTGATCGAGTTCCCATCGGCCGAACATGCGCAGGCCTGGTACAACGATCCGGAGCATACGCGTCTCAAGGCGCTACGCCAGTCGGGTGCGGACTTCTCGATGGTGCTGGTCGGCGCGTAGCCTTTTAGTAGAAGCGCAAGCCTCTCATTCGGTGTACATTGTGGGTTCTTGATTCACCGCCTACAAGGAACACCGAATGACTATCAAAGCCCTGCGAGATCAATCCCTGCCGATGCGCCACATCGTCCATGTGCGCAATCACATTATCTCCACCGACGGCTTGGAAGCGGAAGGCGGCAACGACGCCGGCCCATCACCCCATGATCTGTACGACGCCGCGCTGAGCGCCTGTAAAGCGCTGACCGTGGTCTGGTATGCCAAACGCAAGAACATCCCGCTGGAGCATGTGGAGGTCAGCATGGAGCGCGATGCCAGCGAAGAGCGCCAGGGTATCTACCGCCTCAACGCCACTCTGCATGTCACCGGCGATCTGACCGAGGCGCAGCGCGCGGAGCTGCTGGCCGCCGCGCAGAAATGCCCGATCCATAAGCTGATGACTTCTGTTACCACCGAAGTGACCACCGTACTGGGATAAGGCCATGACCATTTCGAATCTGCTGAAAGGCCACGAGAAAGACCTGGGCGGCGGTTTTGTCGTGCGCCGCTATTTGCCGTCCGCAGTGAAGCAGGCAGTCGGTCCGTTTATTTTCTTCGACCATTTCGGCCCGGTGGATGTGCCGGTGGATGCCGACCATGACGTGCGCCCGCATCCGCACATTGGTCTGGCCACGGTGACCTATCTGTTTGAAGGTGCGATGGACCATCGCGACAGCCTGGGTACCTACCAGCGCATTGAACCGGGCGCCGTCAACTGGATGACGGCCGGCCGTGGCATCGTTCACTCCGAGCGTACGCCGAAAGACCTGGTCGGCGTACCGCACCGCACGCACGGCCTGCAACTGTGGGCCGCGCTGCCGGCCGCGCATGAAGAGGATGAACCGGGCTTCTGCCACACGCCATCCGACGCCATTCCGGAATTGCAGCTGGATGGCGCCGATGTGCGCGTGCTGATTGGCTCCGCTTTCGGCCTGACCTCGCCGGTGCAAACCTACAGCC
This sequence comes from Duganella sp. CY15W, assembly GCF_009857555.1. Lineage (NCBI taxonomy): Bacteria > Pseudomonadati > Pseudomonadota > Betaproteobacteria > Burkholderiales > Oxalobacteraceae > Duganella > Duganella sp. CY15W. Next base: position 100,296 of record NZ_WWCQ01000005.1, on the reverse strand, counting down.
AGACGCTGTACCTGGACGTGGCCCTGAAAGCCGGTGCGCAACTGGCGCTGGATGGCCTGCCCGCCGAAGCGGCCATCTATCCGATCAGCGGCGAGCTGGAAGTGGATGGCGCCGCACTGGCCCTGCACAGCATGGCGCTGCTGAACACTGCGGACACACGCCAGGTCAAGGCAGGCAGCGATGCGCGCTTTGTGGTGATTGGCGGCGAGCCGCTGGACGGCCATCGCTATATGTACTGGAACTTCGTCTCGTCGCGCAAGGAGCGCGTGGTGCAGGCGGGCGAGGACTGGGAGGCGCAACGCTTCCCTAAAGTGCCGGGTGAAACCGAGTGGATTCCGCTGCCACCGAAGAAACCGGCAGCGTAAGCGAGGTTCAGGCGGTGGACATGGCGTTCGCCGCCACCGTGCTGTAAATGTCGTTGGCGCCGGTGCGGATGATCCAGTGTTCCGGATACGCATCGCTGGCGAAGCGGGTGTGGCCTGGCACGCGGCTCAGCTTATCCAGCGAGACGGTCGGCGCCAGCGCGGTTTCCTTGCCGGTCAGCTGATCGAGATGCCAGAAGCCGCCGTCGCGGTGGAACAGCAACGGCAGTGCGGCCGCATGGGGCGCGGCGGCAAACGCCTTCACCGGATAGCCCGGATGGGTATTGGGCGCCAGCAGGTAGAAGCTCTCTGCATTGGCGCCATGGTCCACGCGGTGCAGGATCACGCCATGCGGCATGATGGCCGACACCGACAAGGTCACGATGCCTTTGATGCTTGCGCTGAATTCGATACGCATGCCGAGGCGCAGCGCGGTCGGCTTGTGTTTGCCCGGCCACACGCCATCCAGCAGGATGCCGTAGCGCGAGACATCTTCAATCTCAAACCCCTGGCCCGAACGGCGGATGATGGCATGGCGGCCCGACAACCGGCGCGTCAGGCCATTGGTTTCCTGGCCGTCGGCGGTGTAGTGGGTCAGCAGCACGTCGGATTCCGGATCGACCAGTTCGAAACGGCCAATGACGCAGTCGTCCATTGCAAACAGGCGGATCTGGCGCTGCGCGCCGGCTTCCGGCGCGGCATTGACCAGCGAAGCGGCCTGGCTTGGATGCGGATGCACCGCTGCGGCTTGCGGCATGTCGATTTCAATCAGGTCTTCATCCCACGCGATGGTGGAGAAGCCCAGGTCCACTTTACCGGCTGGCGCATTCAGGTCCAGATGGGCGATGCCCGCGTTGCGGGCGGTGACGTCGATATCTAGGCTGTCGCCGCCTTGCGCGCTGACGCGGGCGATGGAGGCGTCATCCGCCATCACGCGCACGTTTTTGTGCGTGCTGAGGAAGATGCGGTGGATTTCGGTCAGGGTCGCATCCAGGCGCGGCACCAGGATGACGAAGGTGCACACCCATTTACGCGCCGCCATGCCGGTGTGCTGGCTAAGCAGCTCAATGCTGATCTGGTACTGGCCATGCTCCTTGCCGCGCGACGAGAACTCGACAAACACCGGGCGCCATTCGCCGCCAACCGCGCGCACGAAGTGCTGGCGCGAAGCGCCGTTGGGAATCAGGTCGGATTGCAGTTGCAGCGTCAGTTGCGGCGCGCAGGCGTCCGGCATGCCGCGCAGTTCCATCTTGAGCGTCTGACGGCCGCCGGCCGCGCGTGGATCAAAGCCGCTGATGTGCAGTTGCGGACGCTCGGCGTGAGCGCGTTGCAGTGGCCTGGCGTAGTTGGACGGGGCGGTTTGCGCAGCAGGGACGGCATCCAGCGCCGTGGCCGGGGAGGCGGCACGGGTAGTGCGCAAGGCGCTCAGCAGGTCAAAGCTGGAAGGCTCTGCTTGGGCGTGACCGCCTTCGCAAGTTTGCGCTCCAGGCAAGACCCAGTAAGTGCAATGCGGGTGCTGGGCATTACTGCATTTTTTCATGACAAACCGACCGATGGGATACCCGTCAGTTTATGCGGTTTCCGCTCTGTTTGGCAAACTTTGCAACGACTTTTTGCAGCTTTTTGCGGCTCCCTGTGCACATATCAAAAATGCGCGGGCATTGGTGCGACAGGTAATGCTGTTTCGTCAACGTTGCAGCCGGTCGTGGCGGCGGAAAAACGCAGCACGATAGCGCTAAGATTGTCGATGTGGAGCTGCGGCGGCGGGTTTGCCGCGTAGTCGCTGAACAGGGCGTCGAGCGCGGCGCCGGCCGGCTGGTTCAGCAGCGAGGGCCAGCGTTCTATCCACGGCTGCGGATCGGCGCAAGCCCAGAAACCGTCGGTCGCTAGCAGATAGGTAGCGTCGGCGCGGACCTGGATGGCGCGGCGGTCGGCCAACTGCTGCAGGAACGGCGGCAGATTGGCAGCGTGCAGCGGCATCAGGCCATCTTCCAGGACTTGCGGATTGGCGAAGGCGTTGCCGAGGATGTAAGCCTGGGAGATCTGCGCGCGGTGCTCGCCGTGCACCTGCTGCCACCATTCCTGTTCGCCCAGCAGGCCATGCATGGCAAAGGCGGTGGCGGGTACGTGGTCGATCGTCAGTGGCCGCGCGTGTTGTCCGGTGATTTCGTACAGGCGCGAATCGCCGGCGTGGAACAGCATTGGCGGCTGGCCGGGCGGGATCTCCAGCAGCGTGAGTGTGGTGCCGGGGCGGCGGAAGCTGTCATGATCGCCCGGGTGGCTGAAGTGGGCCTGCAGGTCGAGGTGCAGCTGGTCCAGGCGCGCGCCGAGTTGTTCCAGCGTGCTGCAAGCGGGAATGCGCAGCAAGCCGGTGGCGACGGCTTCCGCAGCCTGGCGTCCGTGGCCATGGCCGCCCATGCCATCCAGGACGGCCAGGCGCACGTGGCCTGCGGGCCAGTCGGGCAGCTGGGTGGCATGCGGTTTCTGGTCGAGCAGCAGGACCGCGCGGCCGGTGGTGTCGATGATGAGCAGATTGTCCTGATTTTCCGGCACCTGCAGTTTGCTGATGCTGGCCGCGCTGCGGGCAGCGACGTCGAGGCCGGGGCCGAAGTTGAGTTGGTCGGTGATGCGTGTCATCGGGGCTGGCGCCGCAGCGCGGGGTGCGAAAGGCCACAGCTTAGCTGAAAGCGCGGCGGTGGTGGGGGCCTGGTGTGTCATTCGCCGCTCCGGCGCAGCCACAGGCTGCTGGCCCAGCCGCTGGCCTCGCGGCCGTTGATGGTGGTTTTGATTTGCCACCAGTCGCCGTCGTGCACACCGGTGGGCGTGACGAGGGCGCCTGCCTGCACGGTGGCCACGCGGGCGGAATGGACGCCGGGAGCAGCCCGCAGATTCAGGTCGCGATGGACGTGGAAGGCCTGGCCGGCGGTTGGGGCGTCATCGGCGGGTGCGGCGTTCGCCGCAGCGTTGATGATCGGCGGTGGCGCTGGCGCTGGCGATGCGATGTTGGTTGCTGCCGCCGGGCCGTGCGTGGCGTACAGAATCAGGCTGCCAAATCCCCATGCGCCCACCACCATGATGAGCAGCGCGCGCGCGTTGGGACGGCGCCACCAGCTGCGTGGCGTCAGATACGCCGCCAGGAACAGCGTGATGATGAGCCCCGCGACAAACGCGGCGATGGCATAGAGTCTGGCCGCATCCATCTCAGGCCTCGAAACGCAGCACGTAATGGCCGGCGGCCAGATGATGGCCGTGCGGCAGCAGGTAGGGCGCATCACCGACGCTGGCGACGAATTGCAGCTTGTCGTCCAGGTGATACAGCGCTTGCGTGGCGCTCAGGCGGGCGATGGTGTAGCCCTTTGCCACCGCTTCAAAGCTGAAAGCATTGCGCGACAGGCCGATGCGGTCCGCACTGATGCCTGCGCCATCGGCGCGCTGGAGGAAACGCGGTGAGTCCAGCAGCCGCAGGGCGGCCAGCATTGGCGAACTGCGGCCAAAGGTAAAGCGCGCGCCGCTGGCGACACCGGCGCTGATGGGCTGCGCAAGGCAGACTATCGCGCGATAGCGGTCCGCCATCTCGGGGGCGGCAGGTAGCAGCCGCAGCGCGCGCGCGTCGACAGGCGCAAACATGGCCGGTGCTTCCACGCGCTGTTTGCCTTCGGGCGTGCAGGCATACAGATTGTCCGAGACATCGACGATGAGACTGATGGCGGCTTGTGCATCGTTGGCGAGGGATAGCGCGCGGTCGAACGGTAGCTCCATCGCTTGCGCACCGGTGTCGCGGTAGCGGCTCAGGCGCGGCAAGGCCAGCGCCACCAGGCTCACGCGCTGCTGCGATACGGGAGCGTAGGTGGCATCGCTCTCGCCGGGGCGGTTGGCGGGCTTGTGGCTGGCCGCAGCGGGAACGGCGGTCAGGTCGATTTGTGCGGTGCCAGCTGGCGCCTCGCTGGTGCGCGAACGGCTTTGCCATACGGCTGGTTTGGCGGCGTTGACTGGCGCCGCCTCGGTGGCTTCTGTGAGCTGACGGGCACGCGCAGGAGTGGCGGAGGTGCGCGCGATTTTCAGCAGCAGGCGTTGTCCGCCTTGCGGTTCGCGCAGCGACTTGATGGTGTAGTAACCGCTGCGTGGATCGTAACGGCAGTCGAAAGCGTCTTTGGGACGCATCTGCACGACCGGCGGCGCATCGGGGCCGTCGTTGAGGATCAGCAGGGCGGCATCGGGACCGAAAGGCCAGCCGTGCGCCACGGCGCTGGCTTCGCCACCTTCGCCGCCGATCAAGGCCAGCCGCTGGTCGGGATAGATCGGGCACACCGCATGCCAGATCGCGCTATCACGCGACACGCTCAGGTTGTACAGGATTTTTTCGTCCGGCGCCGGCAGATACACAGCGTGACCAAATTTGACTTCGATCTCACCGGGCGCCAGCGAGGTGTTGCCGACCACGTCGTAGCGCACCTGATCGCTGCCCAGCAGGTCGCCGAAGTCCTTTTGGTGCAGCGTCATCAGCGTCTGCGCCAGATCGCGGGCGCGGGCGCCACGCGTCAAATGGTAGTCGTCGTCAACTTCCTCTTGCGGCAGCACCAGCGTCACATGGGAGAAGCAGCGCGTGGCGGCACGGCCGCGGTGCTCACGCGGGCTGCGCTCCAGCAGGTCGCGCAGCAGCGGACGGCGCGAGAACAGCGACAGGCCAGGCGCCTGCCAGATCGCTTCGGCATTGAACACGTCCGGAATGCGGCCAAGGACAGCGTGTTGAACATAGGTCGGCATGATTCAAACTCCTTCTGAAGATATCGCACTGAAGGTAAGCAGGGGGCAGAGGAAAAACAGCAGGTGGCTGCCACCAGCCGACAGAAAACTCATGGGCTGCCCCATGATGGGGAAGATCGCCAGGTTGGTTCCCCACGACAGCAGGAAGTGGCCCAGTACGAAAGCGCCGCCGCCACACAGGGCGAAATAACGGAAGCGTCCCAGCCAGGCCTGGCGGAAGTTGCGGGCGCTGGTGCCGTTGCGGTAGGCCTGCCATGCGGTCAGTACCACGCCGATCAGGAAGGCAGCTTGCACGGCCCACAGCAGCAGGCCGCCCAGCAGGCCATGGCGGTTGAGGAAGAAGGAGGCGGCAAAGTCGTCCTGCACGGCGGGGATCTGCACTACGCTCCCTGCCGACTGGCCCAGTGCGCGCAGGCCCAGCCAGTGATCGGCGCCGAGCCAGCCGCCTTCGCCGATGGCGCGTGCGCCGAGCAGCAACTGCTGGCCGGTGTGTGGATGCTCGGCGGGATTGAGCCAGACGAGGAAGCGGTCGGCGTAGAAGCCCCAGCGTATCAGGTCGTCGGTGCCGACGAGGCGCAGGTAGACGATGGCGGCGATCGCCATGCCTGCGCCGCTGAACAGCACTGCGGCCAGGATGCGGTTGCGTGCAGCCAGCGCATAGGCCAGTCCCGTGCCGGTGCTCCAGACCAGCAGCAATATCAACGGCGAGAAGTCATCCACCTGCACCAGTGCGAGGCCCAGCAGGGCGAGGAACAGCAACGCCGGCGCGATCAATTGCAGCCAGCGCGTTCCATGATCGGCCAGCCGCTGCGGGCCGTTATGCCAGTTGAAGCGCAATGCCAGGCAGTGGGCGGTGAGGGCGGTCAGCGCGAGTTTGGCCAGTTCCACTGGCTGCAAGTCGAAGACGCCGGTTTCGTCGCCCCACAGCACCTGGGCGGCCAGCGCCGCCAGCGCGATGGCCGCCAGCGCGGCGAGCAGCCACTCGATGAGACGCTGCTGTAAATGGGCACTGCGCGCAGCCTGGTATTGCGCCCATAGACGCAGCAAACCGCCAAGGCCGGAACCGATCGCCAGCATGGCTGCGCTCTTCTGGTAGTAGCGCAGCCAGGAGGATTCCGGCGCGCCCAGTCCAAGTTCCAGTTGCGCGAGCAGTCCAACAGCCAGCAGCACCACGCCCGCACCGGTGGCGAGCGTTAAGCGGCCTGGCAGCATCAGCCACATCGCGAGCGCGCCTGCGCCCAGCAGCAGCGAGCAGGCAGCACTGGGCGCCATGCCCGCGCGTTGGGAAATCAGCCCGATCACGCCGGCGGCCAGCATGCCTGCTGCCGCCAGGAGCGCGCTGCTGCCGAGGTTTGCGAGCAGGCTGACGATCAACGCTACGGTACTGACGCCCAGTGCGATCCAGACTGCGCTGGCATGGCCACTCCACAGTGCGCGCTGCTGCCATTGCCAGCTGATTTGCTCCGGCAGCTTCAGTTCCGGTTCGCTGTACAACTTGATGTGGCGGCTGGGTTGCAGTGTGAGCTGGTCGCCGCTTGCCAAGAGCTGAAACCGCGTGTGACCGACCATGATCGCGTTCACGCCTTGCAGCGTGGCTTCCTGCTTGCGTAAATCCGTCGCCCCAAGCAGGACGGCAGCGCGGTCGCCGTCGGGATTGGCGGCCGATAGCTGCAAGCGGCCGTTGATACGTGAAACCGTTGCTGCGCCGGGTGTGACCTGCTCGAGTCCGAGGCGGTTATCGCAGTAGAGATTTCCGCCGAATGACAATGGCCGCGCGATGGTCAGCGGCAGTGGTGCGATGCGATTCCAGGTGGATAAGGCCTTGCTGGCCAAACGCGATTCCGGGCAATTGGCTTGGGCATGCCCGTCACGGTACAAGGTCGCACCGTCGTAACGCCATTCCTGGCCATCGCGCGTAAACACGACGTGGCTTGCATCGGCCGAGCGTACGTCAAACACCGCGCCGTCGATCTGGAAGTGCTGCAAGCCGTCCAGCGGCATGCTGCCCAGGCGCTGTTCTTCGCCGTCGCGCTGCACGATGACCTGACGGGACGCGCTGAGGTTACGCAGCATCCAGCTGCCGTCGGCATCGCGGTGCAATGACAGATGGTTGCGATCAGTTTGTGGTGCTGCCAGTTCCCGCTGCCCCAGGGTGACGCTGTCGCCAGGCTTGAGGTGGACGGATATCGTAGACGGCAGCCATGCCGCCGGAGCGCGCAGCAGGGCCAATGCCTGCAAGCCGCACAGTCCCGCCAGCAGGGCCAGCACGAATGCGAGACCGCTGGTGCGGGCAACCGCGCTGGCCAGAGCAGGGCGCGGCGCCTGATGATGCGGCTGTGCCGCGCGTGTGAGTGCAATCGCCATCATGCCCCCTGCATGGCTTGCCAGCCGTTGAGTGCTGTCGGACGACGCATGCCGTGGACTGGATCGGCTGCGTCAAATTCGCCGCGCGCCAGCTTTTGGCCCTGGATCGCGTGCAGCATGCGGCTGATCTGAATGGCGTGGCGCGGACGTTTGGACGGATCGATATGCAGCAGTGCGCGCAGCAGCTCCAGTGCCGCGTCGCGCCTGGCGGCTGGAATGGCGGCGGCAAAGCGGTCTGCTTCTTCGGCCTGCAGTGCTGCCGGAATGTCGCCGCCGTTCATGCCGCGCAGCCGGTCGGCGCCGGCAACGTGGTGGGCGCGGTACGCGTGTCCGCAGTCCGCGCAGAAGCGCAGCGGCATGCCGTTGGTGACCAGAAAATACAGCATCGCGCCCAGCGAGAAATAGTCGCTGCGCGCGCTGGTGGCGTAGCCTCCGCCGTCTGCCGGGAAGAATTGTTCGGGCGCCTGCCAGTTGGCGGTACCGGCATAGGAGTGCGTCTGCAGGCTGCCTAACTCGCGGTTGGTGCCGAAGTCGGCCAGCTTGATGGTGTTCAGGTGTGTATCCAGCAGCACGTTGGCGGGTTTGAGATCCAGATATCGCCAGCCGTATTGATGGACTTTGGCCAGCGCCTGATTCATCTGCGCGATCCAGCCCAAGGCCTGCGGCAGCGGCACGGTTTCGCCGCGGCCTTTCAGCGCGATCATGTGCCGGCCCAGATCGGAACCCATCAGCTCCAGCGCCAGTACTGGCAGGCCTTCGTGCCAGCCGCTATCCAGCAAGCGCACGATATGGCGCTCGTCCCATGGCTCCAGCGATTGCAGGAATGCGATTTCATTGCTGGCGCTCGTGGTCCAGCGTTCGCGCTGCGGCGGCAGGGCGCGCGCCATCTGCTCGTGATTGATTAATTTGATCGCCACATCACTTGTCGCCTGCGGCCCGCTGGCACGCCAGATGATGCCGTACGCCGATCCACCGATCTGCTCACGCAGCCGGTAATGGCCAAGTTCCAAAGCGATGATTGCGTCTGCTGTCGTCATGAGTTCCTCCGTCGCAAAGCACTAGCGGAGGGTGGCGGAAATTTGCCCAGCCGTGTTTCGGCATGTTAAATTGATATAAATTTTAACAAGTCAACAACCTTGGCGCACCAACTACGGAGGAAGGGGATGAAGTTGATCGTGGCGCTGGCACTCATTTCCGGACTGACGGCGACGTCTGTGACGGCGGCACCGTACACTTTTATTGAAGGTAAAGTGCCCAAGGGCGTTCAGCCGGATGGCAATTCGATTGTGCTTGAGGGGCCTGAGGAACTGCTGGTCATCGATACTGGCCGCCATCCCGCTCATACCGATCAGATTATTGCAGTGGCCAAGGCGAAGAACAAGCCGATCACCGCGATCATTAACACCCATTGGCACCTCGATCATACGACGGGCAATGCGCGTATCCGCGCCGCTTATTCCAGCGCCAGGCTGTATGCAAGTACGGCGGTGGCGGGCGCTTTGAAGGGCTTCCTGGCCAAAAATATCGAGCAGGCCAAAGCGCTGCTGGACGACCCGTCCGTGCCGGAGGAGCGCAAGGCCGATGCGCGGCTGTATCTGGAGGCGATCAACGATCCGGCAAATTTGATTCCCGACCAGCCGGTAAAAGGGCCGATGTCAATACAGCTGGGCGCACGTGAACTGCGTCTGCATCTGGCGAAGTATGCCGCGACCGAGGGCGATGTCTGGATTCATGATCCGGCAAATAAGACGGTGTTCACTGGCGACCTGGTGGTGGTGCCGTTGCCGTTCTTCGATACCGGCTGTGCCGAAGGCTGGCGCCAGGCCTTGGCCGAGATCGACCAGCTTGATTTCCACACCCTGGTACCGGGTCATGGCTTGCCGATGGACCACGCTGCTTTTTCGAACTATCGGCAGGCTTTTGACGCCTTCACGGCGTGCGCGGAAAGCACCGCGGGTACGGCGAGCTGCGTTGCGATCTGGCGGCAGCAGGGAGCCGCTTTCGCCGCCATGCATCCCGATCCGAAATACGTCGATGCTGCGCTGACCTATTATGTCGATCAGGTCTTGCGTGTACCAGCCAAACGCTCGGAATACTGCGGAAAGTGATGGGCAGGCTGCTGATCTTTCTGGCGTTGGTGTATGGCGTCGTTTGTGTGGCGCTGTACTTCATGCAGCAATCGTTTATTTATTTCCCCCAGCAGCGGCACAGACCGGACGTGCCTCTGTTGAAGCTGGCCGCCGGTGATGAAACCATTCTGGTCTCTACACGGCCAAGGAAAAGCGCGGATGCGGTCATCTACTTTGGCGGTAACGCGGAAGATGTCAGTTCCAGCTTGCCAAGTCTGGCCGAAGCGTTTCCCGACAAGACGCTATACCTGATGCACTATCGCGGCTATGGCGGAAGTTCGGGCCGTCCTTCGGAAATGGCGCTTGTTGCAGACGCCTTGCTGCTGTTCGGCCGCGTCGCCCAAGACCACAGCAACATCACAGTGATAGGCCGTAGCCTCGGGAGCGGTGTGGCGGTGCAGTTGGCCAGCGAGCGGCCGGTGGCGCGGCTGGTACTGGTCACCCCGTACAACAGCATCCAGGAATTGGCCGTGGCGCGGTTCCCGTATTTTCCCGTGCACTGGATTTTGCGCGACAAGTTTGAGTCGTGGAAGTACGCGGCGAAGGTTACGGCGCCGACGCTGATTGTAATGGCCGAACGGGATGGGGTGATCCCATCAAGCAGCAGCCGCGCACTGCACACCCATTTCGCCAAGGGCGTGGCGGAGCTGGCGGTCGTGGACGGCGCGGGACACAATACGATTGCCGACTATCCTGCATACGTCCGGCTGCTTAAAAGCCACCCCTGAAAAGAAAACAGCCAAAGCATGCTTTGGCTGTCCTGTCTTGCCGGATTAACGATCCCAGCGACCGTGGTGGTGTTCCCAGCGGTCACCGCGATAGTAAGGGCGCGGTTCCACGTAGATCACGCGCGGAGGCGGTGCGTAGTAGCGTGGAGGCGGCGCGTAGTACACTGGCTCTGGGCGTTCGTAGTAGACAGGCGCCGGGCGCTCATAATAAACCGGCGCTGGTTGTGTGTAGACGCGGGTCTCTACATAACCACGGTCACGGCCGCGATAGTAGCGGTCATCCGTGCGGATGCTGTTGCCGACCGCCGCGCCGACCAGGCCACCGACAATGGCGCCATCGCGGCCGCCAGCGCTGTTACCGATTGCTGCACCGACCACAGCACCGGCCACCGTGTTGAAATCACGGTCGCCTGCGTATGCCGACGACGATACGGCTGCTACGGTCAGTAACGCTACACCCATCATTTTTTTGCTCAACATGGTAATCCCCTTGCTGTGGCCTGCATCGGAATGAATGCGTTAGCCAGTGACTCCACTATAAACCGCAGCAGGAAAAGTACCACGCCTTATACACATGCTTACAAAGTGGCTTGGCCGGTAATGCCTTGTAACAATTCACGATGGGCGGCGCTGCGCCTCCCATTCAGGGCGCAGCAGGCTGAAAACCGTAACATCCTGATAACGGCCATTGATGAAGAAGGCCTGCCGCAGCGTGCCCTCCGCCTGAAAGCCGCATTTCTGCGCAACGCGCACGGAGGCGACGTTTTCCGGGGCGGTCAGCAATTCCAGCCGCTGGTACTGGTGAACGTTGAACAGGTAATCCACCAGCAGCGTGCACGCCTCGGTGACAAATCCGCGTCCACCCAGTTTGGACTCGAACAGGCGATAGCCGATTTCGCGGGTGGTCGGCGTGCGGCTTTTGAAGTGGGTGATGACGCCGACAATGTGATGCAGCGCGTCTTCGATCACAAACAGCTCGCTGTCTTCGGTGACAAAGCTGTTCTGCACAAACTCCTTGCGCATGATTTCCGGCGATTTGAACTGGGTGGAAAAATAATCGCCGCGCGAGGGCAGGTCGTTGACCAATGCGATAAAGGTATTCAGATCGGCGGTCAGCAGATGACGGACGGTGCAGAGTTGACCCTTGAGCATAGGCGCTTTCTTCTGGCAGTTGAAGTTATATCCTAGAGTAAGCGGGATAGCAAATCAACAGGATGACAAGTTCATCATGATAGGTTATCGTTTAAGACGATCTTGCTACCCATTCTTTTTATAACACAGGACCCGCATGAAATCCGTCATCAAGAACTCCCTGTCGCTGACCGTTCTGGCCACCAGCCTGCTCGCCGTCGGCGCTTACGCTGCCCCTGCCAATGATCCTGCCACGCTGGCCCAGATCCGCGACAATGCCATGAAAAGCGACTGGGCGTACGAACGCCTGGCCGATCTGACTGACCTGGTGGGGCCGCGCCTGTCCGGTTCTGCCGGTGCAGCCGCCGCAGTGGAGCAGGTGGCGGACGCCATGCGCAAGCTAGGCGCCAAGGTGACGCTGCAGCCTGTGAAAGTGCCGCACTGGGTGCGCGGTGCGGAATCGGCGGAACTGGTGGAATACACCGGCCGTCCGGCAGGCATCACGCAGAAAGTGGTACTGACTGCGTTGGGCGGCTCCGGTGCGACGCCGGCGGCTGGCCTGACTGCGCCGGTTGTCATCGTCCGCAGCTTTGAAGAACTGAAGGCCAAGGGCGCGCAAGTCAAGGGCAGCATCGTGCTGTTCGACGTACCGTTCGACCAGGAGATGGCCAACCGTGGCCACGCTGGCCCAGCCTACGGCCATGGCGCCGGTTTCCGTTTTGCCGGTCCCAAGCTGGCGGCGGACATGGGCGCAGCGGCAGCGCTGGTGCGCTCGGTCGGCGGCGCTGACTACCGCATCCCGCACACCGGCGCTACCGGCGTGGTGGAGGGCGCGCGCATTCCTGCCGCTGCCGTGACCTCGGAAGACGCCATGCTGATGAGCCGTCTGTCAGTCCGTGGTCCGCTGAAAATGCATTTGACGCTGACGCCGCAAAATCTGCCGGATGCCGATAGCTTCAACGTCATCGCCGACTGGCCGGGCACCGACAAGGCGGACGAAGTGGTGATCGTCTCCGGCCACCTGGATTCCTGGGACCTGGCGACCGGCGCCCACGACGACGGCACCGGCGTGGCGGGCGCCATGGGCGTGATCGATACGCTTAAAAAGCTGAACCTGAAACCGCGCCGCACCATCCGCGTCATCGCCTGGATGAACGAGGAAAACGGCACCCGTGGCGGCAAGGCCTACTTTGAAGCGAACAAGGACAAACTGGATAAACACTTTGCCGCGATCGAGTCGGACAGCGGCGGTGGCCGTCCATTCGGCTTCATCGGCAGCGTTACGCCGCCGATGGTGAAGTACTTCGCACCGCTGAAGGATGCGCTGGAGCCGATTGGCGCCGGCATCTTTGAACGCCGCGACATTGCCGGCGCGGCCGATACCGGCCCGCTGGAGCGCGCCGGCGTGCCGGTGTTCGAGCCGCTGGTGGATTCGAGCGCCTACTTCAATTATCACCACACGCCAGCGGACACGCTGGACAAGGTGAATCCATATGAGCTGAAACGCCACGTTGCCGTAATGACGTCGCTGACCTGGTATCTGGCCAATATGGATGAGAACATCGGCCGCGTCGCGCCGCAGCAGGACTAAGCCAGCGGCAAGGCCGGGGCACGCGTGCGCCGGTCAATCCGCTGCCGTGATAGCCTTCTTGCAAGATCAGGAGGCTATCATGGACCAACTTCACTACAAAGGCTGGGAGATCATCCCGACCGTGCTGCCCACCGGCGACCACCAATGGAGCGCCAGCTGCGACCTCGCCCGCAAGACAGCGGATGGCGAGGAAGTGTTTGAAGGCGCCACCATGCAGTTCGTCCGCGCCAACAAGGACGACGCGCTGACTGCCGCGTGCGAGGAAGCGGTTACGCAAATCGACAACATCATCGCCAACCCGCTGGTCCGCATGGCCTGAACGGCCGCTGCGGCTTGTGTTACCATAGCCGCATGACTGTTCTGCTGCGATCCTTTGTCGTCTGGCTCATGCTGCTGGCACTCCCTTACCAGGGATACGCTTCGGCGCAGATGCTGCTGTGCGTCGTTCCGGCGCCGGTGAGCACCCAAGCGATGGTCATGCCAGACGGTCCGCACGATCATGCGGCCATGCTCAAGGCCGCACATCAGCATGATGGCGACAAGTCATCCAGTCATTCCAGCATGAAGTGCAGTGGCTCGGCATGCTGCGCCGCAGCCGCTCCGGTTCTGGCGCTGACGTTGCCCGCGCCGGTACTGCCGGCGCTCTCCGCTGCTGTCGTCTACACTGATTTTCTCCCTGCGGTCGATCTGGCCCATCCTGAACGTCCTCCTCAAGGCCGCTACGCCTGATGACGCCCAAGCTCCGTCTGCAAGCTTGATCTCCCTGTAACGATTTTTGAGGTATAGGACATGAATTGTCTGTATAAACTCGCCGGTGGCGCCAGTCTGGTGCTGCTGTTGAGCGGCTGCGCATCGCTGTCCGGCGATGGCGGCTTTGGCGCCGCCGCTGGCGTGAGCGAGGCGCGTACCGGCGCCAAGGCCAGTGTCGCTGGCCATCTGCCGCGCAATGACGACGATGCGCGCGCATTGGCGGCCGTCATTCACGAGAAACTGGGACAGCCGCTGGCTGCCGACGACGCGGTGCAGATCGCACTGCTGAACAACCGTGGTTTGCAAGCCAGCTATTGGTCGCTCGGTGTGGCAGAGGCGGACCTGGTGCAGGCTGGCCGTCTGCAAAATCCGGTGCTCGACTTTAAACGCAGCCATGGTGGCGGCGAGGTTGGCATTGAACGCACGCTGACCTTTAACCTCATCGGCCTGATTACGGCGCCGATGGCCAGCCGTATCGAAGGCCGCCGCTACGAACAAAGCAAACTGCTGGTCGCAAACGAGGCGCTGAAAGTAGCGGCGGACACACGCCGCGCCTGGGTGGACGCAGTGGCGTCAGCGCAGATGGCAAGTTACGCCCAGCAGGTTGAGGCATCGGCCCAGGCCAGCGCGGAACTGGCGGAACGCATGCGCAAGGCAGGCAACTGGAGTTCGCTCGATCAGGCGCGCGAGCAGGCGTACCACGCGCAGACGCTGGCGGATGTGGTCCATGCGCAGAAGGCAGCGGTGGCGGCACGTGAAAAGCTCACGCGCTTGCTGGGTCTGAGCGGTGAGCAGGCCGTGAACTACCGTTTGCCGGATCACCTGCCCGAGCTGCCGGCCGCGCCGCGCGAGCTGGCTGACATTGAGCAGACCGCGCTCAACGAACGTCTGGATATTCAGGCGGCCAGGCTGGATACCGAGCAAACGGCATCGACGCTGGGGCTGACCAGGACCACACGCTTCATCAATGTGCTGGATATGGGCGTAGTCCGCAACAGCGAAGGCGCAACGGCGACGCGTGGCTATGAGCTGTCGCTGGAAATCCCGCTGTTCGACTGGGGCTCGGCGCGTGTCGTGCGTGCGGAAGCGACCTATATGCAGTCAGTGAATCTGCTGGCGCAGGCTACCGTCGATGCACGCAGCGAGGCGCGTGAAAACTATGCGGACTACCGTGCTTCGTATGATCTGGCGCGTCATTACCGCGACAAGGTGGTCCCGCTGCGCAAGCAGATTTCGGATCAGACCCTGCTGCGCTACAACGGCATGCTGATGAGCGTCTTTGAACTGCTGGCCGACGCGCGCGAGCAGGCCACTGCCGTCAGCGGCTACATCGCCGCGCTGAAAGACTACTGGACCGCGCAAGCCAACCTGGAGGCCGCGCTGGGCGGCCGTCTGCCTACCAATAAAGGAGTACAACCATGACCACCCGCAGATCTTTTTTAAGTGGAGCGGCGACCCTGATCGGCGCTGGCATGGTGACCAAGGCTGGCGCGGCGTCGGTGCCGGAAGCGCCGGTGCAGTCGTCTGCCGCCACGCAAGGACCGTTGACGCCACCGAATGGCCGGCCGTACAACCCGGTCGTCACGCTGAATGGCTGGACGCTGCCGTGGCGGATGAAGGATGGCGTCAAGGAGTTTCACCTGGTGGCGGAGCCGGTCGTGCGTGAGATCGCGCCCGGCATGACGGCCAACCTTTGGGGCTACAACGGCCAGAGTCCGGGGCCGACGATTGAAGTGGTGGAGGGCGACCGCGTACGCATCTTCGTCACCAACAAACTGCCTGAGCACACCAGCGTGCACTGGCACGGCCAGCGTCTGCCTAACGGGATGGATGGCGTGACGGGGCTGACCCAGCCTGGCATCGCGCCGGGCAAGACCTTTGTCTACGAGTTCGTCGCCAGGAATGCAGGCACCTTCATGTACCACCCGCATGCGGACGAAATGGCGCAGATGGCGATGGGCATGATGGGCTTCTGGGTCACGCATCCCAAAGATCCCAAGCTGCACGCGGTGGACCGCGATTTCGTCTTCCTGCTGAGCGCTTACGACATCGATCCTGGCAGCTATACGCCGAAGATCAATACGATGACGGACTTTAACCTGTGGACCTTCAACAGCCGCGCCTTCCCGGGGATTGATCCGATGGTGGTGCGCAAGAACGACCGTGTCCGCATCCGCGTGGGCAATCTGACCATGACCAATCACCCTGTGCATCTGCATGGCCATACCTTCGAGGTGACGGGCACGGATGGCGGCTGGGTGCGGCCGGCGGCGCGCTGGCCCGAGGTGACGACGGATGTCGCGGTCGGCCAGATGCGGGCGATCGAGCTGGTGGCCGATGAACCGGGCGACTGGGCCTTCCATTGCCATAAGTCGCATCACACCATGAATGCGATGGGCCATTCGGTACCGACCATGATCGGCGTGGATCACAGCGGTGTGGCGCAGAAGATCAATAACCTGGTGCCGGGTTATATGGTGATGGGCGACAAGGGCGCGGCGATGGGCGATATGCAGATGCCGATACCGGAAAATACGCTGCCCATGATGACGGGACACGGACCTTTCGGCAGCCTGGATATGGGCGGCATGTTCACGGTGTTGAAGGTCAGGGAGGGGCTGGCCCGCAACGATTACAAAGATCCAGGCTGGTACCAGCATCCACAAGGCACAGTGGCGCGTGAATGGACGGGCGAACTGCCGGCCGCGCCACGCGCTCCCGGTGCGCCGCCATCCAGGCCTGCCGAGGCAATGGATGTGAAACGTGACGGCGACATGCATCACCATCACTAACCGAAGGAGTGGGCTGCGCGCGATTTGATCCGTCCCGGCAGATTTGTTAGTATGCAAAGCTCTATGAAGCTAACTCGCTACCCGGAACAAATCGCGCTGCTGCCCTACATCGGCAAGTGGCTCACGCTCGCCAGCCTGGTCGCCGTGCTGAGTGGCACGGCTTCGGCCTTGTTTTTGTTTGCGCTGGACTTCGCCACCAACTGGCGTGAGGCGCATCGCTGGATCATCTGGTTCCTGCCGCTGGCCGGCTTTGTGGTCGGCTGGATCTACCTCAAGGTTGGCAGCAGCGTGGAGGCGGGGAATAATCTACTCATCGATGAAGTCCACGACCCCAAAAAAGTAGTGCCATTGCGGATGGCGCCCCTGGTCCTGATCGGCACCGTTGTCTCGCACTGGTTTGGCGCTTCGGTTGGCCGCGAAGGGACCGCCGTGCAAATGGGCGGCACGCTGGCCGACCAGTTGACGCACATCTTCCGGCTGCGCCACGCCGAGCGCCGCATCGTCCTGATGGCCGGTATCAGCGCGGGCTTTGCTTCCGTATTCGGCACGCCGCTGGCCGGTGCGATTTTTGGGCTGGAGGTGCTGGCCATCGGCCGCCTGCGCTATGACGCCATCTTCCCGTGCATGGTGGCGGCCATCGTCGCCGACCAGGTTGGCATGGCTTGGGGTGTGCATCATACGCACTACGCCATCAGCACCATCGCGCCGGTGACTTTCTGGAGCGTGGCGGCAGTACTGGCCGCAGGCATCGTGTTTGGGCTGGTAGGCATGGCATTCGCCAAGTCCACGCATGCCGCATCGGCATTCATTAAGCGTTATATTCCGTATGCGCCGCTGCGCCCCATGCTGGGTGGCGCGGTCGTTGCTCTCGCGGTGTGGTGGCTGGGGACACGGTATATCGGCCTTGGCATCCCGGTTATCGTGGAAGCTTTCCAGCAGCCGCTGGCGCCCTGGGACTTCCTCGGCAAATTCATCTTCACGGTAGGCTCGCTGGGCAGCGGCTTCAAGGGCGGCGAAGTCACGCCCCTGTTCTACATCGGCGCTACCCTGGGCAATGCGATGGCGCCGTTGCTGCATCTGCCGTTTGCACTGCTGGCGGGACTGGGCTTCGTCGGCGTGTTTGCGGGCGCCGCCAACACGCCGCTGGCGTCAACCATCATGGCGATTGAACTATTCGGGCCGGAGATCGGACCATATGCGGCGCTGGCGTGCGTGGTGGCCTATCTGTTCTCCGGCCACAACGGCATCTACCGCGCCCAGCGCGTTGGCCTGCTCAAACACCGCCTGCCACCAGTCGCGCGTGACCGCATCAAGGATTAGGCCTGCTCTGGCGGCGTGTAGTCCTGGATGAAGTGTGGTGACGTGATGTGCACGCCACGTTCGGCAAACACGTCGTTGATCTGCTGGTGCAGGCGATTCAGCACTTCGGCGCGCTGGCGCGGGGCTTCTGCATTGGCATAGGCAACCAGCTTGTATTCGACATAGAAATCCGATAACGCGGTCTGCATCACATACGGCTTGGGTGTGCTTGCGATGTCCGGTGTGCGCTGCGCCGCGAGTTCCAGCATTTCGTGCACTTGCCGCCACGGCGTGTCGTAGCCGATGGAGATTTTTGTATCGACCACAAAGCCCGCGCCTTCCAGCACGCGTGAATAATTTTTGCTGGTGTTGGATAGCACCCAGGCATTCGGCATGGCGATTTCTTCACCCAGACCGGTACGCAGACGTGTTTCGAACATGCCCAGCTCCACTACCGTGCCTTCGGCATCACCGATACGCACATACTCGCCTTTGCGCAGCGTGCGCGCGTACATCAGGATTAAGCCGCTGGCGCCCTGGCCGACGATGCTGGAGGCGCCTATCGATACCATCAGGCCGACCAGCACCGACAAACCCTGAAACGCGGCGGTCTGCGCACCCGGCAGGTAAGGGTAGGCCATGGCCAGCGCGAACAGCCAGATCACCACGTTGGCGATGCGGCGCGTAGGCGCGGCGGTGTCCTTGTCCAGCCAGCCCGCCTGCAGCTCGCCGCTTTCCACGCGCTGGAAGATGGAACCCAGCGTCAGCATCACCAGACGCGCAATCGCGATGATGACTGCCACCAGCACCAGTCCCGGCAGCGCATTGACGATGCTGGTGGCGACGCCACTGATGATGTCAACCAGATAGTCCTGCAAACGCTCACCCCAGCTGCGCGAGTAGGGGATTTTGCCGAGTATGAAAGCGAGCCACAGATACGTGGCAATCAGGCGTAGCGCCCAAATCAGCAGATGTACAGCGTGGCGCATGAAGCGCACGTAATGCTCCGCATCCAGCACGCGCACGTTTTTCACTTTGACGCGACTCAGGCGGCGGCTGATCGCCTGCGCCGAGCGCATGCCCACCCAGCGGTGCAGCAGATGCAGCCCGCGCAGCACCAGCAGCCATGCCAGCGTGGCGATGGCGCACAAGCCGGCGGCAATCGCCAGATAGCGCGGGCTGGCTTGCTCGCGGCGCTCGGCCAGGGCTTTGGTCAGCTGCGCCGCGCTCTCTGTCGCCACGCTGTCGGTGGTGTCGCCGGCCAGCGGGTTGGTGTCGGCTGGCGTGACGAGAAACAGCAGCGCGCCGTCCAGCATCACCTGCGTGCCTTCGTTGATGGGATGGATGCCCGGTTGCTGCGCGCCGTTGCGGGCGAGGGCGGCATCCAGGCGCTTGCGCGCGCCTTCTGCGCGATCGTCCGGCGTGAAGCCTGCCATGGCGGTGCGGAACACGAAGATGGTGCGGCCGGCCAGTACCAGCTTGGCTTGCGGTGGCGCGGCTGGCGCGGTGGTTTGGGCGGGGAGGGGCAGTGCTGGCGCAGCGGCTGCCAGCGCGGGGCAGAACAACGGCAACAGCAATATGGCGCACAACAGGCGGCGCAGAACAGTCATAAACATCCTCATGGCATCGATCTTGACAATGATGCCATGTTATCGGATTTAATAGTTGTCTGGCAGTTACGGCTGGTTCATGGCATAATATTGGGCTTGTGTGGGCCTCGATGGTGAAATTGGTAGACACAGGAGACTTAAAATCTCCCACCGCAAGGTGTGCCGGTTCGATTCCGGCTCGAGGCACCAGCCCCCCCCCCTTCCTATTCGTTATACAGCAACGCACGATGCACAGATCATTCGTGTTTATCCAGCATATTCCCGCGCACTTTAGCAGCTGAAAAGCTTTCAGCGACCACGTGTCACGGCAATTGCCTTGTCTGCCTATATGCCATAGCCCGAGAAACACATCGCAGAATGCTTGCTGCTGTAGCGACGCTCGGCGGCTAGCGAAAATTGCAATTAAGTAATATTGCAAATATAATATATATTTTATGCATGGGAAATTAAGTCCCAATCAGGGTGATAAAAATTTTATGATGAAATTAGCAATCTCAATGTTGGTGGTCAGCATGCTAACTGCGTGTGGTGGCGGTGGATCAGCCGGTGGTGCACCTTCTGATGTACCACTGACACCTTCAATACCAACTGTGTCGCAATCAAGCACTCAACCTTTGCCGACAGCCGGCGACTATTACACTTACCGTTCCACTGCTCCTCATCAAAGTTTGTTTGACGCAAATGTCAACCCTATTTTGACGCCAGAATATTTTCTGTACACATCGTATTTCCCCATTGGCGGTGCTAGCGCCACTCAGTTAACCCAATGGGGGTCTCCGTATTTCAATACTGACAATCAAGTAAAATTTGCTGATGGTGGCATAGTGAACGTGGAAGACTCTTTAGTTGGATGCGTGTATGTCTATGCACAACCGTGGAATGAGATCCCTTCGACCGTGACAGTCGATAAGTCATGGGAGACTACCACGGCGATCAATAAGGGTAGCCGTTGCAGCGGTCTTGACATGCCAGGCCAGTTGACAACCAGGGGTACAGCTGTCGCAGCTGAAACGATTCAAGTAGCGGCCGGTAGCTTTAACACGATTAAAGTGGTTTTCCAGACTTCGCTACAGAAATTAGACGGCACGATCACTCGAAGAGGCACTTGCTGGCGGGATGTGGCGTCTGGCATGAACGTAAAATGTAATATCGAAACTGTCGTTCCGGTTGGGGTGTTAGGTGGAAAAAGCGGTAGTGTGACGGATGAATTAGTAAGCTACTCGACCGCTGCAACGGGCAAGTTGAAGTCGGGCGTCGAGCGCTTTGCGGGGTCCTGGAAAGATACGTTTACTTCTGATGAATCGACCGGTTGCTTGATCTATATCGAAGCCACTGGGACAATTCGCGGAAGTTGTAAATCTCGATATTTCCCGAACGTCAGTCTGCCGGTAAGCGGGCGTATTGACACGGCTGGTAATGCAGATTTTACCGTTAAATCGTCTTTTGGCCCGACCTATCTCACGCATTACAAGGGGAAGGCTACGGATGTTGCGACGATGAACGGAACATCGGATTCCACGATGAGCAGCAGCGGCGAATGGCGTTTGAAGCACTTCTAATATCCGCGTATTCCGCCAAGCCCCGCTGAATAGCGGGTCTTTATTCCCGTTTTGCGCTCAAGCACATGCTACCATCCCAGTTTTTCTGAATGAGTGGAATGATGGCGTCTGAAAAAACGACAAAGGTTGTGTTGGCAGCAGCGATGGTGGCTGTGGTGCTGGGTGTGGCGGGGTATGTGGTGGTGTTCTGGCATAACTATCAGGGATGCCAGCAGCTGGAGGCGGAGGCTGTGAAGAATGGCCAGCCGATGTCTTGCGCGGATATCAAGGCCGCTGCGAAAGCTGCGGCCCGTCGATAAAAAGCGGAGGCTTACGCTTCTTCGATGAGTTTGAAGCCGGCCCACGACAGGGTGGTGACTTCCACTACCAGTACTTGCGGTTCGTCCTGGACGGTGCTGGACAAGCGGTACACCGCGTCACGCACTTCATTGATGGCTTCATTCCCGCTGTAGCAGTACTCGCCTTGTGGCAGGTAGTAGCCTTTGCCGTCGTCGGCCTTGATGGCGCCAGCGACGTTGTATTTTGCCAGCTCAACGTTCAGACGGTCATAAGTGTCGGCATTAGCAGCAGTGTAAGAAACGCGGATGATGTAGTTAACCATGTTAAATCCTTATTGTTGAAGCCGCATCATGGCATAAAAAAACGCGCCGTAGCGCGTTTTTTATTGATGCAGGGAATAATTACTGCGGGCGGCGACGGCGGGAAATGACACCAATCAGGCCCAGGCCAGCGAGCATCATGGCGTAGGTTTCCGGCTCCGGTACCGCGTTCACGGCCGACAGGGCATTCGCGGTAAAGGTGGTGTAGTTGCCGTACTGGTTGTTCACAAAGCTCTGGCCGGAGGGAACGCCGTAATTGCCGTAGTAGCTAGAAATGCCGACGGTATTGTTACCGACCGAAACATTGCCCAAGGTGATGCTGAAGTGCGCGGTGCTGCCTTGCTGGTAGACCGATTCCGTGTACTGGCCCCAAAAGGTGAAGGCCTGATAGCCGGCCGGTGCGACCATATTCTGTGTCGTGTTGCTGCCACCCAGGGCCAGGTCCAGGCCGGTCGAGGCGCCGGTACTCCAGAAGCCTGGGTTACCAACGTAGGGCGCTGGTGGCGTGACACTGAGCACCTGGGCGCCGGTCGGAATGTAGATGGTAAAGCCATCCAGGCCGGTCTGGGTACCCGCGTAGCCCTGGCCCAGGTTGGTCACGGAATAATCGAAGACAAACTGATTGCTATGGCCGGCGACGGCGGTGGCGCTGGAAGTCAGTGCGTATTGGCCGCTGAGGCTGGTTTCAACGGCATTTGCGGCATTGCTGAGTACTGCAACGACGGTGATGGCGGCAAGCTTGAGCGAAATCTTTGCAATCATGTTGTTTCTCCGAAGAATTAATATTTACTTCATTGCATCCAAGGTAGCATGAACTCAGTTTAATGTCGTTGTTAGAGTGGAACTTGTGTTGCAAATAGTCCAAAAAGCAAAGCCCCGATCAGGCGGGGGACCTGTCGGGGCTTTTGGTCAAGTGTTTGGAGAAAGCACGTTTGACTGGATGTGATAGTAAAGTGGTTTTCTTAAAATTGCCTTAGTAACCATGTCGTGAGCCGGCCCTTTGGCCTGGCGGCGGGATGGTGTAGCATGCTGGACGGCGAGCGGGCAGGGCCTGTCGTCAGGAATTCAAGGATAGATATGCAAATCAAAATCAATGACGTACTGCGCGCTTACATCGAGCCGCTGACCGAAAGCGAATACCAGGCGCTGGAGCGCAGCCTTCTGACGGAAGGTTGCCGCGACGCGCTGGTGCTGTGGGAAGATGTGCTGGTAGATGGCCACAACCGCTACCAGATCTGCCAGGAGCACGGCATCCCGTTCAAGGTAACGGAGAACACCAGTTTCAAGACCATGGAAGACGTCAAGCTGTGGATGATCGATAACAACCTCGGTCGCCGCAGCATTTCGGACTACCAGCGCGGCGTGCTGGCGCTGCGCAAAAAAGAGATCATGACGGCCCGCGCGCTGGAACTGGCCGCAGAAGCTGCCGCCGAGGACGCGAAGATCGCGCCGCCGGAAGGTGAAGACGCGCCGGCCAAGAAACCGGCCGCCATGCCATTGGCGTCACGCGAGGATATCGCCCGCGCCGCGCGCCTGAGCACGGCCACCATCGGCCAGATCGAAAAAATCCAGAAAACGGCAGCGCCCGAACTGGTGGAAGCTGTACGCACCGGCACCATTTCGATCAATGCCGCTGCCAACGTAGCGTCGCTGTCGCCGGAACAGCAACTGGCGGCGGTCGCCGGCGGCAAGAAGGAGCTGCAAAAGGCCGCCAAGGAAGTGCGTGAATTGCGTGCCGCCTCGCGTCCGCAGAAGGAGCCAAAAGAAGGCCGGCCAGCATCCACCGTCGATTACGGCGATGTGCCAAGCGATGTCGCCGAGCTGCGCGCCGAAAATATCGCCCTGCGCGAGAAGAACGCCGCGCTGCTGGAAGAAATCACCGCCTTGCAACGCCGTATTTCCGAGTTGGTCAGCGCCTGATAAATCACTGGAGTCTTAGTCCATGCAGCGACTGCATACCCCGTTTGCCTTGATGTGTTTTGTTTCAATCAGCGCGGCGGTGGCAGCGCCTGCAGCGGCTCCCAAGGCTCCGGCGAGCGAAGCGGCACGCCTGAAAGCTGCCGCACAACGCGTGACGGTATTGCGCGACAAGTGGGGTATTCCCCACATCTACGGCAAGACCGATGCCGATGCGGTGTTTGGCATGGTCTACGCGCAGGCGGAAGATGACTTCCATCGTGTGGAACTCAACTTCATCAACGCCATGGGCCGCCTGGCGGAAGTGGAGGGCGAGGCCGAACTGTATCGCGACCTGCGCATGAAGCTGTTCATCAATACCGATGAACTCAAACGCCAGTACGCCATCGCGCCCGCCTGGCTGCAGAAACTGATGAACGCTTGGGCCGATGGCCTGAACTACTACCTGCAAACGCATCCCGATGTGAAGCCTGCGCTGCTCACCAGGTTCGAGCCGTGGATGGCGCTCAGCTTCAGCGAGGGCAGTATCGGCGGCGACATTGAAACCATCGACATCAAGCAGCTGCAAGAACTCTACGCCAACGGTGCCAAGGCGCCGTTGATGCAGCCGGTGCTGATGGCGTCCAGCGCCGGCGTGGACCTGGACAAGGAGCCGGGCGGCTCCAACGGTTTTGCCATCGCGCCAGCGCTGACCAAAAATGGCCGCGCGCTGCTCATGATTAATCCGCACACCTCGTTCTACTTCCGGCCTGAGATCCAGGTACATAGCGAAGAAGGCCTTAACGCATATGGCGCCGTGACCTGGGGCCAGTTCTTTGTCTATCAGGGCTTCAATGACCGCGTGGGTTGGATGCACACATCCGGCGGCGGCGATGTCATTGACGAATACCTCGAAACCATCATCGAAAAAGACGGCCGGTTCTACTACCAGTACGGCAGCGAACAACGCCCGCTGGAGGCGGTCGATATCGCGCTGCCGTACAAGACCAGCGATGGCATGGCCAGCAAAACGGTGCGTGTCTACTACAGCCACCACGGCCCGATTGTGCGCGCCAGGGATGGCAAATGGATCGCCGTGCGTTTGATGAATGAGCCGTTGAAGGCGCTGACGCAATCCTTCATCCGCACCAAGGCACGCAGCTACAAGGCCTTCTACAAGTCGATGGAGCTGCGCACCAACTCCTCCAACAACACCGTGTACGCTGACGCGGACGGCAACATCGCTTACTTCCATGGGAATTTCATCCCGCGCCGTGATCCGCGCTTTGACTGGAAACATCCGGTGGATGGCAGCGACCCGGCGACGGAGTGGCATGGCCTGCACGAGGTCAAGGAAACCATCACGCTGTTCAATCCAAAGAACGGCTGGATCCAGAACACCAATAACTGGCCGTACACCGCCGCTGGCTCATACAGCCCGAAGGTAAAGGACTACCCGGCTTATATGTCGATGAATCCCGAGAACCCGCGCGGCATTCACGCCGTTCGTGTGCTGGAAAACAAAAAGAACTTCACCATCGACAGCCTGATCGCGGCAGCCTACGACACCCAGTTGCCGGCGTTTGAGCCATTGCTGCCGCAGCTGTTTGCAGCGTACGACGAACTGCCTGCCGAGGATGCGCGCAAGTCCTCTCTGGCGCCGCAGATCGCCGCACTGCGTGGCTGGGATATGCGCTACTCGCTGGCGTCGACCGCAACCTCGCTGGCGATCTACTGGGCGCAGGATTTGTGGACCACCTATCAGCCTGCCGCCAAAGCCAGGGAGGTGCAGGTGCTGGATTACCTGCAGGCCGCCCTCACGCCGCAGCAGCGCCTTGAAGCACTGGAGCATGCCAGGGACAAGCTGACCGGCGATTTCGGCAACTGGCAAACGCCATGGGGCGAGATCAACCGCTTCCAGCGTTTAACCAGTGACATCGTGCAGCCCTTCGACGACAGCAAACCAAGCTTGCCGGTGCCTTTTGCCTCGGCTAACTGGGGTTCGCTGGCCGCCTATGGCACGACCAGCAAGCAGACGACAAAACGTATCTACGGCGAGCGTGGCAACAGCTTTGTCGCAGCGGTGGAGTTTGGGCCGCGCATCAAGGCGCGCAGCATCCTGGCGGGAGGGCAGAGCGGCAATCCGGCCTCGCCGCATTTCTACGACCAGGCCGCGATGTACGCGCGTGGGGAGTTCAAGGACGTGCTGTTTTACAAGGCGGACGTCGAGAAAAATCTGGAACGCCGCTATCACCCAGGCGAATAACCCGGCGAATAATCAGGGCTGCGGGAATTCAGCCTGCTCCGGGTGTTCGACTTCGCTCACTTTCACCCATTGCAGGTTTTCTACCTTGTTATTGCGGACGTTGCCGTCGCGGTGGCGGATGGCGGGCAGCTTGTTCGGATTCGGCAGATAGACTTCCGCCACCAGATCGTGCACATAGAATTCGCCGGTCCGCGTGCCGCCGCGCAGCTTGACCTTCAAGCCTTCAGGATACAGCGTGGGCTTGAGTGCGCTGACCTTCTTGCCTGCGGCCAGCAGCACCCGTCCGTCTTTCGACACCTTGTAATAATCGCTGCCAACCACCGGTTTGGCGCTGGCAACGACGATCGAATAGGCGAAGCCCAGCACCAGCACGCCGACAATAATGAGTAAAAATTCCATGCGCTGGATATTAGCAGCTAAATAGCATCCAGCGAACGGCGAATATCGGCCTTTAGATCCTCTATATCTTCAATTCCCACCGACAGCCGTATCAGACCGTCGCCTATACCCAACACTGCACGCTGGGCGGGCGGGATGGAGGCGTGGGTCATCAGGGCCGGATGCTCGATCAGGCTTTCGACGCCGCCCAGGCTTTCTGCCAGTGCGAACACCTTGCACGATTCGAGGAAGCGGCGCGCGCCTGGAAGATCCGTATTCAGGTCGATCGAGATAATGCCACCGAAGCCCTGCATCTGCCGCTTGGCCAGCGCGTGCTGCGGGTGCGATTCCAGGCCAGGGTAAAACACCTTGCGCACTTCCTCCTGCTGCTCCAGCCAGCGCGCCAGTTCCAGCGCGCTGGCGCAGTGGCGTTCCATGCGGATCGCCAGCGTCTTCACGCCTCGCAGCGCCAGGAAGCTGTCGAACGGTCCTGCGATGGCGCCCACGGAGTTCTGCAAAAACGCCAGCTGCTCGCGCCATGCCTGCTGATGCGGCTCGCCGCCCACCACCGCGATACCGCCGATGATGTCCGAGTGACCGTTCAGATACTTGGTTGCCGAGTGGACGACAATGTCGAAACCCTGTTCCAGCGGGCGCTGCACGATGGGGCTGGCGAAGGTATTGTCGGCGATGGCGATGATGCCGCGCTCACGGCAGATTTTGCCGATGGCCTGCAAGTCTGCCAGCTTGAGCATGGGATTGGTCGGCGTTTCGACCCATACCATTTTGGTTTCCGGCTTGATGGCGGCCAGCAGGTTTTCAGGATTGGTCAGGTCGACGTAGGTGAAGTCATGGCCGGCGCTGCGGCGGCGCACGCGTTCAAACAGGCGGTAGGTGCCGCCATACATATCGTCACCGGCGATGATGTGCGAGCCCGCGTCGGCCAGTTCCAGCACCGTCGATATCGCGGCCAGGCCGGAAGCAAAGGCGAAGGCCTGCGAGCCGCTTTCCAGGTCGGCCACGCAGCGCTCCAGCGCCCAGCGCGTCGGGTTGTGCGAACGCCCGTAGTCCAGGCCTTTGTGTACGCCGGGGCTTTCCTGCACAAAGGTGGAGGTGGCGTAAATCGGCGGCATGATGGCGCCGGTCGATGGGTCGGGCGATTGGCCGGCGTGGATCACGCGCGTGGCCAGCGCGGCTTTTTTGTCGTTCAAGATAAGGTCCTTCTCAGATGGTTAAGCAGGTCGTAGCGGGTAATCAGCCCGTAGAAGTTTTCGCCTTCGGCCACCACGGCGGTCAGGCCGCGGTCCAGCACATCGCGCAGCGCGTGCATGTCGGCGGTGGGCGGCAGGATCTCCAGGCGCTTGGTCATGGTGGTGCCGACGGCGTGGTTGAAGCGCTCCGCATCGGCGCCGACGGACAGCAGTAAATCGGATTCATCGACAATGCCAACCAGCTGGCCCTTGTCGATCACCGGCAGCTGCGCCACGTCGGCAGCGCGCATGCGGTTGAAGGCGATCATCAGCGTATCTTCCGGCGTGACGCTGATGACTTCTCCGGCGTCGAAGCGGCGGCCGATCAGGTCGCGCAGGTCGTTGTGCTTGCGGCGTTCCAGCAGCCCCTGGTCGCGCATCCAGCCGTCATTGTAGACCTTGGACAGGTAGCGCGTGCCAGTGTCGCACACAAAGCTGACCACGCGTTTGGGCGTGGTCTGTTCACGGCAGTAGCGCAGTGCGGCGGCCAGCAGGGTGCCGGTGGACGAGCCGCCGGGGATGCCTTCCTCTTTCAGCAGTGCGCGCGCGGTGGCAAAGCTCTCCACGTCCTCAATCGTGTAGGCCTTGCGCACGGCGGTCATGTCGGCGATGGACGGGATGAAGTCTTCACCGATGCCTTCCACCGCCCACGAACCGCTGGTTTCCGCGACATGGCCGGTGTCGATGTATTCCGCCAGGATCGAGCCTGCGGGGTCGGCCAGAATAAATTCCACATGCGGCGCCACTTTGCGGAAATAGTTGGTCAAGCCGGTCAGCGTGCCGGAGGAACCGACACCGACCACGATCGCATCGACGTTGTGCGCCATCTGTTCCCAGATTTCCGGACCGGTGGTGGTTTCGTGCGCCAGCGGATTGGCGAGATTATTGAACTGGTCCGAATACCATGCGCCCGGCATCTCGGCAGCCAGCCGCGCCGCATAGTCCTGGTAGTACTCGGGATGGCCTTTGCCCACGTCGGAGCGGGTGGTGCGGACCTCGGCGCCCAGGGCTTTCAGGTGCAGCACTTTTTCCGTCGACATCTTGTCCGGTACCACCAGCAGCACGCGGTAGCCTTTCAGGCGCCCGACCAGCGCCAAGCCCAGGCCGGTATTGCCGGCCGTCGCCTCAATGATGGTGCCGCCCGGCTTGAGCAGGCCTTCGGCCTCGGCAGCTTCAATCATCGCCAGACCGATACGGTCCTTGATGGAGCCACCTGGGTTTTGCGATTCTAGTTTAAGGAACAGCTGGCAGACGCCGGTATCGAGACGGGTAATCTCGGCCAGTGGCGTGTTGCCGATTAAAGAAAATAAAGCAGGGCTACGCATACGATCTCCAAAGTGTATTTCTGGCAAGTATGCTCTTTTTTTCAAAGACCTGCAGCTATAGTATCGGCAATGGAATAGCAGCTCAGGCCGAAAGGAAACGAATATGCACATCAAGGCCATGGCGTTCTGTGGGATACGCCGCCTCAACGCGTTTGCTTCTTGGGACGAACACCGACTGCTGGCGTGGCGCGCTCAACGCACGTGGTATGACTTCAAGGACATCAACATCGTCATCGGGGTGAATGGTGGTGGTAAGACAACTTTACTGGATATGGTGCGCATGTTGGCTCAGCCAGCCATCCTGGCCACGCTGCCGCGTGAAAACCTGGAGGCCAAGGGGCTGACCGCATTTGAATTTGCGTTTGCTGACGGGGCCAGCTTGATCGGGCAAGCGCGCAGCCATCCGGCGGATGACATGCCTTCGGCCGCAAATGTCTCGACGACCAACCATGAGGCGTTGAATGCGCAGTGGTTGAACCTGCTCTGCCGCTACCAGGATGGCACAAGGTGTTCGTTCAATCGCAATGTGAGCAAGCTGCGGCTGGACGATATATCGGAGCAGGAGTTGACGGCGCAGTTTGCACGGTTTGGCTGCCAGGTGTGCTCCTGGCCGTCCGCTGCAATTCAGGAAGAGAGCGCGATGATCGAGGCGCTGAATCAGGCGGCGCTTCATCTGCCCGGCGTCTGGTCGGAGAATGAACAGCTGGACGAATTCTTTCATATTAGCGGACAGGCGTCCGAAGGCCTGCTGGCCAAGCCGTTCTATCAGCACGATAACGGCCGCCTCGGTGTCCTGTTGTCCGACGACAGCCGCCAGAGCAACCATATACACTGGTCCACTTTGCCAAGCGGATGGCGGCAAATTGCAGACCTGTTCGCTTGGCTTGGCGCCGTCCCAGCCGGGGCCATTTGCCTGATTGAAGAGCCCGAGGTTCATCTGCACCCGCGCCTTCAGCGCTATCTTGTGAAGGAGGTGGAGCGCATCACTGTGGAGCGGGGGCTGCAGCTCTTTATCGCCACCCATTCTCCGGTTTTTCAGCAGCGTAATGCCTGGCAAGCTGACGTGTCGCTGTTTGAGGCGAATGCCCAGCGGCTGCTTAACTGGCAATCGGCAGGCCGGGTGCTGGATGCGCTGGGGATCAGGGGGGCGGATATCTCTCAGAGTAATGGCATCATCTGGATAGAGGGGCCGTCTGACCGCATCTACATCAAGCACTGGTTGACGCTGTATTGTGAAACTCATGGCCTGGTGCAGTATCAGGAACATGTGGATTATGCGTTTGCATTGTATGGCGGCGCGTTGCTGAGCCATGCGAGCTTGTGCGATACCGGTGATTTCATTGAACTGCTCAGCATCAATCGCAAGCTGATGATTGTGATGGACCGGGACGACGACTTTACGACGGACGCCGCAGGTGACCTGCTATGCGTGTCGCCGCGCTCGGCCAAAAAACGCATTCTCGACGAGCTTCTTGCCGCACATGGCAATACCGAGTGTGCCTGGGTGACGGATGCCTACACGATGGAGTCCTACCTGCCACTCACTATTCGGGACGGGTATTTCAAGTTGCACAAAAACAGGCTCAGGCATCTGAGAGGTGAGAAGGTAGCCATCGCTGGCCGCTATGTGCGTGAACATCTGGCATGGGCAGGCTGCACCAGCATGCCGGATCAACTGGCCGTGCGCATGGCAGTGCTGCATCGGATGATTCAGTCCTGGACGTTGTAATCTGGCCGCTATAATGTCGGCTATAAAAATTATTTGTTAGAACAACGTGGCAAAACTCTATTTCCGATACTCTGCGATGAACGCAGGCAAATCCACCGCCATGCTGCAGGTGGCGCATAACTACGAAGAGCAGGGACAGCAGGTTCGGCTGTTCACCGCCGCTATCGACAGCCGCTACGGCGTGGGCAAGGTCACCTCGCGTCTGGGGCCGCAGCGCGAGACCGAAGTGTTCGATGCGAACACGGATTTTCTGCAAACCATCGAACACAAGATCGCCTGCGTGCTGGTCGACGAGGCGCAGTTCCTGCTCAAGGAGCAGGTCAAGCAGCTGCACCAGCTGGCGCAGGTGCGCGGCATCCCGGTGATCACTTACGGCCTACGGTCGGACTTCCTGGGCGAACCGTTCCCGGGTTCGGCGTATCTGCTGGCGCTGGCCGACGATATCGAAGAAATCAAAAACATCTGCACTTGCGGTAAGAAGGCGACCATGAACATCCGCGTCGACGAAAACGGCAAGCGCATCAAAGAAGGCGAGCAGATCAGCATTGGCGGCAATGAAAGTTACCGCCAGGCCTGCGGTCGTTGCTTCTATAGCGAAATCCACTGATCCGCCACACTCCCGATCGCCGCACGCTTGCGGCGATTGACTCTCCAGAAACCCCAATGCTATAGTTTTCTTGCCAACATGGAAGCGTTTCCACTCTAACATGGAAGCGCTTCCAGTTCGCATTCAGGGTTCTTCACTAAAATAATCAAGGAGACCGTATGGAGACGAAACTGCAGCATTGCATCAGATGGATGGTGGCGGTGGCGGGATTGGCCGCCGCCAGCGCGGTGTACGCGCAAAGCGCCTTACCCGGCAAGGTCGAAGCGGAAAGCTATACCAGCATGAGCGGCGTGGCGCTGGAAACCACTACCGACACCGGTGGTGGCAGCGATGTCGGCTGGATCGACGCCAACGACAGCATGACCTACAGCGTCAACGTGGCCAACGCCGGCTGGTACACCGTGCAGTACCGCGTGGCTTCACTCAACGGCGGCGGGCAGGTGGTGCTGGCGCAGAACGGCAAGACCATCAGCGAGACCGCCAATATCGGCGCCACCGGCGGCTGGCAAAGCTGGGCCACCGTCAATTCCCACGTGTTCCTGCAGGCCGGTACGCAGAACCTCACGCTGCAGGCCAAGGCCGGCGGCTTCAATCTCAACTGGATCAACTTCACGCCGGAAGCGACCGGCGTCACGCTACCCGGCATCCGCCAGAACGGCAAGTACTGGGTCGACACTTCCGGCAACCGTGTCAATCTGCGCGGCGTGAACACCGGTAACTGGCTGGCGCTGGAGATGTGGATGATGAACACCAATCTCTCCAACAACGGCGCCGGCATCGGTGACCAGTGCACGCTGGAGACTGCGCTGACTGGCCGTTTTGGCGCGGCGGAAAAAGAGCGCCTGCTGTCGGTATTCCGCGACAGCTGGATCACCAGCCGCGACTTTGACCTGATGAAAGGCATGGGCATGAACGTGGTGCGCGTGCCGTTCCTGTATAGCCTGGTGGAAGACGATGCCCACCCGTACACGCTGCGCGCCGACGCCTGGAAGTATCTGGACTTCGCCATCAACGAAGCCGAAAAGCACGGCATGTATGTAATCCTCGACCTGCACGGCGCGGCGGGCGGCCAGGCTGCCGCCAGCGAGCAGCATGACGGCTGCGTCGGCGCGGCGCAGATGTGGACCAACAGCACCTACTGGGACCGTACCAAGTGGCTGTGGGACATGATCGCCAGCCGCTACAAAAACCGCACATCGATTGCGGCCTACGACCTGCTCAACGAACCGTGGGGCACGGATGCCACCACGCTGGCCAACCGCGCCTATGAGCTGTTCAACGTGGTGCGCGCCAAGGATCCCAACCACGTGATCCTGCTGCCGGGCCATAACTCCGGCATCGACGCGTATGGTAATCCGAACACGCGCGGCCTCACCAACGTGGCGTTCTGGATGCACTTTTATCCCGGCCTGTGGGGATGGAACGAAGTGCAGGGCGCCACGGCACAGGCGAATATGCACGCCAACTGGCTGCACTGCAATGTCAACGGCACCGGCGAAAGCTGCGACTGGAACGCCAAGCTGACGGCATTGAATACGCCGTTCCTGATCGGTGAATTCCAGCCATGGACGCTGACCGGCAGCTACGGCGGCCAGATCACCCGCAAGACCTATGACATCTACAATATGTACGGCTGGGCCGCGACCAACTGGGCCTACAAGACAGTCAGCTACGGCGGCTCGAATGGCGATACCAGTTCCTGGGGCTGGGGCATGGTCACCAACAGCAGCAACGGCGGCACCTTTGGCGCGCTGGATGTCGGCAGCGCCACCAACGCGGCGATTGAAAACTACTTCCGCAATTTCGCCACGCAGCCGCTGGTACGCAACGAAAGCATCGCGTACTGGATGAACTGGAAGGCGGAGGCCGGCCAGCGCATCGAGGCAGAGATGTTTTCCAGTCACAGCGGCATGCGAATGGAGACCACTACCGACGCGGGCGGCGGCTTCAATGTCGGCAACACTGACAACAATGACTGGATGACCTATCCAGTCAACGTGCCGAAGACGGGCTGGTATAACTTGCAGTTCCGCGTCGCCAGTCCGTACACCGGCGGCCAGCTGGTGCTCAGCAAAAACGCCACCGACCTCGCTGCGCTGACGGTGCCCAATACGGGCGGCTGGCAGAACTGGACTACCATCACGGGGACGGTTTATTTGACTGCGGGTCAGCAGGATCTGTCGATTTTTGTGCGGGTGGGCGGTTGGAACATCAACTGGTGGACGTTGACTCCACAGTAAGGTAGGCTTGGGTGCATGACCCTGGCCATCACCGATATTCCTTCGCTGGATAACCGGCGCGTAAAGACCAGCACAGAAGATGTGCTGGTCGATAAAGTCATTCCCGGCGAGCTGCTGGTGATTGCCTTCGGCTTCGTCTCATGGGACAAGCGGCCCGATTTCGATTTTTACGGCCGCCTGAAAAAGCTGGAGCAGAACAGCGGGCGGCACATCAACAAGGTGCTAGTGCGCGATTCCGGCAACAGCTGGTATCACCGTACGATTGCCGGACTGGGTGAGCATCCCGATGAAACGGCGCAGAGCCTGCGGGCGCTGATCGATGCCATCCGGCCCAGCAAGGTGGTTACCATCGGCCAGTCCATGGGCGCTTACGGTGCCTTGATGTATGGCCTGTTGCTGGAGGTGCAGCAGGTGATTGCTTTCGGCCCGCTCTCCTTGCTCGACCCGCAGCACGCCTTGCTGTATCACGAACGCCGCTGGCTGAAAGTGATGCGCGACCTGGCGGCGCGGCCACCGGCATCCGGCTATTATGATCTGCAAGCGCTGGCGCGCAGCAAAGCCGGCGCGCTGCCGGATATGCATATCGTGTTCGGCACCAAGCCGGATCTGGATCAGGCCACTGAATCCGTCAACCTGGACGCCATGCATGCCCATCGTCTCGCGGCTGCGGGTAACTGCACGCTGTATCCGTTCCCGTATTCAGGCCATCCCGTGGTGCAGCACCTGATCGACACCTACCGCATCAACGCGCTGCTGGCCAAGATCATCACCGGCATCACGCTGGACGACGAGGCGCGCGAGGTCACGCCGGACTGGCATGGCTGGATCGCCGAAAACCTGCGTCTCGGCAGCCCGCCGGAAGAGCTGGTGGAGATCCTCCAGCATCATGGCTTTGCGCGCGCCAGCAGCCTTGATGCGGTGAGGGCTAAGTCAGCGGCGCTGTAGCGCGCTGCAGGTCGGCCACGGTGGCGGGCTTGGTCAGGTGCAGGTCGAAGTCCGCCTCGTAGGCGCGGGTGATATCTTCTTTCTGGCCATAGCCGGTCAGCGCAACCAGACGCAGAGGCGTGCCGCCAGCCTGGTGGCGGATGGCCGCAGCCAGGGCGTAGCCGTCCATGTCGGGCAGGCCGATATCCAGGATCGCCACCTGCGGCATTTTCTGCCGCACCGCGTCCAGCGCTTCGGCGGCATTGTGGGCGACGCGCACCTCATGTCCCAGCAGCTCTAGCAAAGCGGCGCCGGCGCCGGCGGCATCCACGTTGTCATCGACCAGCAGCAGTTGCAGGCCTTCGACATCGGGCGCGGCGATGGCGGACGGTTCCGGCGCGGGCGCTGCGGACAGCGGCAATGTGACTTCAAAGCGGCTGCCCGTGCCGGCGCCCGCGCTATGCACGCTGACCTCGCCGTGATGCAGCTCAACGATTTTGCGCACGATGGCCAGTCCCAGACCCAGGCCGCCAGTGCGGCGCGCGAGGGATTGCGGCGCTTGCTGGAATGGTTCAAACACGCGCGCCATCAACTCTTCACTCATGCCGATGCCGTTATCGCTGACCACCAGCCGCGCATGGGTGGCATCAACAGTGAGCGTGACTTGCGTGGCGCTGCTGCCAAAACGTTCCGCGTTGGACAGCAGGTTGTTGAGCACCTGCGTCAGACGGCTGCCATCGCCCATCACCCATACCGCAGCAGGCGTCGACATGCTGATTTGCTGGCCGGAGGAGGTGGTGACAGCATGCCGCACCACGTCGGCCAGGTTGACGGGCGTGGCGTCGATCTGCAGCTTGCCGGAAGTGATGCGCGAGACGTCCAGCAAATCGTCCACCAGGCGGCGCAAATGCTGTACCTGGCGCCGCATCACACCGCGTTCGCGGCGGTTGCCCGGCTCATCGCGGAAGTCCATCAAGTCCAGCGAGGTGACGATGGGGCTGAGCGGATTGCGCAGCTCGTGGCCCAGCACCGCGAGGAATTCATCTTTCGCGCGGCCAGCTTCACGCGCGTCGGCCAGCGCAGTCTGATGGCTGGCCAGCGCCCGGTTCAGCGAATCCAGCAACTGCGCGCGCTCGCGTTCCTGCGCGTTGCGCTGATGCTCGGCCTGTTCCAGCGCCTTGCCGATGTTCTCAATCTCGATGATGGACGATGGCGCCAGTGTCAGCGGCGCGCCCGAGCCGAGTGCGGCGGCGCCTTGCTGCAGCGCTTCGATGGTACGCACAATCCGGTTGGCCAGCAGCGACGCCAGTAAGAAGCAGCCCAGCAGCGACAAGGCAATGCCGATGCCATAAACGCCCATGCGCTCGAACGCCGCCGCGCGCAGCTTGTCAGTGGGACGGCCGACAATCACTGCCCAGCCATAGCGCGACAAGGTGGTGTAGGCGGTAGCGACTTGCTGGCCTTCGGTCGTGACGGCGGTGCCGATGCCTTCCGGACCGGCGCGCATGAGTTCCACCAGCGACTTGCTTGGCGCATCGGCTACCCGGCCCTTCTGATCGCGGGAGCGCGCCACCGTGGCGCGGGCGCCATCGCGGATGGCGATGATGGCGTCGGTGGGCACCTGCTGGCGTTCGATCAGGCGCACCATGCGGTCCGGCAGAATCACGGCGGTCAGGGTATAGAGCTTGCCTTTGGCGTCAGTGATGGGGACCCGCACCGGGAACGCCGCGCGGCCACGGGGGCCTCGGGCGATGCGGCCGGCCACCGGCTGGTGGGTGGACAGCACCTGGTTCAGGCTATCCGGATCGGCGGGCGCGGCGGTTTGCTTTGCGCCGTAGCTGTCCATGGTACGGAACAGGATCTTGCCGCTATCGTCGGTCAGGATCACGCCCAGCCAGTCTGGCTGCGCCCTGGAGAGCGTGCTGGCAGCGGCGTAGAGCGCGGGCAGGTCGCCGTTTTGCAGGGCAGGGGTGCTGCCCAGCGTGGTCAGCGTGGCGACGGTGCCATCCAGTTCCGCATCGGCCGCGCTGGACAGGGCGCGCGCCAGGTCCAGCATCCAGCGCTCCTGTTCGCGCTCCTTGTAGTCGCCGGCCGCATGCAAACTCCAGCCGCCCAACAGGGCCAGCGGCAGCAGTCCGAGTGCGGTCAGCATAATCAGCACATACCGCAAAGAGAAGGCAAACCGTGGCCGTGGAGGCATAATATTTTGGAAAGGTAAATTGTAAGCCGACAATTTACCCGAAGTTGGCCGCCTTGTGCGATTAAGCTGCTGCGCGGTCCTCTTCGATCCTGCGCATCACCGGCGTTTTGAACTCGAAACGCTTGATCTCGCCCACCATCAGCAGGTAGCACAGGATGGTCACCAGCGCGTTGGCGCCGACGAATACCAGCGCACCGGCGAAGGAACCGGTCTGCTCCAGGATGTAGCCAATCACGATCGGCGTGGTGATGCCGGCCGTATTACCGAACGTGTTGAACAGCGCGCCGCTCATGCCGCCGGCCTCTTTCGGCGAGGTGTCGGCCACCACCGCCCAGCCCAGTGCACCGATGCCTTTGCCGAAGAAGGCCAGCGACATCACCAGGATCACGACCCAGTCTGCCTCCACATAATTGGCCACGATCATGCAGGTTGACAGCAGCATGCCGCACACGATGGGCGTCTTGCGCGCCACCGACAGCGATTTGCCCGACTTGATCATGCGGTCCGAAATCACGCCGCCCAGCACGCCGCCAAGGAAGCCTGCCACGGCGGGCAGCGCGGCCACAAAGCCAGCCTTCAGGATCGTCATATGGCGTTCGGTGACCAGATACACGGGGAACCAGGTCAGGAAGAAATAGGTCAGGGTGTTGATGCAGTACTGGCCGATATACACGCCCAGCAGCATGCGGTTACCCAGCAGCTGCTTGATGCAGGACCAGGTATCGAGCTTGGTGGTGGCCGCTGCCTTGTCCTTGCTCTCCAGGTCGACCAGTGCGCCGCCCGCTGCAATATAGGCGACTTCGGCAGCGTTGGCGCGCGGGTGGTCTTTGGGGCCGTAAATGGTCTTGAGCCAGATGAAGGCCATGATCACGCCCAGTCCGCCCATGACGAAGAACACGCTTTCCCAGCCGAAGCTGTGCACCAGCCAGCCCATGATGGGCGCGAACAGCACGGTCGCAAAATACTGGGCCGAATTGAAGATGGCGGCTGCCGTGCCGCGTTCATTGGTGGGGAACCAAGAGGAGGCGATGCGCGAGTTGCCCGGGAAGGAGGGCGCTTCCGCCGCGCCGATTAGCAGGCGCAGAATAAACAACGCCGCTACCGCCGTGGCGCCGGTAAAGAAGCCCACGCTCCCCATTAACATGGTGAATAACGACCAAAGGAATATACTGAAGAAATAGGTGATTTTTGAACCAAAGCGGTCGAGCAGCCAGCCGCCTGGCAATTGTGCCAACACATATGACCACGCAAAGGCCGAGAACACAAAGCCCATTTGCACCGGCGACAGCCCCAGCAGCTTCTTCAGT
Organism: Duganella sp. CY15W; assembly: GCF_009857555.1. Taxonomy (NCBI): domain Bacteria; kingdom Pseudomonadati; phylum Pseudomonadota; class Betaproteobacteria; order Burkholderiales; family Oxalobacteraceae; genus Duganella; species Duganella sp. CY15W. Next base: position 62,496 of record NZ_WWCQ01000005.1, on the reverse strand, counting down.
TCGGGGCCGGCAATGGCAATGGTGGCGCGGTCAGCGTAGTTGATGGTGGTGACAGCGAACAGGACTGCCAGGATCAGCCAGCGTACACGGCTGGCCTGAGTGGGTTGCGTGGTCATACGGTCTCCTTGCTTTTAGTCCGATGACTATAGCTTAGATATCAGACGTCATACAACTGAATATCCACTGGTATTTTTCGAATAAACGTTTAACTTGTTGATTTAAAAGCACACTGTACGTATTGGTACGTAAGAAAGTTGTATGATGACAAGAGGCCCTATCGAGACTGTGGCATCTTTTGCACAAACCGGTGTGGGACAGTTTAAAATAACGGGCGGAATTAACTCCAAGCACCGATCGTTTATGAGGGAATGAACATGGCAACACAAAATTCAAAAATCATCTACACGCTGACCGACGAAGCCCCACTGCTGGCAACGTATTCCCTGCTGCCTATCATCAAGAAGTTCACTGCACCGGCTGGCGTCGACGTCGTCTCCAGCGACATCTCCGTTGCTGCACGCGTGTTGGCCGAGTTCCCAGAGTTCCTGACCGACGAGCAAAAAGTACCGAATAACCTGGCCGAACTGGGCGCACTGACCCTGAAGCCGGAAGCCAACATCATCAAGCTGCCGAACATTTCGGCCTCGGTAGCCCAGCTGCAAGCGGCCATCCGCGAACTGCAAGGCAAGGGCTACAAGCTGCCGGACTTCCCGGAAGATCCGAAGACCGACGAAGAAAAAGCCCTGAAAGCGCGCTACAGCAAGTGCACCGGCTCGGCCGTGAACCCAGTGCTGCGCGAAGGTAACTCCGATCGCCGCGCACCAAAGGCGGTGAAGGACTACGCACGCAAGCACCCGCATTCGATGGGCGAGTGGAGCCAGGCATCGCGCACCCACGTGTCGCACATGCACGCTGGTGACTTCTACCACGGCGAAAAGTCCATGACCCTGGACAAGGCCCGCAACGTCAAGATGGAACTGATTACCCCGTCGGGTAAAACCATCGTGCTGAAACCGAAGGTCGCGCTGCAAGCCGGCGAGATCATCGACTCCATGTTCATGAGCAAAAAAGCGCTGCTGGAGTTCTACGAGAAAGAAATCGACGACGCCTACAAAACCGGCGTGATGTTCTCGCTGCACGTGAAAGCCACCATGATGAAGGTGTCGCACCCGATCGTGTTCGGTCACTGCGTGCGCATCTTCTACAAGGAAGCGTTTGAAAAACACGCCAAGGTGTTTGAAGAACTGGGCGTGAACGTCAACAACGGCATGGTCAACCTGTACGACAAGATCGAGAAGCTGCCAGCATCGCAGAAAGACGAGATCCTGAAAGACCTGCACGCCTGCCTGGAACATCGTCCGAAGCTGGCCATGGTCGATTCGGCCAAAGGCATCACCAACTTCCACTCGCCAAACGACGTGATCGTTGACGCATCGATGCCAGCGATGATCCGTATCGGCGGCAAAATGTGGGGCGCCGATGGCCGCACCGCCGACGTCAAGGCCGTCATGCCTGAGTCGACCTTTGCCCGCATCTACCAGGAGATGATCAACTTCTGCAAATGGCATGGCAACTTCGACCCGACCACCATGGGCACCGTGCCTAACGTCGGTCTGATGGCGCAGCAAGCCGAGGAATACGGCTCACACGACAAGACCTTCGAAGTCGCAGAAGGCGGCATCGCCAACATCACCGATCTGGAAACCGGCGAAGTGTTGCTGACCCAGACCGTGGAAGCCGGCGACATCTGGCGTATGTGCCAGGTCAAGGACGCTCCGATCCGTGACTGGGTCAAGCTGGCCGTGACCCGCGCCCGCAACTCCGGCATGCCTGCCGTGTTCTGGCTGGACACCTACCGTCCGCACGAAGCGGAAGTGATCAAGAAAGTTCAGGCTTACCTGAAGGATCACGACACCAAGGGCCTGGAAATCCACATCATGTCGCAGACCCGCGCCATGCGTTACACCCTGGAGCGCGTCTCGCGCGGCCTGGACACCATCTCGGTCACCGGCAACATCCTGCGTGACTACCTGACCGACCTGTTCCCGATTCTGGAACTGGGCACCTCGGCCAAGATGCTGTCCATCGTGCCGCTGATGGCAGGTGGCGGCATGTACGAAACCGGCGCTGGCGGTTCGGCTCCTAAACACGTGAAACAGCTGGTGGAAGAAAACCACCTGCGCTGGGACTCGCTGGGTGAATTCCTGGCGCTGGCCGTGTCGCTGGAAGAACTGGGCATCAAGAACAACAACGCCCAAGCCAAGATCCTGGCCAAGACGCTGGACGTCGCGACCGGCAAACTGCTGGACAACAGCAAGTCGCCATCGAGCCGTACCGGTGAACTGGACAACCGTGGCAGCCACTTCTACCTGGCACTGTACTGGGCGCAAGCGCTGGCAACGCAGACCGAAGATGCTGCCCTGGCAGCCCACTTCGCGCCGCTGGCCAAGACGCTGACCGAAAACGAAGCCAAGATCGTTGAAGAGCTGAACAGCGTACAAGGCCAGGCCAAGGATATCGGTGGTTACTACTATCCAGATCCAGCCAAGACCGAAGCGGTGATGCGTCCAAGCGCAACCTTCAACGCTGCCATCTCGGCGTAAGAAGATGTCTCGCTTCCGCCTGCGCGGGAGCGAGATTGACTGCCTGCGGCGTCCGTGCGAGGATGCCGCATGAGCAGCCTGTTCGAATGTAGCGTGCTCGCGCCCACGTGGTTCTGCAACCACCGCGACCTGCTGATTTACCTGGCGCCGTCGCTGTTGCTGGCGCTGCTGATCCGTGCCTTGTCCGCGCGGCATCCCTTCTTTTTTCTCTTCACCCTGGCGGGAACGATTTGTCATGAACTGGCGCACTTTGTCGCCGGCTTGCTGACGGGCGCGCGGCCGGCGGCATTTACCGTGATCCCCCGGCGCATCGGGCAGGGCTGGGAGCTGGGATCGGTACGGCTGACGCGGGTGCGCTGGTATAACGCGGCGCCGTCGGCGCTGGCGCCGTTTCTGGTGGTGCTGCTGCCGTTTGTGGTGGCCTGGTGGCGCACCCGCAGCGGTTTGCACTTTCAATGGATCGATGTGGCGCTGGCGTTTGCCATCGCGCCGCAGTTCCTGGCATGCTGGCCGTCGACCACCGACTGGAAAATCTCGCTGCGTTCCTGGCCGTATGTGGTCATCGCCGGCGCAGGCTGGTGGACCTTGGCTATGCTGCGTTGAGGTCGGACCGCAGGCTGAGCGAACGTTCGCGGATCGCGGCCAGGTCCTGCGCGCTGAAACGTTGCAACTGCTTGTACGGCATCTGCAAGCGGTGATTGCTCTCCAGGCGAGGGCGGTTGCGCTCCAAAAAATCCCAGTACAGCGCGTTATACGGACAGGCACGCTCGCCGACGCGCTGCTTTTTGTCGTAGTGGCAGCCCTTGCAATAGTCGCTCATGCGGTCGATATAGGCGGCGCTGGAAATATATGGCTTGGTGGCCAGCAGGCCGCCATCGGCATATTGGCTCATGCCCAGCGTGTTGGGCGCCTCCACCCATTCGAAGGCGTCGATGTAGATACCCAGGTACCACTGGTGCAGCGCTTGCGGCGAGATCCCGGCCAGCAGGGCAAAATTCCCGATCAGCATTAGGCGGTTGATGTGATGGCTGTGCGCATGCTCCAGCGACTGGCCGATGGCGCTGGCCAGACAGCGCATGCGGGTTTGCCCATCCCAGAACCAGTGCGGCAACGGCGTGTGGTGGTCAAACACATTCAGCTCGACATAGCCCGGCATGCGATGCCAGTACACGCCACGTACATATTCCCGCCAGCCGAGGATTTGCCGGATGTAGCCTTCGGCAGCGGCGATGGGCGCGTGGCCGTCGCGCCAGGCTTGTTCGACACGCTGGACAACGGTGCGTGGCGACAGCAGCTTCACGTTCATCGCAAACGACAGCAGTGAATGGAACAGGCGCCAGGCCTTGTAGCTCATGGCGTCCTGAAATCGGCCGAAATGGGGAAGCGCGTGCTGGACGAACGCTTCCAGCTGCACCAGTGCTTCCTCTTGGTTCAGCGGCCAGCGGAAGTCGCCGGCCTGCGGCTGGCCAAAGCTGCGCACACCAGCATCTTCAATGGTGGCCCACAGTGCGCTGTGATTGTGGCGGGGACGGGGATCGGCCGGCTCCCACGGCATGCCGGGCCACGCCTCACGGTTATCCTGGTCGAAGTTCCACTGGCCGCCCGCCGGTGCGCCGGTCTCGCTGACCATGATGCGGTGGCGCAGGCGCATGTGGCGGTAAAAGTGCTCCATCACCCAGCTGCCGCGCTGCCCGAAAAAACCTGCAGCGTCATCGCGCGCGCTATAGAAATGTTCGGTATCGGCCATGCCGGTGGCAATCGCCAGCGCCGCTGCATAGGTGCGCAGCTGCTCATCGAGCCGCCATTCATCGGGCGCCTGCCATTCGAAGGCGCTAGCCTGGTAGCGGGCCAGCAGCGCGTCCAGGTTGTCCGGCAAGGACTGCACATTGTCTTCATCGTCGATGGCCAGGTAGTGGACCACGTGGCCGTTGGCGCGCAGGCGCGCGGCAAAGTCGCGCATGGCGGCAAAGATGGCGATGATCTTCTGTGCATGATGCAGCACGTAGTCAGTCTCCTGGCGCACTTCCATCATCACGTACACCACATCGTCGCGCACCGTGCTGTACCAGCTGTGCTGGCCGTTGAGTTGGTCGCCCAGTATCAGGCGCAGTGTCGTCATGGTTGCGGCGGGACGGCGGCAAAGCGGCGGCGCAGCCAGCGGATGGGCGCACCGACGACCGGCAGCTTTTGCAGCAGCTCTTCGGCCGCATCCCAGTAGTCGCGGTGCAGTGTCACCCTGCCTTCCTGATTGAAACGGAAGTGCGAGGCGCCTGCAATCTCGTAGACGCGGCCACGCAGCGTGCAGACAAAGGTCCACGTGGCAAAGGCCTGCTCGCCTTGTGCAATGCGCTCGCCGATGATGAAGTGCGGATTGTCCGTGTGCGCAAACATGTGGCGCATGATGGTTTCGATGGCGGCCACGCCGCGCACATCGTTGAACGGATCGCGGAAGTGGGCGTCAGCGGCATACAGTTCGGCGGCGCGGCTGATGCTTTGCGGCGTCATGGTGGCGTACCAGTCGAGCAGTGCGTCAAGTTGGGTCATGGATGTACCAGTCGTGATATCAGCGGGAAGCGCAGGCGGTAGGGCAGCCAGCGCAAAAATTTGAGCGCCAGCGTAAAGCGGCGCGGGAAGTGGATTTCGAAGCGGCCCGAGGCCAGCCCGCGGCGGATCGCGCGTGCTGCTGCCTGCGGTGTTTGCAGGGCCGGCATGGTGAAATCGTTCTTGGCGGTCAGCGAGGTTTGCACGAAGCCGGGATTGATCAGATACACGCTCAGGCCTCGCGGGCGCAGGTCCACATACAGCAGTTCCGCCAGATTGATGAGCGCTGCCTTGCTCGGACCATACACGCTGGCGTTGGGCAGGCCGAAGTAGCCGGCCACGCTGGCCACGATGGCGATGCCGCCGCTGCCGCGCGCCAGCATGGCCGGCAGCACCGTCGACAGACCGGTGTAGACGCTGCCCAGATTGGTCTGCAGCGTGCGGGCGGCGTCTTCGGCATTCACCTCCCAACTGCGTTCGGGATGGTAGTCGGCTGCGCAGAACACAATCAGGTCGATGCCGCCGAACAGCTGGCAGATCTGTTCATGGCGCGCATGCCAGGCCTGTGCGTCGAGGATATCGAACGGCGCCACCAGCGCTTGCGGATGGCCGCTGGCCACGGCTTGCAGGCGTTCGGTACGCCGCGCCGACAGCGCCACGCGCGCACCTGCCAGCAGCGCCTCCACGGCCAGCGCCGCACCGATGCCGCTGGACGCGCCGATCACCCAGACCCGCAGTCCGGCCCAGTCGCGCAATGGATGGTTCAGGGGACGCATGCGCGCCTCCGGAACGTCAGGGTTACCTGGCCCAGCTCCACGCCGAACTTGCGCATGCTGGCGCGGTTCATCATGGTGCAGCGGTCGATCAGGAACATCCAGTCGTCAAACTGCATTTCGTAAGTGCTGCCATCCACCGGCAGCAGCAGCGTGTACTGCCAGCGCAGCGCATTGCCCGCCACTTCGCCTTGCGCCTCGCCCTTGACGTCGGCCGCCGTGCCGCGCCACAGGCCATCGGCACCACGCGCAAGATGCCAGACGCGTTGCTGGGTGCTGCCGTCGTCGTAGCGGAAGCGTTCGTCCAGCGTCAGCTTGTTCTGCTCACTCACGCCGGTGATCTCGACATGGAAGCGTTTGGCCACCTCGCCATTCCTGCGCTGGAACATGCCCCAGGCATCGGTGGTGCCGGTGAAGTAGCCGGCCAGGTCCAGCGCCGGTGTCACCGACTTGTAGTGCTGGACGTCGGGACCGGTGCAACCGGCCAGCAGGGCTGCCAGCAATGCTATGCATCGTCGTTTCATGTCGTGCTCCTGGAGGCTGCAATGGCCAGCAATTTAAGAAAACAGGGGAGTACCGCGTAAGCCAGCGTCAGGCCGCCGCCGCCGTGGCCCGGCTGATAGCCCAGCCACGCCAGCAGCGGCAGCGACAGGCCGGCCAGTGCCAGTGCCAGTTTGCCGAGCAGTGTGAAGATGCCGAATCCGGCGCCCGCGCCAAGATGCTCTCCCAAGGCGCGCCCCAGCAACACGGGCGGCAGCGCAAGGTCGGCGCCCAGTGCCGCACCAGCCGCGATGCAGACCGCGCCATATGGCAGCAGGTCGCCCGGCCCGAGCAGGGCGGCGCCGCAGAATCCGGCAACCGACAACAGCATGCCCAGACGCCAGCAGCGTAGCGGTCCCAGTTTGCGCGCCAGCGCTGTCCATGCCGGCAAGCCGCAGGCAGCCGCGCCGAAATAGCAGGCCAGGAACACGCCCGCCAGCTGTGGCGCCCCTAGCTGGTCGCCGATGTAGAACAGGGCCAGCGTGGCAGGCACCGCGACCGACAGCGCGTTCAGGAAGTAGGGTAGCAGCAGGGCGCGCACTGCACGGTTGCGTGTCAGTTCGCGCAGGGTGTCGCGCCAGCCCTGCGGTGCAGCGCGGGGTGCAGCGGGTGGTGCGTAGCGCAGCAGGACCAGCATGGCCAGCAAGAGCAGCAGCGCATAGGCCAGGCTGTAGACGGCCAGGCGGGGGCGCACCTGCACGGCGTCGCCAGCAAGTATCGCGGCGGGCACCAGGCTGGCGGCCAGCATGCCGGCCAGTCCCATGCCTTCGCGCCAGGCCACCGCACCCAGCGCGCGGGGCAGGTGTGCGCCCCATGCCAGATACGCGATGTTGACCAGGCTGTGTGCACCGTAAGCCAGGACCAGCATCAACGCCAGCCATGCGCCCGGCGCGACAGCCTGCGGCGGCAGCCACAGCGCCGCAAACGCCAGTGCCAGGACGGCGGCGCCGAGCGCCATCCAGCGCCGCTGCTGCGCCTGCGCGCGGTCGAGCAGGTGGCCAAGGAGCGGATCTTGCAGCATGTCGAGCAGGCGCGCGGCAAACAGCACGCCGCCGAGCGGCGCCAGCGCCACACCGAGATGCGTGGCGTAGTAGGCTGGCAGCTGCACGAACAGCGGCAGCGCCGCCATCGCCAGCGGTGCGCCCAGCAGGCCGTAGGCGGCGTTGCTCATGGCGGCGTTCCCAGCAAGCGTAGGCGCAGCGTCGGGTCGCGGCTGTCCGGATTGAGCCAGATGTCGAAGAAGGCGCGCGCCAGTGCTTCGTCGTTGAGTTCTGCCAGCAGGCGCTGGCGGTCGTACAGGCGCATGCCATTGCCGGGCAGGTAGACGCCGGTCAGCTCATCGCCATCACGCACATCCACGAACGCGCTGAATAACTGTGCTTCCCATCGCGCCACCGTGGCAGCCGCGATGGGCGCGGGACTGAGGCGGCGGATTTCCTCCATGCTGGTGCGTACCAGGCGCTCGCGGCTGATGCTGCGGTAGTAGCTGAGCTGCAAAGCAAAGGGTTGCGTAGCGTCGAATGGCCGGCTGGCCGACCATAGCGTGGCGTGATAAATGCGCAGGCCGAACCAGCGCAGGTCGCCGCCACCTACTGCTTGCGCTTGCGGCAGCAGCGTGCGCCAGTCGGCAGCAGCCATGCATGGTGCGCTGGCCACCGTCGCGGCAGCGAGCAGCGCGCCCAGCACCAGGCGGCGCCTAGCGTTTATGGAGAAGGAACTGAACCACATCGGTACGACCCTCATCGAAAGCAGCTTCGCAATAAGCGAAATACAGGTCCCAGATACGCATGAAATGGGCGTCGAAACCTTGCGCCGTCACCTGTGCGCGCGCGGCGTGGTAGGCGCTGCGCCAGCGCCGCAGCGTCTCGGCATAGTCGGGGCCAAAGGCGTAGTGTTCTTCGCTGTGCAGGCCGGCGCGGGCGGCGCTGCGCTCGAAGCGCTCGACGCTCGGCAGCATCCCGCCCGGGAAGATGTATTGCTGGATGAAGTCCGTGCTGCTGCGGTAGCGCGGGAAATGGCGTTCACCGATGGTGATGGACTGCACCAGTGCCTTGCCGCCAGGTTTGAGGCGCGCTTGCACGGTGTCGAAATACTGCGGCCAATAGCGTTCGCCAACCGCTTCGAACATTTCAATCGACACCACAGCGTCGTAGCTGCCGTTGATATCGCGGTAGTCGCGCAGCTCCAGTTGCGTGAGTGCGCCCAGGCCCGCTGCAGCGATGCGCTGCAGCGCGACCTGCAGCTGCGCTGGCGAGATGGTCAGCCCATGCACATGGATGCCCTGGCGTGCCGCGTGCTCGGCAAAACCGCCCCAGCCGCAGCCGATCTCCAGCACCCGGTCGCCGGCCCGCAGCCCCAGCGTGTTGATGACGCGCTGGTATTTGCGGGACTGTGCCTGCTCCAGCGGCAGGCCGTAGTCGCCATCAAAGATGGCCGCCGAATAGGTCCAGCTGCGGTCCAGCCACAGGCGGTAGAAGTCGTTGCCGATATCGTAGTGGCTGTGGATGTTGCGGCGGCTGCCATTGCGCGTGTTGGGCCGCAGCCAGTGGCGCACCCGGTACCAGCAGCGTGCCAGCACGCCACCGAACACCGCCGGTTCCAGCGCCACTTCGTTGCGCAAGGCCAGCCGCAGCAGCGCGACCAGGTCCGGGCTGTCGATCCAGCCCGCGCCCCAGGCTTCACCGAGGCCGATGTCGCCTGCGCGCAGGATGCAGGCGCAGGCGCGCCAGTCGTGGATCTCCAGCGTGGCGCCGGGGCTGGCATGGGCATCGCCAAACACCATGCGCGTATGGTCGGGCGTGATCAGCTCCAGATGTCCCTGGCTGATGCGGCCCAGCAAAGTCAGGAATAACCGCGCGCTGGCGGGCGCGGTCTGGATGGCGGTTGACAGCGTACGGTTCATCGGAGCGGCTCCTCGTGGACGGTGATGTTGGTGGCGGAACGTGGCGGCTTGCGGAAAAAGGGCACTTTCTTTAACCACAGCCGCAAGGCCTGCCAGTGAATGCGGAATACGATGCCGAGTCCCAGCAGCGGATAGCGCAGCAGGACGGCGGCCAGCGCGCTGTCGCGCATTGGCTCGGCGCGGCCGGACAGTGTGGTGCGGATCAGCAGACCGTCGTCATCGTGGTAATCGAGGCTGGTACGCGGTTGTGTGCCAGTCAGATGGAAGCGGAAATGGTAGTGGCCGGTCTGCTGGCAAAACGGCGACACGTGCATCTGCTTGATGCACGTGGCCGCGCCCTCGCTTGACACCTGTAGCAGGTAGCGGTGGGTTTCGCCAAAGGTGTTGTTCACCTCGGCCAGCACGGCGCGCAGGCGGCCTTCGCGGTCATGGCAATGCCAGAAGCTGACGGGATTGAACGCATGGCCCAATACGCGCGGGAAGGTCTGCAGCCAGATCTCGCCTTCGGCCGCGATGTTGTGCTCAGCCAGCAGCGCGCGCATCCAGTGTTCCAGGCTGCTGCCGTCGCGTGGGCCGTAGTCACGCGTGCGCAGCGATAGTGGGCGGCGGCGGTCGATGCCAAACCAGCGTGACTGGCATCGCTCCAGCTGCGCCAGATTCAGGCGCACATAGAACACCGGATAGACAAAACGGTGCAGCACCGGCCGCAAGCGCGCATGCATCACGCGTGCATGGACCAGTTGGGCGGGCGCTGGTGATTTCATGGCAGGGTGGTCCACGGTGGGGCGGCGTCAAATGCGGCGGCAATGCGCAGCGCGGACTTCAGGCCGTCTTCATGGAAGCCATAGCCGCTCCAGGCTCCGGCGTACCAGGCACCGCCGAGGCCCTGGATCTCCGGCAGCGCGCGCTGGGCGTCAATCGCCGGCTGGTCCATGATCGGGTGGTCGTACTCGAAGCGCGCCAGGACGGAATCGGCAGCCGGTGCGACGGGCGGGTTCAGCGTCACCACCACGGGCTGGCTGAGTGGCAGGCTTTGCAGCTGGTTGAGCCAGTAGCTGACACAGACGGGACGGCTGCCATCAGTCTGCCGCGACGACAGATAATTCCAGGCCGACCACACCTTGCGCCGTTTTGGCAGTAGCTTGGCATCCGTGTGCAGCCAGGCGGTGTTGGGCTGATAGCGTACGGCGCCGAGAATCGTGCGCTCGCGTTCGCTGGCGTCGACCAGCAGCGACAGCGTGGTCGGCGCGTGCGTGGCGAAGACGACATCATCAAAAACTTCGCCGCGGCCGCTGCTGCTGACCATGACGTGGCGGGCGCCGCGTCGTACCGCACTGACGGGCGTGTTGAGGCGGCAGTCGGGCAGCGTGGCGGCGATCGCCTGCACGTATTGACGCGAGCCGCCGCGCACGGTGCGCCACTGCGGCCGGTCATTCACCTGCAGCAGCGCGTGGTTCAGGCAGAAGCGCAGGAATGTCGCGGCCGGGAAGGCCAGAATGTCACGTGGTGAGCTGGACCAGATCGCCGCCGCCATCGGCAGCAGATAGGCGTCGCGGAACATGGCGCTGTAACCGTGCTGTGCCAGCAACTGGCCCAGCGTGGCGCCGTCCGCCGCGCAGTCGGCCAGAAATGCCTCGGCGCGGCGGTTGAAATGCAGGATGTCGCGCAGCATGCGCAAGAAGGACGGCGATGCCAGGCGACGGCGCTGGGCGAACACCGTGTCCAGGCTGGTGCCCGCCCATTCCAGCGCGCCGTTATCCATGGAGACGGCAAACGACATATCGCTGCCGATGCTGTCGACGCCCAGTTCGTCAAACAGCGCGATCAGGTTGGGATAGGTTTTCTCGTTGTAGACCAAAAAGCCGGTGTCGACGGCACAGCGCTGGCCTTCCAGTTCGATGTCCACGGTATTCGCATGGCCGCCAAGATAGCTGCCTGCCTCGAACAGCACCACGTCATGGCGGCGCTGCAGGAAATAGGCCGCAGCCAGGCCGGAAATCCCGGCGCCAATGACGGCAATGCGTTTGCGTGGTGTATTCATGGTGGTTTTAAGCGGCTATCTGCCTGTTTTTGTACCGACGTGATAATATTACTACCAATAAATCAGAAACGCTACTGATTAGTAGCGAAATTTACTTATGAGTATTCTGTCCAAATTCAGTTTTAAAGACCAGGCGTTTAAATTGCGCGAGAACGCCATCCTGGACGCGGCGACCGCCGTGCTGGGCAGCAAAGGCTACGACCTGATGACCATGGATGACGTGGCTGGTGCGGTGGGCATTTCCAAGCCCAGCCTGTACAAGCACTTCAAGTCCAAGGAGGAGCTGGTGGGCGAGGCCATGATCCGCTTGCTGGATGGGGCGATTGAGCAGGTTGCCGCACTGGACGCGGCACTGAATCCGGTGCAGAAGCTGTCGGCGTTACTGGAGTGGGCGCTGCGCGTGCGGCTGGGGGGCGGGCTGCCATTCCTGCCCTCGACCAGCCCGCATGTGCGGGATATGTTGATGCGCAATGTGAAGTACATGCTGCGCGTGGTGAAACTGAATCGGCAGCTGGAGGGGCTGGTAAAGCAGGCGCAGAAAGAGGGCCTGCTGAATCCGGCCCTGCCTTCCGACGCAATTTTATTCAGCTACTATGCGCGGACCTGCGATCCGGCGGTGGAGTATCTGCAGAAGTTCAGCAAGATGGCGGACGACGATATCGTCCGCCACATGCTGACGATGACATTTGGCGGGCTGACCCAGTAAGGGATCAGTGTGCCGCGTTGAGCGGCTTGACCGGCGCTTCCACTTCCACCTTGCTGCGCACCTTCTGCGCATCTTCAATCTCCAGCGTCAGCGGTACTTTGTCGCCTTCCTTGAGCGGCTGTTTCAGATTCAGCAGCATCAGGTGGTAGCCGCCTGGCGCCAGCTTGACCAACTGGCCTGCGGGCAGGTCCAGCGCCTGGATCTGGCGCATGCGCATGGTGTCGTTATCCATTTTCATTTCGTGCACTTCCACCACGCCGGCGGCCGGCGAGCTGGCGCCCACCAGTTTGGCAGAGGTGGTCGAAGTCAGCGTCATGAAGGCGCCGGTGGCTTTCTGGGCCGCCACGGTGGCGCGCACCCATGGTTCGCCGACGGTGACCTGGGCCAGCGCGGGCAGGGCTGCCATCAGCAGCAGGGAGAGTAGTTTTTTCATTGGAAGAGTCCTTTCAGGAAGCCGGTGTCTTTTTTCGGGTTGAGCAGTTTGCGGATGTCGTCGGCGCACTGCTGGGCGGTTTCTTCGTGTTTCATGGCCAGACGGATTTTGCCGCTGGTGTCGAACACGTAGGTGAGGGCGGTGTGGTCCATGGTGTAGGAGCTGCCGCTCGGGACCTTGCGGTAAAAGATCTTGAAGTCCTTGGCGGCCTTGGCGGTATGCTCCAGGTTGCCGCGCACGGCGACAAAGGTGGGATCGAAGGCGCGCGTGTATTCGGCCAGCAGCGGCGCGGTATCACGCTCCGGATCGACGGTGACAAACACGACCTGCAGCTTGTCGCCATCGGCGCCGAGCAGACGCTTGATCTCGACGGCGCGGGCCAGCGCTGTCGGGCATACGTCCGGGCATTGGGTGAAGCCGAAGAACAGCATCACCACCTTGCCTTTGAAGTCGCGCAGTGCGGCGGGCTTGCCGTCACCGTAAAACAGCTGATAGTCGGGGCCGATGCTGCTGCCCGTGATGTCGATGGCGGTAAAGCCGGCGGCGTGCGCCGTGCCCGCCACGAATGGCAAGGCGGCCAACGACGATAGGAATAAACGGCGTTGCATAGGGAATCCTGTAGAGCGGATGTTGCGGAAGCACGCAGGGCCGACAGGCGCCAGCGTGCGGCGGACGACAATCAGGCGGCGGCAGGTGGCCCACGCGCTTGCGCGTCGGACCAGGTGGATTGCGGCATGCGCGCGGTGTGGCGCGGCGCCGGATAGACGTCGTGGCCTTCCAGCACCGCCAGCAGGCCGGCGGGTGCGGGCGGGGGCGCGTCGCTGCCGCCTTGGACGGCGCAGAGGACGCAATGCTTGACGGTGTGCGCGGGCAGCTTGGCTGGCGCGGTATCGCTGGCGGCGGCGCGTGTTGCGCTGCAAATCTCCAGGGCTAGCGGATTGGCGGTCAATAGCGTGACCGCCTGGCTGATCGCCGGCGCGCACAGGTTCAGCAGGATCGCTATAGAAACGATCAGGCTGGTCAAGCGCCGGCGCTGGAGAAAAATAGGCATTCAGCAATTATAAAAGAAAAAAGCCGCCACCGTGATTCACGGGGCGGCTTGAGGACTGGCGCGGCGCGCTTACTTGAGCGCCAGGCGGTGTGCCTGCGTGCGCGCAGGCTGCCGGTTGCCGCTGTGGCTGCCCAGCTTGAAGATGCGTACCACGTCTTCCAGTTCATGCGCCTGGTCCTGCAGCGCCTGGGCGGCGGCCGCCGCTTCTTCCACCAGCGCGGCGTTCTGCTGCGTCACCTGGTCCATCTGGGTGATGGCTTCGTGCACCTGGCCGATGCCGGCGCGCTGTTCTTCGCTGGCGGTGCTGATTTCAGCCATGATGCCGGTCACGCGGCGCACGCTGTCGACCACTTCCTTCATGGTGCTGCCAGCCTGTTCCACCTGCTTGCTGCCGATTTCCACTTTACTCACGGAGTCGTCGATGAGTTCCTTGATTTCCTTGGCGGCAGTGGCCGAGCGCTGCGCCAGGTTGCGCACTTCGGAGGCCACCACGGCAAAGCCGCGGCCCTGTTCACCGGCACGCGCCGCTTCCACGGCGGCATTCAGCGCCAGGATGTTGGTCTGGAAAGCGATGCTGTCGATAACCGAAATAATGTCGGCAATCTTGCGCGAGGAGGCGGTAATCGAGCCCATGGTGTCGACCACTTGCGCCACCACTTCGCCACCCTTGACGGCGATGTCGGAGGCGGCCAGCGCCATCTTGTTGGCTTGCGTTGCGTTCTCGGCGTTCTGGGTAACGGCGGTGCTCAGTTCTTCCATCGAGGCAGCGGTTTCTTCAAGGCTGGAGGCCTGCTCTTCGGTACGGCCCGACAGATCCAGGTTGCCCTGGGCGATTTCCGCCGATGCGGTGGTGATCTGCTCGGCGCCCTGGCGCACCTGGCCTACCACGCCGGACAGGTTGTCGCTGATGTTGTTCAGCGAGCGCAGCACCAGGCCGATTTCATCCTTGTTATTGATTTCCAGATGCACGTCGAGGTCGCCCTGGGCGATACGGCTGGCGGCTTCGGTAGCGCGCGACAGCGGACGCGAGACCACGGCACGCACCAGCAGGAACAGCACCACCGCAAATAGCAGCAGCGAGATCAGGCCGAGCACGGCGTAGCGGTTGCGCAGCTGGCCTGCTTCACGCGTGATTTCTTCGGTGTAGGTGCCGCCGACGATGAGCCAGTTCCACGGCTTGAAGGTGTGGAACTCGACCATTTTTTCGCGCGGGCGGTCGCCATCCTTGTCAGCCCAGTCGTAGCTCATGCTGCCTTCCTTGGTGTCCAGCATCTCTTTGATGAACAGGCGGCCATCGCTGCTTTTGCTGTCCAGCAGGCTCTGGCCTTCCAGGCTTGGGTGGACCACGGCGGTGCCCAGGGTTTTGCCGGCAGCGGCGTTGACGATGTAGACGTAACCCGTTTCGCCGATCTTGATGGCCTTGATTTTCTCTTTCAGCACGCTGAGGTTCTTGGAAATATCGAAACCGATGAACAGCACGCCGATGACCTTGCCGCTGCTGTCCTTGATCGGATCGTATTCGGTGATGTACTGCTTGCCGAACAGCGTGGCCAGGCCGATGTAGTTGCCACCGGCGCGCAGCAGCGGGTAGCTCGGGTGCGCGTGGTCGAGCTGGGTACCGATGGCGCGTTCGCCATTTTCTTTTTTCAGCGAGGTGGTGACGCGCACGAATTCGTCACCGTTGGCGGCAAAGATGGTGGCCACGACGCCGGTGTCGGCGGTGAATTTGTCGGGGATGCTGAAGTCCATATTCAGCGTCTTGCCATTGTGCTTGAGCGAAGGCGTCGGCTTGCCGCCGATGTCGACGGTTGTCGCGGTGTCCAGCGAGAAGCCGCCGTCGCCGAAGCCGGCCGCGAACAAACGCGCGAAGCTGGAGGCGTCGTTGCTCATGGCGGTGTTGAACATCTCAACGGTATTGCTGATGCCGCCCAAGGTGTTAGCGACGTTGGCTTTGGCGCGCTCTTTCAGCATGGCCGAGGTGCTCATGTTGATGAGCGTGAGCAGCAGCGCCAGGATCACACTGATGAGGCCAAAAGTAAAAACGGTAATTTTGGTACCGACACCCCAATTACGGGGATTCAAGATTATTGTTTTCATGTTCTTTTTAGAAAAATACTGCGGTTTGAAGTCGCCCGGAAGCCGGGCGCGCCCGCCGGGGAGGCGGACAACAACTGCGAAGGCAAGGGCGCTGCCGGAGCAGAGCCTTCAGGATGAAACTAAGTGAAGACCAGTATGATACCAGATTTTTTCCGCAAGGCAACCAATTGGAGTAATGTCTCGAAAAATTTTGTTTTTTAAAACAATGACTTAAACAAAATGAAGTCCAGAATACGTAGTTATACTTATTTCGGATGGTGAAAAGTTGCCGTGTTTCAGGTGTGCTTAAGCTTAGGCAGAGAAACTCGGAAATACTAGTCCCGTGTTGCTTACGCTATCCTGTAGAATCAGAGCGTAGTGCTCATACCTTAATCAATACGTTTCGGAGTAAGCCGATGAAGAAGCAAATGCTGTTGGTGGCCATCCTTGCGGCCCTGTCAGTGCAGGCCGGCGCCGCCGTGCCAGAGAAAACGGCGGATACCCCCCTCAAGCCTCAAGCGGGCCAGACGCAGGCGGCCGTGTGGGCCTCGCGTGTGCTCACCAAGCTGCATTACAAGCCCGTGCCGCTGGACGATGCGATGTCGGAGAAAATCTTCGACCGCTACTTCAAGTCGCTGGATGCGGAAAAAATGTTCTTCACCCAGGCCGACATCGACCAGTACGCCATCGTCCGCACCCGTCTGGATGACGCCATCAGCGGCGAAAACCTGAGCGTGCCGTTTGCCATCTTCAATCTGTACCAGCAGCGCTTCAACGAGCGCATCGCCTATGCACGCGAACTGGTCAACAAGAGCAAGTTTGAATTCAACTCCGACGAGTCCTATCAGTA
This sequence comes from Duganella sp. CY15W, assembly GCF_009857555.1. Classification (NCBI taxonomy): domain Bacteria; kingdom Pseudomonadati; phylum Pseudomonadota; class Betaproteobacteria; order Burkholderiales; family Oxalobacteraceae; genus Duganella; species Duganella sp. CY15W. The sequence goes on along the minus strand of NZ_WWCQ01000005.1, from coordinate 45,980 downwards.
CGACCGCGAGAAGGCCGACTGGGCCAAGAGCGACGCCGAGGTGAAAGACCTGTGGCGCAAGCGCGTCAAGAATGAGTGGCTGCGCCTGAAACTGGCCGGCAAGGACGACAAGGCCATCCGCGAAACGCTGGACAAGCGTTACGAAGGCTACCTGAGCCCATCGCGCAAGCTGACCAATGAAGACGTGTTCCAGATCTTCATGAACGCCTACGCCATGTCGATCGAGCCGCACACCAACTACCTGGGCCCGCGCGCTGCCGAGAACTTCGACATCGCCATGCGCCTGTCGCTGGAAGGTATCGGCTGCGTGCTGCAATCGCGCGATGACTACACCGTGGTGCGCGAAGTGGTGACGGGCAGCCCGGCTGGCCTGTCCGGCAAGATCAAGGTGGGCGACAAGATCGTTGGCGTCGCCAAGGATGAAAAGACGCCGATGACCGAAGTGCTGGGCTGGCGCCTGGACGACGTCGTGGCGCTGATCCGTGGCGCCAAGGATTCCACCGTCAAGCTGGAAATCATCCCGGCCGACGGCGGCGCCGATGCCAAGCACCAGTTCGTTTCACTGGTGCGCCAGAAGATCAGCATGGAAGAGCAGTCGGCCAAGAAGTCGATCTATGAAATCAAGGATGGCGCCGCCAAGCGCCGCGTCGGCGTGATTTCGCTGCCGACCTTCTACATGGACTTTGAAGCGCGCCGCAAGGGCGACAAGGACTTCAAGTCGGCCACGCGTGACGTGCAGCGCCTGCTGGCCGAGCTCAAGAAGGACAAAGTCGACAACGTGCTGATCGACCTGCGCAACAACGGCGGCGGTTCGCTGACCGAAGCGGTGGAACTGACCGGCCTGTTCATCGACAAAGGCCCGGTAGTCATGCAGCGCAATGGCGACAACAAGGTGGAAGTCGAGAGCGACACCAATCCGGGCATGGCCTGGGATGGCCCGATGGGCGTGCTGATCAACCGTGGTTCGGCCTCGGCGTCGGAGATTTTCGCGGCGGCGATCCAGGATTACGGCCGTGGCATCATCATCGGCGAGCCTAGCTTCGGCAAAGGCACGGTGCAGACCCTGTTTGGCCTGGACCGCTTTGCGCAGAACGACAAGGTGCATTACGGCGAACTCAAGTTCACCATTGCGCAGTTCTTCCGCATCAATGGCGGCACCACCCAGCTGCGCGGCGTGACGCCGGACATCAAGCTGCCGACCATGGGCGATTCGGACACCTTTGGCGAGTCGAGCTATGACAACGCGCTGCCGTGGACCCAGATCAAACCGGCAATCTACATCCCGACCGGCGATATGAAGGAAATCGTGCCGCTGCTGGACAAAAAGCACGAGGCGCGCGTGTCCAAGGACAAGGACTTCCAGTACCTGGCCGAAGACATCGCCCTGGTGAAAAAACAGCGCAAGGAGAACTCGATCTCGCTGAACGAAGCCGCGCGCCGCAAGGAACGCGATCAGCAGGAAGCGCGCGCCAAGCTGCGTGAAGCGCGTCTGCTGTCGCCAACGCCGGGCGCCGACGATCCTATCCTGGTGCCCGATCCGAAAGATGCGCTGAACAAGGCCATTGCGGCCAAGCCAGCCAACGGCAAGGCGGCGCCAACGCCGAAAGTAGCCGGCGTCAAGGGCGCACTGCGCAGTGATGACGGCCTGCAAGGCGCCGAGCGTTCGCTGGCCGCCGAGCTGGAAGCGGAGAAGCAGGCCAAGGCCGCCAAGGACGTGCTGCTGAACGAAGCGGTGCACATCCTGTCGGACGAAGTCAGCGTGCTGAAGACGGACACCCGCATGGCCTCCCGCGTGCTGCCTTACGCGGCGGACGTCAAGTAAGACTAAGTCGCCTCCGCTAAAAACCCGAAAGTCACAACGTGGCTTTCGGGTTTTTTTATTGTGTGATTATTGGATATATTTCTCAAAGGAAAAGCTGCTAAGCTGCCAGCGCTTTTGTCAGCATCATTCCAATTTTATAAGAGAGAAATATGAAATCGAGTATTCCAGCACTGATCGCCGTGGCCGCCATTGTTTCCGGTTGCGCCGGCATGGACAGCAGCAAAATGACCTACAGCACGCAGCAGCAAGTCAACGAGCCGCAAAAAGCGCAGGACTGCTATGACGCCGCTGTACTGCTGGGCGCCAACGTCACACGTACCAAAGACATCACCAAAAAAGTGCTGGTCGCCGTTGATGCCAGCGTGGAATCTGAAACTGCGGATGCGATCAAGGCCCAGCGTAACCGCCACATCGGCCTGCTGGTGGGCAGCGGTGGTGAAGAGCTGTTCATCAACTGGAAAGCGATGACGCCAGAACAAACCTATGTCACTGTTGCCACCAAGACTGGCTTTGTCGGCGGCGCCGGCCAGAAAGCCTGGTCCTGCCAGGTAGTCGATGAAATGGTGAAGATGGCCAAATAAGGTTGATGATGAAGTCGATTATTCTGGCGCCACTGGCGCTGCTTGCCTTGAGTGCGTGTTCGACCACCAGCACCGTCAGCGTCATTGAGTCCAAGTATGCGAAGAATGAGGCGGAGTGCCAGGTTACCTTCTTCAAGAAAATCAAGCCGGAAGGGGAGTACCGCAAGCTCGCTGAAATCGAGTCGCATGTGCAGCGCAATATGTTCTTTGGCGGTGACGCCAAGCTGGAAGACCAGGCTTACGCCGAACTGAAAGCCAAGACCTGCAACCTGGGCGGCAATGCCGTCATCATCAATGATTACATTGAGTCCCGTGCGGCGGAGTTTTCACATGTCCATGTCTGGGCGACTACCATCAAAATGATGTAAACCGAGGGCCTGCGTTGCAGGCCTTCTTTTTTTATACGGTCGTCCGCGTCAGACGAAGCCGAGATTGCGGGCGCTGGCGTTGTAGTTGGCCAGGTTGGGTAACAGGCTCAGCAAATCGCTGTCCGAGGCGCCCATCCATTTGCCCAGGGTGGCGGCATATTGCTCGATCGAGGTGGTCGGCAGCAGGCGGCCCTGGCCGACATCGTCAGGACCGTCGCTGGCAACGGCGGGAGGCTTGCCGTAGTAGCGCCCGCCTTGCACGGCGCCACCCAGCATGAAGTGCATGCTGCCCCAGCCATGATCGGAGCCATCGTTGTTGCCGCTCAGTGTGCGGCCGAAGTCGGAGGCGGTGAAAGTGGTCACCTGGTTTTGCACACCAAGTTCGACCGTCGCGTTGTAGAACGCCGAGACCGCATCGGCGACGCTTTTCAGCAGGCCGGGATGCACGGTGAGCAGGCCATCATGGGTGTCGAAACCGCCCATCGATACAAAGAACACCTGGCGCTTGGCGCCAATCGCCGGCGCGCTGGCAATCATGCGCGCCACCATCTTGAGTTGATCGCCCAGACCGTTCGCGGCAGGGAAGGGGGTGTTGATCGCCGCGCCGCCCGCCAGCGCCGTGCTCAGTACCGTATTGGCCAAGATGGCGCGCTGGGTGATGCGCGCATAGTCTGATTGCATGAAGTGGGAATGCGGCTGCGTGACCAGCGTTTGCAGCGCAGCGCTGGCGGCACTGGAGCCAAACAGCGGATGCTCCAGCGCGCTGAAGGGCACCGGGCCGCTGGTGGATACCTGGTATTGGGTCGCCTGTTTCCCGGCCAGGAACACCGCATTGCCCGACACGTTGACGCACGTGAAAGTGGCGCTGCCATTGCCCGCTTCGAACAGATCGCCCAGGCGTCCGCCCCAGCCCGACTCGGCGCCTTCCGGCAGCGAGGATTGCCACTCCGACTGCTGGTCGTTGTGCGAGAACAGCTTGGAGGGCAGCGGCGCCGATTTTTGCACATACTGCTGCTTGGTGGTGGGACCGACCAGCGTGCCGACATTCAGCAGCACACCCATTTTTCCCGCGTTGAAGATGGGCAGCAGCGGCGCCAGTTCCGGCGCCAGCGCATACTGGCGCGGCATGCCGGACCCATCCAACGGAATGCTGGAGGGCCGCAGCACCGTGCCTGTCAGTGCGCTCTGCTGATAGGCCAGCGTGGGACGCAGATTGTAATAGGCGTTGAAGCTGGCGCTGTCGTACGGCACCAGCGTGTTGGCGTAATCATTGCCGCCGTAAAGAAAGACACAGACGATCGCCTTGTAGTCATTGGCGGTGGCTGCAGCGGCCTCCGCCATGGCGGCCAGGTTGATGGCCCACGGCGTTGCCACACCGGCGACGGACAGCATGGATGCACGTTTGAGGAAAGCGCGGCGAGATGCATTGCTCATGGCGATCTCCAGTTATTGTTGGACGAGGAATTCAGGCGCAGCCAGCACCAGCGTCAGCGCGGCGTAGATGCGGTTGTACCTGGCGGCGTCGGTAGTGGCCGGCATGCCGCCGATGGCACTACTCAGCAGGCTCAGCGTGCCGCTGCTCAGCTGTCCAGCCGCCAGCACGAGATTGATTTCACCCAGCAGCGCTTTGGCGTCGCCCGCCAGCGGCAGCAGGCTGCTGTAGTCCGCCTTGACGTCGGCGATGCCTTTGCTGACGGCGCGCTGCATGTAGTTGACGTAGCCGACTACCGACGATTCATTGGTGAGCTGGAATTCCGGCGCCACCAGGCCGGCGGCAGCCACGGCGCCATTGGGCGGCACATAGCCGGGCCGGTAGAAGTTGAACACCGATGGCGAACGCAGCGGGCTTTGCCCCAGGCGCGCGCTGGCGTCGCTGGTGTTGCCGATGGCCCAGACGTCGGTGGCGGAAGTGGCGCGGTAGGCGCGCGCCCACGCCAGCATGCGCAGCATCGGTTCACGCAGCTTGCCGTAGCTGGTGTTGGCAGTGGTGGGCGCGGTACGCGCCTCCTTGTCCAGCAGCACGGCACGCAGCACGGCCTTCAGACTGCCTTTGACGCCCTTGCCATCGTTGCTGAAGACGGCGGCCACGCGCGCCACATATTCCGGCGAAGGATTGCTGGTCACCAGCTTTTGAATCAGCTGGCGGCTGATGAACGGCGCCACGTTGGGATGGGCAAAAATGATATCGAGTGCGGCATTGAGCGCCTTGGCGCCATCCGCGCCGGCTGCCACGGTCTGGCCGAGGAAGGTGCTGGCGCCGGTTTCGTGACGCTTGGGGATTTGTACCATGGGCCGGTGCAGGAAGTCTGGTGTGGTGGCATTGCCGCCGGCCATATCGAAATCCCAGCCTGTGAAGATGCGGGCCAGGCCCGTGATATCGGCCAGGCCGTAAGTCTCCTGCGGCTTGCCATTCACCAGCACCGGCGTGCCATCCTGGTTGAGTTGCAGCAGGCCGATGGTAAATAGCTGCATCACTTCGCGTGCATAGTTCTCGTCCGGCATGGCGCCGGTGGCCGGATTGTATTTGACGTTGCCGCGGAAGGTCAGGAACTGGCCCATGGCCGGGCTGGTGGAAATTTTGCCGAGCAGCGTGCGGTAGTTGCCGAACGCTTCGCCCTCCAGCAGGTCAAGATAGGCGGCGGCAGAAAAAGCGCGCCAGCCACTACCGACCAGGCCGTCAATGGCGGCCACGCAGATTTCCGACAAGGCCAGCGTGACGCGCTGGCGCAGCGTATCCGGTGACGCGATCAACTTGCGCCAGGCGCAATTGTCGAAGCCCGCTTCGCTGTTGCGGTAACTGATGTTGTTATAGCCCTTGCTGACCAGCCAGTCCCAGCGCGAGGTGGATTGCGGCAGGGCGAATTGCGCCTCCAGCCAGCCGGCATAGCCCAGCGACTGCACCGAGGTGATGTCGGCGCGGCTGGCGCCCATCGCCGCCTGCGCCAGAAAGCGTGCCGCCGCAGCCGCGCTGATGCCGGTGATCGCGGATGCCTGGGCGCCGCCCTGTACCATCTGGTGCGGTGCGGCGTCGCCGGACGGCGTGGCCGACGTGCCGCTGTCTGCCGCAGGCGCGTCGCCCTGGAGGATGCGCGACATGGTGGTTCCATTGCCGCTGTCGGCCGCATTGCCACCGCCACAACCTGCCAACAGCGCACTGGCACTCAGGCCCGCCAGGGCGGCAAGGGGTAGGGCGTCAGCAGGTGCTTCTTCTGCGCGGGCGATCTCGGTACTCATGGCATGACTCCCCATTCTTCGACTGATTGAGTGTTGCTTTAAGGAATTTATGCCGGCGGCAGTCACTTGTACACCTGAACTTTGTAACGGGATATGTCGCTTGCCCTGGTGCACAGTGAGCGGCCTCATGGCAGCGTAGAGCGCCGTGGGGAATATGCAACAAGTTTCATGGAGATATTTGTCTTGTGAATTTCAGCTATTGGAAAGATAAATTGGACTGATATGCTGTGATGCAGCATACTTCACCTGTCTCCTCTATTCTCCTCCAAGGAAATAGACTTCAGCCCGCTCCCTGAGCGGGCTTTTTTTTTGTCTTTTTTGCAGCATGCTCTGGACTGTGCATTTTTAATTGCAGACAACCAGGTGGACCTGCACAGCGTCAGGTTAAGCGCGCCGCCGGGGACCCGCTTCCAGTATTCAAATGCCGCGGCCAATCTGCTGGGCGATATCCTCGCGCGCACCTACGGCAGCACAGTTTCGGCCAACTGGTCCGGCAGCGCATCGCCGCGCCGCTGGGCATGCAGGACACCTTCGCCGAGCCAGGCGCCCGGCAGGCCAGCCGCGTTGCGGTTGGCTATGACGATAACGGCGTGCGTCAAAGCGGCGCGGACGCCGGGTTCCAGGCTGCAGGCGGACTCAAGTCCAGCTTGCCCGACATGCTGCGTTATGCGCGCTGGCAACTCAACGAAAGCGATGCCGTGGTGCGCCTGTCGCACCAGCCGACTTACGCCAGCGACGACTACGCGGTGGGGCTGAACTGGCAGATGCTGAGAGCTGATTGCCGCCCGTGCTAAAAATTTGTTAAACTTGCCATAAATCAACTTCGGATGAGGCAAGTGTCTCCAACTCAATTCAAACTCACATTGCTTGCGCTGGCGCTCGGCGGCGCGGCGGTTGGCGGCGGCGTCGCCTACATGGTGGTCCACAAGTCTGCCGAACAGGAACAGATCGGCACGGTGGCGCGCCCTACGGCGGCCGGCACGCCGACCAGCTGGCGCGCGCGCGTGAGCACCATTGCCGGCGACGGCCTGCCGGGCACCAACAATGGTCCGGGCTACCGCTCGCGCTTCTCGGACCCGTTTGGCGTGGTGCTCGACCAGGAAGGCAACCTCTACGTGGCCGATGGCGGCGACGGCAACAGCATCCGCAAAATCGATCGGGACGGCGTCAGCTCCACGTTCGCTGGCGGCACGGAAGGCTATCAGGAAGGCGCGCGCAGTGCGGCAGCGTTCAACACACCGTCCGGCCTGGCGATCGATGCCGCCGGCAATCTGTATGTGGCCGATACCGGCAATAACGCCATCCGCAAAATCACGCCGGATGGCACGGTTTCCACGCTGGCCGGCGACGGACTCGCGGGCGACAAGGACGGCAAGGGCGCGGGCGCGCAATTCAATGGCCCGATCGGGATTGCCGTGGATGCTGCCGGCACGGTGTATGTGGCTGACACCTATAACGACCGCATCCGCAAAATCGCGCCGGATGGCACGGTCACCACCATCGCCGGCGGCCAGCGTGCCGGCATGGCGGACGGCGCGGCGGCCCAGGCGCTGTTTGATACGCCGACCGGCCTGGCGCTCAGCGCCGCGGGCGATCTCTACATTGCTGACATGGCCAATCACGCCATCCGCAAGCTGGGCAAGGACGGCAATGTCACCACCATCGCGGCCGCCAAGGACGACGACCGCGATGCGCTGCTGCGTTCCCCGGTCGGCATTGCGCTGACCCGCGATGGCTTCCTGTACATCGGCAGCAGCGCGCACGGCCGCGTGGCGCAAATCACGCCGCAGGGCGAAGTGGTGTCGCTGCAGGATGTCGACCATCCTGCCCAGCCGGGCTATGGCGCCGATGGCGGCGTGCGCCTGTATTCGCCGCGCGCCATCGCGCTGGCCAGAGATGGCTCGCTGTTCGTCACCGATGGCGCTACCTTCCGCCTGCACCACATTGCGCTAGTCAACGGCGAGGTCACGCCAGCGCCGGACGCGCCGCTGCCCGGCCGGCCATCGCACAGCGCGACCATGAAGTGGCCGGTGTCGCCGCAGAACAAGGTGCATGAGGTGGTGGGCCTGATGGGCGAGGTGCGCGGCAATTTCGACGGCGAGAGCCGCGATCATTTCCACAGCGGCATGGATGTGCAGGCTGCCATCGGCACGCCGGTACTGGCCATCACTGCCGGCAAAGTCACCGATCCGCGCGCCAGCTGGGGCTACGGCGAATTGTCGGAAGGCCTGGCGTTCGACGGCATGCAGTACGTGCACATGCGCGTCGGGCGCGATGCCAGGGACAAGGCCATCGATGGGCGTTTCCTGCTATCGAAAAACCAGAAGGGCGTGGCGCAAGCCGTGCGCGTCAAACGCGGCACGCGCTTTGTGGTGGGCGAGACGCTGGGCACCATCAACCGCATGGCGCATGTGCATCTGGACTACAAACCCAATGGCGGAGCGCTGAATCCGCTGCTGCTGCCGTTCGTTGATCTGGAGGACACGATAGCGCCCGAGATCAACAGCATCAGCGTGGTCGACCACAATGGCAAAGCGCTCACGGAAAAACGCGAGGGCCGGCTGTACATTCCGCGCAGCCTGGGCGAGGTGCAGATCGTGGTGGATGCCAGCGACCAGATCAATGGCAACCAGAAGCGCCGCCGGCTGGGTCTCTACCGTCTGGGCTACCAGCTGCTGAACCAGGATGGCGAAACCATTCCCGGCATGACGGAACCAATCATCACGCAGCAGTACGACCGCCTGCCGCGCAACCGCGACGCAGTGAAGCTGGTGTATGCCGCCAACAGCGGCATTACCGTGCATGGCGCGGCCGAGACGCGCTTTGCCTATGCGATCAACAATAAGCTCATCAACGGCAAGCTCACGCCGGGCAGCTGGAAGGTAGGGGAACTGGGGCCGGGCAATTACATCCTGCGCATCACCGCCGAGGATTACGCCGGCAACGCAGCCAACCGCAACCGCGAACTCGCGGTCACGATCGACTAACGGGGATTGCAGGAAATCAGGCTGGAACCAGCGCGCCGGACAGCAGGAATGGCAGCATGGTGGCCGTGGTTTCAAGGCTGTGCATCAGCTCATCCTTGTCTGCGGCGATTTCTTCTTGCGATGGCAGGCTGCGCTCTTCAGGAACCTGGTCAGCGGACAACGTGATGCCAATGGCGGCCAATGCGGCAACCGGATCAGCCAGCAGGTGCTCGCGGAACTTGTTGTCGTTGGCTAGTTTGTCAAGGATGGAACTCAATTCGCTGGTAGTGTGCATAGTGATAAGCCCTTGATTGAAATGATGAACAAGGCGTACACAGCAAGCCGCCGCCGCATACGCCAAGCCATGCTACGTCAAACTTATGTTTTTGCCAAGCGTAATCGTTGCAAATTCTGCCATCCTTAGGCTAGACTCGTAACACCCTACTTGAGCGGAAACGACAAATCATGAAGCTACGACGTTGTGCTGTGCTGTACATGGAATCGCGGGAGAAGTTATCGATAGACTGGCGTACCGTGCTGGCTGGCGGCAGCGCACTGGCGGCCACCACGCAGTGGCTGGCGCTGGCGCCCCATCTGGATCAGGAGCTGGCTGTGACCGCGGAGGAACTGGCGGCGCTGGGCGGTTTGAGTCACACGGTGTGGACCACATGCGCCGAGGCCGAACAGCGCTACGGTGAGGCGACCATCGCCAGCTTGCTCAAGCAAGGGCTGCTGATTGGCGACAGTCCCGAGCATGCCGACGCCCAGGCGCGCGACGACACCCTGCGCGCCACGCACTGGCGGCCGCTGTCCGCACTGACGCACACGTTCGGCCGCTGGCGTGAGGTCAGCAGCGACAACGGCATGGAGGCGCCCAGCTTCCAGGCGCTGCTGGAGATGTTTGGCGAACCGCCGCCACCCACGCTGGACCTGCCGGCCGAGGGCGCATTAAAACTGCCGGCGGTGCGCAGCGGCCTGCTCGACGAGCAGCTGTTCAAACGCTACACCGGACGCAATTTCGATCTGCAGGCCAGCATTCCTTTGGCTGTCGCCGCGCGCCTGTTGCAGCGGACCTTTGGTGCGCAGGAAGTACGCATGGTGGGACCACATGCCTCGGTATTGAAGAAGACCAGTCCCTCCGGCGGCGGCCTGCATCCGGTCGAGGCGTTCGTGCTGGCCCAGCGCGTGGACGGCGTGACGCCCGGCCTGTATCACTACCATCCGATTGAGCACGAGCTGCGGCCTGTACGCACCATGGACAGCGCGGCAGCGGCGGAGCTGGCAAAACAGATGCTGGCAGACCAGCACTGGCTGGCGGATGCGCCGCTGCAGGTGGTGATGGTGGCGCGCATGGAGCGCAGTTTCTGGAAGTACCGCAATCACCAGAAGGCCTACCGCGCACTGGCGCTGGATACCGGCCACCTGTCGCAGACCTTCTACCTGCTGGCCGCCGAAGCCGGGTTGCCGGCGTTTGTGACGGCCGCCATCAATGACGTTGATATCGAGCAGGAGCTGGGTCTGGACCACCTGCGCCATGCCGTGGTGGCGATCTGCGGCTGCGGTCCAGCGCGCGGCGGTGCGCGCTCCATGGTCGAACTGCGTTACGGCGAAACCGACGCGCTGTGATCCAGCTCGGCGTCCTCCGCTGCCTGCAGGCCGTCGATCACCAAAGCCAGTGCGGCGTTAAACGCCGCCAGCGCTTCCCTGTACTGGGCACGTTGCGGCGATAGCAGCAACTGCTCCAGTTCACTGGCGGCCTGGTGCAGCTCCTGCATCGACAGGTTGCCCGCCGCGCCGCGCACCTTGTGCACCAGCAGTGCCGCGCTGTCGAAGGCTTGATGCTCGATGGCCGCCATCAGTCGTTCGGCGCTGGCGGCGAAGTCCTGCACGAAACGCTCCAGCAGAACGTTCAGCAGTTGCTGGTTGCCACCCAGGCGGGCCAGCGCGTCGGCCATGTCGATGCCGGCAATGACTGGCGCGTCGAACATCATTGCTGCCAGTATCGGCGCCTGATTGGCCATCGTCACTGGCGCGCTCGCCGTCCGCGCAGGTACGCTGCGTATCTGCTGGGCCAGCACACTGAACAAACGCTCAGGATCGATCGGCTTGGTAACGTAGTCGTTCATGCCCATCCCCAGGCTGCTTTCGCGGAAGCCGGCCACCGCGTGCGCGCTCATGGCGATCAGCGGCAGCGCGCGGTGCGTCTCTTTCGAGCGGATGCGCGCGGTGGCTTCGTGACCGTCCATGCCTGGCATCTGAATGTCCATCAGGACCGCATCGTAATTGTTCTGGTCGACCATCTGCAGCGCCTGCGCGCCGCTGCCAGCGATGTCCACCTGCACGTCGGCACGCAGCAGGATTTCGCGCGCGACCTGCTGGTTGATGACGTTGTCGTCGACCACCAGCACCCGTGCGCCGGCAATGCGCTGCGCCGTCTCCGACAGTGCCGGTGCGGTCAGGGTCGCTGGATGTGCCGGTGCTGCCAGTCCCAGGCCCACCAGTACGGCCTCGCGCAGCTGTGTGGGATTGACCGGCTTGGCCAGCGTTGCGCTGATCTGGCTGTCGCTGGCTGCGCGCTCTGCGGCTTCGCGGGCGAATTCGGTCATCATCAGTACCACCGGCACCTGCGCATGGGCGGCCATCTCATGGATGCGGTGTACAGGCTCGCCGCCTGTCATGACGGGCAGGTCCCAGTCCAGCAAGACCAGATCGACCGAGTGCTGACCCAGATAAGCCTGGGCCGCGCCGGCGCTGCCGACGGTGTACACGGAATAGCCATCGCTGCGCAACTGCTGTTCCAGCATGTCGCGCACCATGACGTTATCGTAGACCACCAGCACACGCTTGCCAGTCGCTTCCGCTGGAGGCGCCGGCAGCAGTGGCGCCGCCGTTTGCTGGCGGTGCAGCGTCAGCTCAAAATAGAAACGGCTGCCGTGGCCTGGCACGCTGTCGATCGCAATGATGCCGCCCATGGCTTGCACCAGTTGCTGCGAGATCGCCAACCCCAGGCCGGTGCCGCCGTACAGGCGCGTGGTGCTGGTGTCGGCTTGCGAGAATGCGTGGAACAGGCGTGCCTGCTGTTCGGTGCTGATGCCGACGCCAGTGTCTTCCACCACAAAGCGCAGGCGTACCGGGGCGCTCAGTTGCGGCGCGGTTTCAATCAGCTCCACGCGCAGGCCGATATGGCCGCGTGCCGTGAACTTGAGCGCGTTGCCGACCAGGTTGACTAGCACCTGGTTCAAGCGCAGCGGATCGCCGATCAGGTATAAAGGTACGTCCGGCTTGGCCCAGGCCAGTAGCTCCAGTCCTTTTTCCGCTGCGCGCCACGAGAACAGGTCGGCAATCTGCGCCAGCGTTTCCGCCAGGTCAAACGGTACGGCCTCCAGCTGCAGCTTGCCCGATTCGATTTTGGCGAAGTCCAGCACATCGTCAATGATGCTCAGCAGGTTCTGGCCGGCGCGGCCGATCTTGGTGAAGTAGTCGCGCGGCTTGGCGGGCAAGTCGAGCTGTGTGCCCAGGCCGGCAAAACCCAGGATGGCATTCATCGGCGTGCGGATCTCGTGGCTGATATTGGCCAGGAATTCGCTCTTGGCGCGGGTCGAGGCTTCGGCGTCCGCGCGGGCGCGCTGAATGGCGCTGATCGCGCTGGCTTTCTGGAAGGCCGACACGAACGGCTCCTTGAGCGCCTTGAACATCTCCAGGTCCTTGCGCGCAAACGGCGTGCTTTGCTTGAACACCAGATAGCCCTGCACCTGCTGCTCGACGCGGATGCGGACGGCCAGCATGGTGCTCTGCTTGAGGAACATGTCGGGCATGATGATGGTGGCGGCGTCGACAAACTGCGCTTGCGCCGCCGCCAGCGACATGCCGGCGCGCGCCGAGGGCAGGGCATCGTGGCCCCAGCTGGCGCGGATCGCCAACGGCCCGCCCGGCGCTTCGCAGATCAGCGCGTAGGCGACGCCCACTTCGGCGATGGCGCTCGATTCGCGCAGGATGGTGTGCAGCAGCGCGTCGAAATCCAGCTCGTCGTTGATGGATTTGACGATGGCGTGCACGCGCTCCAGGTGCAGGGTGCGCGAATACACTTCCTGCTGCAGATTGCGGACGCGCCAGCGGTAGATGGCCCAGCCGGTGGCCAGCACGGCCAGCGCCGCGCCGAGGCGCGCCCACCAGGTCTGGTACCAGGCCGGCAGGAAGCGCAGCTCCATGCTGAGTTCATGCGGGCTCCACACGCCATCCCGGTTGCTGCCGCGCATGTAGAGACGATACGTGCCCGGCGGGACATTGGCGTAGGTGGCGTTGCGGCGGCTGGCGTCGGCTTCCACCCAGTCCTTGTCATAGCCGTCGAGGCGGAAGGCGTAGCGGTTGCGCTGGCTGGCGGAGTAGTCGAGGGCGGCAACTTCCACCTCGACCTTGCGGGTGCCAGGCGGGATGTCCAGCGCTGGCGCATTGGCTTCCGTCAGCGGCACCGGTGACACGGTTGCGCGGTCCACATGGATGGCGCTGATGACCAGCGGCGGCTGGTAACGCCATGGCTGCGGCAGCTGGGGCTGGACCACCACATAGCCGCCCGAGGTGCCAAACACGATGTCCGATTGCGCGGTCAGGCCGACCGCGCCGACGATGTAGGGCTGGAATACCAGGCCGGCAGTCCGGTCCAGTACATGGATTTGCAGCGTGGTGGTGTCAATGGTGGCGATGCCGTCCGAGGTCGAGGCCCACATATGGCCGGCCTGGTCGGCTTGCAGTGCCGTGATGCTGCTGCTGGGCATGCCATTGGCAATGTTGATGCGGCGGAAGCGGCGCGTGCCGTCCGCATTGCGGCCTTCGAGGATGGCAATACCGTTGTTGAGGCTGCCCACCCATAGCCGGCCCTGGTCATCGAACGCCAGTGCCGCGACGACGCTGTATGGCAAGGAGGTGGCATACGATGGTCCGGGCAGGATCTGCTCGATCTGGCCGCTGCCGGGCGTCAGCCGGTTCAGACCGTTGCGCGTGCCGATCCATAACGCGCCGTCGGCCGCAACGCGCAGCACGGTGATGCGGTTGTCGCTCAGGCCGCCGCTGGTGGCTGGGCCTTGCACATACAGGCGGGCGCTGCGGGTGCGCAGGTCGTAGCGCATCAGGCCGGCATTCACGCCCAGCCACAGCGTGTCACCCTGGCGCACAATGGTGCCGATGCGGGGGTAGGGATCACCGAGCGGCAGCGGCACGCGGCTGACACGGCTGCCCTTGCCGCTGGTGTGGTACAGGCCCAGTGCGGTGGCGATCCAGGCTTCCTGTGGCTCCGCTTCGGCCATGCCCAGAATCAGGCGCTTGGGCAGCGCGCTGTCCGGCTGCGCCGGATTGGGACGCAGGCCGGCCGTGCGGTTGCCTTCGGCGTCGATCAGATCGATGCCCTGGTCGCCCAGCGCCACCCACAGGCGGCCGCCGGCATCGCGCATAAAGGCAAAGGCGGAAATTTCGGTCAGGTCGGCGCCGTCCAGGATGGTTTCGACCGTGCGGTTGGCGGGGTTGTGGATGTCCACGCCGCGTTCATTGGCCACCCACACCAGGCCGCTGTGATCGCGCAGCACGGCCGCCACGCGGTCATGGCCCAGGCTGATGGCCATGGCAGGGCGGTGCGTGATGCGGCGGCCGTGGCCATTGGTGTCAAATTCAATCAGGCCGCCGCCATAGGTGGCCGCCCACCAGTTGCCAGGGACGGTTTCGGTCAGCGACAGCACCATGGCGTTGTCGGCATCCCGGACCTGGTCCAGCGTGAGCAGGCGGGCGCCATCGCCGGCTTGGGCGACGCCGATGCCGCTGCTGAGCGTGCCAAAGATGATTTCGTTGTTGGCATTGCTGGCCAGCGACAGTACCGCGTCGCTGCGGCCATTGGCCAGCGGCAGGTCTTCAAACTTGCCGCTGTTGCGGTCGCGGCGCGACAGGCCCGCATTTGAGCCGACCCACAGATCGCCCAGCTGGTCGATGTGCAAGGCGCGTATCTGCTCGCTGCGGGCGCCGCCGACTGCGCTGGCTTCACGCGCTACGTGGTGGATGGCGCCGCCGCGTGCAGTGTCGATATAGTCCAGCCCGGCAGCGGAGCCGACCCAGATGCCGCCGCGGTCATCGCCGGCCAAGGCACTGATGGCGGGGCTGCGCAGACCGTGCGGACCGGCCGGGTAGCGCACAAACCGCTCATGGCGCTTGTCATACATGGCCACGCCGCCAGTGGTGGTGCCCAGCCACAGACGACCCTGGCGGTCCACATGCAGCGTCTGCACAAAGTCGCCTGGCAGCGAGTAGGGATCATCCGCCTTGAAGAAGAAATTGCGCATGCGGTAGCCATCCCAGCGGCCCACGCCGGACTGGGTGGCAAACCAGATATAGCCATCGCCGTCCTGCGCGATTGCCATGGTGATGGGATTGGGAAAGCCGCGCTCAGCCGGGGACAGGTGCTCGAACATCACGGGCGCCAGTTTTTGCCATGGCGTAGGGGCGGCCTGGACAAGGGAAGTCAGCGACAGCAGGACTGCCGCAAGATGTGCGCTCAGCAGGCGGCGCCAGCTGGCACAGCCAGCAAAAGAGAAAATGAAATCGCGCACAAGTAACCGGTAAAAGAGTCCCCATTCCTGATAGCAAGGGGAATTGCGTTTGAAAGCATACGGAATTGTCGGACTGCTGTCTATTTATTAAGTACCGTATTGTGCACCGTTGCGCGCTTTCGTTGACAAAAAATATTTATCGGAATATATTTTGGATTCGCAATTGGAATCGTTTCCAATTTGTTCGGAGTGTGGATAAGGGAGACAAAATGAAAAACCAGAAATGCGTTTTATCCGCTGTCGCTGCCAGCATTGCGCTGGCGTATGCCGTGCCGGCGATGGCCAGCGTGACCAGTCCCGTCATTGGTGCCTTGCTGTGGTCGGAAGAGTTCAACGCCACGGCGCTCAACACCAGCCTGTGGACCACCTATGATGGCAATGGCTGCCAGATCAACCTGTGCGGCTACGGCAACCAGGAGCTCGAGTATTACAGTCCGAACAACCTGTCGATCGTCAACGTGCCGTTCGAGCCGAACACGCGCGCACTGGCGATCCAGGCGCGCAACCAGACCGTAGGCAGCAACGTCTTCACCTCGGGCAAGATCGATTCCTTCAACAAGGTGCAAGTGCAGTACGGCATGGTGGAAATCCGCATGGCCACGCCGCAGCTGGGCACGGGCCTGTGGCCGGCGGCGTGGATGCTGGGCGTAAGCCCGCAGGCGTGGCCGCGCAAGGGCGAAATCGACATCATGGAAATGGGCCACAAGGCCGGTAGCCGGGCTGCGGCGGGCACGCCAACGCCGGGCATCGACAACTTTGTCGGCTCCAACGTCATCACCTGGCAGCAGGCCGCCTGCGTGACGGGCAATGAAAGCTGCGCGGCCTCGACCGCATGGCAGACCAAGAACTGGTACACGCCGGCGCAATCGCTGGCCAACCGTTTCGTGATCTACCGCTTCTACTGGACCGACACCCAGATGCGCTTCACCGTGATCGACAACGGCCTCGAGTACGATATGTACAACAGCCCGTTGCCAGTCAATTCGACTGCGCTGCAGGCGCCGTTTTACCTGCTGTTCAACCTGGCCGTCGGCGGCAACTTCACCGATGCGGCGACACCGGGCCAGGTCACGGCGCCACTGCCGGGCACCATGTATGTTGACTATGTGCGCGTCTACCAGCTGGACGGCAAAGGCGCGGTCAAACTGGGCAACCAGACGCCGCCGGAAGTGGGCAAGTTTGGCGTATTCACCGACAACACCGTGGTCAACAACAAACTGCAGGCAGGCACCACGTCCGACGTGTTCGTGTGGAACAACGCCTCCACAACGCCCGGCAATATTGCGCCGTATGAAGGCGCGAATGCGCTGTCGTGGAGCTTCAACACACCGGGCTCGTGGTTTGGCGGCAGCGTCGAATCGCGGCAGGCGCGCGACATGAGCGGCTTCCGCAATGGCAATATGAAGCTGAAGATCAAGATTCCCGCCAATGTCGCGTTCACGGTAGGGATCCAGGACACGTACACCAACCAGAACTCGGTGAAATTCCCGGCCAATGCCACCACCTATGGACTGGTGCGGAATGGTGAATGGGGCACGGCAACGATACCGATTACCGACCTGGCAGGTCCGAAGGTCGCGTTGCAATCGATGCTCGACCTGTTCCAGATCGCCAGCGATGGCGCGGCCTTGCCGCAGTCAGCGTTCCAGATGTCGGTGGACGACATCGTCTGGGATAGCGGCGTACCGACGCCAACTCCGACACCAACGCCAACCCCAACCCCGACACCGACTCCGACCCCAACGCCGACCCCAACCCCAACGCCGACTCCGACCCCAACGCCGGCGCCAGCGGTGACGCAGACCAGCTCGACGATGCTGAAATTCTCCGTCAACAGCTCCAGCTGGGCCGACGTGCACTACAGCGTCAACAACGGCGGTCAATTGAACGTGCGGATGACGCAAGCGGGCGGCGTCAACAGCTACACCGCCAGCGGCCTGAAGGCGGGTGACGTCGTCCGCTACAACTTCACCTACTGGGACACCGCCAACAACTACGCGGTCGACACCGCCCAGCAAAGCTACACCATGAAGTAACAAAATCCGGGGTCAGGTCCGCCATTTCTACACGAACTCAACCGTAACGCGCGCTACAGCCCAGCCCGTGTAGAAAAGACGGACCTGACCCCGGAGTTAGGGCGTGACGGTGGTTTGCAGGGGGTGGCTGGCGCGGGCGGCCATGAGGCGGGCTTTTGCTTGCCATTCGGCGGACGATGTTACGTGGCCGGCGCGGTCCCAGGCCGCGCCCAGGTAGTAGCGCAGCGGTTTACCGGATTCGACGGGGGCGAGGATCAGCTCGTTCAGTGCGTCGCCAGTGATGTTGGTCGCGCTCGGCAGTACGATGGCGGTGCCGAACGCGCCTTTGCTGGCTTGCGTGACCCATTGCGTCAACAGTGCGCCCTGGCGTTCGACGGCAATTTCTTCTTGCTGGTTTTTGTCGGCCGGCTTTTTGTTGAGGCCTATCGCTACCAGTAATTGCTGCGGACCACTGAAGCTGAACGTGCTGTCCATGGTGTCGAAGTCCTGGCCGGCGTCGATGGTGAAGCGCTTGACTTCGCTGACTTTGGTGCCCGCCGCATCCCAGGCGTCGTAGCTCAGCTCGAATACGCTGCGGATCGGGCCGTTCGCCAGCACTTTCCATGACGCGTAATTGCGGCCGACATATAGCTGCTTGCCGTCCCACACGCCG
Organism: Duganella sp. CY15W; assembly: GCF_009857555.1. NCBI lineage: Bacteria > Pseudomonadati > Pseudomonadota > Betaproteobacteria > Burkholderiales > Oxalobacteraceae > Duganella > Duganella sp. CY15W. The sequence goes on along the minus strand of NZ_WWCQ01000005.1, from coordinate 27,734 downwards.
GTGCCGCCGGCGCCGCGCGATTTGCCGACGTTGTACATGTCCATGCCTTCACCTTCGTCATGGTGGTAGTGGTCGTGGCCTTTGTTGTACCAGCGGTCAACGATGGGATAGCTGACGCGCTTGAACCAGATGTCCAACCCGCTCGTTACCAGCACTTCCTTGCCGCTGCCGGTGCTGTCCGGCGCGGCCAGCGCCGGGCCGTAGGTGCGGTGGCCGACGTGGTCGTTTTCCCAGGCGAAGTCGTCCAGGCGTTCGGGGATGTAACGCGCGTAGGTTTGCGCGGGGAACGGCGGCGTGACGACGTCGGTCTTCTCGACGGTGAAGCTGGCTTGTGTTTCGCCCGCCGCAAAGCTGTGCTGGAAGTACAGTTCGCCGTAAGCGGCGCCGATGCCTTTGGGGTCTTTGGCCTGCGGCGCGATGTTGCTGACCTGGTAGGGCAGCAGCTTGCCCTGGCTGTCTTTGACGGCGATTTTCTGGATCAGGGCGCCCGGCAGCACGCGGTTGATCTCGCTCCACGGTACGGCAATGGTTTCCGAGGGCCGCGCCAGGTTGAGGTCGTGCGTGACGGTGATGCGCGCCTGTTCGGCGGCCTGTGCGGCGCCGCCCGCGAGCAGCGCGGCGATGGGCAGGAGCAGGGGACGCATGGCGGGGCCTCTCTTATTCATGGCTGTAGTTGGTGGCGCCGGCATCTTTCGGCACGTAGTGGTAGGTGCGCAGGCGTACCTGAATGTCGATCTGCGGATTGTTGAGCAGCCGGATCATTTCGGCGCCCGCCAGCAGGGTGGGGCCGTATCCGTGCAGCGCATCGACGCTGGTCGGACGGTTGTAGTAGTAGATGTGGTCGCTGGCGAGGGTGGTGCCGACGCACGTGCCTTCCACTTGCCCGCGCGCGTTGATGCGGGTGTTCAGGCCGACCCAGCCGGCCTGGGCGATGGAGCCGTAGGTGGCGGCGCTGATCCAGCCTTCGTTGATGGCGTGCGCTATCACGTAGGTGAACATGGCGCTGGCGGACGTTTCCAGATAGGAGTCGTGGCGGTCGATCATCTGGTGCCACAGGCCGGTGCCGGACTGCTGTTCGGCGATGCCGCGCAACGCCAGCCGCAGCTGCGCCAGCACTTTCGGATAGCCGGGATGGGTCTTGGGCAGCACGTCCAGCAGGTCGCTCATGGTCAGCACCGCCCAGCCGTTGGCACGCGCCCAATAGAAGCGCGGCGCGTCCGGGTTGTTGCTGCTCCAGCCGTGGGTGTACAGGCCCAGTTGCGGGTTGAACAGGTACTGTGTCAGCTGCATCACGTTTTTCACGGCGTCGTCGAAATATTCCTGCTGACCGGTGAGGTGGCCCATTTCAGCCAGCGCCGGCACACCCATGTACATGTCGTCGGCCCATAGTGACACGGCCTGTGGACGCTGGCGGGCCAGCGTGCCATCCGGCAGGCGGAACTGTTTTTTATAGACCCAGTTGCTGCACACGTCGATGAACGGGCGCATGTCCGGGCCGACGTTGGCAAAGTGCGCGCGTATCATGGCCGCGCACATGGAGCCGGCATCGTCCAGCGAGCGCGGTTCCAGCACGCGCGCGAAGCTGTTGTTGCGCTGCAGGTGGAACTGCTGTTCCTGCGCGGTGAAATACGGCAGTTTGTCGGCCATGAACTGGAAGTGGCGCGCGGTCATGGCGGTGAACTTGCGGTCGCCGGTGGCGGCAGCGGCTTTGATCAGGCCGGCATGCACGATGCCCATTTCGTAAATCTGGATGCCCCATTCCGCGCTGCTGGGCTCGACGATGGCGTCGGCTGCCGGTTTGCTGAAGTCGCTGATCTGGACGCCGCTGTCCTTGTGCACCACGCGGGTGGGCGTGGTGGCGTCCATGTAGCCGCGGATGCGGTTCAGGGCGGCGGTAATTTCTGCCACGGTCGGCTTTTTGTAGGGCACGGGGTAGGTGCCTTCACTGGCGTCATAGACGCTTTTGTTGTCCGGATTGCGGTAGGGGCCGTCGGCATGTGCCGGCAGGGCGAGCAGGGTGGCGGCGACAGCCGCTATCAGGGCGGAACGGGAAGTCACGGGCGAGGTCTCTTTGTTGTTAAACGTTTATTTGGTCAGGCCATTCTAAATTGGTCCGGCCAATTTTGCAATTCGGACTGGCCACTTTGTGGCAAACCAGAACACCAGCGTCGCCACGCTGAGTCCGCCGCCAAGCAGGCAAACCCCGGTCCAGCCTGCTGCTGCATAGGCGCTGGTGGCCGCCCATGCGCCGCTACCGCTGCCCACGGCGTAGAACATCATGTAGCAGCCGATCAGCCGGCTGTGGGATGCGCTGGCGCGGCGCAGGATCAGGCTCTGGTTGGTGACATGCAGCGCCTGCACGCCGAGATCCAGCGCCAGGATGCCGATGATGAGTGCGGCCAGCGATTGTGGCGCCATGGCCAGCGGCAGCCAGGCCAGCAGCATCAGCAGGATGGCGATGGCGCTGATGCGGTTGGCGTGCCCGTGGTCGGCCCAGCGGCCGGCGCGCGCTGCGGCCAGCGCGCCGGCCAGGCCCACCAGGCCGAAGGCGCCAATGGCGCTGTGCGAATAGCGGTATGGCGCCGCGCTGAGCAGGAAAACCAGCGCGCTCCAGAAGGCGCCAAACACGGCAAACATCAGCAATCCAATCACGCCGCGCACTTGCAGCACACGATCCTGACGCAGCAAGGTCAGCATGGAGCCGAGCAGGGCCAGGTAGGCGCGGTGCAATGCCGCTGGCTGTTTAGGCGACGTGGACGGCGGCAGCGTCCGCCACAGGAGGACGGCGAGCCCCAGCATCGCCAATGCCGAGATGCCATACACGGCGCGCCAGCTGGCGAGATCGGCAATGAGGCCGGCCAACACGCGTGCCAGCAGCAGCCCGGCGACCACGCCGCTTTGGGTGGCGCCGACCACATGGCCGCGCTCGTGTTCGGCGGCGGTGCTGGCTGCATAGGCGATCAGGCCCTGCGTCATGGCCGTGCCCAGCATGCCGACCGCCAGCATGGCAAGCAGCAGTGTCAGCGTGCCCGGCGCCAGGCACACTGCGGCCAGCGCCATGGTCAGCGCAGCCAGCTGTGCCAGCATCAGGCGCCGGCGCGGCACCAGGTCGCCGAGCGGCACGAGCAATAGCAAAGCCAGCACGCTGCCCGCTTGCGTGGCGGCGATGACGCCGCCAGCAACCGCTTGGCTGATGCCGAATTCTGCCGCCATTGCGTCCAGCAGCGGCTGGGCGTAATACACGTTGGCGACACTGAGTCCGCTGGCGCAGGCGAATAGCGCCACCAGGGCGCGGGACATGGATTGCATGTGGTACTCCAATTTGGTTTCAATTTAAAACTACCGGCAGGATAACGCAAAGGGGTTTTAAGATGCAACCATTTTGGCCGCAATGAAAAAAGTTGCGTGGAAGTGAAGAAACTGCGTCTTTCTGTCGCCCTATTAAAAGGGCATGGGAGTACAATGATTTTGAACGGTCGTGCTTTTTGGCCGCGCAAAACAATAAGGAGACAGCATGGATTTGACTTACACGGCTGCGGATCTGGCGTTTCGCGACATGGTGCGGGCTTTCCTCGACACCAATCTGCCGAGCGACTTGCAAAAGAAAGTCCGCAACCACTTGCGCCTGGGCCGTCAGGATTATGTGCGCTGGCACCAGATCGTCGCGCGCCAGGGCTGGGCCGCGCCGGGCTGGCCGGTCGAGCATGGCGGCACGGGCTGGAGCGCGACCCAGCGTCACATCTGGGAAGAGGAGTGCGCGCGTGCCGGCACGCCGCCCATCCTGCCGTTTGGCGTCAACATGGTGGCGCCGGTCATCATGGCGTTTGGTAACGAGGCGCAGAAGGCGCATTACCTGCCGCGCATCCTGAATTGCGATGACTGGTGGTGCCAGGGGTATTCCGAGCCGGGCTCGGGTTCCGACCTGGCCTCGCTGAAAACCACTGCCGAGCGCGCCGGTGACCATTACATCGTCAATGGCCAGAAGACCTGGACCACGCTGGCCCAGCATGCCGACATGATTTTCTGCCTGGTCCGCACCGACAGCAGCGTGCGCAAGCAGGAGGGCATCTCCTTCCTGCTTATCGACATGAAATCGCCGGGCATCACGATACGCCCCATCATCATGCTCGATGAAGACCATGAGGTGAATGAAGTCTTCTTCGATAACGTCAAAGTGCCGGTGCAAAACCTGATCGGCCAGGAAAACAAGGGCTGGACCTACGCCAAGTATCTGCTGGGCCACGAGCGCACCGGCATCGCCGCCGTAGGCCGCTCCAAGCGTGAGTTGCTGTTCCTGAAGAAGATCGCCTCGGAACACTACAAGCACGGCAAACCGTTGATGCAAGATCCGCTGTATGCCGCCAAGGTCGCCAGCCTGGAGATCGAACTCATGGCGCTGGAAACTACCGTGCTGCGCGTGCTGACACGCGAATCGCATGTGCCGGGGCCGGAGGCGTCCTTGCTGAAAATCCGTGGTTCCGAAATCCAGCAGCAACTCACCGAGCTCATGGTCGAAGCGCTCGGTCCTGATGCGCTGCCGTTCGCCACCGATTACCTGGAAGGCAAGGCCGAGCACGCGGTCACGGGCGACGACGCCGCCGCGCCGCTGACCGGCTACTACTTCAACTTCCGCAAGACCTCCATCTACGGCGGTTCGAACGAAATACAGAAGAACATCATCACCCAGATGATTCTGGGCCTGTAAGGGAGCGGCAATGGATTTCAATTTCAAGGAAGAACAGCAGCAGTTTGCCGACGCCCTGCGCCGCTGGGTGGACAAGGATTACGGTTTCGATGTACGCCAGCGCATCGTCCACTCGGCCAGTGGCGTGTCGGATGTGGCCTGGAACACGCTGGTGGAATTGGGCATGACCGCCTTGCCGGTGCCCGAAGCGCAGGGTGGTTTCAGCGGTACGGCGGTGGACATGCTGGTGGTGATGCAGGAACTGGGGCGCGGCCTGGTGGTGGAGCCGTACTTCGCTACCGTGTGGGGCGCCAAGTTTTTGCAGCTGGCCGGCAATCAGCATCACCGGCTGGAAGATGTCGCCAAGGGTGAGCTGAAACTGGCCTGCGCGCTCGGCGAAAAGCACTCGCGCCATGATCTGGCGGATATTAAAACCATCGCCAGCATCAATGGCGAAGGCTATCGCATCGATGGCACCAAGACCGTGGTGATTCATGGCGGCCAGGCCGATGCGCTGATTGTGTCGGCGCGCAGCGCGGGGACGCAGCGCGATACCAACGGCATCAGCCTGTTTGTGGTGCCGGTCGAAACTGCGGGTGTGGTGGTGCGCGACTACCGCACCATCGACGGCCAGCGCGCGGCGACGGTGCAGTTCAACCATGTGGCGGTGCCGGCCTCTGCGCTGTTGGGCAAGATGGGCGGCGGCTGGGACATGCTGGAAGAGGCGGCCGACTATGGCGTCAGCCTGCTGTGCGCGGAGGCGGTGGGGGCGATGGATGCCATCTTCGGCGCCACGCTGGAGTACCTGAAAACGCGCAAGCAGTTTGGGCTGGCGATCGGCAGCTTCCAGGCCTTGCAGCACCGCATGGCGGATATGTACATCCATCTGGAGCAGGCGCGGTCGATGGCGATGCTGGTGGCGGCGCGCATGTCGTGCGACGCCGAGGAGCGGCGCCGCGTGGCATCAGCGGCCAAGGTGCGGGTCGGCCAGGCGGCCAAGTTTATCGGCCAGCAGGCGGTTCAGCTGCATGGCGGCATGGGCGTCACCGATGAACTGCCGGCGGCGCATCACTTCAAGCGGCTGACCATGATCGAACTGACGCTGGGCGATGTGGACCATCACCTGGAACGCTTTGCCGCCCAGCGCGGCTTCCAGCAGCATTCCTGAACACGCTGCGCGCTGCTCAAACTTGCGGACGGTAGTTCTGATGGACTTCCAGTGACGATAGTTTGGCGGCACGGTACAGTGGGCAGACGCCGACCAGCGCGGTCAGCAGCGGCACGGCGCCAGCCCACCCCCACGCGCCAACCAGGCCGTGGGCGGCCGCCATCATCAAACCCAGTCCCACGCCCACCCGCAGGGCGCGATCCACAATACCGACGTTGTTACTCATGGTTCTCTCCTTTTCATATGATGTGTTGCTAGTATGAATTGGATCGAAGTAACAAAAATATGACCTGGATCAAACTGTCGCCAATAAAGCGTCATTGGTGCATGGTAAGAATGATGGTGTGCAGCGGCTACGCACCCTGCGCGCGCAGCCACTCGAAGACCTGCGAAACGATTTCCGAGCGCGCAGGCGCCGCCACGCCGGATAACCACCACGTCGTGCCCGGCACGCGCGGATATTCCGGCAAGACATGCAATTGGCCACGCGCCAGGCTGGCGTCCACCAGCAGGCGCGGCAGGCAGGCGATGCCGCGTCCATCCAGCGTGGCGTCAAGCAGCAGGCGCGCATCGTCATAAATGGCCCGTTTGCGGAAGCGCGCCAGCGATTCCAGGAATAGCGGCGCCGTCGCGTCGCTTGTCAGACTTTCTTCCAGACACACCAGCTCCGCGTGCAGATGATGTTGCGCCTGCGGCACGCCGGACAGCCGCTCCGCGAGTTCGGTATTGGCCACCAGCAGCCATTCATCCTGCAGCAGCGGAATTTCCAGCAGGTGAGGCTGCAACAGGGGGCGATCGCTGATGGCGATATCGACGTCGATCTCATCCACAAAGCGGGCGCTCTCATCGACGGACAGCAGCAGGCACAGCTCGGGCAGCTGGGCTTCAAGATCACGCAAACGGGGCTGCAACCAGCCATGCAGCAAAGGCGCCGGACACACCAGCACCACCAGACCCGGATCGAGATAGGTGGCAATCCGTCCCAGGCCGCTGCGCAATGTGGTCATCGAACGCTGCACGCTGCGCAGCAGTACTTCGCCCGCCACCGTGAGTTCCACACCCCGTCCGGCACGGCGGAACAAAGGCTGCTTGACCTGTTCTTCCAGCAGCTGCACCTGATGGCTGATAGCCGACTGCGTGACGTTGAGCTCGTCGGCTGCGCGCGAAAAATTGCCGTGGCGTGCCGCCGCCTCAAAGCCCATCAACAATTTCAACGAGGGAATACGATGTTCTGACATATGAGAAAACTTAATTAATTGCGCTAAATCATATCATTTGTTTTCATGTCTCGTCCCAAGGACAATGCTCACCAACCCGACGCCCACGCTGTGGCGCGCGGCAATCTTGTTAATTAGCAAAGGATGGATCATGACTACACGCCGATATTTCTTGCGTCGTTGCATAGCAGGCGGGGGCGCCCTGGCCATGGGCGGCATGCTGGCCGCTTGCGGCGGTGGCGGCGAAGGCGGAACGCAAACCGGCACGGTGCCGCCCGTGAGTGGCGGTGGCAATAACAATACCGGCACGTCGGATGCCAACGGCTGGCGCATGCCCGACGAAGCGGAAGCCCACAAGGCCACCTGGATGGCCTTTGGCGCCTCAAGCGCCATCTGGGGACGCGCGCAAGTGCCGCAGGTACAGCTGGCGCTGGCGCGGATCGCCAACGCCATTGCCGCTTACGAACCCGTCAACATGCTGGTGCGTCCGGCCGAGCTGGCCAGTGCACGCCAGTTGCTCGATGCGCGCGTTACCCTGATTGCCGCCGACCTGGACGATCTGTGGATGCGCGACACGGGACCGGTTTTCGTGCGCAAGCCCACGGGGGAGCGCGCCGGCGTCAAGTTCAATTTCAACGGCTGGGGCAACAAGCAGGCGTTTTCCAGGGATGCCCAGGTCGCTGATCTGGTCGCCGCCAGTGCGCAGCTGCCACTGCTGTCCACGCGCCTGGTGCTGGAAGGGGGCGCGATTGAGGTCGATGGCAAGGGAACGGCCATCATCACGGAAAGCTGTGTGCTGAACAGCAACCGCAATCCTGGCTGGAGCAAGGCCGATTGCGAAGCGGAACTGCGCCGTTTGCTGGGCATCCGCAAGGTGATCTGGCTGCCGGGGATTGCAGGCAAGGACATCACCGACGCGCACACGGACTTTTACGCACGTTTCGTGCGGCCCGGCGTGGTGGCGGCGCACCGTGACATGGATCCGGATTCCTACGACTATGCGCTGACCCGGCGCCATCTGGAGATACTGCGCGGCGCCACCGACGCCGACGGCCAGCCATTGCAGATTGTCGTCATCGATGGTCCCAGCCAGATTCGGCCTGGAAACAACGCCAATACCTTCGCGGCCGGCTACATCAATTACTATGCCACCAGGAACGCTATTTTCCTGCCTGAATTCGGCGATGCACAAGCCGATGCCAAGGCCAGGGCGCAATATGCGCAGCTGTATCCAGGCCGGGCCGTGGTGCAAATCAACATCGACCCGATCGCGGCCGGTGGCGGCGGCATTCATTGCACCACGCAGCAGGAAATCGCATAAAAGGAGAAACGCATGCGACGACGAGACTTTCTTTCGGGCGCGATGGGGCTGGCCGTCGCGGGCCTGCCGGTCCTGCCCGCCCTGGGTGCAAGCCCAGGCTGGCGCATGCCCGATGAAGGCGAGCACCACGCGGCCACCTGGATGGCCTTTGGCGCCAATGACCAGGTATGGGGCAAGCGTCTCAAGGCGGGCGCGCAAGAGAGCCTGGCGCGCATCGCCCAAGCCATTGCCAGCGTCGAACCGGTGTACATGCTGGTCAACGAGGAAGACTACGATGTGGCCGCGCGCCTGTGCGGCAACCAAGTCCGGCTGCTGGTACAGCCCATCAATGACTTGTGGATGCGTGATACCGGCCCCGTGTTTGTCAAACAGGCGGGCGGCGCGCTGGCCGGGGTGAATTTCAATTTCAATGGCTGGGGTGAAAAGCAGGAGCACGACGACGATGCGCTGGTGGCAGGGTTTGTCGCTGGCCGTGCCGGTGCGGCCACGCTGGAAAGCAGCCTGGTCCTTGAAGGCGGCGGCATTGAGGTCGATGGTCACGGCACGGCCATCATCACGGAAAGCTGCGTGCTGAACGCCAACCGCAATCCTGGTGTCAGCAAGGCCAGATGCGAGGCGGAATTGCGCCGGTTGCTGGGCATCGAGAAAGTCATCTGGCTGCCTGGTATCGCCGGTCAGGACATTACCGACGGCCACACGGATTTCTATGCGCGTTTCTGCGCGCCCGGCGTCGTCGCGGCGGGCTTTGAAAGCGACCCATCTTCGCCCGAACGCGCCGTGACCCAGCGCCATCTCGACATCCTGCGCAAGGCCACGGATGCGCGTGGCCGTCGGCTGCAGGTGGTGGTGTTGCCTGGTCCGGACTATGTCCGCCCGCGCTACGAAAACAAGGAGTTCGCTGCCGGCTACATCAATTTTTATGTCTGCAATGGCGCCGTGCTGTGCCCGGAATTTGGAGATGCCGCAGCTGACCGCAACACCAAAGCCATCTTGCGCGAACAGTTTCCCGGGCGTGAGATCGTGCAGTTGAACATCGATGCGATCGCGGCCGGTGGCGGCGGCATCCATTGCACCACGCAGCAGCAACCGGCCTGAACCTGGCAATCAAAAATCAGCCCACCCAACGCTTCGCTGCTTCGGTGGCGAGTTCTTATCCTGGCGTCCAGGGTTGCTGCGTGAAGCGCGCTGCCAGCAGGTCAACGATGTATTTCACTTTGGGCGATAGATACTGGTTCTTTTGCCACACCGCGTACACCGGGAAACCTTGTGGCTGCGCTGCCAGCAGCAGTTGAACCAGTTTGCCGGACTGCAGGTGGGCGGCGATCAGCCAGTCCGCGATCAGGGCGATGCCCAGGCCGGCCAGTGCAGCGCTGGTGATGGCCTCGCTGTCGTTCATGCCAAGCTGGCCCCGCACTTCAATGCTATGGCGGCGGCCTTGGCGGTCCTGAAAATGCCATGGACGTGCCAGGCCACCGCTGCCAAAGGTGATGCAGCTGTGCCGGGAAAGGTCTGCCAGCGCTTGCGGGCTGCCGCGCTGCGCCAGATACGCCGGGGACGCGCACAGCATGGCCTGCTGCACGCCCAGCGGCTTGGCAACCAGGGTGGCGCTGTCGGGAAGCGGGCCGATGCGTATTGCCAGATCGACGCCATCCTCGACCAGGTCAACCATGCGGTCGGTGAGCTGGATGTCCAGTTCCAGTGCCGGTTGCAGGCCAGCCACTTCCAGTAGCAGCGGCAGCACCCAGTGCTTGCCAAAGATGACCGGCAGGCTGATACGCAAGCTGCCCGACAGCTGCGCACGCTGTGGTGAAAACAGCGCCTGGGCTTCATCAATTTCTGCCAGCGCGCGTTTTGCCGCTGCGTTGAAGCGACGGCCTTCGTCGGTCAGGCTGAGCCGCCGCGTGGTGCGCTGAAACAGGCGCACGGCCAGGTCCTGCTCCAGCCGGCTGATGCTTTTCGAGACGCCCGATTTGGTCATGTCGAGCCGCTCGGCGGCGCGGGTGAAGCTGCCGGTATCGACTACTTCCATAAAAACGTGAATTCCGCGAAATGCATCCTTGGTGGCCATGGGGATTTATTGGTGAATGAGGTTCAACTCTGTTGCGATCGGAGACGTATTTATTGTGCATTCTATCGCCAATAAAATATTGTCGAATGATACAACGTCACCACAGGAAGGTTCACCATGTCCGTACCAGATGCCAGCCCTTTAACCGTCGTGTTTTCGCTGCTGTCGCGTGCCGACAGCACGCCGCCCGATCTTCGTCCGCCTGGCGCCGGACGGTCGCAGCATGACGTATTCGAGTCCGATCCCAACCTGAATTTCGAGCACTGGGGCGAATATTGGCGCAAAGTCCACGGCGCCCGTTTCCTGCACCGGGATGAGGCCGACGATACCGCGATGGACAAGCTGCTGCGCTACGACCAGCTGCACCGGTTCGCGCCAGGCCCCACCCAGACAGATGCGCCACCGTATCGCGCGCCGACCGATGCGTACGGCAGGCTGTGGCCCGACGTCGCCGGACGTATCGAGCGTTATCGCCGTCCGCAATGGGACGGTGCGGCATACCTGGGCTTTGCGAGCGAAGCCGATATTGCCGAAGTGCTCGGCAGCGCGCGCGTGCAGCAAAAGATCATGCCGGAAGACCACCTGATGTTCCGCGATATCGCGCCCATCCTGTCACGCCAGCACATCCTCTTGCCGGGCGCGGGGAGTGAACCGGTCAGCCTGGTGAAGCTGCATGTGCGCAAGCCGGAACTCAGCCGTTCCGAATTTCAGCACTGGTGGCTGGGCGAGCATGCGGGCCTGGTTGCGGAACACGCCGGTCCGCTGCTGAAACGCTATGTGCAGTTGCATAACGTCGGACCGACCAGTGCCGGTCTGCCGTTCTACCATGCTGACGCCAGCCGCATCGATGGCGTGACGCTGATGTCGTTCGGTAGCGTCACGGCGCTGGAGCGCTTCCTGTCCGGCGCCGGCCAGGCGGCAATTGCCAACGACGAGCGCCGCATGGCCGATACCTCGGCAGGAGAATGGTGGACTGCGATCAGCATGACGCTGGTCGATCAGCGGTAGGGTGCCGACCTGATCAGTTCGTGTCTGAGCAATAGCGGTTGCGGCCGGTCTGCTTGGCGCGGTAGAGATTGGCGTCGGCGGTTCGGATCAGGGCGCTCGGGTCGCTGCTGTCGAGCGGCGGATGCGCGGTTGCCAGGCCCATGCTCAGCGTGACTTGCGGCGCGGTCGGCGAGGCCGCGTGCGGCAACGCCAGCTTGCGCACTTCCTCGAGAATCCGGTTGGCCACCACCTCGGTGCCGTCAGGACCTTCCTGCGGCAGCAGCAGGATGAATTCCTCGCCGCCGTAGCGCGCCAGCATGTCCTGTGGACGCGAGGCGCAGCGCTTCATGGCGGCGCTCACCTGCTGCAGGCAGACGTCGCCGGCCTGGTGGCCGTAGTGATCGTTGTACAGCTTGAAGTGGTCAATGTCGATCATGATGACCGACAGCGGCAGGCCGGCACGGGCGCAGCGTCGCCATTCGGCATCGACGGTATCGTTGAAGTTGCGGCGGTTGGCCACGCCGGTCAGGCCATCGGTCATGCTGAGCTCGCGCATGGCGTCGCCCTGGCGTTTGATGGTCAGCTGGCTACGCACGCGCGCACGCACCACGGCTACATTGAACGGCTTGCTGATGAAGTCCACCGCGCCCGCTTCCAGCGCGCGCGTTTCATCTTCGGGCTGGCTCAGCGCGGTGACGAAAATCACGGGAATATCCTGCAGCCGGGGTGAGCTGCGCAGCGCCGCGACGACGTCATAGCCATCCATGCCGGGCATCACCGCGTCCAGCAGGATCAGGTCCGGTTGCTGGTCGAGCGCGATCTGCAAGGCTTGCTCACCGTCAAGCGCGAACAGCACCTCGTGCTCTTCGCGCAGCGCATGGTGCAGGATCTGGATGTTTTCCATGGCGTCATCCACCACGAGTATGCGTCCATTCCTGGCCAGGTCGGTCCAACTCATGCACTTTCCTTTCGCTGCAACATATCTTCCACCATCTGACGTGCGGCCTTGAAATTGAGCGTTTCCACCGCTTCGCTCAAGGCCTGCGCCTGCTCGGCGGAGGCCAGCGCAGGACGCAATTCCCGGAAATGTTCTAATGCTTTCAGATTGTTATTCTGAAGCAAACCTTGTAACTCCGCCAGTTTTTGCGCCAAATCGGCCGGTACAGTGTTGCTTGAGGGAACTTGCTGCGTCGGCAGGGCGATGCCGCGTGCGGTGCGCGTGACCAGTTCCATGGCCTGTTCCAGCCGGCCCAGCGCGGCCGGCACGGCCAGCGTATCGGCGCTCGCATCGTGCAGCACCGCCTCCACCGCGGCGGTCAGGCGGGCGACATCGCTGGCGCCCAGGTTGGCGGCCACGCCGCGCAGGCGGTGCAGCACCTGTGCCGCCTGCTGGCGCTGCTGGGCGGCCAACAGGCGCCGTACTTCGGCCACGCTGCCGCCTTGCGACTGTTCAAAGCGCTTGAGCAGGGAAATCAGCGCGTCGTAATTGCCGCCCAGGCGGCCCAGCGCTGCTTCCACGTCGATGCCAGGCAACGGCGACAGCGGCGGCATCAGCGTGGCCGTCGGCGCGGACGGCGGCGCCTTGGCCGGCACCGGTGCGACCATTTCGCGCGTGGCGTCGCGGATCGTGACCAGCCGCGTCAGCACCGCGATCAGTTCTTCTACATCGATGGGCTTGGCCACGTGCGCATTCATGCCCGCTTCCGATGCGCGGCGGCGGTCGTCTTCCAGCACGTTGGCGGTCATCGCGATCACGGGCAGGGTCAGCAAGCCCTGGCGGCGGATTTCGCGCGTGGCGTCGTAGCCGTTCATGACCGGCATCTGCACGTCCATGAGCACCACGTCATAGCGCTCGGGCGCGGCGGCCAGCAGTTCGACGGCGAGCTGGCCATTGGCCGCCACCTCCACCGACGCGCCTGCATGCAGCAGCATGTACTGCGCCACCTCCTGGTTGATTTCATTGTCCTCGACCAGCAGGATCCGCATGCCGTTGAGGCGGCCTTGCAGCGGCACGTGCTCAAGCTGCGACATGATGCCGGCCGTGGCCTGGTCGCCCGCCAGCAGCGCGCTGACGCGTTCCAGCAGGCGCCCCGGACTGACGGGCTTGGCCAGCACGCCGGCCAGGCCGAGGTCGGCCGACTGCTGGGCGGCGCCTGCTGCGCGGTGTTCCGAGGTCATCAGCAAGGCCGGCGGTAGCGCAAAGTCGGGCGGCAACTGCCGCAGCATGGCGGGGCCGTCGGTGCCCGGCATGTCGCGGTCGAGCAGCAGCAAATCGTAGGGACGGCCGATGCGGGTGCGCTCTTGCAGCAAGGTCAGCGCTTGCTCGGCGCCGGTGGCGCAGGCCACATGCCAGCCAAAGCTGTTGCCGGCCGCGTGCAGCGCCTGGCGCACGCTGGCGTTGTCGTCCACAATCAGCACGGACAGCGATTTGGCGGCCGGCGGCGTCGGCGCGGCAGCATACGGCGTGGTGCATTCCAGCGGGCAGGCGAACAGGAATTCGGCGCCGCGTCCCGGCTCGCTGCGCACGCTGATGGCGCCGCCCATCATGTCCGCCAGCTGGCGGCAGATGGCCAGGCCCAGCCCGGCGCCGCCGAATTTGCGGCTGGTGCTGCTGTCGGCCTGCGAGAAAGCGTCAAAAATACCGGCCTGCTGGTCGGCCGCGATGCCGATGCCGGTGTCGCGCACGCAAAAGTCCACCAGCAGCGCCAGGTCGCCCGGCTTGGCCGAGCCGGGCGCAGGGCGCACCGACAGCACCACCTCGCCCTGGGCGGTGAACTTGATGGCGTTGCTGACCAGGTTGAGCAGCACCTGCTGCAGGCGCATCGGGTCGCCCGCGAGTTCGGTCGGCATGGCCGGATCGATGTCATACACCAGTTCGATGCCCTTGTCGCTGGCGCTGCCGCTCAGCATGACGCTGATGCTGTCGAGGATGTGCTGCAGATTGAAGCCGGCATGCTCGAGCACCAGCTGGCCGGCCTCCACGCGCGAGAAGTCCAGCACGTCATTCACCAGGCTCAGCAGGGATTGCGTGGCAAACTGGATTTTGTGCAGATAGCCGCGCTCGCGCGGGGCCAGCGGCGCCTCTTCCAGCAGGCGCGCGAGGCCGATGATGGCGTTCATGGGCGTGCGGATCTCATGGCTCATATTGGCCAGGAATTCGCTCTTGGCGCGGCTGGCTGCTTCCGCGCGGTCGCGCGCGACGATGAGTTCCTCGTTCAGTTCCTGCAAATCCAGCTCCGTTTCTTTCAATTCTGTCACGTCGGAGACTAGCACAAAGAAACCCTTAACTGAACCCGTGGCGTCCATATCGGGGATGTAATTGACCCAGGTGTGGCTGGTATCGCCCGATGGCCACTGCAAACGGCCTGCAAACCCCTGCGCTTCGCCGTTCAGCGCCGCCTTGACGTAGGCGGCGCCCTCCTGGAATTGCTGGTCGCCCACCACTGCCGGCATATGGGCGCCCATCATCTGCTCATAGCTCATGCTGTGCCAGTCGAGGAAGAAGCGGTTGGCAAAGCGGCAGCGCAGTCCGGCATCCCAGTAGGCCACCATGCCGGGCAGGTTGTCGGTCACGGTGCGGACGAAATGCTCGCTCTCGGCCAGGCGTTCGGCGGTGGCGCGCAGCACTTCCTTGGCCTGCTTGCGGTCGGTGATGTCCAGCGCCATGCCCAGCACATGGGTGGCGTTGCCGTGTTCGTCGCGCAGCGCCACCTTGCGTGTGGTCAGGTAGCGGGTGAGGCCTTCGGGCGTGGTGAACGCTTCCTCGGCGATTACCGTGACTTCATTCTGCGGCGAGGCCAGCACGGCGCGGTCGGCCGCGTTGTAGGCGCTGGCCTGCTCGGCCGGCACGATGTCGAAGTCGGTTTTGCCGATCAGCTGCTCGCTGTTGCCCAGGCCGTACATCTGGGCGCCGTGGCGGTTGAACATTTCATAGCTCAGGTCTTCGGCGCGCTTCAGGAAGATCATGGCCGGCATGTTTTCCACCACCGAACGCAGCAGCTGGCGCGAATGCTGCAGTTCGGCTTCCACGCGCTTGTGATCGGTAACATCGAGCAGCAGCGCGGTGATGCCGATGATCTGGCCGTCGCCGCCAAACTGCGGGTAGTAGCTCAAAATCCAGTGGTGCAGCTGGTCGGGCGAGGAGGCCGGATAGCCGGTGCGCGCGATGCCGGTCAGCGGCTTGCCGGTTGCCAGCACGATGCGGTAGTCTTCCAGCACGCCGTTGCGCACGGCGTTGTCGGGAATCATGTCGCCGATGTGGCGGCCCAGATGGGCAACCACTTTCTGCTGGTTCAACGCGGCCAGGTAGTCGTTGATGCGGACCACGCGCAATTCCGCATCGACGTAGCTGAGGCCGACCGGCGCGGTGGCGTACAGGGTTTCCAGCTGCGTGCGGTTTTTCTCGAGCTGGCTGGTGCGTTCGACCACCAGGTTTTCCAGCTGCTGGCTGTTGCGCTGCAAATCGCCTTGCAGCGTGCGCAGCGCGTGGGCCACCATGTCGGCTTCCTGGAAGGTGGTTTCCGGCATCACGAACGGCTCGCCGCCGGCCAGCGCCTGCGCCGGCCCCACCAGTTCGCGCACCGAGCGCGCGATGCGTCCGCCCACCGACCATGCCAGCGAAAAACCGGCCAGCAACACCACCGCCATGGTCAGCGAGATCAGCACCACCGCCTGCACCAGCTCCTGCGTGGCCTGGGCTTGCGGCGTGGAGATGGTGACTGCAGCGCCGCTGACGGGGGCCTTGCTTAACCCCAGGTAGATCGGCGTGCCTTGCGCGTCGTTGGTTTCCAGCAGCACCTCTTGTGCCTTGCTCAGGTAGGCGCGCATCTCCGGATCGGCGGCATGGCCCAGCAGCAGGCGCGGCCCGCCCGCCTGCGCCACGATGTTGCCGTCGGCGTCAAACAGGGTCATGGCCTGGTCGGCCGTGATGTGTTCGTCCTTGAGGATCTTACTGAGCCGGTCCGGCTTGAGCAGCGCCGTCAGCGCATGGGTGATGCGGCTGTCCTGGAACACCGGCACATCGATGGCCAGCAGCGCGCTGCCTTCCACCATCACCACGGTCATCTGCGGCCGGCCATGGTCGAACAGCGGTGCCAGGCGGCGCTGGTTATTGGCCGACGTCAGCGTGTCGGGCAGCGGCGCGCCCACATTCAGCAGGACTTTGCCACTGGCTTCGCTCAGCACAAATTGCGAGGCGGGAAACTGGGGGCTCAGCAGGGCGCCAGCCTGCAGGCGCAGCGCGGCCAGGTCGTTGCTGCGCAGGCTGGGCGAGGAGGCTAGCGCCGTGATGGCGCCTTCGCTTTGCACCAGGTCGCGGTCGATGGCGGCGGCCACCGCGCGCGCTTCCTGCTGCGTGTCTTCCTTGAGCGAATTGCGCTCGCTGGTGTAAAACTGGCTGACCAGGGCGCCGAACGCGATCAGCGTCGGCAGGGCGCAAGCCAGGACCAGCAGCGCGATCTGCGAGCGGATGGACGGCAGGGGTGAACGTCTGGTTTCTGGCACGCGGTAAGCCTCAGTCTGGTGCTGGCAGCACGATAGTAGCTGAGGCAGGGATTTTCAGAAAGCGCTTTTGTCCAAGACGGCGCACGGCTGCCACACCGTGCCGTATCAGATCGCCTTGCCGCAGGCGTAGGACCAGCCCAGCTCCGCCATCGGACGCGCCATCTGGCCCGATTCCAGCGCCTGGGCGCTCGATGCGGTGCCGTCCACATAGCGTTTCATGATGCCTTGCATGATGCTTGCGAGGCGGAACATATTGAACGCCAGGTAGAAGTTGAAGTCGGACAGCTGGATGGTCTTGCCCGTGCGTTCGGCGTAGCGCGCGATGTAGTCCTGCTGCGACGGGATGCCCAGCGCCGCCAGGTCGAGTCCGGCAATGCCGCGGAATTTGCCCGGTTCGATATGCCAGCTCATGCAGTGGTAGGAAAAGTCGGCAAACGGGTGGCCCAGCGTCGACAGCTCCCAGTCCAGCACGGCCAGCACGCGCGGCTCGGTCGGGTGGAACAGCAGGTTGTCGAGGCGGAAATCACCATGCACGATGGCGGTATCGTCGCCCGGCGGGATGTTGTTGGGCAGCCAGGCGATCAGCTGGTCCATGGCCTCGATGGTTTCGGTCTGCGAGGCCAGGTATTGCTTGCTCCAGCGCTCGATCTGGCGCGCGAAGTAGTTGCCCGGCTTGCCATAGTCGGCCAGGCCGATTGCAGCGTAGTCGGTGTTGTGCAGCAGCGCGATCACGCGGTTCATTTCATCGTAGATGGCGGCGCGTTCGGCCGGCGTCATGCCGGGCAGGGACTGGTCCCACAGCACGCGGCCTTCCACAAACTCCATCACGTAGAACGCGCGGCCGATCACCTCTTCGTCGGTGCACAGCGCGTACTGGCGCGGCGCCGGGAAGCCGTTCTTGTTGAGCGCATCCATGACGCGGTATTCGCGTTCGATGGCGTGGGCCGAGGGCAGCAGTTTGGCGGCCGGGGCCGGCTTGGTGCGCAGCACATAATGCTGGCCGCCGATCGCCAGTTTGAAGGTGGGGTTGGACTGGCCGCCCTTGAACTGCTCGACGCTCAGCTCGCCGTCGGGATAGCCCGCCACGTGCTGGCGCAGCCAGGCGTTCAGCGCGGCGGTGTCGAACTGGTGGCGCGCGGACACCGCCTTGGTGCCCATGAATTCTTCAAACATGCTGTCTCCCCGCTGGTGATGGTGACAGCTATTCTAAACGAATAAAAGTACGGACGTGCTTTTAATTTTAGAAGAACACGGCGGTGCGCTGGATGACGCTGCCGTTGTTGGTGTAGGGGCTGGTGGCGCGCACCGAGCCGGTGTTGTATTTGCCGTCATCGAGCTTGCTGTCCACCTGCTCGGCAAACGAGTCGGGCAGGTTGTCGAGGCGGATGCCGTTGCCGCCACGGCCGGCCACCACGTCGTTGTAGATGTAGACGGCGCCGCCCTGGGCGCTGGTCATGAAGTCAGTGGTGCCGTTGAACGAGCCGGTGATAAAGCCCGACAGCGCCAGGTGCTGCGGCGCCAGCAGGTATTCGGCGATCTGGCCGTCGCCATTGCCGTTGCCGGTGGCGCCCGGCGCGTGGGTCGTGCCTTGCAGGTCGTCGCCGGGCAGGGCGCGGAATTTATCCTGGTAGGCATTGACGGCTGCCGTCAGCGACGTCGATTGCTGGATGATGTTCTTGACACGGGCGCTGTCGATCAGCCCCTGGCCTTTGAGCACGCCGCCCAGTAGCAGGCCGATGATGACCAGTACGATGGCGATTTCCACCAGGGTAAAGCCGCGTTGGCGTGCAGGGAGGGTGTGCATGGAGACTCCTTTCGTGTTGATGCCCATAGTATAGCAAGCGCCCTAGCGCTTGTGGCTGGCATTGAGCTGGTCCAGCCGCTCGGACAGGAACTGCAGTTCGTGCGGATCGGTGATCTGGCCGCTGCGCAGCAGGCCGCCAATGAGTGCGCGCGCGCTGTCCAGTTCATTCATGTCTTCGGCGATGAAGATTTCCAGCTCGCGCGCCCACGGCGGCACGTTGGCGCCGGTGGCCTGCTGGCGGATGGCGGCGGCGTAACGGCGTGCCAGCGGCAGGTCGTGCAGGCGATGCCTGGCCACCAGCGCGGCGTGCGCCAGCCATGGCCAGCGGTGGTTGGGATCTTCGGCAAAGCGGGCGTAGACAAAGTCCAGCATCAGGCGTGCGTGCGCGGGATCGGTGACGGCGCCATACACTTCGCTGGCGGCCAGCAGCGGATACTGGCCGCGCGGGTCGAGGTCCAGCACGCGCTGCAGCCACGCGATGATTTTGCGGTAATCCATATCGCGCCAGGCGATGCTGATGCCGGCCTGCTCGTCAAAACCCTGCACGTACAACATGGTGGCTTTGGACAGCGCGACCGGATCGCCCAGCGCGGCCAGCTGCAGCGTGGCCAGCGCGGGTGCGGGCGGCAGGTCCTGCGCGCGCGCCTGGACCGGTGGCCGGCTGGCCTGCCACAGCAGCTGCGCGGTCAGCGCCAGCAGCACGGCCAGCAATACGGCGCGCGGCGCGCGGCGCGAAACCGCGTTGGCAGCGGCGTGGCGCGGAGCTGGCGGCAGGGCGGCGTGCATGGCTCAGATATTCTTGCGGTGCAGATCGAACAGGGCGGCGGCAGCCAGCAGGGCGACATAGATCGCGGTCTGCGCGGCGATCGCGGCGAGGTCGGCGCCGCTGCCGTTGTGGTACACCAGCCAGTCGCTGCGCGTGAACTGGTCCAGATGCGGCAGCAGCAGCGCCAGGCCATCGATGCCGGTGCTGAGCGCCTGCTGTCCGCTGCTGTGCGCGGCGCTGGCGCCATGCCCCAGCAACTGCAGCGTCGCGATGACCCGCGCCAGCAGGTAAAACGACAACGCCGCCGCCAGTGCGGGCAGGACCTGGCTCAGCGTCAGCATGCACAGCACGCTGAACGCGGCCACGATCCAGCATTCGCACAGCAGCGAGAAAGCCCACAGCGCGGCTTGTGCGGGCGGCGCAAAAAACAGGCCCAGCGCGCCAAACAGCAGCGCCGGCAATGCGGCCAGCGCACCAAACCCTGCCAGTTTGCCAAACAGGTAGACGGCACGCGACAGGGGCAGCGCCAGCAGCAGTTCCAGTCCCTTGTCGCTGGCCTCGCGCGCCATGCTGGTGACGACAAAGGTGGAAATCAAAAACACGGCGGCCAGGCGCAGCACGGCGCCCAGCAGCGCCGCCTGCAGCTGGCGGCTTTCGGTCAACGCCAGTTCGTTGAGGAAGCCGCTGACCGCCACCGCAGCGGCGGCCATCACCAGCACTAGCCATAGCAGCCGGTTGCGCAAGGCTTCCAGCAAGGTGTAGCGGGCAATGGTGAGTGCGGGCATCATGGCAGACGCTGCGCCGTAACCATGCGGTTGTAGAGGATGTTTGGTGAAATCCAGAGCACCATGTCGTCAAAGGCGCCGCCTGGCGCGCGTGGGTCATCGCTGACGTCACGGGCAATCAGGGCATTGCCGGTGCTTTGCAGATTGGTCTTCTCGTCGATGTTGCCGGCGCCGCTGTCGGCAATGATCGAGTTCTGGTCGCTGGTGGCGCCGTAGCCGTTGCGGCCAAACGAGATGATGGCGGCCGGGATGTCGCCGATGTCGGTGGCCGCAGTCAATTGGCCGTTGGCGGCCCGGGTGGCAATGGTAATGTCGCGTGGGGTTTTCAGGGTGAAGAGGACGCTCGAATCGGCAAACGCCGGTGTCACGGTATAGCCCATCAGATGGTTCCAGCCATCGAGCCTGCCGACGCCGAGCGCGGCCCATGGCAGGTAACCATAGCGCTTGTTGCAGACATTGCCAGTCCGGTCCTCCAGCCCGTTGGACGAGGAGATCGCCGGACAAGGAAGGTAGCCGTTGCGCAGCGCGTAGCCGAACAGGGCCTCGCGTGCTTCGTCCATACTGCGCCGGGTGTCGCTGACGCGGCGCTGCTCCATCTGTGAGCTCAGTGGGGCGATCATGCCGCCGATGAGCAGGCCGACAATCAGCAGCACGATGGCGATTTCCACCAGCGTGAAACCGGCCTGGCGGCGTGACATAAACTTAGGGCTCATTGACATCCTTGATACGGCCTTCATTGAGGTCGAAACGCTGACCAGGCTTGAGCACGATTTTTTTACCTGAAGGCAGCGTTACCGTCAGTAGTGCGCTGTCTGCGCGCTGCTGCAACTGCTGCCGCATGCCGGGTTGCGGCTGATCGTTGAGCCACACGGTCGTGCGATTATCGCTGCTGCGCAAAACGCCGTTCATGGTCAGGGTCGACAGCGGCGCGGCGGACGCCACTGGCATGCCGGGTGGCATGGCTGGTCCGCCCGGCATACCGGGGGCGGGCTGCTGGCCCTGGGAGTTGGGCGCGAGCGTGGCGCTGGCGCCACGGCTCGCTTCCATGGTCGCACGTTCCGCCGGGGTGGAGAACAGACGCCCCATGCTGATCTGGGCGCCAGCATGCGGCAGTACGATCACCATGGCCAGCAGCAATGACGCGGCGCGCATCATAATTTGCCTTTCGCAGGTGCGGTGGCCGCCAGGGCTGGTGCTTTGGGCGCGGTGTTCAGTGTGATCCAGTTCAGCGTGCAGTCGGCGCCCAGCGTGGTCGCACCCGGTGCTCCGGCCACGACGCCCAGGCGCTTGATGGCGCAGTCCTGCACCGCGAGGAAGTTGTTGTCGCGCAGAGTCTGCAAGAAATTGAACAGGTCCAGCTCATGCAGCAACTCCATGTGCAGGCGCATGCGGCTGCCGCGCAGCTGGAATTCCCCCAGATCCAGCGGCGCATCCAGCTGGACTGGCTGCTGCGGCTCGATCTCGTAGCTCAGCGGCGCCAGTTTGAGCTGCTCCTGGGTCTGGCGGATCGCATCCAGCCATTCCAGCCGCCGCTCGTCGCCGATCAGGCCGCGCCGGCGCAAATCGACATAGCGCTGCTGGAAATTGCGGATGTCACGCTTCTCGGTATCCACCTGCGCATAGCGCGAATACGCGGCATCGCGGGTGCGCTGGCTTTGCTCGAAGTGTTCGCTGGCCTCCTGTTTTTTCCATTCGCTCAGCAAGACGCCGGTCAGCGAAATCGTCAGCGCGGCCACCAGGGCCAGCACAGCGGTGCGTATCAAGGCAAACTCCGCGAGCCAGTAGGGCAGTGCGATCTTGGCGGCGGCAGGTTTTTTGCCAGGGACAGGATTGGCGTTCATGGTTTCCACACCAGGTTCAAAGTGAATTTTGCATGGCCGTTGCTGACGACCTGCGTACCTGCCTTGCCGGCCAGCTTGACCGAGGAGCGCACATCGACCGGCGGCTTGTCGATTTCCACGGTCATACGCGGATGTTTGGCCAGCGCCAGGGCAAACTCGTTCATGCGGTCGACGGCGCCGCGATAATCATCTTCTGCGGTCAGCACTTCGGCTTCCATGACCAATCCCTGCGGTGCGCGCTGCGGAATGCCGGCCACCAGCGACGAGATGGGCGGCGCCTGGGTTTCGTCCTGGCCGGGGGCGGGCGCATTGGCGGCCGGCGCCATGACTTTCCAGTCCAGCTGCAGCAAGCGGATTTGCGGCGACGCTTCCAGCGCCTGGCTGACCACGGTGGCCATGCCCAGCGGTGTCGCGGCCTGCGTAGCCAGCATGCGCTCGACGTTGACCGCCGCCCGCATATTGGCGGTGGTGGTCACGCGCGGCGGCATTTCGGCCATGGTGTCGCGGTAGCGCTGGTCAAACTGCGCCGCTTCCGCCGTCAGCCGCGTGCTGTCATTATTGGCTTCGTGTTCTTGCCACAGATTGGTGCCGGTCCATACTGCGCAGCAGGTGGCCATGATGGCGCTGATCGCGTACAGGTTGACACGGGCACGCCACAGCTTGAAGTAACGCTGCCACGGCCCCAGCGTGTAATGGCTTTCCGGCGTGCGGCGGGCCAGGAAGGCCAGCAGCATGGGCTCGGCCAGGTGGCGCGACATTTCGCTGGCGCGGCCGTCACCGGTTTTCAGGCCAGTACGTTCGGCCACCGATTCCAGCGTCAGGAAATGAAATTCGGTTTCGGCGCCGTCTTCGCATTGCTGGTCCAGCGTGGCGGTGGCGGCGGCAGGCGTGACCACCACGGTTTGCAGCACATTGCCGCGGCCCAGCAGGCGCTGGCTGGTCAGGAACTGCTGGGTCTTGGCCGTTTCCATGCCAATGTTGACGGGCTGGCCGTCGCGGTCCAGCGCCGGTGTCAGGCGCGAGAATTTGAGCATGCCTTGCTGGAAGTAGCTCTGGCGCCAGCCGGCCGACTGCTGCGTTACCAGCAGCAGGTGCGGGTCGCGCAGTTTGAGCTTGTAGACCAGCTCCTCGCTCAGCAGCGTGGTGGTGTACAGGCCTGCCAGTGGCCGCTGCAGCTGTTCCAGCGCCTCCACCCAGGGTTGCACCGAGGCTGGATTGGTCAGCGCCGACAGCAGCACCTGGTCGTCGCGGCGGCCGGTGCTTTCGCGGCCCTGCACCTCGTGGTGGCGGAACGGCGTTTCGCGGTACTGCTGCAGCAGGCGGCGCTGCAGCAGCGTGCGGCCGGCGCGGCCGCGCACATGGGGCACGGTGACGCGCTGGAAATCCTCCTCGATCAGGTCGGCCAGGATGTAGACCGGCGAGGCGCGGTGGCTGTCGACATAGTCCATGAAATCGTCGATGCCGGCGCGGTCGTTGGCAAAGCAGGCGCCGCCCGTGAGGCGGCCGCCCTGCCACAGGTAGGCGCATAGCTGGTCGCCGGTCAGATAGAATAAATGTTTGCTCAACACGCTGGCCTCACGTCCTGATCTTGCTGATCGTATCGTAGATCGGCCCCATCACCGACAGCATGATCCAGCCCACCATCACGCCCAGCACCACGGTGATGGCCGGTTCGATCATGGACTGCACCTTCTCGATCATCTCCTTCACTTCGCGGTTGTAGAAGTAGCTGACGTTATGCAGCGCGCCATCCAGCGCGCCGGTCGATTCGCCTACCTTGAGCATGCGGATCACCAGCGGCGGGAAGATGCCGGTGTTCTGGAACGCGGCCGTGATGCCCGTGCCTTCGGAAATCTGCTGCGCCGCACGGCGCAGGCCCGCCGCCACCACGCGGTTGCCGACGATGCCTTCCGACAGGTGGATGCATTCCAGGATGGTGATGCCGGAGCCGTACATCATGGCAAAGAAGGTGGCAAAGCGCGCCAGGATAATCTTGTGCAGCACCGGGCCGATCATCCACACGCGCAGCTTGAGGCCGTCGGCCGTGTAGCGCGCCTGTTCGCTGCGCGCCAGCCAGGCGCGCCCGCCAAAGAAGGCCAGCAGCGGCAAGGCCAGCATGATGTACCAGTAGTTGATGAAGATGTTGGAGACGAAGATCAGCGCCTTGGTGTGGAACGGCAGGGTGTTGCCCATGTTTTTGACGAAGGAGGTCAGCTGCGGCACCAGGTAGATCATCAGGAAGAACATGACGCCGGTGACGAACAGGCCGACGGCGGCCGGGTACATCACGATCTTCTTGGTTTGCGACGCCAGTTCGTCCTGCCACTTCAGTGTTTCGGACAGGTTCTTGAACACCTCGGTCAGCTTGCCGCTTTGCTCGCCGGCGGTAATCAGGCTGGTGAAGGTGATGTCAAACACTTCCGGATAGGCCGACAGCGCGGCCGACAGTTGCTTGCCGCCTTCGATGTTCTCGATCAGTCCCGTAATCATTTCGCGGAAGCGCGGGTGGTCGATGCTGTCGCGCAGGTCGTTGAGGCCTTCCAGGATCGGCACGCCGGCGCCCGTCATCTGCTCCATGTGGAAGCAGAAGTTGATCAGGTCCCGGCGCGTGATGACGCGCTTGATGGCGATCACTCTGGTGCGCGACACGCGGCAATCGATCAAGTCCAGCCCCATGCGGTGCAGGCGCAACTCCAGATCCGGCTCGTTGGCGGCGTCCATATTGCCGGGCTGGATCTGGCCGCTGGCGTCCATCGCGCGGTAGAGATATTGCGGCATCAGGCCAGCCTTTCGGTGAGATCCACCACGCGCGCGACTTCTTCCAGCGTGGTCACGCCTTCCCGCACGCGGCG
The DNA here is from genome assembly GCF_009857555.1 of Duganella sp. CY15W. Lineage (NCBI taxonomy): Bacteria > Pseudomonadati > Pseudomonadota > Betaproteobacteria > Burkholderiales > Oxalobacteraceae > Duganella > Duganella sp. CY15W. The sequence goes on along the minus strand of NZ_WWCQ01000005.1, from coordinate 2,739 downwards.
CAGGCCGTCGTCGATGAGGCTATGGAAGCCGCCTTGGGCAGCGGCAGTCTTGAGCTCGCGCGAGGAGGCGCGCCGCGCTACCAGTTCGTCCAGCGCCGGCGTCATCTTGAGTAGCTCGATGATGGCGATGCGGCCCTTGTAGCCCTGGTGCGCGCATTTGTCGCAGCCGACCGCGCGGTACAGCGTCTGCGGACCGGCTTCCTCGTCCAGGCCCAGCAGGCGCCGTTCGATGTCGTCGGCCACATGCGCTTCGCGGCAGCTGGTGCACAGCTTGCGCACCAGGCGCTGGGCGATGATGCCGATGATATTGCCGGACATGATATCGGGCAGCACGCCGATGTCCAGCAGTCGCGGAATCGAGCCGATGGCGGAATTGGTGTGCAGCGTGGAATACACCTGGTGGCCCGTCATGGCGGCGGCAAATGCCATTTCGGCGGTTTCCTTGTCGCGGATTTCGCCGACCAGGATCACGTCCGGGTCTTGCCGCATCATCGAGCGGATGCCTTCGGCAAAGCCCATCTTGGCCGACTCGTTGACCGAGGTCTGGCGGATCATGTTCATCGGGTATTCGACCGGGTCTTCCAGCGTCATGATGTTGACGCTTTCGGTGTTGATGTGGTTAAGGATCGAATACAAGGTGGTGGTCTTGCCGGAGCCGGTCGGCCCGGTCACCAGGATCACGCCGTCGGGACGGGCGATCATGAGCTTGAGCAGGCTCAGTTCGTCCTCGCCCAGGCCCAGTCCGTCGAGCGGCACGATGCCTTTCTGGCGGTCCAGCACGCGCAGCACGAAGTTTTCGCCGTGCGTGGTGGGCTGCGCCGAGGCGCGGAAGTCGATCTGGCGGCCGGAGAACTTGATCGAGATGCGGCCGTCCTGCGGCGCGCGGGTTTCGGCGATGTTCATGTTCGACATCACCTTGAGGCGCACCGCCATCGCTGGCCAGTAGGATTTGTGCAGGCTGCGGATCTGCCGCAGGATGCCGTCGATGCGGTAGCGGATGCGCAAAAAGGACTGCTCCGGCTCGAAGTGCAGGTCGGAGGCGCTGTTCTGCACCGCGTCGGCCAGAATCGCGTCGATCAGGCGCACCATGGGCTGGCTGTATTCGTCCGAGGTGGTGCCCAGGCTGGCGTAATTGACCTCGCCCGTTTCAATTTCGTGCAGGATGCCGTCGATCGACAGCTCGAAGCCGTAGTACTGGTCGATGGCGCGCTGGATGTCGGACTCGTTCACCAGCAGCGGCGTAATCGTGATGCCCTTGACCAGCATGGCGCTGATCTGGTCCAGCGCGACGATGTTGCTGGTGTCGGACATGGCCAGGATCAGGTTGTCCGTGGCGCGCTCGTAGACGATCGGGAACACGCGGTAGCGCTTGGCCACATCCTTGGGGATCAGCTTGAGTGCGATGGCGTCGACCACCAGGCTATTCAGGTCCGCGCTTTGCGTGTTGAGGTTTTCCGAGAGCGCTTCGCGCACCGTGGCTTCGGTGACGAAACCCAGCGTAATCAGCAGTTTCCCCAGGGGCTCATTGCTGCTTTTCTGCTCGATCAGCGCGATGCGCAGCTGGTCTTCGCTGATGATGCCCTTTTGTATCAGCAGTTTGCCGAGCGGGAGTTTGGGTTGTTCTGCCATGGATCTCAGTGGGCGGCGGTAGTCAGTTCATGCATGCGCTTGCGCAGCGTGTTGCGGTCGAAGGCGACCGCCTTGTCCTGGCCCAGCGCCAGTGCGCGCTGGTAATACGTCAGCGCCAGCTTGGGCTGGTTCAGGCGGTCCAGGCCGATGGCCAGGTTGTAGGCGTAGTCTGGGTTGTCCGGCGCCGAACCCACCGCGCGGAAGTAAGCCTGCTGGGCGTCGCCCCAGCGGTCCTGTTGCGCGTACAGGTTGCCGAGCGCGAACAGCACGGGCGCGGCTTCCGGATTGGTGGCCAGGATGTTCTTGAGGCGCGTCTCGCTGAGGCTGATGTCGCCCTGGCGCAGGCCGATCAGGCCGGCCGTGGCGGCAGCATCGTTGGGCGACAGCTCCAGCAGGCGCAGATAATAGCCGGCGGCCCGGTCTTTCTGGTTCTGGCGGGTGGCGACCGTGGCGGCGCCCAGCAAGGCGTCACGGTTGTTCGGGTCTTGCGCCAGCGCAGCGTCATATTGCTGCTGGGCGCCAGGCAGGTCGCCGCTGTTGAACGCCTGGTAGGCGCCGTCCAGCGCGGGCGCCACCGGCGAGGGCTGGATGGCACGGGCAACGCGGATGTCGCCGTTGTCTGGCGCGGCCAGCGGCGGCAGCTGCTCGGTGCGCGGCGCGGCGGCAGTGGCCTGGATGGCTTGCTGGGCAGCGGCCAGGTCCTGCTCCGTCTTGCTCAGGCGGCGTTCCAGTTCCTGCTGGGCGGCGCGGTTGCTGCCGCTGGGCGCCAGCATCGGATCGTCCACCGCGTCAGCGGCGGACGAAGCACCGTTCGGGGCGATGGCCGCCACCACCATCTGTGCTGGCGTGGCGCCAGTCGCACCGGGCGGTGGCATGGGCACGGGTGGCAGGCCGGCGCCGGCGCCTGGCGCCGTCAATGCGCGCCAGTAGTACAGGCCAAAGCCGCCCACCAGCAGCACCAGCACGGCGATCAGGCCGATCAGGCGCAGGCGTTCCGGGTCCATGCCGCTCGGTTCCGCCGTGGCTGCCGCACGTGCACGTGCACGCGCGGCGGCGCGCGGCTTGTCGCCGCCACCGGATGGCGCTCCGGGTTTGCCGCCGGCGCTGGCA
>NZ_WWCQ01000004.1:0-538882 GCF_009857555.1 Duganella sp. CY15W | reverse complement strand
TTCCCAGAGCCTTGAGCTCTTTGAAGGGTCGTTCGAGACCAGGACGTTGATAGGTCAGGTGTGGAAGTGCAGTAATGCATTAAGCTAACTGATACTAATTGCCCGTACGGCTTGTCCCTATAACCTTGCCGGTTATATGCATTTACTAAGATGGTGAGTGCTACCCCCAAACTTTACTTCTCCCAGATTCGCTGTGCAGCCCACCATGTGGCTGCGGAGCATACAAGTCAAAGCTTGATGACCATAGCAAGTCAGTCCCACCCCTTCCCATCCCGAACAGGACCGTGAAATGACTCTGCGCCGATGATAGTGCTGCAACCAGTGTGAAAGTAGGTTATCGTCAAGCTAGTTATATAGAAAAAGCCCCTTCCGGATAAAACTGGTCGGGGCTTTTTTGCTTTTGTACATTAAAATGGGTCGATATCGGAGATGCAACCCATGCCAGCTTACGCAATACGATTTATTTTTGCTTGTAGTCTGCTCGTGCTGGCGCTATTTTCTGTGGCGCGCGCCGCGCCGCTCACGCTGCGCTTTGAACATCTGGGCGTAGAACAGGGACTGACCCAGGAATCCGTCACCAGTGTCCTGCAGGATAACCACGGTTATATGTGGTTTGGCACCCAGGCTGGCCTGAATCGCTACGACGGTTATCGCGTCACGAATTTCAAAAACGACCCCGCTCTCGCACACAGCCTGCAGGACAACTACGTGCAGGCCCTGTATGAAGATGCCACCGGCCAGCTGTGGGTCGGCAACAAGGGGGGCCTTGACCGCTACGATCCTGTCCTCCAGGGCTTCACGCACGTGCTGTCCAAAGTATCCGTGACCGCGATCGTCGGCGACGGCAAGCAGGGGTTGTGGCTGGTGACTGCCGACGGCCTGCAACATCTGGATACAGCCAGCAGTCAGCTGCAAACGCTGCGCCATGCCGACGCAGACAGCACCACCATCAACGATGACCGCGTCGGTGCGCTGGTCCACGACAAACAGGGCAATCTGTGGCTGGGCACAGCACGCGGGCTGGAACTGCTGCCTGCCGGCAGTCGCCAGTTTCGCCACTTCGGCACGCAGGACAGCCGTCTCGAAAACAACATCATGTCCTTGTCCATCTCGCCCGATGGCGTGCTATGGGCGGGCACCATGCGCGGTGTGCAGGCGTGGCGTCTGAATGGGGTGTCGGCTGAGCGCATGGCGCTCGCTGTTCCCCCTGACCTGGCCGATGTGCGCGTGCCGAAAATACTGCATGACCGCGATGGCACGCTGTGGCTGGGCACTTTCACCGATGGCGTAAAACGGCGCGATCCGGTCAGCGGCCGTTTCTACAACTACCGGCGCGACAATCAGAACCGCCACAGTATCGGCGATAACCAGATCAGTGCCTTATATCAGGACCGCAGCGGGACGCTGTGGGTGGGGAACTGGTATGCCGGTGTGGACCGCGTGGACTTGAATAGCGGCGGCTTTGAACGCTACACGGAACACGCAGGCGTGCTGCCCAGCATCGGTGGCAGCAAGGTGCGCGCGTTTGCCGATGCGCCGGATGGCAAGGTCTGGATAGGAACCAGCACTGGCCTGGCGCTGCTGGACCCGGCGCAAGGCCAGGTCAGTGTTATCGCCAGTGGAGAGCGGCATACCGGCAGCGTGCTTTCCGACCCGCCGGTCACGCTGGCCACGGACCAGCAAGGGCGGCTATGGATAGGCACAATCAATGGTCTGTCAGCGCGCGACCCTGTCAGCGGACGCTCTGTTTCGGTGGCGCTCGGTGACGATCCCCAGGCACATTCGGTACAGCGCATTCTGGTGGATCATGAAGGTGTGATCTGGGCTGGCACGCGCACCACCTTGAACCGCATCGACCCGCATACGCTGGCCGTGCAAAGCTATGCTGCGGATACGGCTGACGCGGACAAGCTGTCTGGCCGTGTCTACACGCTGATGGAGGATAAGCGCGGTAATCTGTGGGTGGGAACGGAGAATGGCCTGGACCGTTTTGACCGCAGCACCAGCAAGTTTGAACACTACCGACACAATCCGGCCCAAAGCGACAGCCTGAGTCACAACCGTGTGCACCATCTGTATCAAGATGGCCAGGAACGCATCTGGATAGGCACGGCCGCTGGCCTGTGCATGGGACGCATGGGCAGTGACGGCAGGCTGCACTTCCGTTTCTACCCGCCTGACAATGGCCGCTCGCCTGATCCTATCGGCGCCATTCTCGGTGACGGGCAGGGACGCCTGTGGATCAGCACCACGGCTGGCATCTCGCTGTTCAATCCCGAAACCGGCGTATTCAAGAATTATACGTCCAGAGACGGGCTACTGGACAGTTCCTACTTTATCGGCGCGGGTTATCGCGCGCCGGACGGCACGCTGTATTTTGGTGGCGTTGAGGGTGTGACGGCATTCCAGCCTTCGCATGTGCATGACAATCCTTTCGCGCCGCCGGTATCGATCACCGACTTCTCGATTTTCAATCAGTCGGTGCTGGGGACGACGCCGCGTACGGACGTGCTGGAGCAAGGCCCCATCGACCAAGCCAGATCCCTGGCCCTGTCGTACCGCGATGCGGTGTTCTCGTTTGAATTCGCCGGCCTGCATTATGCCGACCCGCAGCGCAACCGCTATGCCTACCAGCTGCAAGGCTTCGATCCGGGCTGGGTGACGGCGGATGCGGGCAAGCGCTTTGCCACTTACACCAATCTGGACCCGGGCAGTTATGTGTTCCGCGTGAAGGCGGCGAACAAGGATGGTGTGTGGAGCACGGAACCGGTCACGGTGGCGCTGACGATCGCGCCGCCGTTCTGGAAGACCTGGTGGTTCCGGCTCCTGATCGCAGCCCTCGTGCTGGGTAGCGCGTATCTGCTGTTCCGCATTCGCATCCGCTTGCTGGTGCGGCAAAAGCAGGCGCTGGAACAGCAGGTCAGCAGCCGTACCCACCAGCTGGTGCAGCAGAAGGAATCGATCCAGCGCGAGAAGGAAAACGTCGAAGCGGCGCACCGGAATATTTCGCTGCTGTCCGAAATTGGCCGCAGCATCACGGCCAATCTGGAGAGCGAGGCCATCATGTCGCTGTTGTACCAGCAGGTGCATGATCTGATGGATGCGAGCGTGTTCGGCATCGGTATCTACAGGCCGGAGCAGGAGCTGATTGAATATCCGTTTGCGATGGAACGTGGCAAGCGCTATACGCCTTACACGCGCAGCATGCGTGAGCCGAACCAGCTGGCGGTGTGGTGCATCACGCATGCGAAGGAAGTGTTCATCAACGATCTGGAGCAGGAGTATCCGCAGTACGTCGACCACCTGGACCTGGTGTCTGGTGAAGAGAATATGGGCACGCTGGAAGATGGCTCGCGGCCGACCGAACCACGCTCCATGATTTATGTCCCCATCTCGGTCGGCGGCCATGTGCGCGGTGTGATTACCGTGCATAGCTATCGCACGCATGCGTATCAGCGCATCGATCTGGATATGCTGACCACACTGGCCTCCTACGTGGCCGTGGCGTTTGCCAATGCGGACTCTTATCGCCAGTTGCAGGACACGCAGCAGCAGCTGGTGGAACGTGAAAAGCTGGCGGCGCTTGGTTCGCTGGTGGCTGGCGTGGCGCATGAATTGAATACGCCGATCGGCAACAGCCTGGTGATCGCCAGCACGCTGGAAGATAAAACCAACGATATCGAAAAGCTCAACGGCAGCAATACCCTGCGGCGCTCCGACCTGCACAGCTTCATCGAAGCGTCACGCGAGGCTTCGACGCTGCTGATGCGCAGTCTGCGCAATGCGGCGGAGCTGGTGAACAGCTTCAAGCAGGTGGCGGTGGATCAGGCCAGCGCCAAACGGCGCAAGTTCAATCTGCACCAGGCCAGCAATGAGATCGTGATGACGATGAAGAACCAGGTGCGCAAGGCTGGCCATCATATGGTGGTGGAGATGCCGGACGATATCGTGCTCGATAGCTTCCCTGGTCCGTATGGCCAGGTGATTATCAACCTGATTAACAACGCGCTGCTGCATGCGTTTGAAGAGCGCGACGGCGGCGAGATCCGCATGTGGGCTGTACCGCTGGGCGCGGAGCGTGTGCGAGTGGTATTCCAAGATGATGGCAAAGGCATCCCGCTTGAACATCAGGCGCGCATCTTTGATCCGTTCTTCACGACCAAGCTGGGACAGGGCGGGAATGGACTGGGGCTGAGCATCACATACAACATCGTGACGTCGCTGCTGGATGGTTCGATCCGGGTAGACAGTGCGGTCGGGATCGGGACGCGCTTCACGATGGATTTACCGTTGAAGGCGTCCCTCGCAGGGGACTAAACGGGGATTAAATCCCCCAGATGATGTTTTCGTTTTCCGCTTTTGCGGTGCGCAGCATTTCCAGCAGCGGGAAGGCGCGGGCGGCAAAACCGACGCGCTGCAGCACAGCGTGTTCCCTGGTTTCGCCTTCTTCCTGTTCGTGCGTGTGGGCGTCGTGCTCGACATCGGTTTCCGGATGCAGCTTGCTTTCGGCGACTTCGTTTTCCAGGACCGACAGCGCATGCGCCGCTTCGGCGGCAGTAATGACGCCACGGGTAGGATTTTTGTGCAGCAGATCCAGGATGCGTTGTGCATGTTCCTGATACATCAAGACTTCCGGGCTGGATTTGGATTTGAAGGCAATTAACATAAACGCGCTTTCTTGGTCTTGTTGGTGAAAAAATGTGCGGGGCGCCGGTTGTCAAAGTTAACGGCAACTCCGTTAATGTAGACTTTAGGCCATTGCTGAAACTTTACAAGGGTCTGGCGTACTTGTCTGCGCGCTGGCGCACGCCAATTAAGCATTCTCTAAGTCAATAGACTGAATTTCAGTAGAGTTTGAACGAGCTGAGGTAGGTATCGACCGTCTCAGCGTCGATATTCCTGGCCGGACCAATCACCACTGCCTGGTAGATTCTACGGTCTTTGGCCATAAAACGGCCGACCAGGCGCATGCCTTTGCCGCCGGCCTCGATTTCCTGCGCACCGTTGGCCGTGGTCTTGCTGGCGGTGACTGTGCCGCCGATATTGCTGACCATGGCCGTCTTCATCGCTTCAATCGCTGCCGGGACTTGCGCCGCATCGGCCAACTGGGCGCTGCCGACGGCGAACACCACGCCGTCGATTTCAGCGGCAGTCATGGTCATGCTGACGTCCAGTTGATCGAGCTTGATGCTGCGTGTTTGTGTGGCCGGTTTGCCGGGGAAAAGTACCGCGTAGGGCGCGTCGTTGCTGCGGTAATCGCGCCAGTCGTATTTCGGGCTGCATGCTGACAGCGTCGCGGCGAGTATCAAAGCCAAAGGTAGTTGGTGCTTCATTTTTTCGCTTTCTTCTTTTTGTCTTCGATGGCTTTCCACGCGTCGATGTAGTCCTGCTGGCGCAGCACGCGCGAGTTGGGATCGATGGTCACCAGCGCATGCGGCGGTAGCGGCAGTTCACCGTGACCATCGGCCATCGCCAGTTTCTCGACACGGTTGTTGATGCGGACTTCGACTGGCAGCGGGAACGTGCCGCCGTCTTTCAACTTCCAGGTCAGCTTGAGCTTATCGGCACTGCGTTCCTCCACCAGTTCCGGCAACGCGGCGTGGTACAGATAGCCGTCGAAGAACCAGGACAGATCGCGGCCGCTGGCTTCGTTGGCGAACTGGATGAATTCCCTGGTGCTGCTCCAGCGCGGCCGGAAGTTGCCCGGTGCCGGCGTGGTGGTGCCGTAGACCATGCGGCGCGTGGCGGCGAAGAAGGCGTCGTCGCCGATCAGATTGCGCAGCGTGTGCAGGATCAGCGCCCCCTTGTTGTAGATGTCGAGTCCCGGGCCGCCGCGTTCTTCCTCGTAGATGTCTTCGATGCGCTGGCTCTTGCCGCTGACGATAGGGGATTTGTTCAGCAGCGCTTTGCGGAATTCAAACAGCGAGGCCTGGAATTCCATCTCGCCGCGCAGGGATTCCATGTACAGCGGCTGCATGTAGGAACCGAAGCCTTCGTGCAGCCACATATCGTCCCAGTCCGCATTGGTCATCTGATTGCCGAACCATTCGTGCGACAGCTCATGGTGCAGCAGCCAGTCGTAGCCGAATGGCGACTTGAGATAGCCGTTGCCATAGGCGTTGATGGTCTGGTGTTCCATGCCCAGGTGCGGCGTTTCGACCACACCCATTTTCTCGTCGCCGAAAGGATAAGGGCCGATACGGCTTTCAAAAAAATCGAGCATGGGCGCGAATTCGCTGAACAGGCCCTGGGCTTCCTTCTCGTGGCCTTTCAGGTACCACATGCGCAGCGGGATGCGGTTGCCGTACTTGCTCGCGTAATCGGCGGACAGCATATCGTAGGGACCGATGTTGAGGGCCACGCCATAGGTGCTGGGGTTCTTGGCGCGCCAGTTGTAGGTGCGCCAGCCGTCTTTTTCTTCCATGCCGGTGGCGATGCCGTTGCCCGCCACGACCAGCGGCGATGGCACGCTGATGTGCAGGTCGATGAGCTGTGGCTTGCCCATCGGATGATCGATACAAGGCCAGAACATGTCGCAGCCTTCGCCTTCCACCGTCGTGGCGATCCACGGCTGGCCGTCCTTGGTCTGGCTCCAGGTGAAGGCGCCATCCCATGGTGCGTGCTTGGCGATCTGCGGCATGCCGTGGTATTGGATGCGGACGGTGGTGCGGGCGCCAGCTTGCAGTGGTGTCGGCAGCGTCAGGTACAGGCGCCCGTCGGGATTGCTGATGGCAGACGGCGCGAGCGTGACGCCGTCGACACTGGCGCTGTCGACTGGCAGGTTGCGGTCCAGTTCCACCGCAATCCGCGTCAGCGGTTCTTTCAGCAGGAAGGTCAGCGATGCGTCGCCGCGGATGCTTTTGCTGGCCGGGTCCACGCGCAGTGCCAGGTCGACTTTTTCAAACGTGACGGCCAGCTGTTCAGGCGCACGCGGACTGCCGGAATTGACGGTGAAATCGGTCGGCGGAATAGTCGAGGTGGCGCAGCCGGCCAGCAGTGCGCTGGCAGCAAGGTAAGCGGGCAGACGGGGCATCATGTTCCTGGCATCGAATAAGCTGCGAGCAATATAGCAGCAACTGCGCCGGACTTGGTATGCCGGTAGCGCCAGAAAACCGCGTTTTATATTGCGCTGCCGGCGATTACTCGGGCAGCGCGCGCCGGTACTGGATGGCTTCCATCACGTGGGCATGCTGGATGAGGTCTGCCCTGGCCAGGTCGGCGATGGTGCGCGATACGCGCAGGATGCGGTGGTAGGCGCGTCCCGACCATTGGAAGTTCTCCATCGCCCATTTCAGGTGTTCTTTACCCTGCTTGTCGAGTTTGCAGTAATGATCGATCTCGCGGGTGGTGAGGAACTGGTTGCTCTTGCCTTGGCGTTGTATCTGGCGGTGAGCGGCGGCTTGCACGCGCGTGGCGATGACGGTGGAGGATTCGCCGTTCGCGTCAGCGGCGAGTATGGCGGGAGCAACGGAGCCCACTTCCATCTGGATGTCGATACGGTCGAGCAGCGGGCCGGAGATGCGATTTTGGTAGCGTAGCCGGACGTCGAGCGAGCAGCGGCATGCCACGCTTTGGTGGCCATAGTAGCCGCAGGGGCAGGGATTCATCGCGGCGATCAGCTGGAAGTGGGCCGGGAAATCCGCTTGCCGGGCGGCGCGCGAAATCGTGATGTGGCCGGACTCCATCGGTTCGCGCAGCACATCCAGTACCCGGCGATCAAACTCCGGCAGCTCATCGAGGAACAGGACCCCGCGATGGGCCAGCGAGATTTCGCCGGGGCGCGGGACGCTGCCGCCGCCGACCAGCGCTGCGCCGGAAGACGTGTGATGCGGCGCGCGAAAAGGCCGCTGCTTCCAATGTTCGATGCGGAAGGCGCCGGTCAGCGATTGCACGGCAGCGGTTTCCAATGCTTCTTCGTCGCTCATTTCGGGGAGCAGGCCTGCGAAGCGCGAGGCCAGCATGGTCTTGCCGGAGCCCGGCGGTCCCACCAGCAGGACCGAATGATTGCCGGCTGCCGCGACTTCCAGCGCGCGTTTGACCAACAACTGGCCTTTGACGTCGGCAAAGTCGGGGTAGATGGGCGCTGCGGCCAGCGGCGCCGCTTCGTGACGCGACAGCATGTTCTCCACGGATTTGCCGGCAAAGTGACGGCACACCTGCAGCAGCGATTCGGCGGGATAGATGGCGGCGCTCGACACCAGCGCTGCTTCGTCGGCATTTGCCAGCGGCAGGATGAAGGCCAGGCAGCCGCCGTCGCGCCGGGTGGCCAGCGACATGGCCAGCGCGCCGCGTATCGGGCGCAATTCGCCGGACAGCGATAGCTCGCCCGCAAACTCATATTGATGCAAGCGCCTGGACGGGATTTGTTTGGAGGCGGCCAGAATGCCCAGTGCGATCGGTAAATCGAAGCGGCCGGATTCTTTGGGCAGGTCGGCTGGCGCCAGGTTGACGGTGATGCGCTGGGCGGGAAATTCAAAACCGCCATTCTGGATGGCGGCGCGGACGCGGTCTTTGGCTTCTTTGACTTCGGTATCGGCCAGGCCGACGATGGTGAAGGCGGGCAGGCCGTTGGCCAGATGCACTTCTACGCTGACTTCCTGCGCTTCCATGCCAGCCAGAGCGCGGCTCTTGAGTACGGCGAGGATGGACATGGCTGGGCGGATGGACAAGAAGAACCAGCCGCCAGCGTAGCCCAAGGCCGCCGCGTCACGTTTGCGCTAACCCAAACGGGCGAGCGCATCGCAAAACTTACTGATTGATCTTGCCTTCCAGCTCAGCCAGGCGGGTTTCCAGCGCTTCCAGCTTGGCGCGGGTCTTGGCCAGCACCTGGGTCTGGATGTCGAATTCCTCGCGCGTTACCAGGTCCAGTTTGGCGAAACCTTGCGTCATCATGGACTTGACGTTCTTCTCAATGTCCTTTGCTGGTGAGTTTTCGATGGCTTGGCTGATCTTGTTTTGCAAGTCGTTAAAAAAAGTGTTCATATCCATATTATTCCTTGCTCTGGTTGGTCCTTCACTGCACCATCATGGTGCGATCCGGCGTTAATCTGGTGCGGATTCTCACGCTCATCCTGGCTGGCCCGTTATCAACGATGATACGGCACCAAACTCCTAGACAACATTAGCTGGCACACATTCTGCTAAAGAAGCCATTGAATGCTTTCACTGCTTCATTAATAAGGATTTTAAACCGCATCTGCTAATCAAGTTCAACTCACTAGGAAAACAACTATGAAAATGGCCAAGAACTTAACCCTGATTGCTGCGTTGACCTTAGCATTCGCGTCCCTGGCGCACGCTGAAGAGGCGGCACCCGCCCCTGAAGCCAAACCCGACAACGAAGTCAGCTTTAACGCTGCCGTTGTCAGCGACTACCGCTACCGCGGCGTATCGCAAACCCGCCTGAAGCCTGCCCTGCAAGGTGGCGCGGATTACGTCAATAACCCCACCGGCTTCTATGCCGGCACCTGGCTGTCGACCATCAAATGGGTCAAGGACGGCGGTGGCGACGGCAGCGTCGAATGGGACCTGTATGCCGGCAAGCGCGGCAATATCACTGACACCATCAGCTATGACGTTGGCGGCCTGTATTACTACTATCCGTCGAACAAGCTGAACCCGAGCGCCAATACTTTCGAGCTGTACGGCCAGATCTCGGCCGGTCCATTCTCGCTGAAGTATTCGCAGTCGACCACCAATCTGTTCGGCTTTGCCGATTCCAAGAACTCCGGCTACGTCGATGGCCAGCTGAATCAGGAAGTGTATGACGGTTACACCCTGAACCTGCACATCGGCCGTCAGAACGTGAAGAACAACAGCGCCTCCAGCTACACGGATTACAAAATCGGCGTGACCAAAGATTTCGGCGTAGTGACGGTGGCATTGGCGGCGGTCTATGCCGACACGGACGCCTACGTCGGACAAGGAAAGAACTTGGGTAAAGCCGGTGCTGTCCTGACCATCTCCAAAACCTTCTAAGCGAGGCCAGTATGAAAATGATTACCGCCATTATCAAGCCGTTCAAGCTTGACGAGGTGCGTGAAGCCCTGTCGGCAATTAACGTGCAGGGCATTACCGTGACTGAAGTAAAAGGCTTCGGCCGCCAGAAAGGTCACACCGAGCTGTATCGCGGCGCGGAGTACGTGGTGGACTTCCTGCCAAAAACCAAGATCGAGGCGGCGGTGGACGATTCCGTCGTCGAACAGGCCATCGAAGCGATTGAAGGCGCTGCCCGTACCGGCAAGATCGGTGACGGCAAGATCTTCGTGTACAACCTGGAACAAGTGATCCGCATTCGTACCGGCGAGACCGGCAACGAAGCTCTTTAAGGGGAAGACTGATGAAAAAAACTATAACAAGCGTGCTGGCTGGGGTATCTATCCTGTTCGCGCTGGCCGCACCCGTGTACGCGCAGGACGCCAAACCGGCCGCTGAAGCGCCTGCCGCTGCTGCCGCATCCGCACCTGCCGCGTCGGCGCCGGTTGCCGCTCCCGTTGCGGCAGCACCTGCAGCTGCGCCAGCCGCTGCTGCGCCAGCTGCTCCGGCAGAGGCCGCACCTGCTGCGCCAGCACCAGTGCCGCAAAAAGGCGACACCGCCTGGATGATGGTCTCCACCTTGCTCGTGATCTTGATGACCATTCCCGGCCTGGCCCTGTTCTACGGCGGCCTGGTGCGCTCGAAAAACATGCTGTCGATCCTGATGCAAGTGTTCATGATCTTCGCGCTCATCATCGTGCTGTGGGCCATCTACGGCTACTCGCTGGCGTTCACCGAAGGCAATGCGTTCTTCGGCAACCTGCATGACCGCACCTTCCTGAACGGTATCTGGGACCCGGCCAAAGGCGCGTTTGCCTACGCTGCCACCTTCAGCAAAGGCGTGGTGATTCCTGAGTTCATCTTCGTCGCCTTCCAGGGCACGTTTGCAGCGATTACCTGCGGCCTGATCATCGGCGCCTTCGCCGAGCGCGCCAAGTTCACCGCCGTGCTGGCTTTCGTAGTGATCTGGTTCACCTTTGCTTACCTGCCGATCGCGCACATGGTCTGGTTCTGGACCGGCCCTGACGCCATCAAGGACGCTGCAACGCTGGCCACGGAAACGGCCAAAGGCGGCTTCCTGTTCCAGAAAGGCGCGCTGGATACCGCCGGCGGTACCGTGGTGCACATCAACGCCGCTGTCGCTGGCCTGGTCGGCGCCTTCATGATGGGCAAACGCGTCGGCTACGGCCGCGAATCGATGGCGCCGCACTCGGTCACCATGACCATGATCGGCGCATCGCTGCTGTGGGTGGGCTGGTTCGGTTTCAACGCCGGTTCGGCGCTGGAAGCGGGCGACATCGCTGCACTGGCCTTCGTCAACACGCTGCTGGCAACTGCTGCTGCTACCGTGTCGTGGGTATTCGCTGAATGGCTCTTCAAAGGCAAGCCATCGATGCTGGGTGGTGCTTCGGGCGCGGTTGCTGGCCTGGTAGCGATTACCCCGGCGTGCGGCTTCGTCGGTCCGATGGGCGCGCTGATCATGGGCCTGCTGGCTGGCGTGATCTGCCTGTGGGGTGTGAATGGTCTGAAACGCCTGCTGGGCGCGGACGACTCGCTGGACGTGTTCGGCGTGCACGGCGTCGGCGGTATCCTGGGCGCTATCCTGACCGGTGTGTTTGCAGCGCCATCGCTGGGCGGCCAGGGCATCTTCGACTACGTTGCCAACAAGGCTTCGGCTGACTACTCGATCGGTTCGCAAGTGATTATTCAGGCCACCGGAGTGGGCACGACCATCATCTGGTCCGGCATCGTCGCGCTGATCGCCTACAAGCTGGTTGACGTGGTCATCGGCCTGCGGGTACCGGAAGAGGAAGAGCGCGAAGGTCTGGACATCACCACCCACGGCGAATCCGCTTACCATGCCTAATTGATAATGTTTCATCCAAAAGCGCCCCACGGGGCGCTTTTTTTATTTCCTGCCTTTAAAATAGGATTTTTGCCCTCATGTGGCATAGTCTGCACGGTAATAAGGATGTAAACATGGTTCCCCACCTCGTCACGGCCCTGAGCGGACCGCTGCTCGACTTAGAAGAAAAAATCCTGGCCGCCACTCCTGCGATTGAACGCTGGTTCCGCCTCGAATGGCAGGAGCATACGCCGCCGTTTTATTGCTCGGTGGATATGCGTAACGCGGGCTACAAGCTGGCGCCGGTCGATACCAATCTGTTCCCGGGCGGCTTCAACATGCTGGCCACCGAGATGCTGCCGCTGTCGGTGCAGGCCGCCATGGCCGCGATCGACAAGTATTGCCCGGATGCGCGCAACCTGCTGCTGATCCCGGAAATTACCCAGCGCCATCCAACCTACTGGCAGAACGTCGCCCGTCTGATGCAGATTTTCCGCCAGACCGGCCTGCACGTGCGCCTGGGCTCGCTGTCGCCGGACGTGACCCAGCCGACCCCGATCGCTTTGCCAGACGGCAATATGCTGGTGGTGGAGCCGCTGGTGCGTTCGCCGAACGGCCGCCGCGTCGGCCTCAAAGACTTCGATCCGTGCACCATCCTGCTGAATAACGACCTGTCGGCGGGCATCCCGGACATCCTGCAGAACATCCACGAACAAAGCCTGCTGCCGCCGCTGCATGCGGGCTGGGCGCTGCGCCGCAAGAGCAACCACATGAACGCCTACGACGAGGTGGTCAAGAAGTTCGGCAAACTGATCGGCGTCGATCCGTGGATGCTCAATCCCTTCCACGCCAAGTGCGATGCAGTCAACTTCCGCACCGGCGAGGGCTACGAATGCCTGGCCGCCAACGTTGATGCGCTGCTGGCCAAGATCAAGAAGAAATACAAGGAATACGGCATCAAGGACCAGAAGCCGTTCGTGATCGTCAAGCCGGATGCCGGCACTTACGGCACCAGCATCCTGACCATCAAGGATTCCAGCGAAATCAAGGACCTGACCCAGGCCCAGCGCGACAAGATGATCGTCATCAAGGACGGCAAGGAAGTCACCGACTTCATCATCCAGGAAGGCGTGCCGACGTTCGAGAGCATCGAAAGTGCCGTGGCCGAGCCGGTCGTCTACATGATCGACCGCTATGTGGTGGGCGGCTTCTACCGCATCCACGCGGAAAAGGGCATCGACCAGAACCTCAACGCACCGGGATCGCAGTACGTGCCGCTGGCGTTCGCGCAGCAGCACGCGGTGCCGGACCTGAAGGCCAAGCCGGGGACGGCCGCGCCCAACCGCTTCTATGTCTATGGCGTGGTGGCGCGCCTGGCGCTGCTGGCGGCGTCGCTGGAAATGGAACGCACCGACCCGAATCCAGAGGTCTACTGAGCGCTTTGCCGATCTCGGCTAAAATCCATTATTACCTCTACTGGACGCCTCCATGAAAATCGCCTTCCTTGCCGATCCCCTGTCGACCTTCAAAACCTACAAGGACTCCACCTACGCCATGATGGTGGAAGCCGGCAAGCGCGGTCACGAGGTCTATGCGTTCCAGCAAAAGGACATGGCGGTGGAGCAGGGTCTGGTGACGGCCAGGGTGGCGCGCATCCATTTCACCGGCGACAGCCAGGACTGGTACCGCGCCGACGAACCGGCGGAAACCAATCTGGGCGAATTCGACGCCATCCTGCAGCGCAAGGACCCGCCGTTCGACATGGAATACGTGTACGGCACCTATCTGCTGGAGCTGGCTGAAAAGCAGGGCGCCAAGGTGTTCAACAAGCCGTCGGCAATCCGCGATCACAACGAGAAGGTCGCCATCACCCAGTTCAGCGAGTTCACCTCACCGACGCTGGTGACGTCTGACGAAGCCCGCATCCGCGCCTTCCAGAAGCAGCACGGCGACGTCATCCTCAAGCCGCTTGACGGCATGGGCGGCGCCGGCATCTTCCGCGTGACCGCGGATGGCATGAACCTGGGCTCGATCATCGAAACGCTGACCGCCAACGGCAAGTACACCATCATGGTCCAGCGCTACATCCCGGACATCGTCAAGGGCGACAAGCGCATCCTGGTCATCGCCGGCAAGCCGGTGCCGTTCTCGCTGGCGCGCATTCCGCAGAACGGCGAAGTGCGCGGCAACCTGGCGGCCGGCGGCATCGGCGTGGCGCAGCCGCTGACCGAGCGCGACTTCGAGATCGCCAATGCACTGGGACCGATACTGGCTGCACGCGGCCTGTTGCTGGTAGGATTAGACGTGATTGGCGACCATCTGACCGAAGTCAACGTCACCAGCCCGACCTGCTTCCAGGAGATTACGCAGCAAACCGGCTTCCCGGTGGCGGCGACTTTCATCGATGCGATTGAGGCGGCTGTTGCAGCGTCGGAATAATGTCTCCTATGACAAGAAATATTCATTACTTACTGGCGGTTTAACAATATGGTAGGCATACTGCTTATGACACACGCACCACTGGGCCAGGCCTTTCTTGCGGCTTGCGCGCATGTGTTTCGTGGTCCGACCGAGCGGCTGGAAGCGATCGATGTCATCGCCGACCAGGACCTTGGTGAAGTCCAGGCGATGGCCGCGGCGGCCATCAAACGTCTCGATGATGGTGACGGCGTGCTGGTCATCACCGATGTCAAAGGCGGCACGCCCGCCAACTGCTGCAACCGGCTGGCCGATGCGGGCCGGGTGGAGGTCATTGCAGGCATCAGCTTACCGATGCTGCTGCGGGCCATCACCTACCGCCGCGATACGCTGGATGTGGTGGTTGAAATGGCCCTGGCAGGCGCGCAAAGTGGAGCAGTGCGCGTCGACAACCGGATACGCGTCGGGGAAGCCTGACGTTTTTTAGCAATGCGCAATCTGATTGAGACAGAAGAAAAATGATTCAGCAAGAACTTGAAATTATCAACAAGCTTGGTTTGCATGCGCGTGCCTCCGCCAAATTCACCCAACTGGCAGCAAAATACAAAAGCGATGTCTGGCTCACGCGTAATGCGCGCCGCATCAACGCCAAATCCATCATGGGCGTGATGATGCTGGCTGCTGGCAAGGGCGCCAAAGTCATGCTGGAAGCTGACGGCGACGACGAAGGCGATTGCATCGCCGCCCTGACCGCGCTGGTTAACGACAAGTTCGGCGAAGGCGAGTAATGTCGCCGGAGCGCAGCCGACCCCGATTCCAGGTAGGCCCGCCGATGGCCTCGTTCACGCTGCATGGCATTCCGGTTTCGCGCGGCATCGCAATCGGCCGCGCACACCTGATGGCGCCTGCGGCGCTCGACGTGCAGCACTATCTGGTGGCGGAAGAACAGGTCGAGGCCGAAGTCACGCGCCTGCAGCAGGCGCTGGCCGCCGTGCACAAGGAACTGCAGACGCTGTGGAACGAGCTGCCCAAGGATGCACCGACGGAGCTCGGCGCGTTCATCGACGTGCATGCACTGATCCTGTCCGACCCGATGATTTCGGAAGCGCCGCTTGACATCATTCGCACCCGCCACTACAACGCCGAATGGGCGCTGCTGACGCAGATCGATGAGCTGTCGGCGCAGTTCGACGAAATCGAAGACCCTTACCTGCGCGAGCGCAAGGCCGATATCCAGCAGGTCGCCGAGCGTGTGCTCAAGGTCCTCATGGGCACCGAGCGCATGCTGCCGGACGCCGCGCCGGCCGGCGACGACGAATACCAGCCGCAAATGATTATCGTCGCCCACGATATCTCGCCGGCCGACATGCTGCAGTTCCGCGACCGTTCCTTCATCGGCTTCGTGACCGATGTCGGCGGCCAGAACTCGCATACGGCGATTGTGGCGCGTTCGCTCGACATTCCGGCGGCCGTCGGCATGTCCGGCGCCTCCACGCTGATCGAGCAGGATGACTGGCTGATTATCGACGGCGATGCCGGTGTGGTCATCGCCAACCCCAGCGCGCTGGTGCTGGAGCAGTACCGCGAACGCCAGAACGCCGCCGCCCGCGCGCGCAAAAAACTTCAGAAGCTCAAGAAGACGCCCGCCATCACCAAGGATGGCACCGAGATCACGCTGCTGGCCAATATCGAACTGCCGGACGATTGCCCGGCCGCGATGGAGGCGGGCGCCAATGGCGTCGGCCTGTTCCGCTCCGAGTTCCTGTTCATGGGCCGTAACAACAAGATCCCGTCGGAAGACGAACAGTTCGAGCAGTACAAAAAAGCCGTGGTGGCGATGAAGGGCCGCCCGGTCACGATCCGTACGCTGGATATCGGCGCTGACAAGCCGCTCGACCAGAGCGAGCAGACTGCGCTCAATCCGGCGCTGGGCCTGCGCGCGATCCGCTACTGCCTGGCGGAGCCGCAGATCTTCCTGGCCCAGCTGCGCGCCATCCTACGCGCCTCGGCGTTCGGCAAGGTACGCATCCTGATACCGATGCTGGCGCATGCGTTCGAGATCGACCAGTCGCTGGCCATGGTGGCGCAGGCCAAGGCCGAGCTGCG
This sequence comes from Duganella sp. CY15W, assembly GCF_009857555.1. Lineage (NCBI taxonomy): Bacteria > Pseudomonadati > Pseudomonadota > Betaproteobacteria > Burkholderiales > Oxalobacteraceae > Duganella > Duganella sp. CY15W. Next base: position 522,477 of record NZ_WWCQ01000004.1, on the reverse strand, counting down.
TGAGCAAAACATCAAGTTTGACGACGATATCGATGTCGGCGCCATGATCGAGATTCCGGCGGCCGCGCTGGCGCTGCCGATGTTCGTCAAGCGCATGGACTTCCTGTCCATCGGCACCAATGACCTGATCCAGTACACGCTGGCCATCGACCGGGTTGATTATGAGGTCGCACACCTTTACAATCCGCTGCATCCGGCTGTGCTGCAATTGATCTCGATGACGATTGCGGCCGGGCATAAAGCCGGGATCGACGTCGCCGTCTGCGGCGAAATGGCAGGGGATGTCAAACTGACACGCCTGCTGCTGGGCATGGGCCTGCGCGAATTCTCGATGCACCCTGCGCAGCTACTGTCGGTCAAACAAGAAATCCTGAACAGCGACCTTGCACGCATCATGCCGCAGACACGCAAGATCATGCGCTCGATGGAACCCAACGTAATTGCAGACGCGGTCGAACAATTGCAGTTGATGTAGCACGTGGCGGAACCCACCCTCGCGGTTCCGCCTTGATAGATGGCCCGCGGGGCCGCCCCCATAAAAACTAGATCAACGATGTCTTCTCTGGGATACGTTAAGCCGCAAACCATGCATTTTGCCGAACCACTGGTTCTGCAAAGCGGCGCGTCGCTGCGCGACTATATGCTGATGTATGAAACCTACGGCACGCTGAACGCCGACAAATCCAATGCGGTGCTGGTCTGCCACGCACTCAACGCCTCGCATCACGTCGCCGGCGAATATGAAGGCCAGCCGAAAAGTGCCGGCTGGTGGGACAATATGGTTGGTCCCGGCAAGCCGCTGGACACCAGCAAGTTCTTCGTCATCGGCATCAACAACCTCGGCTCGTGCTTCGGTTCGACGGGGCCGATGCACACCAACCCGGCGACTGGCAAGCCCTATGGCGCCGCCTTCCCGGTGGTCACGGTGGAAGACTGGGTAGCCGCGCAGGCGCGCCTGGCCGATGCGCTGGGCATCCAGCAGTTCGCCGCCGTCATGGGCGGCTCTTTGGGCGGCATGCAGGCGCTGGCCTGGTCCATCATGTACCCGCAGCGTTTGCGCCATTGCGTGGTGATCGCCTCGACCGCCAAGCTGTCGGCGCAGAACATCGCGTTCAACGACGTTGCGCGCCAGGCCATCCTGTCGGACCCGGACTATCACGGCGGAGATTTCTACGCACATGGCGTGGTGCCGAAAAACGGCCTGCGCGTGGCGCGCATGGTCGGCCACATCACCTATTTGTCGGATGACGACATGGCCGAGAAGTTTGGCCGCAAGCTGCGCGATATCGCCACCAGCGGCGACTACAAATTCGACTTCGGCGTCGATTTCGAAATCGAATCCTACCTGCGCTACCAGGGCGACAAGTTCAGCGAATACTTCGACGCCAATACCTACCTGCTGATTACCAAGGCGCTCGACTATTTCGACCCCGCGCGCCACCATGGCGGCGATCTGGCGAAGACGCTGGCCGGCACGCAGGCCAAGTTCTTCCTGGCTTCCTTCACCACCGACTGGCGCTTCTCGCCGGAGCGCAGCCGTGAAATCGTGCAGGCGCTGGTCAGCAACCGCCGTCAGGTCACGTATGCGGAAATCGATGCGCCGCACGGCCACGATGCCTTCCTGCTGGAAGATCCGCGCTACATGAACATGGTGCGCGCCTATTACGGCCAGGTGTGGAACGAGATCGGGGGCAAGGTATGAACTTCAATGATTTGAGCAGCGCGCGCCCGGACCTGGCGTTCATCGCGCACTGGGTGCAGAACAAGGCGCACGTGCTGGACCTCGGTTGCGGCGACGGCGTGATGATGGACTACCTGCAAAGCGACAAGCAGTGCAGCGGCTATGGCATCGAACTGGCCGACGACGAAGTGCTGGCCAGCACCCAGCGTGGCGTGCGCGTGATCCAGCAGGATATGGAAAAGGGGCTGGCGCTGTTTGGCGATAACACCTTCGATACGGTGCTGTGCCTGTCTTCGCTGCAGATGATGAAGCATGTGGAAGCGCTGCTGCGCGATATCGTCCGCGTCGGCAAGGAAGCCATCGTGTCCTTCCCCAACTTCGCCTACTGGCCGCACCGCGTGGCCTTGCTGAAGGGCCGCATGCCTGTGTCGGAGTCGCTGCCGTACGAATGGTATGACACGCCCAACCTGCGCTGCGCGACCATCAACGATTTCCGTGACCTGGCGGAAGAGTGTGGCTTGCAGGTGATGGAATGTGTAGCGCTGGCAGAGGGGAAGCGTGTATCCTTCCTGCCTAATCTGCGCGGCGATCTTGCCGTATTCCGACTACGCAAAAAATAACGACCGCTCAATGACCGACAACCGGCCCTGGTATAGCTACATCAACGGACGCACCGTTTCCATCCTGTTCCTGGGCTTTAGCTCCGGGCTGCCGCTCTACACGCTGATCTACCTGATGCAGGCGTGGCTGGCCAAGTCCGGGCTGGACGTGAAGGCGCTGGGCCTGTTTGGCCTGGCGATGTTCCCGTACACGTTCAAGTTCCTGTGGGCGCCGTTGATGGACCGCTACACCATCGGCCCGCTGGGCCGGCGGCGCGGCTGGATGGCGCTGACGCAGCTGGCGCTGTTCTTGTTTATCGGCGGCCTCGGTATGCTGGATCCGAAACTGGAGCTGTCGCTGATTGCCGGCATGGTGTTCCTGATCGCCTTCATGTCGGCCAGCCAGGACGTGGTGATCGATGCTTACCGCCGTGAGATCCTGGCGGAAGAAGAGCAGGGCCTGGGCGCGGCGATCATCGTCAACGCCTACAAGGCCGCGAGCCTGATCCCCAGCGCGCTGGGGCTGGTGATGGCGGACAGCCAGCCGTGGCCGGTGGTGTTCTGGACGGTGGCGGCCTTCATGCTGCCAGGCCTGGTCTGCACGCTGCTGACCAGGGAACCATCGCTGTACGGCGAGCCACCGAAGAATCTGCAAGAGGCGGTGGTGCTGCCGTTCCGCGAATTCATCAAGCGCGATGGCATCCGCCAGGCGCTGTTCATCATCGCCTTTGTGCTGCTGTATAAAATCGGCGATACGATGACCACCGCGCTGTCGACCAAGTTCTTCCTCGATCTCGGCTTTACCACCAAGCAGATCGGCCTGGCCGCCAATGCCACCGGTTGGTGGGCCAGCCTGGCTGGCGGTGCGGTGGGCGGCATCTGGATGATCAAGCTGGGCATCAACCGCGCGCTGTGGGTGTTTGGCGTGCTGCAGGCACTGGCGATCCTGGGCTTTGCCTGGCTGGCGAAAACCGGGCCTGATCCGGTGCTGCTCAGCGCTGTCTTCGGCTTTGAGGCGTTTGCCAGCCTGGGCCTCGGCTCGGCGGCGCTGGTGGCCTTCATGTCGCGCGCCACCGATCCACGCTATACCGCGACCCAGTACGCGCTGTTTTCCAGCCTGGCGGCGGTGCCGCGCACATTCATCAATTCTTCGGTAGGTTATATTGTTGCGGAAACCGGGTGGTTCTGGTTCTTTATCGTGTGCTTCATCCTCGCTTTCCCTGCAATGATGATGCTGCCGAAAATCGCTCCGTGGAATAGTAGACATGAAAAAGTTTAAATTGAAGAGCGTCGCGCTGGCGCTGGTGCTCTGTACCGGCGCCCTGTCGCTGCACGCGCAGAATGATGGTATTCCCGTTGACAAGCTGTCGCGCATGCGCGGCCTGGGCGGCGATGCCACGCAGTTCGATCAGCAATCGAAACTGCAATACAACCAGATGCTGGCCGAAGCGCACAAGAAGGATGCGGTGGCCACCGACACCAATCCGCAGCTGATACGCTTGCGCGCCATCGCCAAGCGCATCATCCCGTTCACCACACGCTGGAATCCGGATGCCGCCAAATGGGACTGGCAGGTCAACCTGCTGAATTCTCCCACCGTGAATGCGTTTTGCATGCCGGGCGGCCGTATCGCCTTCTACAACGGCATCCTGACCAAGCTGAATCTGACCGATGACGAAGTGGCGATGGTGATGGGGCATGAGATCGCTCACGCACTGCGCGAACACGCGCGCGAGCAGGCGGGCAAGAACAACGTTGCTTCGCTGTTCGGCCGTATCGCTGGCGCTGCTGGCGCTGCCTACTTCGGTGTTGATCCGCGTGTTGGCGATGCGTTGGGCAATGGCGCGGCAAAGATGGCGTCGCTGAGCTTCTCGCGCAGCGATGAAAGCGAGGCGGATATGGTGGGCATGGACCTGGCCGCGCGTGCCGGTTTTGACCCACGTGCCGGCATCGCGCTGTGGCAGAAAATGGGCGCGGTGAACAAGAGCCAGCCCTTGCCTTTCCTGTCCACCCACCCGAGCGGCAATCAGCGCATCGAAGACATGAACAAGAATATGAACCTGGTGCTGCCGGTATTCGCGCGCGCCAAAGGGCTGGATGCCAACAACCTGCCGCCATACCGCTCGATCGCCTTGCCCAAGTCCTGATATGTCGCGCCATCCGCTGCCCATGCGCGACGGTGTCGCGCCCAGCTATCTGTATCTGCCGGAAGGAAGCTGGCCGAATCTGCTCAGCTTCCTGATCGAGCGCTTTCCCGATGTGCCGGAAAGCGCGTGGCGCGAGCGCATGGCGCGCAACGATGTGGTGGATGGCGACGGCAATCCCTTGAATCCCGACAGCCGCTTCAAGCGCGGCTTACGCATCTTCTACTACCGCGAGCTGGATGCGCCGGAAACGCCGATCCCGTTCAAGGAGGAGATACTGCATATCGACGATCACCTGGTGGTGGTCGACAAGCCGCACTTCCTGCCGATGATACCCACCGGCCGCTTCCTGCACGAGACCTTGCTGGTGCGGCTGAAAAAAACGCTGGGCGAAGCGGACCTGACGCCGATTCACCGTCTGGACCGCGAGACGGCCGGCGTGGTGATCTTTTCGCGCAACGCGGCAAGCCGCGGCAAGTATCAGTCCATGTTCCAGAAGCGCGTGATCGAGAAGGAGTACGAGGCGCTGGCGCCGCGCCTGCACGGCGTCGATTTTCCGTTCACTTACCGCAGCCGCATGGTGGATGGCGACAAGTTCTTCATCATGAAGCAAGAGCAGGGCGAACCGAATTCCGAAACGCTCATCGACGTCATCGAACATCGCGGCGACTTCACGCTGTATCGCCTGTTCCCGCATACGGGCCGCAAGCACCAGCTGCGCCTGCACCTGGCTTCACTGGGCATTCCGATTGTGAACGACGCGTTTTATCCGGTGGCGCTGCCGTGCAAGCAGGATGACGTCTCGCAGCCCTTGCAGCTGCTGGCGCGGTGCATCAGCTTCGTCGATCCGCTCAGCAGCGAATGGCGCGAGTTCCGCTCGCGCCGCACGCTGCAGGGTTAGGCCGAGGTGAGGCTTGTATCGATGGTGATGTTGGCGCCGATCAGCAGGATCTCGTTGCCGACGGTGTGATACTGCTGGTAGCCGTTCTGCGTGCCGCCGGATGACCATAGGGAACCGTTCAGGTGGATGGTCGAGCCGGTGGCGTCCGCGCTGATGGTCAGCGTGCCGCTGTCACTGAAGGTGCGTACAGCGCTGCCTGTCAGGATGGTCAGGCTGTTGGCCCCCTGGAAGCCGAAGTGGAGTTCTTCGATACCTTGCACATCCAGGTTCGCGCCGCCCATCGTGCCCATGAACTGGGTGTTGGCTGTGAGCTTGTCGCTGCCCAGGCCGCCGCGAATCACTACACCGTCGATGGTGCTGCAATAAATCACGTCATTGCCGGTGCCGGTGGTGACATGGGCGCCGAAACCTGTGCTGACCGTGTTGGCGCCATTGCCGGTGGTGACATAGCTATCGTTGCCGACAATGACCGTTGAATTGTCACCGGTGTTGATGGTGTCGCCGTAACCGCCGCCGCCATTGACCCAGGCGTTGGCGCCGACGGTAATGTTGTCGATGCCGCCGCCCGCGTACAGGGTAATGCCGGTGTACTCCTGATGGTTATACGTTGTCTCGCGCGCGCTCAGGTAATAGGCGGTGGAGGTGACGTTGCCGGCGGTGTCGGAGATGCGTACGCCATATTCCTGCGCCGTCGACAGGTCGGTCGCCAGGCTCCAGCCGGCGTGGGTGGCATCCGTTTGCGTCAGCGTCGCGGCCTGCCAGCTGACGCCGTGGTTCATGGTCACCTGGACCACCTGGTCGGTAATGGCCGAAGCGGTGGTCAGCGTGCCAGTGACACTGGTTTGCGTCTCGATGAAGTGGTTGCCGCTCAGCGTGTCGTTGGGGAAGCCTTGCGTATCGACGGTGATGGCGGCGCTGCTGCTGGTGCTGCCGGTATTGCCCGCGACATCCACAATGCGCGCGGCCAGACCGTGGCTGCCGTCACTGAGGCCGCTCAGGGTGATATCGACCGTGTTGCGCGCAGTTGGGATGTATTGATTGATGGTGAAGTAGTCATCGCCGTAATACAGGTCGGCGGCCTGGATCACATAGCTGCCCACCACGGCCGAGCTGTGGCTGGTGTCGATAATCTCGATGGTGTCGCCGGCATGGAAGCCGTGCAGCCCATCCACGTTCAGCGTGACCTTCTGCGGATTGTTGGTGATGCCATCGCTAGACGATATGCCGGTGTCGCTGCCCGTGGCCAGCGCCAGTGCATGGCCCGCGAGCGCCACCGTGCTGGTGAGCAGCTTGTAATCGACGGAGGTGGTGCTGCTGGTATTGCCGGCAATATCGCTTACGCGTGCAAGGATGGTGTGGCTGCCGGCCGTCAGCGTGACATTCGCTTGCCAGCTGTGGTTGTCCGCCGCGACATTGACCCAGCTGGCGCCACCGTCCAGCGAGATCTGCAATGTCTGGTCGTTCTCTATCTTGCCGCTATACGTGCCGCTGACCGTTTGCGCCGCAGTCTGGGTAATCAGATCGGTGCTGCTGCCACCGGTGTCGCTGGAGAAGGTCATCGTGCTGCTGACGTTGGCCTCGATCGGGTGATGGCTGTACGTGTAGCTGTGGCTGGCCGTACCGCTGTTGCCGCCAGCGCTGTTGCTGACGCGGGCCAGCAGGGTGCCGTTAAAACCGCTGAAGGTGCTGCCCGTCAGGTTGCCGGTATCGATCACGCCGATGTAGTTCCAGGCATGGGTATCGGCATTCGCGGTGGCCTGATGCCAGCTGGCGCCGTTGTCGAGCGAGACCTGGATGAATTCGTTGACGCCCAGCGTACCGGTGTACGTGCCGGTCAGGGTTTGTTCCTGCGCGGAGGTAATGTAATCCGCGCTGCTGGTGCCGGTATCGGTGAAATGGATGCTGGCGCCAATCACCGCCGCTGGCGTCGCCGGTGCGCTGCTGCCACTGGCGGTAAAGCCAAACAACCGGGTCGAGCTGATGCTGGAAGAGGCGTCATTGGTGCTGTTGTCGAGCAGCGCGGCCGACTGCATCGTGACGCTGTAGTGCAGGCCCGCTTTGAGGGCAGCGCTGAGCTGGATGGTGACATCCTGGCCGCTGTAGCTGATTTGCGTGTCGTTGTGGACCAGCGTGCGGGTATCGGTCGCGCCGATGATGCGGCTGGACAGGCCGCCAGCGCCCATATAGGACTGGCTGTTGCCATCGCTGATCACAATATTGCCCGTGCCGGCCTTGATGGCGCGGTCGAAGTGCAGGGTAATGGTAGTGCTACTGGAGGCGGTTACGGACAGCAGGACAGGCGTGGTCATGGCAGTTCAAGGAAATTCTAAGCGAAGTGCCAATGATAACAACGAAACACAGTCCTTTCTAATTAGTAAATTTCATAAACGACAGTTTGTGCGGCTAAACAACGCCTTATAGCGCGACAGTTTGAAACCTGCTCACGGCAGCATGCCGCCACGGTACCCGATATGCCCCATCACTGACCTGTACCGAATGGGTGATGATTTGCGGCCACCATTTAACCAGACGTTCGGCTTGTGCCCAGTAGCGCTGCCGGGACCATTGGCTGTCCAAGATAAAAATGATATGCCCCGCACGGCGAATTGCTGCGCGTTCTGCATTGTGCTGCTTTTTGAATCGATCAATGGAAATGATGCACCAGGGACCATCGTGTTGCAGTTCACCTATCCAGGTCAGATCGGGAGCATTGCGGGCGAACCGTTCGGTCAGATGAATGACTTGTTCGACAGCGGGATCCACGGCCGACAGAGCCTGAATCCCGTGTGCCAGGTGAGGGGACAGGTTGTTGTCGAAGAAATATTTCAAGCCGCGAGTCTTTCTTCAAACTCTACCGCGTCATCGACCATGGAAGGAGAAAGATTGAAGATGCGCGCCACCATTGCGGTGTCGCGCAACTCTGCCAGGTAGGACGCATAAATCGTGTCAGTAGGGATGCCGCTGTCCGTAATGATGGGCGTTCCAAATTGGCGGCCAGGGTCGAGGACGACGGTTTTCTTGTCTTCTAATGGATACCAGCGCGTTGCGCCATCGATGCCATATTCAATGCCCGCATACAGGGAAGGTTTGATGATGTCGGAAAAAACAAACTGTTTTTTCAGTACGTCGATGATCTTTTCTTCGCCCGTGGCTGTCTCTACAGCATCGAGAAATATCCGTTTTCCGTCAGTGAGGAACGCTCGCTGGGTGAGTGGGAAGTCAGTGCCGTATTGTTGGGACGCTGCTTCAATGGTGGCACGGATGACTTTAAGATTGACTCCGTGCTGCAGGAAGGCCAGGACCATGCGCGCTTCCAGCAAATCCCGGAAGCCAATGACTTCCCCGGGAAGCCCTTGGCCTTCATGTTGTGTGGTCCAGAGCGGTAATGATCTGACGTGTTTGCCGTGGTATTTACGCGCGTATCCATACAGCCAGCGGCGTAGCGCGCGCGGCTCTGTGCCAAGCAGCTTGGCGGCTTGGCTGAGTGGATAAATACCAGTCCCGAGAACGCTCATATGTGGCCGCAAGTGGAAAAGGAAGCCCTTGCGGCCAACGTTATCAGATCAGCGGCCGTGGAGCAACGCTGAATCGCTTACAGCGCGCCGTATTCGATGGTCAGCGGCGCGTGGTCGGAGAATTTCTCTTCCTTGTAGACGGCAACGGTGGTGGCCTTGGCGGCGATGCCGGGGGTGGCCACGTGGTAGTCGATGCGCCAGCCGACGTTCTTGGCGTAGGCCTGGCCGCGGTTGCTCCACCAGGTGTATTGCTCTTCGCGCGGATCGAGGCCGCGGTGGACGTCGACAAAGCCCACTTCGTCAAAGATGCGGGTCATCCATTCGCGTTCCTCGGGCAGGAAGCCGGAATTCTTTTTATTGCCTTTCCAGTTCTTGAGGTCGATTTCCTTGTGGGCGATGTTCCAGTCGCCGCAGATGACCACTTCGCGGCCTTCGGCATGCAGCTGCTGCAGATGGGGCAGGAACAGGTCCATGAAGCGGAATTTGGCTTCCTGGCGCTCCGGGCCGGACGAGCCGGACGGGCAGTAGACGGAAATCACGGTCAGATTGCCGAAATCGCAACGCACGTAGCGGCCTTCCGCATCGAACTCCGGCGCGCCAAAGCCGATGACCACGCGGTCCGGTTCAATCTTGCTATACACGCCGGTGCCGGAATAGCCTTTTTTCTCGGCGTAGTGGAAGTGGCCGTGGTAGCCGCCCGGGTTGAGGAATTCCGGCGTCATGTCCGGCGCTTGCGCCTTGAGTTCCTGCACGCAGACGAAGTCGGCATCCTGCTTGGCCATCCAGTTGAAGAAGCCTTTGGACGAGGCGGAACGGATGCCGTTCAGATTGGCGGAGATGATTTTTGGCATAGATGAATCGCTGCGGAAATGTCGGAATGCGCTAGTGTAGCGGTAAAATACGGGCACTTTAAAGAAATGAGGCATCATGAACAATCTTCGTCAGGAATTTATCGCGTTTTCGGTCCAGAGCGGCGTGCTGCGCTTCGGCGAGTTCACCACCAAGGCCGGACGCCAGTCCCCTTACTTCTTCAACGCCGGCCTGTTCCATGACGGCGCCACGCTGGCCCAGGTTGCGCAGTTCTACGCGCAGACGCTGCTCGATTCCGGCGTGCAGTTCGACATGCTGTTTGGCCCGGCCTACAAAGGCATCACGCTGGCCTCGGCCACTGCTGTGGCGCTGGCCGGCAAAGGCCGCAACACCTCGTTTGCCTTCAACCGCAAGGAAGCCAAGGACCACGGCGAAGGTGGCACCATCGTGGGCGCCAAGCTGCAAGGCAAAGTGGTAATTATCGATGACGTGATTTCGGCCGGTACCTCGGTGCGCGAATCGGTGGAAATGATACGCGCTGCCGGCGCCGAGCCATGCGCCGTGCTGATCGCGCTGGACCGCATGGAACGCGGCGGCAAGGATGGCCAGATCTCCGACCTGTCGGCGGTGCAGGAAGTCACCCAGAAGTACGGCATCCCGGTCATCTCGATCGGCAACCTGGACGACCTGTTCGCTTACCTGAACGGCGCTGGCGCGGATCCGCAGCTGAGCCAGTACAAGGACGCAGTGGCCGCCTACCGCAGCCAATACGGCATTGTTTAATTGGCTATATTGCTAGACATTGATATTTCTATGGTGTAACCTTATTTTGGTAGGAGACCAAAATAAGGCACATCCATGAACATCGCAACACTCAAAGTACACGGCGACCCGGAGGGCCTGGCAGACGTCCGCGACGGCCTGCCAACTGAACCGCATGGCGACTGGCAAAAAGGCGACGTCAAGCCGGACGGCCGCGTGCGTATCGATTCCGGTTTTTACGTGGCGATCGGCACGGAGCAGAATCCGGTGGAGCTGCTCAAGCAGATCCGTTTCTACCTTGGTGAATGCAAGGCGCGCGGCATCCACTTTGAGCGTTCCGATGTCGCCGCCGAGCTGCGCATCTCCTTCCCGAGCGACGAAGGCGCGGCAACGCCGACGCTGGATCTGTCGCTGGCCGACATGACTACCCTGGTCGAGATGGGCATTAACCTGAGCATCACCGCCTGATGCGCTTCGCCGAAGACCGCCTCACCACCTTCACCGCAGGGCAGGGTGTGCAGCGCCGTGTCCACGTATGGGAACCTGACGCGCCGCGCGCGGTGATCCTGGCCATCCACGGCGGCATGGCCCATGGCGGCGACTATGTCACGCCGGCCCTGTATTTCCGTCAGCATGGCATCGCCACCGTGGCCTATGACTTGTGCGGCCATCAGGATGCACGGCGCGTGGATATCCCCGGCTTCCACATCTTCCTCGATGACAGTGCGCTGTTCCTGCAATGGGTGAAGCAGCAGTACCCTGGCTTGCCGGTGTTTGTGATGGGCCACTCGATGGGGGCGCTGATCGCTACCCACCTGGGCCTCGGCCATTTCGCCGGAGACGCCGCCGTTAAAGGCTTTATCCTGTCTTCGCCGTATTACGTGAACGCGATCAAGGTATCGCCGGTGCTGCTGGCGCTGTCCGGTGTGCTCGGTGCGCTGGCGCCGCGCATGAAGGTGCCGCTGGCATCGCTGACGCACCAGCTCACGCACGACACCAGCATCACCGCACGCCACTACGACGATGAACGCGACAACATCCGCGCCAGCGAAATCACGGTCCGCTTTGGCAATGCGCTGACGGCGGCCCAGCAGGGGCTGGCGGCGCGCATGCCAGGCTGGACACAGCCGCTGTTCGCGGTGGTGGCCGGCGACGACAAGCTGGCCGATGCCGACGCCGGGGAGGCGATCCTGAAGGCCGTGCCGGCGCATCTGCTGAGCTATCACCGTTATCCGCAGAACTTCCACGAGAACTTCAACGAACTCAATCGCGAGCAGATCTTTGCTGACATCCTCAAATGGATGCAGTAAAACGGGCGCCGCCCAGCGGTGACTCGTCGATGGTGATAGCGCCGCCATGCAGTTGGATGGCGCGCGCGGCGATTGCCAGTCCTAAGCCATAACCTCCCGCCGCGTGGTCGGCGTCACGCGACAGCCGGTAGAACGGTTCAAAAACCTGGGCGCGCGCTTGTGGCGGAATGCCTGGGCCATCATCTTCAATTACGATGCGCAGCTGTTCGCCGCGCGTTGCCGTCAGCGTGATGCGCGACTGCGCGTACTTGGCCGCATTCCCCAGCAGGTTGTTGATGGCGCGTGCCAGCAGGCGCGCATCGCCGTGCAGTTCGCCCAGATCGTCCGCGATGCTGGCGCTGAAATGCTGGGTGCCCGGCGGCGGCATGCAGGCGCGCAGCAGCGGCGCGACGGCAAACGATTGCTGCTGCATGGCTTGCGCGTGATCCAGCTGATTCAGGCTCAGTAACTCGTTGACCAGCGCTTTCAGTTCGCCGACATCGGTTTCCATGGCCTCCAGGCGGCGCAGCAGCGCCTCATCGTCGCCGGCATGACGCTCGCGCAGCAGCTCCATGCCGAATTCCAGCCGCGCGATCGGCGTGCGCAGCTCGTGCGATACCGAGTGCAGCAGATGGCGGCGCGCCTCCAGCAGTGCGGCGATGCGTTCCGCCATGTCGTTGATGTGGCCTGCCAGCGGCGCAATGCTGGCGCTGCGTTCGACGGTGGCGCGTGCAGTCAGATTGCCACGGCCGAAGGCATCCGCCATCTGCGACAGCGACTGTAAACCGCGCCAGTGACGGCGCGACCACCAGCCGATGGGCACCAGCAGGAACAGCGCAATCAGGCCGAAACGTATCGCCTCCATGTTCAATGCCTCGCCGATGTCGATGGGCAGGTGCTGGGCGTGGATCACGTCGTCGTCGCTGCCGATGTAGCGCACGCCCCTGGTGTCGACGCGGCGGTAGTAGGCCTTGTCTGTCACGTCCATCACCACCTCGCCACGCAGCAGCGCGGCGTGCTGGCGTGCGGGCAGGGCGGCCAGTGCGGTTGCCAGCGGTTGCAGTTCCAGTGTGACTTCGGAGACTTCGCGCACCCTGTTCAGGCGCGGCAGCCATTCATCGGCAGGCGCCTGGTCGATGTACTGCTCCAGCAGGAAGATCTGGCCGGCCGCCTGGCGGCGCGCGATCTGTTCCAGCGGGTCGCCAAACAACAGGCGGAAGGTGAGGTAGATCACGGCGCTGGCCAGCGTCATCGCCAGCAGCACCAGGAGTACGAAGCGCCGGAAGAGGCGATTCATTCCCAGGCCGAAGGGCTGAACAGGTATCCCTCGCCCCAGACGGTCTTGATGCGGTCCGTGCCGCTGTCGCCGAATTTGCGGCGCAGGCGCGAAACGCAGTTGTCGATGCTGCGGTCCAGGCCATCAAACTCGATGCCGCGCATCTTGACCAGAATGTCGTTGCGCGACATGACCTTGCCCGACGCATCGGCCAGTATCAGGAACAGCTTGAACTCGGCGCTGTTCATCGGCACTTCCTGCGCGCGCCAGTGTACGGTGCGGTTCTCGCGCGAGATGCGCAGCTGGCCAAACACGATGTCGCTGCCGGCGATGCTGGCGCCACGCCGTTGCAGTGCGCGCAGGCGCGCCAGCAGCACGCGCGGCTGGACCGGTTTGTTGACGTAGTCGTCGGCGCCCTGTTCGAGGCCGGAGACTTCGTCGAAGCTGTCTTCGCGTGCGGTGAGGATCAGGATGGGAACGGCGCTGAGCTGGCGCAGCTGGCGGCACACCACCAGGCCATCAATGCCAGGCAGCGTCAGGTCGAGGATGACGAGGTCGGGCTGCGTATCGCGGAAGCGGTCGAGTGCAAGGTCGCCACGGCCGACCACATCGACCTGGTAGTCGTAGCCGTCGAGGTATTCCTTTACCAGCGCGGCCAGCCGCGCATCGTCTTCCACCAGCATTACACGCTGCATCGCATCTCCTGTTTGGAGCACCATTGTAGTAGAGCGCGCGGCCAAATTGGCATTTTCGACAATCAGGTACAACTGTGTACACTTTTTATACAAATGCACCCTACAAATTGAGGACAATTCTGCGACAGATCGCGGCGGATTCCGTCTGGATGTCTCCCTACCATGGAGACTCTTACTTCACACGGAATCTGACATGAACAAATTTTTGTGCACCACCCTGATCGTTCTCGCGGCAAGTTCGGCGGCGCATGCCGAGGATCTGTACCTCGGCGCCAACGTCAGTCCAGGCAAGGGCAAGCTCAAGTTAACCGATGGCACTGGCCAGGCTGATCGCGACGCCAACAAGAACTCGGTGTATGCGGGCGTGTTTGCCGGCTACGTGCTGTCGCCGTCGTGGGCGCTGGAGGCCGGATACCGTGGCCTGGGTAATGAGTACACGTTTGATTTTCCGGACAGTTATCGCCTCAAGCTCAAGCCCAGCGTGGCCTATCTGGCCGCGCGGAACACGTGGCAGCTGAGCGATGACTGGTCGCTGTACGGTAAGGTGGGCGTTGCGCAAGGACGCATGAAGGTGGATCTGTCGGACAAGAGCGGATCAGGCAGTAGCTCGGTGCATAAGACAGGCCTGTATCTGGGGCTCGGCGTGGCCTATATGGTCACCAGGGATGTGGCGCTGCAGCTGGAACTGGAACATACGGATAAACTCAAACAGCCAGGCCTGAGCGTGTCGATGGATAAGTTTTCATTGGGCGTGAAGGTCGGTTTTTAAGGAAGACATGAACAAGCTATTCCCATTGATGCTCTTGCCGCTGTGCGGCCTGGTGTGCGCAGAAGACAGTATGTCGATGATGCCGGACGGTAGCCGGGACATGTATGTGGGGATAGCAGTCGTGACAGGCAACGCAGCAGCAGCCGGGGAGAAACGCCCGGTGCTACTGCGCCCGCTGCTGCAGGCGGAATGGAGTAATGGCATCTTCGTATCGTCTGGCGGCATCGCCGGATGGCATCTGTCGCAAACGGCTGGCGTGGAATATGGCCCGCTGCTGGCATCCACCAACTCACGCGAACCGCGCGACGACCGGCGTCTGCGCGGTTCGCATGCCATTCGCGGTTCGCTGGATGCGGGCGGCTTCTTCAACTACTACCTGGGCGAGGATGCGCGGCTGCGCGCCAGCATCCTGTACGACACCAGTGCGCACGGCTTCCGTGGCGATGTAGGTGTGCAGCGGAGCTGGACCGGATTGGCGCCGCATCACACACTGTCGCTGTCTGCGGGTGTGTCGCTGGCCAGCGACCCGGTCATGCGCGAGCGCTATGAAGTGCGCCGCGATGCTGGCGGTGTGCGGGATTACACGCCGTCCGGCGGCATGGCTTCGGTCAATGCAGGCGCCAACTGGAATTGGTCTTTGAACAGCCGGTGGCTGCTGAGCAGTGCCGTGACGGTGACGCGCCTGGGCAGCGAGCCTGCCGCCAGCCCGATTGTCGAACGCCGCACGTTCACCGTGTTGTCCACTGGCCTGGCGTACCGGTTTTGACCATGCGTGCGTTGATCCTGCTCCTCCTCTGCCTGTTGCCGGCGTTCGCCTGCGCGCAGGAGGACAGCGACTGGATCGCCTACCGCGATGCCTACCGCCAGATGATCTGGTTTGAAAAATACGGTAAGCCCAAGCAGTTCCTGCAGAATCACTACCGCCTGCGGCCGCGTGACAAAAACGTCTCGATGGATGGCGTGCGGCTGACGTTGAACAGCAAAGCCACGCAGGTATCGCTGGCGCTGGATGCGCTGGGCCGTGCGGTGTTCCCGTTTTCCAAAGCGGCGTATGACGACAACGCGGAACTGGTGGTCAACCGCAAGGCGAGCCAGTTCAAGGCCGGGCCGTGGGTGTCTATCGTCACGCGGCCGGATGGCGTCTACACGGCGGCGGACTTGCGTACCGCGTGCGAGCAGCAGCTGGCGTATTTGCGCTACTCGGGCGTCAATGCCGGCAAAGGCTGCGTGGGTGTGCAATTCACTTATGGGCGCAGTGACACGGCGCAGGTGCAGTTCCATGCGTCTGGCGCTGCGCCGGTCACGCTGGCCGTCAAGGACGGGCCGGCGTTTGCGGACGATGTGGTGCAGAACCTGCGCGTGGTGGTCTACCGCTTTGCCTCCTTGCCGGAGGCCGGGCAGCTTGTTACGGGCAGCACACCGCTGGCCATTGCCGGGCTGTTTGAATAGCCGTTGATACAATACGAAACAAAACGGACGCCAGTTATTAATTTGTTGTCATGCGTACGTAACAAAAGAATCACATCATTCCGGCTCCCATCATCTCAGGTAGCCATCAATGAAAAAAATTATTAGCGCAGCCCTCCTGTTGGCGGCGTTTGCATCCGCACACGCTGAAACGTTTAACTTCTCCTACACCTTCGCCGACGGTCCGGCCGTTACCGGCTCCCTGACCGGCCATCTGGTTGGTGACCTGGTGGAAGGCGTCTCCAATGTCCACATCAATTTCAACGGCACGGATTTCGCAGGCGCCCTGAGTGGCGCTTCGTGGAGCGCGGTCACGCATGACTGGAGTAGCGCCGCAGGCGCGGTGGTGTCGACCAACGCCGCCAAAAACAACTTCATCTTCGCCGATGCCGACCCGCAGCACAATGCGGCGGATGTCAGCGCCCAATTCTTCTTCGTCAATAGCAGCGACGCCCTGATTGGCAATCAAGCCTATGCGGTGAACTGGAACAACGGCGACATCGCTTTCGATCAGCCGACCCACAATGCGACCTGGTCGCTGGTTGCCGCGCCGGTGCCTGAACCAGCCAGCGCCGCCATGCTGCTCGCCGGCCTGGGCCTGGTGGGCACGTTTGCGCGTCGCCGTCGCCAGGCTTGATCTGGTCCCATCACTGACGAAACGGAATCTCCATGTTGAAAATCTCCCTGATCTCGGGCGCCGTTGCGGGCGCCGTATTGTCGCTGGCTGTGCCGGCATTTGCTGCCGCCACGCCGGTCGCCATTCGTGGCGTAGTATCCGGTACTGAATTTACGCCGCCGGTCATCGCCAACTCGCCAGGCGCCAGTGCTGCTTCGCGCGTCGCAGCGTCGCTGTACCAGTCGGCCAAGGTATGCCTTGACGCCAACGACAACGGTGTGTGCGATGCTGGTGAAACCAGTGTGCTGACCAAAGCCGATGGCAGCTTCCTGCTGGCCGCGCGCTCCACCGGTCCGCTGCTCGCCGAAATTTCCACCACGTCGCTGAACAACGGCAAGGCTGTCACGCAGCGCATGGTGTTGCGCGCGCCAGCCGACCAGGTATCGGCTGCGCTGATTAATCCACTGGTGCCGGCCCGTGTCGCCATCTCGCCACTGACCACGGAAGTCGCCCGCATCATGGACGATGACCGCATCAGCTTCGAGTCGGCAAAAAACCATCTGGCCACGCGCCTGAATGTCAGCGCCGATACGATCTTGAGCGACACCACCGGTGCCAGCGCCGAGGTACTGAAAGAGTCTGTGCTGCTGAGCAGCCGCTTCTCGTTCGCTGCCAAAATGGTGGACCGCCATGATGTATCGCCGGCTGCACTGGCGGTTGATCCCAACGCCACCGGCCCGGCGATCACGATGAAGGAAGCGCAGTTGACGGCAATGAACCTGGAAGGTATTCCACGTTACGACCACGTGTTCCTGATCGTGTTGGAGAACAAGGCCACGTCGTCGATCAAAGGTTCGAAGTACGCACCGCGCATCAATGCCTACCTGAACGCGGGCAACCAGTTCACCAGCTACTACTCGACCGGCAATCCATCCGAGCCTAACCGCCTGGCGATCGCTTCCGCCGACGACTTTGGCATTACCGACGACAGCGCGTTCAACTGCTACCCAAGCGGCACCACCGCCGCCAATGCGATTGAGGATTTGCCGCTGCCGCCAGGCGTGAACGCATGCAGCAACACCACCAACCACAATATCAAGGGCAAGCAGAATCTGTTCACCGCACTGACCAGCAAGGGCATGAGCTGGCGCGTGTACAGCGAGTCCAAGAACCCTGGCGCCGACTGGCGCAAGGACGGCACGGCGGACAACACCATCGTCGCGCCGGACTATCTGTACACGGCCGACGAGCCAGTGGGCGCGATCGGCACGCCAGGCCTGCAAGTGCGTCTGGCCAGCGCGCTGTACGCCGCCAAGCACAATGGCAGCGTGTTCTTCCAGAATGTTCGTAGCTCGCCGGAGTTTTTGGCGAATAACCGCACCATGGGCGGCGGCCAGTGGGACGAGGCCTTGAAAGCCATTGCGCCGGCCGGCTGGAACGCAGACCAGTTCGGCGACGACCTGGCCAGCGGCGATGTGGGCCAGCTGAATATCCTGGAACCTGACCAGTGCGACGACATGCATGGCGTGACGCTGGTGGGTACTATGCCGGGCAGCAGCGCGACCAAGGCCGCCAGCGATTGCTCGGGCAATGCGCTGATCTACCGTGGCGACAAGTACACGGATTATCTGATCAAGAAAATCCAGGCATCGCCGCTGTGGAACAATCCACACAAGCGTGTCGCCATCGTGATGATGTTTGACGAAGGCACGGCGACCAGCGGCTTCAATTCCTGCTGCGGCTGGAACACCAACGGCAGTCCGCTGGCGCTGGGGCCACTGGTGAAGAATGCCGATGGCACGGTGTCCAATGAAGTCATCACCAACTACAAGCAGGGCAACAAGGGCCATGGCACCTCGACCTTCGGGGTGTTGAACAACCAGTCTGCTGCACCTAAAGGCGTGGTGGACAGCGATGCCTACAGCCATATCTCGCTGGTACGCACGCTGCAGGACATGTTCCAGCTGGCCGATCCCTCCGATGACTGGTCGTATATGAACCGCTCGAAGTATTCGCAGAAATTCATCGCTGCGAACATCCTGAATCTGCCGGAATACGCCGGCAGCGCCGATGCACACTTCGACGCGGTGCGTCCGATGAATCACACTTACGTGATCCCGGCGGGCTATGTGCAAAAGAACGGCTACCCAACCATCAAGCAGGTCGGTCCGGATGCCGACCAGCGTAACGGATGGGCGCTCAAGTAAGATGAAATCAGCACTGATGATGGTGCTGATTGCGGCGACGGCGCAAGCCGTTGCCGTCCCGGTGGCGGCGCCATTGAGCGCCGCCGCTGAAATCGGCAAGCAGATGTTTTTCGATAAAAGCCTGTCCGGGTCCGGCAAGCTGGCGTGCGCCACCTGTCACGACCCTGCGTTTGCGCATGCGCCACCGAATAATCTGGCGGTGCAGCTGGGTGGTCCGAAGATGCGTACCGCAGGCGTGCGCGCCGTGCCATCGCTGCGCTATCAGGAATACACGCCGCCTTATGCGGACATGCTGGACAACCCGGACGGCATCAGCACGCCGGGGCCAGGCGGCGGCCACACGCAGGATGGCCGCGCCGCCACGCTGGCGGACCAGGCGCGTATCCCGCTGCTGGCAAAACACGAAATGGCCAACAAGAGCGTGGCCGATGTGGTCCGCAAGATCAAGGCGTCGGCTTACGCTGACCAGTTCCGCAATACCTTTGGTGTGGAAGTCTTCGCCAACAACAAGCAAGCGTTCCAGCATGCGCTGGACACGCTGCAGGCATATCAGCTGGAAGACAATAGCTTCCACCCATACAGCAGCAAATACGATCTCTACTCTAGCAACAAGATAGGCGGCGATCTGACTGCCGCCGAAATGCGCGGCTTTGCCGTCTACAGCGATCCAGACAAGGGCAACTGCTTCGCATGCCACTACAACGGTGCGGGGATGAACGGCAGCGTCAAGCTGTTCACCGACTTTACCTATGCGGCGATTGGCGTCCCGCGCAACAAGGATATTCCGGCCAACCGCAATGCCGGTTACAACGATCTGGGTATCTGCGACCGTCCTGACCATCCGCGTCCGGCCAGCGCACAGTACTGTGGCATGTTCAAGACGCCGACCCTGCGCAACGTCGCCACGCGTTCGGCCTTCTTCCACAACGGATCGATCAAATCGCTGAGCGAGGTTATCCGCTTCTACAACACGCGCGATACGGAGCCGGAACGCTGGTACCCGAAGGTCAAGGGCGTGGTCCAGAAATTCAACGACCTGCCGGTGCGCTATCGCGATAATCTCGACAAGCAGATGCCGCTCGACGGCCGTCCGCGCGGCAGTACGCCGCCGATGACGGAGCAGGAGATGGCGGACCTGGAAGCCTTCCTCAAGACGCTGACGGACGCGGACCTGGCGCAGCAGCCTAGCGCCGCAATGGCGGCAGGACTGGATCATTATCTGTCGCAGCATGGTGATGTCTGTGTCGGCAAATTCGACTGGCCGATCGACGTTGCAGCGGGCGATGCGGAAGCGGGCAGCCGTGATGCGATACAGCTGCCGGTGCTGGCGAAACTGGGACTGGTGCACGTGGAAAGCGGCATGACCAGGCGCGGTGACGCGCAAGTGCCGGTCGAACGCTATGCGCTGACGGCGGCGGGCAGAAAGTTCTATCTCAAGCGCGCGACGACGACCATCTCGCCTAGTGGTGAAAAGATCGCGCGTAGCGGTGATTTTTGCGTCGGTAAGCTCAGTGTGGCCAAGTTGGCGTCGTGGGATGAAGCCAGCGGCACCGCAAGCTATACCTACAAGTTTGCCGCCGCGCCGTGGATGAAAGAAGCTTCGGCGCAGCAGGTCTTCCCGATGATCGCCTACATCATGAAAGGCGAAGGACAGCTGCAAATGAAACAGCGCCTGCGCCTTGATAATGGCCGCTGGGTAGGCGTGAAGGATTAAGCCCTATTGCCGGATCGCGAAGCGGAACTGCGCATCCGGCAGCATCAGCTTGGGCAGCGGCTTGCCCGGCGTGATTTGCACAATGTCAGCCGGGACGGCATCTTTCGGCTGGTTTTTGGGATAAGCGTAGACGAAGTATGGCTTGGCCGGCCGGCGCATTTTCTGCGGTATCTCCGCCGGCTGAAAGCCTGCCACCGTACGTAGCCATGTCGGACGGCCCGTATCCGCGTCCGTTCCATAACGCGGGTGTATTACCTGCATGTCCATGGAAAGGCGGTAGCGGCCGAAAACTTCATAGCGGCCATCGGGCGCACGCAGCACGATCGGCGTGGTTTGTCCGGCTCCACCGACGGCGGCCGCATACAAAGGGTATTCAGCTGCCTGATCGACGTGTTCCATCATGATGGTCTGGTCGATCGTGAGCGGCTCCAGGCCGGTCATGTGGCTCAGCTGCGCGGCCATCCAGGCGCCGCCGCCACTGTCGCCGACGCGCGGTACTTTCTGCGCGTGGCTATAGCCAACATAAATGAACGCCTTGGCGTTGGGGTCTTGGTCAAAGATGCGTTTTACCAGATTGCGCGCTTCGCCACTGTCACGCTGATCGATCTGCTGGGCGTCGGTTTCACCGGTTATTTCATCAAACGGCTCATACTGCACCAGCTTCCAGCCATCCGCTGCGGCGTCGCGCAGGAAGTTGCCGAAGGCGGGTTCACGCGAGTAGTAGCCGTCCGACAGCGCCAGGTAGCCTTTTCTCAGTGGCGTGTTCTCGAAGGTTTCGCAGGCGAGCCAGGTGTAGCCCAGCTTGCGCAGTTCGCGCGCCAGCCGCATGGCGAATGCCCGGTGCAAGGGAACATGGTGTGCTTCATTGAGAATGACGATGCGGTGGTTGGCGGCCTCGCGGACGATGGCGCTGATCGCGTCTTCCGCTTTGGCGGCTTCCAGCCGCGCCGATTCGCCGGCATCGGCTGCGGCATTGCGGCGCTCATGAAGCGTCTCCGTCTCGTCAAACGCAGCCATGGCGCCGTCGCTGTCTCCCACGAACGAGCGTTGATTGCCGAGTTGTTGCAGCTTGCTGTTGAGCGTAATTTTTACCTTGTCCGAGGCCAGCGCCGGATTGCGCAGTTGGGTACGCAGGCGCTGTGCCTCCTGCTCCACCTTGGCCAGGTTAACTTCGGGATCGAAACTGGCGGCATTGGCGATGCTGGACAATAAAGCGGTGAGGAGGAATGCGCTTTTTATCATTCGAGTATCCACACATATTGCAGGTGCGTCCAGGACTCGACAGGCTTACCTGCTTTGGTCGCCGGTTTGAACGTGCATTTCTCAATCCCGGCACGCGATGCTTCATCCAGATCGGCGTGACCGCTGCTATGTTCGACCTTGGAGTCGCCTACCTTGCCATTGCGGTCGATCAGGAATGCCAGCTTCACGGTGCCGGTGCGCTGTTCCTGGATGGCTGCTTGCGGCCAGACAGGCTTGGCGCAGGTATTGAAATCGACCACAGGCTTTACCCGGTCGGAGACTTGCTTGTCCGCTGCCGTGGCTTCCGCATAGATCGACAGGCAAGCCATCGCCATGCCCAGCATGGCAACGGCGGTTTTCCAGTTCAGGGCTTGTGGCGCAGGGCGAAGCAGGTGTTGAATACGCATCATCAGATTTCCTCCATTGGCCGCCTGGGCCAGTTGGTGAGTGGAGAACTGGAGTTTTTCCAGTTCGGACAGGGCAAGGGCCAAGCGCCGCGGTTCGCCGAGCTGTCTTGCTGCGGTATCGTCTGCAATCAGTTCACGTTCGATACGGATGCGGTTCGAAATCCACCAGACGGCAGGGTGGTAGAACAGCAGTGTTTCAATAACGCTCTGTAGCAGATTAATCAGGTAATCATGGCGTTTGATGTGCGCCATTTCGTGCGCCAGCAGCGCCTCCAGCAGGTCAGGCGGCATGCGGCCAATCAGTGCCGCCGGCACCAGTACCACCGGCCGCCACCAGCCTGCGGTGACAGGGCTGGACAGCGTATCGATCACGCGCAAGCGCACGGTGCGGCTGACACCGAAGCGCTGCGCCAGGCGTGACAGGCTGGCTTCCCACCGGAGCTGCTCCTGATGGTTGCAGGTGGCTGGCTGGCGCGAGGTGCGGTCTATCCACAGCAGGCCGGCAATCATGCGCAGGGCTAGCACGGCTGCACAAAGCGCCCATGCGCTGACGATGCCGCGCATGGAGTCGAGCAGGTTGAACCAGTTGCTGTCTTCGGCGATGGCTTGCGTCGACCAGGGCAGGGCCGGAATGCTGGCGCTTGCCGACATGGCATCCCCGTTCAGGCGCTGAAACAGATCCAGCACTGGCCAGCACAGGCTGACGAACAGGGCGGAGCAGGCGATCAGGTAGCGGTATTCGGCGCGGCTGTTGCGCAGTAGGGTGAGGGCGGCGGCGGTGACGCAACCAAGCAGCAGGCCTTGCCACAGGAAGTGCATCAGCGTCATGCCAAGTGCGAAGACGAAGGCGCTCATTTCTTTTCTTCCTTCAGCAGTTTTTCGATTTCGTCACGCTCTTTTTTCGAAATGCCGGAGCGCAGCGCGGCCAGTACCAGCGCCTTGGCCGAGCCGGCGAAGGCTTTGTGCATCAGGTCTTTGAGCAGGCTCGATTGCAGCGTGTCCTGCGCCTGTGCCGGCGCGTAGATGTGAGAGCGCTGGCTTTCGTCGCGGATGAGGATGCCCTTGGTGTGCATAATCTGCATCAGGCGCAGTACAGTGCCATAGGCGAGGTCAGGTTTTTCGGCCAGCATGGCTTCGTGCACCTGCTTTGCAGTTGCCGAGCCAAGTGGCCAAAGGGTTTGCAGCAGCTCCAGTTCTGCCGCGGTTGGTTTGGGAATGCTCATGGCAGCTCCTCTGTTGCGGTAGAACTAGATTAGTATGTCTAGACAAGAATGTATACTTCAATTTTTGCCTATTTTCCCTGCGTTGTCCGATGTAGACAATTATGTATAGTCAAAAACTTCCCTGGCGGCGGCCAAGCCGTTGAGGGCCGCCGGGAAACCGGCGTAGACGGCCATCTGCATGATGGTTTCAACGATCTCGGTACGGGTGACGCCGACGTTCAGCGCCGCGTGGATATGGACCTTGAGCTGAGGTGCGGCGTTACCCAGTGCCGTAAGCGCAGCGACGGTCGCGATCTCGCGGCTTTTCAAGTCCAGGCCGGGGCGCGAGTAGATGTCGCCGAACGGGAATTCGATCAGGTAGCGCGCGAAGTCCGGCGCGATGTCTTCAAGGCTGGCGACGACACGCTCCCCGGCTTCACCGTCGATTTCCTGGAGTTTTGCCAGTCCGCGCTGGTAGCGATTTTCGTTTTCCATGAGTGAGTCCTTCCTTTTCAAGTTCACGATAGTGTTTGATTTTGTCCTGCAACGCGTGGACGGACTGCTGCATCGTCTCGATGTGTGCCAGGACATCCGCCAGATGCAGTTCCAGCATCTGGCGACGGTCCGTCACGGTTGCATTCCCGGCGCTGCGCAGTTGAGCAAATGCCTGCACCTTCGCGATGGGCATATTGGTCGTTCGCAGGCGCAGCAGGAATTCGATCCAGGCCATGTCGGCCGCCGCATAACGGCGCTGCCCGCCCGGTGCGCGGGGAACCGGCGCTATCAGGCCGACACGCTCGTAATAGCGTAGCGTGTGCGCCGTCAGGCCGGTACGTTGTGCGGCTTCTTCAATGCTGAGATGCGATTCCATAAGCAGATCCTAAAAGTTAGAGTGCACTCCAAGTCAAGCACTTTATGTTTGCTTTGCGTGAGATGCAAGCCGGGGCTTGACTTGTTCGATACTGTTTGCCGTAGACTGTGTCCACGCACCAGATAGAAAGGACTACCGTGATTCAAACAGTTATTGGCGAACCTTCCGCGCTGGTTAGTGCATTTAAGGCGTTTAATCCGGACTATGTAGATGACTACTGGCTGATTCACGGTCTGACAGCGGATTACCTTGAAGGCGACGCGTCTGTGCATGCTGACAGGCTTGCGCAGGAATTGATTCGCGTAATGATCAATTGGGGGGCGACTCTGCGGCGCGCGCCCGCACCACGGCCGGTGGGGGAAATCAGTGACTTTTTGCAGAGGAAGGAGGTTTTTCAGGCCATCGCCACGCTGTCGGCCTTGAGATTGACCCCACCCCGTATTGAGAGCAAGTTGCGTGCAGCAGACCGGTTGACTGAACTGGATCGCCGCGTACTCGAATTGCTGACGATGCTTTCCGATGGACTCTTCATCAACTGTACCAACGCCACGTATCCAATGAAGGCGATGCTGCTGCTGACTTGCTATACCTGTGCGTTTGATGGCCAGGTTCGTGATGGCGCCCAGAATGGCGGTTTTTCCGGCATGCGGGGAAGCCGTTTTCTGATGGCTGACCTGTCAAATGAACATACTGTCACCGTGCAGAAGATTATCCATATGCCGTACATTCTGGGCTGCGCCTGGAACGATCATCAAGACAAGATCGTGGCTGCTCTGACAGCTACTGGCCAACCGCGATTGATGCAGTTGGCGACGCATCCTGCCCGTGTATTTGATATTTTGCTCTTCATGCAGAATAGCCGCACATCCGCGAAGAATGGCGCGCTATTGCGGTTGGCGCAGCCGGATAGGAATTGGTACCGCCTGGTTTTACAAACTTGATTCAGGAGTCGGAATGATGGAAGCGTTGACTGTTGCGTGTCGCTGTGGAAGTGTGCGATATGCGTTGAATGGTGCACCGGCGGCACGGGCTCACTGCCATTGTGAGACCTGCCGAGATTTCTATGGCGTGACGATGTTGTCCGCTACGGCGTGGCCGCCGGAGGCATTGACCTTGCTGTCGGGAGAAGTGACGCGCTATGCACATCCGCACAAGCAGCTGTCGAAGGCGTTTTGTGCTCAGTGTGGCGAGACCTTGTTTGGCACTAACCGGCTTGGGATGCGCGTGGTCCCGAACAGCATCGTGGCGCGGGCGGCGGGCGGCATGCTGCCGGCCGATTGGCAGCCGGCCATGCACCTGTTCTATCGCTATCGCTTGATTGATGTGGTGGATACGCTGACCAAGTACCTGGAGGGTTGGGACGGTCCGGAGCACCAATAAAAAAAGGACGCCGAGGCGTCCTTTGTCGTGTTAGCCGGCCAGCTTGGCCTTGAGCAGCTCGGTCAGCTGCGCCGGGTTGGCTTTGCCGCGCGAGGCTTTCATCGCCTGGCCGATCAGCGCGTTGATCGCTGCTTCCTTGCCGGCGCGGTACTGTTCTACCGACTTCTCGTTGTTGGCGATGACTTCGTTGACGATGGCTTCCAGCGCGCCGGTGTCGGAGATCTGTTTCAGGCCTTTCGACTCGATCAGCGCATCCACCAGATTGTCGTCGTCCGACTTGGCTGCCCACATGTCGCCGAACAGTTCCTTGGCGGTCTTGTTGTTGATGGTGCCATCAGCGATACGCTTCAGCATCAGCGCCAGTTGCGCAGGCTTGACTGGTGCATCGGCGATGTCCACGCCTTCACGGTTCAGGGTCGAGGAGACGTCGCCCATCAGCCAGTTGGCGGCGACCTTGGCGTTTTCCTTGCCGGCGGCATCCACCACGGCGACGAAGTAGTTGGCCATGGCTTTGGACTGGGTCAGCACCAGCGAGTCATAGTCCGGCAGCGCGTATTCGCTGATGAAGCGCGCGCGCATGGCGGCTGGCAGTTCAGGCATGGTGCCTTTTACCTGCTCGATCCAGGCGTTGGAGATGACCAGCGGCGGCAGGTCCGGGTCCGGGAAGTAGCGGTAGTCCTGCGCGTCTTCCTTGCTGCGCATTTCGCGGGTTTCCTTGCGGTCCGGATCGTACAGGCGGGTCGCCTGCACCACTTTGCCGCCGTCTTCAATCAGTTCGATCTGGCGGCGCACTTCCACGTGCACGGCTTCTTCGATGAAGCGGAACGAGTTCAGGTTCTTGATCTCGCAGCGGGTGCCGTATTCTTGCTGGCCTTTCGGACGCACCGAGACGTTGATGTCGCAGCGGAACGAGCCTTCCTGCATGTTGCCGTCGCAGACGCCCAGCCACATCACCAGCGAGTGCAGGGCCTTGCAGTAGGCGACTGCTTCCGCAGCGCTGCGCAGTTCCGGCTCGGAGACGATTTCCAGCAGCGGCGTGCCGGCGCGATTGAGGTCGATGCCCGACATGCCGGCATAGTCTTCGTGCAGCGATTTGCCGGCGTCTTCTTCCAGGTGGGCGCGGGTCAGGTTGATGGTCCTGGTGACGAATTCGCCATCCTTCTCGTAGCCGAAGGTGATGGTGCCGCCCTGTACCACCGGATCTTCGAACTGGCTGATCTGGTAGCCTTTCGGCAGGTCAGGGTAGAAGTAGTTTTTACGGGCGAAGATCGACGCCGGCGCGATGTTGGCGCCGACCGCCAGGCCAAAGCGGATCGCGCGCTCGACGGCCTGCTTGTTCATGACTGGCAGTACGCCAGGCAGCGCCAGGTCAACCGGGCTGGCCTGGGTGTTGGCTTCGGCGCCGAAGGTGGTCGGCGAGCCGCTGAAGATTTTAGATGCGGTAGTGAGCTGTACGTGGTTCTCAATACCGATGACGACTTCCCATTCCATATTGTTCTCGCTTATGTTTCCGTTTGTCGTCCCCGCGCATGCGGGAATGACGGTTGTTCTTAGATGCCGGCCGGAGCGCGGGTGTGCCAGTCGGTGGCTTGCTGATAGGCGTGCGCCACGTTCAGCAGCTTGGCTTCGCCGAAGTGCTTGCCGATGATCTGCAGGCCCACAGGGCGGTTCTTGGCGCCGAAGCCGACCGGGATCGACATGCCAGGCAGGCCGGCCAGACTGGTCGACAGCGTGTAGATGTCGGCCAGGTAGGCGGCCACCGGATCATCCGACTTGTCGCCCAGGTCCCAGGCCACGGTCGGCGCGACCGGTCCCATGATGACATCGCACACGGCGTCCGGACCATTCAGCACTTTCTCGAAGTCCTGCGCGATCAGGCGGCGGATCTTTTGCGCCTTCAGGTAGTAGGCGTCGTAGTAGCCGTGGCACAGCACATAGGTGCCGACCATGATGCGGCGCTTCACTTCATTGCCGAAGCCCTGGTCGCGGGTCTTGCGGTACATGTCCTGCAGGTCCTTGTAGCCTTCTGCGCGGAAGCCGTAACGCACGCCGTCAAAGCGCGACAGGTTGGACGATGCTTCCGCCGGCGCGATCATGTAATAGGCAGGGATCGACAGCTTGGTGTTTGGCAGCGAGATGTCGACCAGGGTCGCGCCCAGTTCAACATACTTGGCCAGCGCGGCGCGCACGGCATCTTCCACGTCTTTCGACAAGCCTTCGCCGAAGTACTCTTTTGGCACGCCGATGCGCAGGCCGGTCAGCGGCTGGCCCAGTTCGCGCGTGAAGTCTTCTTCCACGCCGCCCAGTTCCGGCGTCAGCGAGGTCGAATCACGTTCATCGAAGCCGGCCATGGCGTTCAGCAGCAGCGCGCAGTCTTCTGCGGTCTGCGCCATCGGGCCGCCCTGGTCCAGCGACGAGGCAAACGCGATCATGCCGAAGCGCGATACGCGGCCATAGGTTGGCTTGATGCCGGTAATGCCGCAGAACGATGCTGGCTGACGGATCGAACCGCCGGTGTCGGTGCCAGTAACGGCCGGCGCCAGGCGCGCAGCAACTGCCGCAGCGGAACCGCCCGAGGAGCCGCCTGGTACGGCGGTTTTATCCCACGGATTTTTCACCGCGCCGAAGGCCGAGTTTTCATTGGCCGAACCCATGGCGAATTCGTCGCAATTCAGTTTGCCCAGCGTGACCATGCCGGCCTTGTTGAACTTCTCAACGACAGTCGCGTCAAACGGACTGACGTAGTTGCCCAGCATTTTCGAGCCGGCGGTGGAACGCCAGCCTTTGGTGACGAAGATGTCTTTGTGCGCGATCGGTACGCCGGTCAGCGGCGTGGCGGTGCCGGCGGCGATGCGGGCGTCCGCTTCGGCGGCTTGCGCCAGGGTCAGCTCACGGTCCACGTGCAGGA
Organism: Duganella sp. CY15W; assembly: GCF_009857555.1. Taxonomy (NCBI): domain Bacteria; kingdom Pseudomonadati; phylum Pseudomonadota; class Betaproteobacteria; order Burkholderiales; family Oxalobacteraceae; genus Duganella; species Duganella sp. CY15W. Next base: position 494,022 of record NZ_WWCQ01000004.1, on the reverse strand, counting down.
AGGCATTCAGGTCACTTTGCTCGATACGGTCGAGGAAGTGCTTGGCCAGGTCGGTGGCGGAAATCGCTTTGCTTTGCAGGAGTGCGGACAGCTCTTTAATGGTTTTGGTATGCATGGCGTTTCAATTCAGATTCGTGATCGGTGCGAAGGGCAGGGCGCAGTGAGCGCGGTTGCATCTATTGCATCTATTGCGTCAATTAATCGATCACTTTCGGCACCAGGTACAGGCCGTCCTGGGTCTTGGGTGCAACGGTTTGATAGTCTTCGCGGCGATTCGGCTCGCTGGCCACGTCTTCGCGCAGGCGCAGGGCGATGTTATTCATGTGCGCCGCCAGCGGGTGGCTCAGCGGGGCGACGCCTTCGGTGTCGACCGCCTGCATCTGTTCGGCCAGCGCAAAGATGCCATTCAGCTGTTCCAGCGCCGTGGCGCTCTGCTGCTCGCTCATCTCAAGTTGGGCCAGTTTGGCAATGCGGGTTACGTCGGATAAGGTCAGGGACATGGCGTATGGCGCGGACGGGCCGCGCAGGTTTAATTGTGATATTGATAAAAAACTTGAATTTCTGCCTATTCGTCTACAAATCCCGACGAATGCCGCTTAAATCGCGGCCTCAGGCTATACACTTTTGGGTGGATTTTCGATAAATCGCAGCCAAATTATAAGGTAGAATGGCGGGTTGATGCGTTGTCGGCGCTGAATCATTGCTGCCGCCGCATTCGGACAGACGCATTCGGACAGAATTTTTCACTCAACGGTTTACGCGCACACCTAGTAGCGCCACGGGACACTTTAATGTTTGGTTTTTTACGTCGTTACATTTCCTCTGATCTGGCCATCGACCTGGGCACGGCCAACACCCTGATCTACGTTCGCGGCCAAGGCATCGTCCTTGATGAACCGTCGGTCGTCGCCATCCGCCAGGAAGGCGGCCCAAATGGCAAGAAGACGATTCAGGCAGTTGGTAAGGAAGCAAAGCAGATGCTGGGTAAAGTACCTGGCAATATCGAAGCGATTCGCCCGATGAAAGACGGCGTGATCGCCGACTTCACCGTCACCGAGCAGATGCTGAAGCAGTTCATCCGCATGGTGCACGACTCCAAATTCTTCCGTCCTTCGCCACGCATCATCATTTGCGTCCCTTGCGGCTCGACCCAGGTAGAGCGCCGTGCGATCCGTGAATCGGCGCTGGGCGCTGGTGCGTCGCAGGTGTACCTGATCGAAGAACCGATGGCAGCAGCCATCGGCGCTGGCCTGCCAGTGTCGGATGCAACCGGCTCGATGGTGGTGGACATCGGCGGCGGTACCACCGAAGTGGGCATCATCTCGCTGGGCGGCATGGTCTACAAAGGTTCGGTACGCGTGGGTGGCGACAAGTTCGATGAAGCGATCGTCAACTACATCCGCCGTAACTACGGCATGCTGATCGGCGAACAGACCGCTGAAGCCATCAAGAAAGCCATCGGCTCCGCCTTCCCTGGCTCTGAAGTCAAGGAAATGGAAGTCAAGGGCCGCAACCTGTCGGAAGGTATTCCGCGTTCGTTCACTATCTCCTCGAACGAAATCCTGGAAGCGCTGACCGACCCGCTCAACAACATCGTCTCGGCCGTGAAGAACGCACTGGAACAGACCCCGCCAGAGCTGGGCGCCGACATCGCCGAAAAAGGCATGATGCTGACCGGCGGCGGCGCATTGCTGCGCGACCTGGATCGTCTGCTGATGGAAGAAACCGGCCTGCCGGTGCTGGTAGCGGAAGATCCGCTGACCTGCGTGGTACGTGGCTCCGGCATGGCGCTGGAGCGGATGGACCAACTGGGTTCGATCTTCTCCTACGAGTGATCTGACAAAAACGGGGCCGCCAAATAGCGGCCCCGGTGCTTTAGGGTGAGTTGACAGTCTCGATGGCGCGCGAGCGCCGGATTATTGGAAGTCATGGAATACAGTCCTCCGCCACTTTTCAAGCAAGGCGCTTCGGCCCGGGTCAAGATGATGGTGTTCGCGTGCATATCGATCGTGCTGCTGCTGGTCGACTCGCACATGCGTATCCTGCCATTGGTGCGTACGGCGGCTGCCACCGTACTGTACCCGCTGCAAATGGCGGCCTTGCTGCCGCGCGACGCCATTTATGGCGCCGGTGATTATTTCTCCACGTTGTCGTCGCTGGAAAAGCAGGTGCGGGAGTTGAAGCGTCAGCAGATACTCAACTCGCAGGCTTTGCAGCAGGCGCAGCTCCAGTCCGCGGAAAACGCGCAGCTGCGCCGCCTGTTCGACGCGCGCCAGCAATTGCCGGTCAAGTCCATGCTGGCCGAAGTGCTGTATGACGCGCGCGATTTCAACAGCCGTAAAATCATTCTCGACCGCGGTACCCGCAATGACGTGGCGCTGGGTTTGCCCGTGATAGACAACCAGGGCGTGGTCGGTCAGGTCACGCGCGTGTTCCCGTTCACTTCCGAGGTGACGCTGCTGTCCGACAAGGAGCAGGCGATTCCGGTGCAGCTGCTGCGCAATGGCTTGCGCAGCGTGGCTTATGGCCGCGGCAAGTCCGGTAATCTGGAACTGCGCTTTACAGCGCCGAATGCGGATATCCAGGTGGGCGATATTGTGGTCACCTCTGGCCTGGACGGTGTGTATCCGGCCGGCCTGGCGGTGGCGCGCGTCAGTCAGGTGGAAAACAGTGCCGGTGGTTCGTTCGGCGGTGTGATCTGCCAGCCGCTGGCCGGCATCACCAACAACACCCAGCTGCTGATTCTGATGTCGACGCCGGAGATGCCGGCACGTCCGCCGGAGGAAGAACCGCGCGCACTGCGCAAGCACAATAACAAGATGGCGCCGATCAAGGACGTGCCGAAAGAGGGCGCAGAAGGCCAGCCTGCCGCTGCGCCAACCGGTGCACCGGGACTGATACCAGTGATGCCCAAGCCGGCGCCGGCCGCCGCCGCACCGGTCGCAACGGCCGCCACGCCGGGCACGACGCCGTCCGCCACGCCGAATGCAGCCGCCACACCAGCGGCACCCGCCGCCCAGGCGCCGGCTGCCAACAAACCCAAGGAGCCGGCCCGATGAACCGTCCTCACTATATTCTGCTGCCGGTCAGCCCGCTGTTCATCGCATTCAGCCTGCTGTGCGCCTTCCTGTTTAATCTTCTGCCCTGGGGCCACTTCATCGGCGTGCCGGATTTCGTCGCGCTGCTGCTGGTATTCTGGGGGGTGCACCAGCCGCGCAAGGTCGGCATCGGCACTGCCTTTGTTCTGGGCCTGCTCATGGATGTTCACGATTCCACGCTGCTGGGCGAGAATGCGCTGGCGTACACCCTGCTGTCGTACTTCGCCATCATGCTGCATCGCCGGATGCTGTGGTTCCCGATCTGGACCCAGGCCATGCACGTTTTTCCGCTGCTGTTGATGGCGCAGTCGGCGCAGTTTGTCGTGCGCTTTTTCGTGTCCGGCAAATTCCCCGGCTGGTTCTACTTTATTGAGAGCGTGGCCGCCGCGTTACTGTGGCCGCTGATCACCTGGCTGTTGCTGGCGCCCCAGCGCCGCGCGGTGGATCGCGACCACACCCGACCGATCTGACGCCACCCCGCCAGCATGACTGAGATTAAGGACAACCAGCGCGAACTGCAGCAGTTCCGCCTGCGCCTGACGGTGCTGGGTGGGATGGTGTTTTTCTGTTTCGCCTTGCTGCTGCTGCGTTTCATCTGGCTGCAGGTGATGAAGTACAGTGACTTCGCGGTGAAGGCGGAAGAGAACCGCATCGCCGTGGTTCCCATCGTGCCGAACCGCGGCCTGATTTTGGACCGCAACGGTGTGGTCCTGGCGCGTAACTACTCTGCCTTTACGCTGGAGATCACGCCATCCAAGCTGAATACCACGCTGGATGAGGCGATCGATGAGCTGTCCAAACTGATCAGCGTCGATATCAAAGACCGCAAGCGCTTCAAGAAGCTGCTGGAAGAGTCCAAAGGATTTGAAAGCGTGCCGCTGCGTACGCGCCTGACCGATGAAGAGGTGGCGCGTTTCAGCGCGCAGCGTTTCCGCTTCCCTGGCGTGGAAGTGCAGGCGCGTTTGTTCCGCCAGTATCCGCTGGGCGAAACGGCGTCGCACGTGATCGGCTACATCGGCCGCATCAACCAGTCCGAAGTCAAGGCGATCGAGGCGAGCGATGACGGCCCGAATTACAAAGGCACCGACCATGTCGGCAAGGAAGGTCTGGAAAAAAGCTACGAGAAGCAGCTGCATGGCCAGACCGGCTACGAGGAAGTGGAAGTGTCGGCCGGTGGCCGCGCCATCCGCACGCTGTCGCGTACCCCTGCCACGCCAGGCAATAACCTGATCCTGTCAATCGACATCGAGCTGCAAAAGGTGGTGGAAGAGGCCTTTGGCGAATGGCGCGGCGCGTTTGTCGCGATCGAGCCGGAAACGGGTGACATCCTTGCCTATGTGTCGCGCCCAGGCTATGACCCCAACCTGTTCGTGGACGGCATCGATGCGCAAAGCTGGAGCGAACTGAATACCTCGCTGGACCGGCCGATGATTAACCGTCCGCTGTCCGGCACCTATGCGCCGGGTTCCACCTTCAAGCCCTTCATGGCGCTGGCGGCGCTGGAACTGGGCAAGCGCAATCCGGCGACGGCCTATCCTGATCCCGGCTTCTTCTATCTGGGCGGCCACAAGTTCCGCGACGATAAAGTCGGTGGCCACGGCAACGTCGATCTGCGCCGCTCCATCATCGTGTCCTGCAATACCTACTACTACCAGCTTGGCAACGACATGGGGATCGACTCGATCACGGACTTCATGCGGCCTTTCGGCTTCGGTGAAAAAACCGGCATCGACCTGGATAATGAAAAGACCGGCGTGCTGCCGTCGAAAGAGTGGAAGCGCAAGCGCTTCAAAGGCAATGCCGGCAGGTGGGTCGGCGGCGATACCATCTCGGTGTCCAACGGCTCCGGCTACAACTCCTACACACCGCTGCAGATCGCCCACGCCATGGCCAATTTGGCCAACAACGGCGTGGTGATGAAGCCGCACCTGGTCAAGATCCTTGAAGACGGCGGCACGCGCGCGCGCAAGCTGACGGTGCCGAGCGAAAGCTACCGCATCGCCCTCAAGCAGGAAAACATCGACATCATCAAGAGCGCCATGGTGGGCGTGAACAGCGAGCCAGGCGGCACCGCTTACCGCGCCTTCGCCAATGCCGCCTACACCTCCGGCGGCAAGACCGGTACGGCGCAGGTGGTGGGCATCAAGGCCAACGAGAAGTACAACGCGTCGGCGCTGGCCGAGCGCCTGCGCGACAACGCGCTGTACACCGCGTTTGCGCCAGCCGACAAGCCGAAGATCGTGGTCGCCATGGTGGTGGAAAACGCCGGCTGGGGCGCGGAAATTGCCGCCCCTATCGCCCGCAAGGCGCTGGACTTCTACCTGCTGGGCAAACGCCCGGCCGACAAGGAAACCACCAAGGTGCCGAAGGAAGATGCGGTGCAGCTGGTGCCGATTGAAGATCCGGACGCCGCCGAAGCGGCAGCGGAAGCGCGCCAGGGCGCACCTGCGCCGGCACCGGCACCGGCACCGGCGCCCGTGGCGCCAAACGTCCCCGCCGCGACGCCCGTGCCGCAGCAGGGCGCGCCGGCACGGAAGAAACAATAAGGATCACCCATCATGCGCATACATGAAAGACGTTCGCTGTGGCGTCGCATGCGACCCTATTTCACCGTCTTTGACGGCCCGCTGACCGCCATCATCATCATGCTGCTGACGGTGAGCTTGATTACGCTGTATTCGGCCAGCATCGGCATTCCAGGCAAGATGGAAGACCAGGTGCGCAATATCTTCCTGTCCTTCTTCATCATGTGGGTGGTGGCGAATATCTCGCCGCAGATGATGATGCGGATTGCCGTTCCGGCTTATGCAATCGGGGTGTTCCTGCTGGTGTGCGTGGCGCTGTTCGGCACCATCAAGCTGGGCGCGCGGCGCTGGCTGCACGTGGGGATCGACATACAGCCGTCGGAGTTCATGAAAATCGTCATGCCGCTGATGCTGGCCTGGTACTTCCAGAGCCGCTCCGGCCATCTGACCTGGCAGTCATACGCGATTGCGGTGCTGTTGCTGGTGGTGCCGGTCGGCCTGATCGTGCGCCAGCCCGACCTGGGAACGGCGCTGCTGGTGGTGGCTGCGGGCTTTTGCGTGATCTTCCTGGCGGGGCTGTCATGGAAGGCGCTGGTGGGATTGTTTGTCGCCGGCGCGGCGGCGCTGCCCATCATCTGGTCGGTGCTGCACGACTACCAGCGCGAACGCGTGATGACGCTGATCGATCCAACCACTGACCCGCTGGGCAAGGGCTTCCACATCATCCAGTCCACCATCGCGGTCGGTTCCGGCGGCGTGACGGGCAAGGGCTGGACGCATGGCACCCAGGCCCACCTGGAATTTATCCCTGAACGCACCACCGACTTTATCTTCGCCGTCTACTCGGAGGAATTTGGCCTGGTCGGCAATCTGATCCTGATGGTGCTGTACCTGATGCTGATTGGCCGCGGCCTGATGATCGCCGGGAATGCCCCCAACTTCTTCACCCGCCTGCTGGCTGGCGCCGTGACCATGATCTACTTCACCTACGCCTTCGTCAACATGGGCATGGTGAGCGGCATCCTGCCGGTGGTGGGCGTGCCGTTGCCGTTCATGAGCTATGGCGGCACGGCGCTGCTGACGCTGGGCCTGGGCGCCGGCATCCTGATGAGCATACAACGCCATCGCAAGCTGGTGCAGACCTGATGGGCCTTGCGCAAGGACGCACGTGGTGGCAGCGGCTGCGCCCCCATGTGATGGTGTTTGACGCGCCGCTGGCGCTCATCATTGCAGCCCTGTTATCGGTCGGCCTGGTCACGCTGTACTCGGCCGGCATCGCCATTCCCGGCAAGGTGTGGGACCAGTTGCGTAACATTGCGGCGGCCGTGCTGGTGATGTGGCTTGTCGCGAATATCTCTCCCCAGACGATGATGCGGCTGGCGGTGCCGGTGTATATGGCGGGCGTGGCATTGCTGGTGGCGGTGGCGCTGTTCGGCATCATCAAGGGCGGCTCGCGCCGCTGGCTATATATCGGCACGCAGATCCAGCCTTCCGAATTAATGAAGATCGCCATGCCGCTCATGCTGGCGTGGTTCTTCCAGCGCGAGCAGGGACATATCCGCTGGCAGTCGTATGCGATAGCGGCGGTGCTGCTGGCGATACCGGCCGGCCTGATCGCGCGCCAGCCGGACCTGGGCACGGCCATGCTGGTGACTGCGGCCGGCGCCTGTGTGATCTTCCTTGGCGGCCTGTCCTGGAAAGCGCTGGGCGCACTGGTGGCGACCGGCGCCGCTGGCCTGCCGGTGCTGTGGAGCTTCATGCACGACTACCAGCGCGACCGCGTGCTGACGCTGATCGATCCTTACCACGACCCGCTGGGCAAGGGTTTCCACATTATCCAGTCGATGATCGCGATTGGCTCTGGCGGCGTGACGGGCAAAGGCTGGACGCACGGCACACAGGCCCACCTGGAGTTCATCCCGGAGCGCACCACCGACTTTATCTTTGCCGTGTTCTCCGAGGAGTTTGGCCTGGCCGGCAACCTGGTGCTGATGATGCTGTATTTGCTGCTGATCTGGCGTGGCCTGAGCATCACGCTGAATGCGCCGACACTGTTCACGCGCCTGCTGGCCGGCGCCATCACCATGATTTATTTCACCTATGCTTTCGTCAACATGGGCATGGTCAGCGGCATTGTGCCGGTGGTTGGCGTACCGCTGCCCTTCATGAGCTACGGCGGCACGGCGCTGATGACGCTGGGCCTGGGCGGCGGCATCCTGATGAGCATTCAGCGGCATAGCCGGGAACTACGCACCGGAGTGCGCGCATGACCGAGATTAAAGATACCGAAGTTGAAATGCGCGAGTTCCGCCTGCGCGTCACGGTGCTGGGCGGCCTGGTATTCCTTTGCTTCTTCCTGCTGCTGGTGCGGTTTGTCTGGCTGCAGATCATCAAGTACAGCGACTTCGCGGTGAAGGCAGAAGAGAACCGCATTTCCCTGGTGCCCATCGTGCCGAACCGCGGCCTGATTTTGGACCGCAACGGCGTGGTCCTGGCCCGCAACTACTCGGCATACACGCTGGAGATTACGCCGTCCAAGCTGACCGCCACGCTGGACGAAACCATCGACGAACTGGCCAAGCTGGTGACGGTCGATGTCAAGGACCGCAAGCGCTTCAGGAAGATGCAGGAGGAATCCAAAGGTTTCGAAAGCGTGCCGCTGCGCACCCGCCTCACCGACGAAGAAGTCGCGCGCTTCAGTGCCCAGCATTTCCGCTTTCCTGGCGTGGAAGTGCAGGCGCGCCTGTTTCGCCAGTATCCGCTGGGCGAAACGGCCTCGCACGTGATCGGCTACATCGGCCGCGTCAACCGCGCCGAAGCCGATGCGCTGGAGGACGGCGACGACGCGTCCAACTACCGCGGCAGCAGCTATATCGGCAAGGAAGGGCTGGAGAAGAGCTACGAGAAGCAGCTGCACGGCCAGACCGGTTACGAAGAAGTGGAAGTCTCCGCCGGTGGCCGCGCGGTACGCACGCTGTCGCGCAAGCCGCCGGCGGCAGGCAGCAACCTGGTACTGTCGATCGATATTGAACTGCAAAAAATTGTCGAAGAAGCTTTCGGCGACCGGCGCGGCGCGATGGTGGCGATCAATCCTGAAACGGGCGACATTCTCGCCTACGTCTCGCGTCCCGGTTACGATCCCAACCTGTTCGTTGATGGCATCGACGCGCAAAGCTGGGATGAGCTGAATAACTCGGCAGCGCGGCCCATGTTCAACCGCCCGCTGTCCGGCACTTATGCGCCCGGTTCCACCTTCAAGCCCTTCATGGCGCTGGCCGCGCTGGAACTGGGCAAGCGCACGCCAACGCAGGTGACGTATGACCCGGGCTACTACGTGCTGGGCAACCACCGCTTCAACGACGACCTGGCCGGCGGCCATGGATCGGTGGATATGCGCAAGTCCATCATCGTCTCGTGTAACACCTATTACTACGCGCTGGGGCATGACCTGGGCATCGATGCGATTCACGATTTCATGCAGCCATTCGGCTTCGGACAGAAGACTGGCATCGACCTGGAAAACGAAAAGACCGGCGCCTTGCCTTCGCCGGAATGGAAGCGCAACCGTTTCAAAGGTGCGGCAGGACGCTGGGTCGGTGGTGATACTATCTCGGTCAGCAATGGTTCCGGACTTAACGCCTACACGATTTTGCAGATCGCGCACGCTGTTGCCAATCTGGCCAATAACGGTGTGGTGATGAAGCCGCACCTGGTGAAAATTGTGGAGGATGGCGCCTCGCATGCGCGTAAGCTGACGGTGGCGCAGGAGAGTTACCGCATCCCGCTCAAGCAGGAGAACATCGACTTCATCAAGAACGCCATGGTGGGCGTGACCAGCGAGCCAGGCGGAACGGGCTACCGCGCCTTTGCCGGTGCAGGCTACACGGTGGGCGGCAAGACCGGCACCGCGCAGATCATCACGATCAAGAAGGGGGAGAAATACAACGCCGCCAGACTGGCCGAGCGCTTGCGCGACAATGCGCTGTTCACCGCATTTGCGCCGGTGGACAAGCCGCAAATCGTGCTGGCCATGGTGGTGGAAAACGCCGGCAAGGGCGGCGAGCAGGCCGCGCCAATTGCACGCAAGGCGCTCGACTATTACCTGCTTGGCAAACGCCCGGTGGAGAAGGACAAGAACAAAGTGGAAAAACAAGAAGCGGAGACCAGCGATGCGCCTGCAACGTAATCATCTCCTGAAGCTGTCGGCCATGGCGGCGGCGCTGGCGCTGGCCGGCTGCGGCACGGCGCCGGTGGCCAACCAGCCATCGCCACGTCCCGTGACGGCCACGGGACCGGTCATCAAAGCGCCTTCCACCGGCAAGGCCGATCCTTCGCTGCCGGTGCTGCCGCCCGCGAATTCGGGGCGTGGCGGCTATTACCAGGACGACGGCCCTGGCGAATCGCCGCCACCGAATCTGATGGAAACGCCGGACGCCGATGTGCGCAATGATCCGCTGCTGCCACGTTCCAACCGTCCTTACGTCGTCTTCGGCAAAACCTATACGCCGATCACCGACGACCAGCCGTTCACGCAGATCGGCGTGGGCAGCTGGTACGGCAAAAAATTCCATGGCCAGCGCACCTCGTCCGGTGAGCTGTACGATATGTACAAGATGACGGCTGCGCATCCGGTGCTGCCAATTCCATCGTATGCACGCCTGACCAATATGCTGAGCGGCGCCGTCGTCATTGTGCGTATCAATGACCGCGGCCCATTCCACGCCAACCGCGCCATCGATGTGTCGTACACGGCGGCGCTGAAACTGGGCTTGCTGGGCAAGGGCAGTCATGAGCTCAAGATTGAACGTATCCTGCCGGAAGAGATAGACCGTATTCTCGCCACGCGTGAAGGCGTCTCCGGCACCACCAAGGCGCGTCTGACGCCGCAGCCCAAGGACCGTCTGACGCAGGCGTCCGGTGCACCGACACCTACCGTCACAGCGACCATGATCAATCAGCCGCTGGTGCTGACACCATCCGCGCCAACTAGCGCCGCGGGGACACCGAAAGATATCGAAACGCTCATGCTCGCTGATCGCGCGCCGTCGGATTATGCGGCGCCAGCACCGGCTGCGGCGGGCGGCTTCTATCTGCAACTGGGCGCCTACTCGCGCGCGGAAAATGCGGAAGCGGTACGTGCCAAGCTGACCAGCAAGCTGAATGGCCTGGAAGTGGTGCAGGGCGGTTCGGTGTTCCGCCTGTTCGGCGGTCCGTATGCGAGCCGCCAGGAAGCGCAGCAGGCGGCACAAGGGCTGCCTTCGTCACTGGGCCTCAAACCCATCGTGGTTCAGCGCTGAATTTAAACCGATCTATTTGCAGCTGCGGATGTCCGCGTTCGGGAAGCCGGCGCGGATTTTTTCCAGTTTCGCTTTCAGTTCCGGATCGACGTCGCGGAACTGGAAGGCCAGCAGCTTGCTGCCGCTCATGCGAGGGGCAACGCGCGCGGTCCGCACGCCTTGCTTCATGAGTGCCGCCAGCTGGTTCTGTGCTGCGCCTTCGGTCTTGAACACGCCCAGCGAGATCCCCCAGCGCAGCGGCGTATTGTCGGACATGATGAAGTAGTTGGTGACCCCCAGCGCGCGCAGTTCGCCGGCCTTTTTATCCGCGCCTTCCTTGCTGCCTTGCGGTGGAATATAAACGATATAGCTCGATACCTCGCTGCCCGGCAGGTTGTGGCGCGACTGCCGGTCGCCCAGTTTCAGCGCCTCCAGCTGATTTTCAAAACGGCGCGCATCGGCCAGCACGAAGCTGGAGACTTCCACGCAAGCTTCCGGCTTGATTTCGGGCGCGGCCGGCGCGGTGGCGGCGACGCTGGCCGCATTGGCTTTGTCGGCCGGGATGATGGCCAGCTTGTCGGCGTTGAGCTGGTTGAGCAGGCGCTCCGGTTCGTGCTCGTTGCCGCTGAAGTGGCCCAGGTAGCCGCGTCCATACGCGAACAGCGCGGCGTTCACAGCGAGCAGGGACCAGAAAATAAACTTCAGCACAGGGCTTTCCTCTTATTCGGCGCTGCTGACGGCAGCGTGTAATCCGATCAGTACAATGTTTTCAACGATACGGTACGGCACTTTCAGCATGGGCGCAATGTAGGGCGCCGCACCGCCGGAAATGATGCACTCGGTCGCGTGGTGCCGGACGCAGGCATGTTCGATGGCGCCGCCTTGCGCGGCCAGAATGCCGCTCAGGATGGCGTCGTCGGTATTGTCGGCAAATCCATCTGGCAGCTTACCGTCTTGTGCGATCTGCGGCAACTGGGCGGTATTACGGGCCAGCGAGCTGGCCATCAGGCCCAGGCCGGGCAAGATCATCCCACCGAGGAAAACGCCGTCCGCCGTTACCGCATCGATGGTGGTGGCGGTGCCGCAGTTGACCACGATGACGGGCAGGCCCGGCGCCAGCATATGGCCGGCAATGGCGGCGGCAAAACGGTCGCAGCCCAACTGGCCGGGGTTGCGGTAGCCGTTGGTCAGGCCGGCCAGCGCGGGCAGCGAGGCAAACCACTCCAGCGGCAGATCGGGCAGGCAGCGTTGCAGCACATATTCCAGCTGCACGCGCAGTGCGTTGCCGGCCACGTTGGCGATCAGTACGCGCTCGACGCCGTGGGTGGCGGCGGCTTCGCACCAGGCCAGTTCCAGTTGCGGCATGTCGGCGTGGGTGACGGCGCCGCTGTCGATCCATGCGCCCAGTGGCGTGTCCGCCGTGGCCAGCGCCCATTTGACGCGAGTGTTGCCAGCATCGATTAGCAAGATCATGGTTGTGTTCCCGATAAGCGCAGCGAGACGTCGCCGGAGAGGATTTCAACGCGGCCCTGGTCCGTATCCAGCAGCAGGCGGCCGATGGCGTCCACGCCGGCGGCGCGGCCTTGCTGCATTACGGCGCCGTTGTCCAGCAGGACCACGTCCTTGCCATGCCACGCATGCAGCGCATTCCAGCGCTCCGTGAATGGGGCGAAGCCGGTATCGTCGAATTCGGCCAGCACGGCGGCCAGGCGGCTGAGCAGGGCCGCCATCAGCTGATTGCGGTCCATCTGCGCCAGCCATGGCGCGCTTGCCACTTCGCGGCCGATCTGCGCTTCCAGTTCGTCCGGCATCAACAGGTTGAGTCCACAGCCGATCACGGCCCAGATGGCGTCATCGGTCTTCTGCGTTTCGACCAAAATGCCGGCCAGCTTGGCGCCGTCGCGCAGCAGGTCGTTGGGCCATTTGATCTGTACCGGCACGCCCAGCGAAACAATGGTTTCAGCCAGCGCCACGCCCACCGCCATCGGCAGGCCGGACATATTGTGCAGCGGGCCTTTGAAGCGCCAGGCCAGCGAGAACATCAGCGCGGCGCCAGGTCTGGACAGCCAGCTGCGGCCGGCGCGGCCACGGCCTGCAGTCTGGTTTTCCGCGATGCGCAGCACCGGGCCTGGCAGCGTGCCGATGCGCGCCAGCAGGTCGGCATTGGTGGAGCCGGTTTCGGCGACGGTTTCAATCGCGATATGGCTGGCGGAGGTGGCGCAATGGGCGCTGATCGCGGCGGCGGATAAATTACTCATGATGCTGTTTTACGGGGTTTGTGCGGCGCTTTGCTGAAGGCCAGGTCGTAGATCACGTTCGGCAGCATGCGCAGCAGCTTGGCGACAATGCCCATTTGCCACGGAATGACGGCGTAGCTGCGGCCAGCGCTGATAACACCGGCTGCGGCCGCGGCAAATTTTTCAGGCGCCATCAGGAACGGCATGGGGTAGGGATTCCCCTGCGTCATCGGCGTATCGATGTAGCCGGGGCAGATGGTCACGACGCGGATGCCATATGGCTTCATCTCCAGCCGCAGCGATTCGCAGTAGCTGATGACGGCAGCCTTGGAGGCGCTGTACGCCTCCGCGCCTGGCAGGCCACGGATGCCGGCCACGCTGCCGATGCCCACCAGCCGGCCCGGCGTGCGCTGCGCGCGCATGGCAGCGATGAAGGGCGAGAAGGTGGCTGCGGTGGCGATCACATTGGTGTTGATAATGTCGGCAAACACGGCGATGTCTTCCGCGTGTTCCGTGAGCGTGCCGGCGGACACTCCGGCATTGGCGATCACCACATCGATACCACCCGCGTGCGCGAGGAAGGCCTGCGCGGCGGCGTTGATGGCGGCATGGTCGCGCACATCCACCGCATAGGCGCGGTGCTGCTGTGCGTTGGGCAGTGTGGCGATGAAATCGGCGAGGACTTCGCCACGCCGGGCCAGCAGGCCGAGGGTGGCGCCTTGCGCCGCATACTGGCGGGCCAGCGCGGCGCCCAGGCCGCTGGAAGCGCCGGTGATGAAGACGCGCAAAGGCGTCATGTCTACTTCTTCTCTGCCTTGGCTTTGGTGACCAGCGCGTCCAGCACCTGCGTCACTTCACCATGCAGCTGCGCTTCGGTGGTGGCAGACTGCTTTTCAGCGTCGGCCATGGTCGGGGAGGTCTGGTATTTGCCGTCCACGGTCAACGTCGGCCAGGAGTCGATTTCGTAGGCATCCATCATCGATACCGACTTGCGCACGCGGCCCGCGACGCCGAAGCCACGGTAGGTGTCGATGAACTTCTGCTTGTCCACGCCTTGCTTGGCGATGAACTCGAATACCTGTTCGTCGCGGCGCAGCGGATTGTGGTTGACGTGGATTTCGTTGAAGGCTTTGGCATGCAGTTCAGGCGTCAGCACGCCCATGGCTTCCAGCGTGAAGAACATTTTTTCCTGCGGCAGGTCGGTGCCCGGACGCGAGATGTGCATGCGCTTGAAGACGATGTTGTCGCCCTGTTTTTTCACCCATGCGCCCAGCGCGCTGTCGAAGGCGGCGCAGTGCGGGCAGGCGTAGTCGAAGAACTCGATGATCTCGACTTTTTTGCCGGTGTCCACAGCTTGCGGCGCTTTCAGCGTTTTGTACTCCACGCCGTTCTTTGGATCGGCGGGAGAGGCCGAGGCAGTCAGTGCGACTGCGCTCAGCGCGAAAGCGGTCAGGGCGAATTTCAGGAAGCGCATCGTTACTCCTTGGGTTATTTCTGGTTGCGGACGACGGCAACGTCAATGCCGTTTTCAGACAGTTTGCCACGGACCTTGTTCATGGTTTCCACCTGGTTGTAAGGACCCAGGCGTACACGATGCAGCACGCCGGTGTCGGTGGAACGGTCCGAAATATTGGCTTCAAAGCCCAGCAAGGCCAGCTTGGCACGGGCGTTTTCCGCATCGGCCACTTCACGGAAGGCGCCTGCTTGCAGGTAGTAGATGAATTTGTCGTCGCCGGCGGCTGTGTCGGCGGCCGGTGCGGCTTTGGCGGCCGGCTGCGGCGCGACGTTGGCCGCGTTAGGCGCGGCCGCAGGCGCCGGCTTTGCCGCCGGTGCTGGCGTGCCCTGGATCTTGTCGACCATCGCTTGCAGCTGGTCGGCTGCCGGCTTGGACGGCGCCGCCGGTACCGCCGGTGCGGTTGGCGCCGGCGTAGCCGCCGTTGCTGGCTGCTGGTCCTTGCTGAAGTCCTTGGCCGCTTCGCGCGCTGCATCCTTGTTGCCGTACATTGGCTTGTTAGGATCGGCGACCTGTCCCGCAGTCGGTTCCGCTGCCTTGCTCGGATGGCCCTTGTCCGTGAACGGCGTCGAGCCTTTGGTAATCATCAGTGCGACGACGACAGCGATACTCAGGCCGATGACCAGACCGATAACGATGCCGACGAAAGTATTGCCCTGCTGTTGCGAACGTGGAGTAAAGCTGGAGCGGAAATTCATTGTGCGGGATGTCCTTCGCAATTACATTTTGTTGGGAGCCGAAACGCCGATCAGCGCCAGGCCGTTACGCAGCACCTGGCGGGTCGCGACCATCAGGGCGATACGCGCGCCTTTCAGGGCTTCGTCGTCGACCAGCACGCGTTCGGCGAAGTAGAAGCTGTGCAGGTTGGCGGCCAGGTCGCGCAGGTAGAACGCGATCTGGTGCGGACCCAGTTCCGCCTGCGCGCGCGCCAGCGTTTCCGGGTAGGCAGCCAGGGTGGCCAGCAGCGCCGCTTCGGTTGGCGCGGTCAGTGGCGACAGGTCGACGTTGGCCAGCGCGGCTTCATCGCCGGTCCACTGTTCCAGCATGCGGCAGATGCGCGCGTGGGCGTACTGCACGTAATAGACCGGGTTTTCGTCGGAGGTCTTCAGTGCGACGTCAACGTCGAACACGAATTCGGTGTCGGCTTTACGCGAGATCAGGAAGAAGCGCACGGCGTCGCGGCCTTTCTCGATCTCACCGCCGCCCGACCATTCGATCAGGTCGCGCACGGTGACGTAGGAGCCGGCACGCTTGGAGATCTTGACCTCTTCGCCGCCCTTCATCACGGTGACCATTTTGTGCAGCACGTAGTCAGGGTAGCCTTGCGGGATGCCGACGTTGACTGCCTGCAGGCCGGCGCGCACGCGGGCGATGGTGCCGTGGTGGTCGGAGCCCTGGACGTTGATCGCTTGCGTGAAGCCGCGCTGGAATTTGACGATGTGGTAGGCCACGTCCGGCACGAAGTAGGTGTAGGTGCCGTCCTTCTTGCGCATCACACGGTTCTTGTCGTCGCCGTAGTCTTCGGTGCGCAGCCACAGCGCGCCTTCTTCTTCGTAGGTCTTGCCGGATTTGTTCAGCATGTCGACGGCGGCGTCCACCTTGCCGTCTGCGTACAGCGAGGACTCGAGGTAGTAGTTGTCGAACTTGACGCCGAAAGCTTGCAGGTCGATGTCCTGCTCGTTGCGCAGATAGGTCACGGCAAAGGCGCGGATCGATTCGATGTCTTCCACGTCGCCCGAGGCGGTGGCTGGCGAACCGTCGGAGGCCGATACGGTTTTCTTCTGCTTGAAGTCTTCGGCGATGTCGGCGATGTAGTCGCCGTTGTAGGCCGACTCCGGCCATTGCGCGTCGCCCGGCTTGAAGCCGCGCAGGCGCGCCTGCACCGAGTTGGCCAGGGTCTGGATCTGTACGCCGGCGTCGTTGTAGTAGAACTCGCGGGTCACATCGTAGCCCTGCGAAACGAACAGCGACGACAACGCGTCGCCCAGCGCCGCCTGGCGGCCGTGGCCCACGTGCAGCGGACCGGTCGGGTTGGCCGAGACGAATTCGATGATGACTTTCTTGCCTGCACCGGCGCTGGCCTGGCCGTAGGCTGCGCCTTGCGCCAGCACGCTCTTGACCACTGACTGCTTGGCGGCCGCGCTCACGCGCAGGTTGATGAAGCCTGGGCCGGCGATTTCTGCAGCGTCGATCAGGCCGTTGCGGGCCGGGTCGGCCAGCAGCGCATCCACCAGCCTGGTGGCCAGTTCGCGCGGATTCATTTTGAGCTGTTTGGCCAACTGCATCGCGATGTTGCACGCCACGTCGCCGTGGGACGGATCGCGTGGTCGCTCCAGTACGACGTTGGCAACCACTTCGGTGCCGGACAGAATCGGGGCGAGGGCGGCCTGGAACAGGGCGGTGATATCTTGTTTTTGTTGGGCTAACATGCGCTTAAAAATTCATCAGATAGTGGAAACGGCGGGTGCGCTGGCACCGGCCAAACAGCGGTAATTATACTGTGTTGGCTGGGCAGGGGGGCGACTTGCGGGGAATGAGGCGGGCAGCTGGAGTTGCTTAATGAATAAATCTGGCAGCGAGAAACGCCAGGCTGCCTGACAAGCCAGCCAGGGTAATCGCGGTAGTGATAAACCATTTGAGCAGGGTGTTCTCTGATTTGGCGATATCTTCCCGTCTCGCGTAGTTCGACTTGATTACCGCAACGTCCATTTCTACTATGGCCAGCCGTTTGTTCGTATCGGCCAGCTGCAGGTTTGTCTCAGTCAGCCGCTGGTTCGTCTCAGTCAGCCGCTGGTTCGTATCGGCCAGCTGCAGGATCGTCTCAGCCAGCCGCTGGTTAGTATCAGCCAGCTGCGCCAGGATTTGGCCGGTAGCGGATTCGGGTGTGATTTGCGTCGCCATGGGCCGATAATACGCCTCAAAGTGTCTGCACTTTTGACATAAATTGATACAACCGTTTACTAACGCCGTAATCGCCATGTCATAGGCTCTCCTGTATACTGCGCGATCACGGCCGTTACCCACTGGAATTATCATATGAACAAGCGTTCAACGCTCACTTTGAAGTCGCCCGCCAAGCCGGCAGCGCCGAAACTGCGCTCTAGCCATGCGCGCGACCTGAAACCGGCGTTGCAGACCAGTTTCCAGACCGGCCTCAAAGCCGATTCGCTGGCCTATAGCCTGATCGGCGCCGCCAATGCCATCGCCCAGGTGAAAACCGGCACCAACCTGCCACAGGCGCTGGCCCAGGTGTGGGCCAAACATGAAACCACGCCGCAGACGCGCGGCGCCATGCAGGACATCGCCTACCGCGCCATGCGCCAGCTGGGCCAGAGCGAGGTGCTGACTGCGCAAATGGCGCCCAAGGCACCCGAAGCGCTGGTGTCAGCCTTGCTGTCGTGCGCGCTGGCGCTGCTGACTGCGCCGGACGAGGTCAAACCTTACGAAGATTTCACCGTGGTCGACCAGACCGTGACGGCGGCCGAATCACACCCGGACACGGCCCGCGCCAAGGGTATGATCAACGCCGTGCTGCGCCGTTTCCTGCGTGAGCGCAAGGTCTTGCTGGATGCGGCCCTGCTGCAACCTGTTGCCAAATGGAATTATCCGCAGTGGTGGATCGATGCGGTCAAGACGGCCTGGCCGCAACAATGGCAGGAAATTCTAGCTTCAGGCAACAACACGCCACCGCTGACCCTGCGCATCAATGCGCGCAAGACCAGCATGGCAGACTACCTGGCCAGGCTGGAACAGGCCGGCATGGCCGCCACCCAGATCGGGCCGTACGCCGTACGCCTGGCCAAGCCGGTCGGCGTGCAGCTGATTCCCGGCTTTGCCGAAGGCCTGGTCTCGGTGCAGGATGCCGGCGCCCAGCTGGCCGCGCCGCTGCTGGACGTCCAGGACGGCATGCGCGTGCTGGATGCTTGCGCAGCGCCGGGCGGTAAAACCTGCCATATCCTTGAGCTGGCCGAGGCCCAGGTTACGGCGCTGGACGCCGATCCCAAGCGCCTGGCGCGCGTCGGCGAAAACCTTGAACGCTTGCACTTGCAGGCCACGCTGAAGCCGGCCGATGCCCAGTCCAATGGCTGGTGGGATGGCCAGCCGTTCGACCGCATCCTGGCCGATGTGCCGTGCACCGCCTCCGGCATCGTGCGCCGCCATCCGGATATCCGCTGGCTGCGCCGCAAGGGTGACACGCTCCAACTTGCAACACTTTCCGGCAAAATCCTGGACAACCTTTGGCAGATGCTGGCCCCGGGTGGTAAATTGCTATTCGTGACATGTTCCTTGTGGCCGCAGGAATCCGAGGCGCAGGCGGCCGCTTTTGCACTACGCAACCAGGCCGTCCGTCTGGATGCGCCCGGTCAATTGCTCCCCGTCGGTGGCTCCGGGCAGGATCACGATGGTTTGTTCTACGCGCTGTTCCAGAAAAATGCGTAAGCTCTTGAGTACCGGCCCACACGTGACGCTCCGATTTTTTCGACTTCTAACCGCCTCTCTGCTGCTGATGCTGGCATTGCTGCCACAGCCGTCCTATGCGGCCGAGGGTGTCGAAATCCGCCGCGCGCTGGTCGAAGCGACCGACGACGGCTACCGCCTGTCGGCCACGTATGGGTTTGAACTCAGCCATGAAATGGAAGAGGCGTTGCAGTACGGAAAAACGCTGTACTTCTACACCGAAATCGAATTCACGCGTCCGCGCTGGTACTGGTTCGATGAAAAAGCCATCACCAACCGCCAGACCATCAGCCTGTCCTACAACGTGCTGACGCGCCAGTACAATGTGGCCGTCAGCGGCAGCGTCCACCAGAGCTTTTCCTCGCTGGAAGACGCGCTGTTCCTGATCCGCCGCCCCAACCGCTGGCTGGTGGCGCAGCGCGGCGCGCTCAAGGTGGGCGAAACCTATAACGTCAAGCTGAGCATGGGGCTGGACCCCAATTTCGTGCCCAAGCCGCTCAAGGTCAATGCCCTGAACAACAATGAGTGGCGCCTGGCGTCCGACAAGAAATCCTTCCAGTACAGGGCCGAGTAAGTGAATACGGCCCTGCGGTATTTTTCAGTCGTTGGCGGCGCCATCGTCAGCATCCTGCTGTTCCTGCTGGCGTCGGCATCCGACAATTCCGGCTTCTTTGACCGCTATTACGCCTGGCTGCTGGGCCTGAACGCGGCCGTGGCGGTGTCGCTGTCGCTGCTGGTGATCGTTTCGCTGTTCCGTCTGTACTCGCGCTATAAGGCTGGCAAATTCGGCTCCAAGCTGATGACGCGGCTGGTGCTGCTGTTTGCCGCCATCGGCGTGCTGCCGGGCCTGGTGATCTTCCTGGTCTCGGTGCAGTTCGTTTCCCATTCGATTGAATCCTGGTTCAACGTGCCGGTCGAGGAGGCGCTCGAGTCCGGCATCAACCTGAGCCGCGCCGGCCTCGACCGCGCGGTCGGCGAACTCACCGTCACTGCCACCCGCACCGTGCAGGAACTGGCCGACCGGCCGTTCGGTACCGAGCGCGCGACGCTGGCGGCC
Organism: Duganella sp. CY15W; assembly: GCF_009857555.1. NCBI lineage: Bacteria > Pseudomonadati > Pseudomonadota > Betaproteobacteria > Burkholderiales > Oxalobacteraceae > Duganella > Duganella sp. CY15W. Next base: position 473,858 of record NZ_WWCQ01000004.1, on the reverse strand, counting down.
GTGGTCAAGAACGAGCCGGGCCTGCAGAACGCCATCATTGTCGATGCCGAAGGCGGCCTGGTGGTGAGTGCGCGCGCCAGCCGCGCCGGCAACCTGAGCGCCGACTTGCCGACGCGCGACATGATGGCCAAGGTGAAGAAGGACGAGGTGTACGGCGGGCCGGAGGGCGGCAATGAGCTGCACAGCGACCTGGTCAACGCGCCGGTGGCGCCCATGACGCCGGCCGAAGCCAGCAACCAGCTGCGTCTGCGCGTGCTGATGGCGATACCCGATCACATCCAGCCCAACGGTACGCATCTGGCGCCGCGCTATCTGCAGCTGATCCAGCTGGCGCCATCGCAGCTGGCGGCCGACGGCGAAACCATCCGCCGCGCCTATGCCGACTACAAGGAGCGTTTCGACGCCCGCGTCGGCCTGCGCAAAATGTACATCGTGACGCTGACGCTGACCTTGCTGCTGGCGGTGTTTGGCGCAATTGCCAGCGCTTTCCTGATCGCCAGCGACCTGGCGCAGCCGCTGCTGCTGCTGGCCGAGGGCACGCGCGCGGTGGCTGAGGGTGACCTGTCGCCGCGGCCGATTGTCGCCACCTCGGATGAACTGGGCACGCTGACGCAGTCGTTCAACACCATGACACGCCAGCTGTCCGACGCCCGCAGCGCCGTGGAGCGCAACCGCACCGCGCTGCAAAACGCCAAGGCCCACCTGGAATCGGTGCTGGCGAATATGTCGGCCGGCGTGATGGTGCTGGACCATGAATTTCACCTGATCAGCTGCAATGACTCGGTTGAACGCATCCTGCAGCAGGCCGGCGTCACCATGATCGGCCAGAAGCTCGACGAGATTGAAGGCCTGCAGGAATTCGGCGGCGCCATCGTGGCGGCGTTTGCAGCGCAGAGCGCGCAGTCGGCGGCCGGCCGCAATATCGCGCGCCTGCACTGGCAGCGCCAGATCGAGGTGCCGCGGCCGTCGAATGGCGTCGAGGACAACGATCTGACGCTGCTGACGCGCGGCTCGCGCTTGCCGATTGAAAGCGGCAGCGGCTTCCTGGTGGTGTTTGACGATATCTCCGACGTGATCTCGGCCCAGCGTTCGATCGCCTGGGGCGAGGTGGCGCGCCGCCTGGCGCACGAAATCAAGAACCCGCTGACGCCGATCCAGCTGTCCGCCGAACGCATGCAGATGAAGCTCGAAGACAAGCTGATGCCGGCCGACGTCGAGCTGCTCAACAAGGGCACCGCCACCATCGTCAACCAGGTGGCGGCCATGAAGCGCATGGTCGACGACTTCCGCGACTATGCCAAAACCCCGCCGGCCGTGCTGCAGCCGCTGGACCTGAACGCGCTCATCGACGAGATCCTGCACCTGTACATCAGCGGCGAAGGCAACGACATTATTCACCCGCAACTGGCGGCCGGACTGCCTTTCATCATGGGCGACGAGACCCAGCTGCGCCAGGTCATCCACAACCTGCTGCAGAATGCGCAGGACGCCATGGCCGAGTTGCCGGACGGCGCACCGCAGGCACGCATTGACGTGACCACGGAAGCCATTCATTATCAGGGCGCGGACGGTAGCACGCGTACCGCGGTCCGCCTGGCGATCGCCGATAATGGGCCTGGTTTCGCGCCCAAAATCCTGGCGCGGGCGTTTGAACCCTATGTCACATCGAAGGCCCGGGGCACTGGCCTGGGCCTGCCGATGGTGAAGAAAATTATCGAAGAACATGGCGGACGAATCGATATTCAGAACCATGTCGATAGAAGTGGCGCGTCAGTGTTGATTTTGCTGTTAAAGTTAGCACCGGCGTCGCAAAATACCTAAGGTTCAAGGACTACAAAAATCATTGCTGTCCATGAGACGGCGAAATGAGGAAGGCAAGGGAAGATGGCAAACATTCTGGTAGTGGACGATGAAATGGGTATCCGTGAGTTGCTCTCGGAAATCTTGAGCGACGAGGGACATGCAATACAACTGGCGGAGAACGCCCAGCAGGCACGCGAAGCGCGTGCCCAAGGCGCGCCGGACCTGGTGCTGCTCGATATCTGGATGCCGGATACTGACGGCGTAACGCTGCTCAAGGAATGGCAGCGCGACGGTCTGCTGACCATGCCGGTCATCATGATGTCGGGCCACGCAACCATCGATACGGCAGTGGAGGCTACCCGTATCGGTGCGCTCAATTTCCTGGAAAAACCGATCGCGCTGCAAAAACTGTTGAAGGCGGTGCAGGCCGGCCTGACGCGCGCGCAAGAGACGGTGCGCGCGCCGGCGCTGGCGCCACGTCCGGTGGTGGCAGCGCAGCCGGAAGAAACGGTGCAGCCGGGCTTTGTGCAGCAAAACCCGGCCTCGGCCATTTCGGTGCGTGGCGGCGCCACGGTGGCGGGTAGCGACAATCACATGTTCAACCTGTCGTTCGACCTGCCGCTGCGCGAAGCCCGCGATGCGTTTGAACGCATGTACTTCGAGCATCACCTGGGCCGCGAAGGCGGCAGCATGACGCGCGTGGCCGAGAAGACCGGCCTGGAACGTACCCACTTGTACCGCAAGCTCAAGCAGCTGGGCGTGGAGCCAGGCAAACTGGCCAAGAAAAACGCCTGAGTGTGAGCGCGTGACAGGCAAGATGGCCACCGGCGCCGACCATTCGCGGCCGCCGGTGCCAACCTGGCTGGTCACGGGCCCCCGCGCCGGCGCGCGCGAGGCGGCCATCGCAGCCCATCTGCCCAAGGATGGGCTCAGCGTCATCATTCTGGAGGGCTTGTCGGACGGTGGTGCGGCGCTGGCCTTTGACCCCGAAGACGGTCCTTTCCCCTTTGATTCCTTGCCGCAAGTGTTGCGTATTGCCCCAGGCTGCCTGCATTGCAGCGGTAATCTGATTTTGCGAGTAACATTAAACCGTGTGCTGCGCCGTCCCCCCGCGCGGCTCTACATCAGCCTGGCCTCCGCCGAGCACCTGGAACAGCTGCGTTCCTGGTTGTCCGAGGCGCCCTACGGGGCTTTGCTGAATTTGCAAGACAACATCGCGGCCTAGCCCCAGCCCGCTGATTGGCCTTGAAATCGGCCGTTTTCACCCCCAATTCTGGGTTGAAGGCGGAAACGCAGGTGTTTCGCCCCTTGTGAAAGGAAGCAAAATGAACCTCATCTACAACAGCGAGCAATACAGTGTTGTCGAGTTCGGTGCCGACCGTAATCTCGATGCCTTGCGTTTTGGCGGCTATGAAATCGTCGACAAGGGCGGCAAGCGGGAGATCTTCATTGCTGGCGTGCTGGCACAGAATTTCCGCCGCGACGTCAATGAGCTCATCGCGGGCGAACCAACGATGGCCGAGATTGATGAATTCTTGGGCAGCTACGATGCCATCATGAGCCAGCCCGTGCTGCTGCACTAAATTAGGCTGCGCTGCACATGGCGTGGGTATAATCACGCCATGTGCCAACTTCTAGGAATGAACTGCAATGTCCCGACCGACATTGTGTTCAGCTTTACCGGCTTTGCCATGCGTGGCGGCCAGACCGATACCCACCACGACGGCTGGGGCATCGCCTTCTTCGAGGGCGCCGGCGTACGCCATTTTGTCGACCATCAGGCCGCGATTGCCTCGCCTATCGCCGAGCTCATCAAACGTTATCCAATCAAGTCCACCAATGTGATTGCTCACATCCGCAAGGCGACGCAGGGTGTGGTGGCGCTGGAAAACTGCCATCCGTTTGTGCGCGAGCTGTGGGGCCAGTACTGGGTGTTTGCCCATAACGGCGACCTCAAGGAATTCGCGCCCGTGCTCAACGGCGCTTTCCGGCCGGTCGGCACGACCGACAGCGAGCGCGCTTTCTGCTACATCCTGCAGCAGTTGCGCGCGCGCTTTGGCGAACAGCGGCCGCCGCTGGACCAGCTGCGCTCCGTGCTGAGTTCGCTGGTGCACGAGATTGCCACCCATGGCACCTTCAATATGATGCTGTCCTCGGGCAGCGAGCTGTTTGCCCATTGCTCGACCAATCTGTTCTACCTGGTGCGCCAGCATCCGTTCGATACCGCCAAGCTGTCCGACGAGGACGTCAGCGTCGACTTTGCCCAGGTCACCACGCCCAACGACCGCGTGGCCATCATCGTCACCCAGCCTCTGACCACCAACGAACAATGGACTGCGTTCCAGCCCGGCGAGCTCAAGCTGTTCATTGACGGTTGCCCGCAATAATCCTCCCGTACGCCGCCACTCATGCAAATCAGATAAGCTTTCTCCGCTTATCTGGGGTGGGAATAGATTACGAGGACATCATGGCAGGAGAAATTATTCGTCAGGGCGACCCCACCAGCCACCATGGCAAGGTGCTGGAAGGTTCGCCATCCGATATATGCCACGGCAAACCCGTGGCCTACATCGGCCATAAAGTGTCGTGCCCCAAGTGCCGCGGCACCCACACCATTGTGGAAGGCGTGGTGAGCACTTCGCTGTATGGCAAGGGCGTGGCCGTGGCGGGCATGAAGACTTCGTGCGGCGCGGTGCTGATTGCCACCCAGTTCACCGACGTGGTGGAAAACGCCGGCTAGCTTTTTGCGACCCAGATTTTCCAAGACATTGCCGTCCAATGCTGGCAGAATTGCTAATGGGGCATTCCGCTCCTATTTGGACGAGCAATGATCGATCTCACCCTACATGACACCGGCCCCCGTAGTCTGCGCGTGCGCGAGTTCTACCTGGGACGCCAGCCCATCCTGGACCGCAACCAGGCCCTGTTCGGCTACGAGTTGCTATTCCGCAACGCTCCGGTGGGACCGGCCCATGTCACCAATGATCTGACGGCGACGGCGGCGGTGATCGCCCATGCGTCGCAGCTGGGCATGGAAAAAACCATCGGCGACGCGCTGGGCTTCGTCAACGTGGATGCGGATGTCATCATGAGCGACATCTTCCCCTTCCTGCCGCGCGAGAAGGTGGTGCTCGAGATCATCAATACCATGCAGGCCACGCCGCAGGTGCTGGCGCGCATCCGCGAACTGGTGGGCCACGGCTTCAGCTTTGCGCTGGATGATGTGACCGGAGACAGTCCGGACGTGCTGGCGCTGCTGCCCCTGGTGGATTACGTCAAGATGGACATGCGCAACATCCCGCTGTCGTCGCTCATGAAGCTGGCGCCGCGCTTCCGCCAGGACAAGAAAAAACTGGTCGCGGAAAAAGTCGAGACACGCGAAGAATTCAAGAACTGCCTGGACCTGGGCTTTGACTATTTCCAGGGCTATTACTTCTCCCGGCCCGTCATCATGAGCGGCAAAAAGCTGTCGCCGTCGCAGCTGGCGGTGATGGAACTCATGACGCTGGTGACTTCCGATGCCGACAACCAGGAAATCGAACGCGCCATCAAGCGCGACGTGTCGCTGGCGCTGAACCTGCTGCGCCTGGTGAACACGCCGGCGGTGGGGGCGCGCCAGCGCATCGATTCGCTGAGCCAGGCCGTGACCGTCCTCGGCCGCCGCCAGTTGCAGCGCTGGCTGCAAATCATGCTGTACGCCGAGCCAAGCAAGCGCGGCCACAGCATGACGCCGCTGCTGATGCTGGCCACCACGCGCGGCCGCCTGCTGGAACTGCTGGCCGGCAAACTGCGTCCGAGCCAGCGTGAAGTGGCCGACATCGCGTTCACGGTCGGCATTATGTCGCTCATGGATACGCTGTTTGGTATTTCGATGACCGAGATCCTGGAACAGATCCCGGTCGGCAGCGACGTGCGTGAAGCGCTGCTGACCCGCAGCGGCTTCTATGGCGACCTGCTCAAGCTGGTCGAATGCATCGAGCGCATCGAAGAAATGGACAATCACATCGTGCCGACGCTGCGCGACCTGGCCATGTCCACCGACGATCTGGTGGAGCTGGAAATGGCCGCGTTTGAATGGAGCGACAATGTGGTGCGCTATGCGCTGTAGTAGCTTGCAAATTTGATATTACCCCGCTATTCTGCTTCCCGTAGTCAACATTACGGAGGCAGCAGTGTTATTGAGTGTGGAGCAAATCTCCAAATCCTACGGGGCACGCAAGGCAGTGGATGGCGTGTCGTTCCAGGTGCAGCGCGGCCAGACGGTCGGGCTGATCGGTCCCAACGGCGCGGGCAAGTCCACCACGGTGGGCATGATCTCCGGTTTATTACGTGCGGACAGTGGCCGCATCCTCATGGACGGCGAGCCCATGGGGCAGGGCGTCAGTGCGGCCAAAAGCAAGATCGGTTTCGTGCCGCAGGACCTGGCGCTGTATGAAGACCTGTCGGCGCTGGAAAACCTCAAATTGTTCGGCGCGCTGTATGGCCTCAAGGGCGCGCATCTCAAGCAGCGCTGCGAACAGGCGCTGGCGCTGGTCAACCTGAGCGACCGCGCGCAGGATAATCCTTCCACTTTTTCCGGCGGCATGAAGCGGCGTTTGAATATCGCCGCCGCACTGCTGCATGATCCGCTGCTGCTGATCCTCGACGAGCCCACCGTGGGCGTCGATCCGCAAAGCCGCAACGCCATCTTCGACACGCTGGAAGTGCTGCAGTCGCAAGGCCGCTCGCTGATCTACACCAGCCACTACATGGAAGAAGTGGAACGCCTGGCCGATCACATCGTCATCATCGATCACGGCAAGGTGCTGGCGGATGAAACCCCGGCCGCGCTCTACCAGCGCCTGCCGGCACAGGCCGCCTTGCATGCCGAACTGGCGAGCGCGCCGTCCGCGCTGCTGCTCGATGGCGTCAAGGCGCAGACTGGCGTCACCGGCGTGCAGCACGTCGGCAATGCGCTGGACATCGGCCTGGCCGATGCCGCCCACGCGCCGGCCGTGCTGTCCTGGCTGGCGGCACAGGGCACGCCGCTGCTGCACTTCGCCACGGCCAAGACTTCGCTGGAAAACATCTTCCTCAACCTGACTGGCCGCAGCCTGCGCGACTGAGAGCACATCACATGACTGCATTGATAGCCCTGATCCGCAAGGATCTGATTCTGTATTTGAAAGACAAACGCGCGCTCATGTTGCACCTGCTGATGCCGGTGGTGCTGGCGGCGTTCTTTGGTTCGCTGTTTGGCGGCACGCCGTCCGAACGCACCAGCAAGATCGATATAGGCGTGGTGGCGCTGGACCAGTCCGGCATCGGCAAGAAAATTGTCGATGGCCTCAAAGCCGACAGCACGCTGCGCGTGACCGAGCTGAGCGAAGCGGACGCGCAGGCCAAAGTCCGGACCGGCAAACTGCCGGTGGCGGTGGTGATTCCGGCCGGCTTTGGCGACCGTGCCGGCGATGCGCTGTTCAGCGGCAAGGACAAGCCGGAGCTGCCGCTGTTCTACGACCCATCGCAATCGACCGTGCTGGCGATGGTCAAAGGTTTGCTGACGCAGCAAGTCATGCAGGCCACCAGCAGCGCCGTGATGGGCCGTCAAGGCAGCGCGTCCACCGACCGCTATTTGGCCGACCTGCCTGCCGCTGACAAGCGCAGTACCGACGAAGCGCAGCTCGGCGATTTTCTCAGCAGCCTGAAGAAGTTCCAGGATCAGCGCGCCGCCACCGCAGCAGCAGCGCAGCCTGCCGCATCTGGCGCGGACGATACGCCTGCCGGCGGCATGAGCGTGCCGTACACCACCAAAGATGCGGCACTGAGCAGTGGTCCGAAGTACAACGGCTACGCCCACTCGTTCGCCGGCATGGGCGTGCAGTTCATCCTGTTCATGGGCATCGACATGGGCATCGGCATTCTGCTGGCGCAGCGCATGGGCATCTGGAACCGCCTGCTGGCGGCGCCGGTGTCGATGACCACGGTGCTGGCCGGGCGTGCCATTTCCGGCGCGCTGATCGCGATGGGGCTGATGTGCGCGATGTTCCTGTGCGCCATGCTGATTTTCAAAGTCGAGATCAGCAGCCCGGCCGGCTTCCTGGTGGTTGCTGCCAGCTTCTCCATGATGACGGCGGCCTTCGGCCTGCTGATTGCGGCTTTCGGCAAGACACCGGAAGCAGCGCGCGGCATTGCCACGTTTGCCACGCTGATCATGGTGATGCTGGGCGGCGCCTGGGTGCCGTCGTTCATCTTCCCGGAGTGGGTGCAGCAGGTGACGCTGCTGGTGCCGACGCGCTGGGCGGTGGACGGTTTTGATGCCGTCACCTGGCGCGGCCTGGGCCTGGCGGGCGTGTGGCCGGCCGCTGCAGTCCAACTGGGTTTTGCTGCCATATTTGGCGCGCTGGCGGTGTGGCGCTTCCGCCGTTAAAGTTTCCACGAAACAATCCGATACAATAGGATACAAACAGTTTCGTGAGCTTTTTACATGCCGTTATCCGTCCGGTCCCTGATTGCCGACTGCGTCAATCAGGTGATCCGCCAGCATTACCCGGAGCAGTATCAATCCTTGTGCCATGTGTACGCGATTGTCGGTTCCAACCTGATCAGCATTGTGCTGGACCGGGTCTACCGGCCGGTAGCGGGCCTGGCCGCGGTCGACTGCGGCAAGGGCCGGCTGATGTGCATGATGGACAACGCCGCTTTCACCAACCCGGCCGGCGGCGCGTATCACTGCTGGATCGAGTCCGCTGACGATCTGATCGCCGAGCGTGAGGTGGTGGATCTGACATTCCGCCACAATCACGAATACGCTGAAAAAAACGGCTTCGGCTGGCACCGCGAGCTGCCGCCCGATTACCTGTGGGGACCGCAAAGCAGTATCGTGGTGAAGGCGTCGCCCCAGGCCATCCCCAAGAGTTTCCCTGACGGCATGGTGTGGCTGTGCGAAACCGATGAAGGCTGGGCATGGATGATGCGCCAGCTGGCAACGCACCAGAATGCGTTTGTGGCACTCACCGCAGAAGCCTATAAATTGTTCCAGCAAAGCCTGACGCCAACATCCACGCTGCTGGCGCCAGCGGCACCACACATCGCAACGCCAGCCACCGTGGTGATGGCGGCGCTCTGACTTGCTGAGTTACGACAGGTTAGGCGCCAGCCAGCGTTCCAGTTCGTTCTTGTCGACGTTGCGGCGCTGGACCATATCGTTGACCTGATCGTCGCCGATCTTGCCGACCACGAAATACTTCGACTCCGGGTGGGCAAAGTAGAAACCTGATACCGCCGCACCCGGATACATGGCGTAGGAATCGGTCAGCTCCATGCCGATGTCCTCGGCCTGCATGGTGTTGAACATCTCGCGCTTGACGGTGTGCTCGGGGCAGGCCGGGTAGCCTGGCGCCGGACGGATGCCGATGTACTTCTCGGCGATCAAGTCTTCATTGCTCAGCGATTCGTTCGCCTGATAGCCCCACAGGTCGGTACGCACGCGCTCGTGCAGGTATTCGGCAAACGCTTCGGCCAGACGGTCGGCCAGCGATTTGAGCATGATGGACGAGTAGTCGTCATGCGCGTCTTCAAAGCGCTTCTCGTGCTTCTCGATACCCAGGCCCGATGTCACGGCAAACATGCCGATATAGTCCTTGATGCCAGATGCCTTCGGTGCGATGAAGTCGGCCAGGCACTGGTTAGGACGCTGCACGCCATCGACCACCGGCTTCACGCCTTGCTGGCGCAGGCCGTAGTAGGTGAAGTCCACGGTGCTGCGGTTGTCGTCGGTGTAGATTTCGATGTCGTCATCGTTGACCGTGTTGGCCGGCAGCAGCGAGATCACGCCATTGGCGGTCAGCCAGCGGCCGTCGATGAGTTTCTTCAGCATGGCCTGGCCTTCTTCAAACACCTTGGTGGCCGCTTCGCCCACCACTTCATCGGTCAGGATGGCCGGGAAGGGACCAGCCAGGTCCCAGGTCTGGAAGAATGGACCCCAGTCGATGTATTTGGCGATGGTGGCCAGATCGACGTTCTTGAATTCGCGGCGGCCGATGAACTTCGGCTTTACCGGTGCAAATTCGAGCTTCATCTTGTTGGCGCGCGCGTCAGCCAGCGACAGCATCGGCAGCGCCTTCTTGTTGGCGTGCTGTTCGCGGATACGTTCGTAATCCTGCTCGATCTCGGCGATGTACTGCTCGCGCGACTCCGGCGTCAGCAGCGACTGCGCCACCGAGACGGAGCGCGACGCATCCGGCACATACACCACCGGGCCTTCGTAGTTGTGGGCGATCTTGACGGCCGTGTGGGCGCGGCTGGTGGTGGCGCCGCCGATCAGCAGCGGAATCTTCAGCATGCGGAAGTGTTCATCGCGCTGCATTTCCTTGGCCACGTGGGCCATTTCTTCCAGCGACGGCGTAATCAGGCCGGACAGGCCGATGATGTCCGCATTCTCCACCTTGGCGCGCGCCAGGATCTCGGAGGCCGGCACCATCACGCCCATGTTCACCACTTCAAAGTTATTACATTGCAGGACCACCGAGACGATGTTCTTGCCGATGTCGTGCACGTCGCCCTTGACCGTGGCGATGACGATTTTGCCTTTCGGCTTGGCGACGATGCCGGTGCGTTTTTCTTCCGCCAGCTTTTCTTCTTCGATGTACGGAATCAGGTGGGCCACGGCCTGCTTCATCACGCGTGCCGATTTCACCACCTGCGGCAGGAACATCTTGCCCTGGCCGAACAGGTCGCCGACGATGTTCATGCCATCCATGAGCGGGCCTTCGATCACATGGATCGGACGGCCGTTGCTGGCGGCGACTTGCGCACGCATTTCTTCGGTGTCTTCCGTGATCCACTGGGTGATGCCGTGCACCAGCGCGTGCGCCAGGCGTTTTTCCACCGGTGCGTTACGCCATTCCAGATTGGCGGCATCCTGCTTGCCGGCGCCGGCTTTCAGCGTGCCGGCGAATTCGATCATGCGTTCAGTGGCGTCTTCGCGGCGGTTCAGTACCACGTCTTCCACTCGCTCGCGCAAGTCCGCTGGCAGATCGTCGTAGACGCCCACCATGCCGGCGTTGACGATGCCCATGGTCATACCGGCCTTGATGGCGTGGTACAGGAACACGGTGTGGATCGCTTCACGCGCCGGGTCGTTGCCGCGGAACGAGAACGAGACGTTGGAGACGCCGCCCGAAATCTTCGCGTGTGGCAGGTTCTCTTTGATCCAGCGCGTGGCGTTAATGAAGTCCACCGCGTAGTTGTTGTGTTCTTCGATACCGGTGGCGACGGCAAAGATGTTCGGGTCGAAGATGATGTCTTCCGGCGGGAAGCCGACCTTTTCGGTCAGCACCTTGTAGGCGCGGCTGCAGATTTCGACTTTGCGTTCGTAGGTATCGGCCTGGCCCGTTTCGTCGAAGGCCATGACGATGACGGCAGCGCCGTAGCTCAGGCACAGCTTGGCCTGACGGATGAATTCTTCTTCGCCTTCCTTCATCGAGATGGAGTTGACGATGGATTTACCCTGCACGCATTTGAGGCCCGCTTCGATCACCGACCATTTGGACGAGTCGATCATGATGGGCACGCGCGAGATATCCGGTTCGGAAGCGATCAGGTTCAGGAAGCGCGTCATGGCCGCCTGCGAGTCCAGCATCGCTTCGTCCATATTGATGTCGATGACCTGCGCGCCGTTCTCCACCTGCTGGCGGGCGACGCTGAGCGCCTCGTCATACTGCTCATTGAGGATCATGCGCGCGAAGGCTTTGGAACCCGTGACGTTGGTCCGTTCGCCGACGTTGACGAACAGCGAGCTGTCATCGATGGTGAATGGCTCCAGGCCGGACAGGCGCTGCGCCACCGGGACTTCCGGCACGGTGCGCGGCTGCACTGTCGACAGGATTTCGCCGATCGCCTGGATGTGGTCCGGCGTGGTGCCGCAGCAGCCACCGGCGACGTTGATGAAGCCCGCTTCAGCAAATTCCTTGAGCAGCGCCGAGGTGTCGGCTGGGAGTTCGTCAAAGCCGGTGTCGCTCATCGGGTTGGGCAGGCCGGCGTTCGGGTAGATACAGACGAAGGTATCGGCGATCTGCGACAGCTCTTCGGCGTAAGGGCGCATCAGCGCCGCGCCCAGTGCGCAGTTCAGGCCAATCGTCAGCGGCTTGGCGTGGCGTACCGAGTTCCAGAACGCGGGCACGGTCTGGCCGGACAGGATACGGCCCGAGGCATCGGTCACGGTGCCCGAGATCATCAGCGGCAGGCGTGGCTGCGCTGGATGCTCTTCGTAGTATTTGTCGATGGCGAACAGCGCGGCCTTGCAGTTCAGCGTATCGAAGATGGTTTCCACCAGCAGCAGATCGACGCCGCCTTCAATCAGGCCCTTGGTCTGCTGATAGTAGGCATCGACCAGCTGGTCGAAGGTGATGTTACGCGCAGCCGGGTCGTTCACGTCCGGCGAGATCGAGGCGGTCTTGGGCGTCGGTCCCAGTGCGCCGGCGACGAAGCGCGGCTTGTCCGGTGTGCTGTACTTAGCGGTGGCGGCGCGCGCCAGCCTGGCTGCTTCCACGTTCATCTCATAGGCCAGCTCGCCCATGTAGTAATCGTCCTGCGCGATCCAGGTCGCGCCGAAGGTGTTGGTTTCGATGAGGTCGGCGCCGCCGGCCAGATAGCGCTCATGGATTTCCTGGATCACGTGCGGCTGCGTCAGCGTCAGCAGCTCGTTATTCCCTTTGACGAACAGCTCGCGCGCACCGGAACCGGCTGGCGCAGCGAAGTCGATGAACCTGCCGTTTGGGCCGCCGCGGTAGGCGATTTCATCCAGTTTGTATTGCTGGATGATGGTGCCCATCGCGCCGTCGAGGATCATGATGCGGCGCGCGAGAATCTCGCGCAACTGGGCATCGGTCGTGGACATGACGGGGCGGGATACGGAGTTGTTCATTTGCTATCTCTAGGGTCGTGGAAGGCGCGCCAACAGCAGAGGGCGGTCTGAGATTATACGGCATAGCTGAATAAGCTTCAGCCAGGCGCGGCATTGCAGCAACAATCTGCTTCTTTGCCAGGATTTACACGACGCAGCATGGGAAACAAAGCCGATACGCACCGCAACACGCCGCAATGTCGCAGCAATGTTCGGCTTTGACAATGTGCTCACTGCCACTCATTGCGCGCCACCATGAAAATAACTGTCATTATCTCGGCGCATCGGAAGGGACGCGAACTGGAATGCGTGCTGACCGGGTACGCACAGCAAACCCGCCGGCCGGACCAGATCATCATTGCACAGGACGGCGTTGATCCATCGATCGGCGCCGCAATTAATGCGCTGCGCTTGCGCGGCGTGCCGTTGCCGCCGCTGCTGCACCAGATGCAGGAGCAGCACGGCTTTGGCAAATTCCGCGCGCTGAACCGGGCGATCCTGGCGGCCAGTGGCGAACTGCTGCTGTTCACCGATGGCGACTGCATTCCGCGCGATGATTTTGTCGAGCGCTATGTGCGGCTCATGCAGCCGGGGATGTTCCTGGCGGGCGGCAGTCATGTCAGCATTCCGGAGGCTTATCACGAGCGCCACGATCTGCTGGCGGCGATCGGCGACCAGCGCGTGTTCGACTATGCGTTTCTGAGTGCGATACCGGGCTTTCGCAAGAACGCCAACCGTCTTACGCGCAATCGCCGCCTGGCTCGGCTGATGGACTGGCTGACGCCGCGTAACGCCTTCAGTGGTTCCAACAGCTGCGCGTGGCGTGAGGATGTGCTGGCGGTGGGGGGCTTTGATGAAGCGATGGCGTATGGCGGCGGCGATCTGAATATCGGTCTGCGGCTGAATCACATCGGCATTCGCGGCGTGCGCGCACGCCACACGCTGGTCAGCCTGCACCTCGACCATGAGCGCAGTTACTACTGCGCTGAAAAAGAAAAAGCCAACCATGACTGGAACCGCCACGTGCGCCGCCACCGGCTGGTGCTGCCGCGCGTCTCGCAAATCCGCCAGATGGAAACCCCGCGCCTGTCCCTCGCGCAGCTGGTGCAGGTGCTGTAACTAGCGCGTCGCTTGAGCGAGAGCATCATCCAGGCGGTCGTTGCCCCAGTACATATCGGCGCCGGCGAAGAAGGTGGGGGCGCCGAAGATGTGGAGGGCGCAGGCTTCTTCAGTGCGGGCGCGAAGGCGGGCCTTGTTGTCGTCGGACTGGGCGGCATTCAGTAGCGCGTCGGCATCCAGCCCGATGCTGGTGAGGATGCCGGCGATGACAGTCTCATTGCCGATATCTTCATCGTGTTCAAAATTGGCCAGCATGGTGCGTGCGCAGAATTCGGCGATCCACGGTTGATGGTCACCGAGTAGCGCGACACGTGCCGCCAATATCGAGCGGCGCGGGAATTCGGATGGCTGGCGCCACGGCAGATCATACTTTGCACACTGGCGCGGCATGTCCATCCAGACGTAGTCGCCTTTGTCCTTCTGGAGCACGAACGGCGAGTTGTTCCAGCCCAGTTCCTTGAAAATCGGCCCGAGCAAAAATGGCTTCCAGTGCACGATGACTTCTTTTTGCCGCGCCAACCGCAACACGCTCAGGTAGCTGTAGTTGCTTGCAAAGTCGAACCAGCAGGTGATTTCGTTCATGGTCTACTCCTTACGCATAAACCAGCAGACAGCGGATCTCGATGCTAACACGCGGCGGCGCATCGGGCGGCGCCAGCGGATGTTCAAACGCTGCGTGTGGCGTGTAGCAGGCCGCTGCTGCGGAATCGAACTGCTTGAAGATCAATACCTCGTCACGCGTCATGGCCGGGAAGTAGGACCATGCGTGAGCGGGGTTGTGGAGTAGCTGATAAATTTCCCCGGTACGCTCGGGGTAAATGATGTCGCTTGCGACCAGGTCCTCTGGCGCGACGCTGCGGGCGTCGCACATCGCCAGCGGCGCATCCAGTACCGGGTGTAGAACGGAACGCCATAGATTGAAGATGGCGTAGCGCTGCACGTCCGCTGCGCGTGGGCCGAGTTCCAGCATCAGGCGGCGCTGTGCCGAGGCAGCGGTGAAGTCGCAATGCACGCGTCCCGCCGCACCGGGGCGCTGGCCCTGGACGCGGCCGAACGCTTGTGGCGTGCCGGGCTGGCGCTGGCGGACCAGGTGGTCAAATACAAACGCCTCGCTGGCGCCTGTGGCGGAGAGAGCGAGTTCCGCCACCTCCGGGTAGTAGCGGCGCGCGACTTCTTCCTTGTCAAAGAAATCGGCCACCGCGCTTGGCGCATGGCGCAGCGTGTAGCCTTCCTGGTCCAGCAGCGTGGCGGCGGTGCGCGCGTTGTGGATGGTGACGGGCTTGCGTGCGTAGTCAGCGTTGTCCGCAGGCTGGCCATCTGGGGCCGGATACATCCAGGTGTGTGGACGATGTGGCGTCGGGCAGAGGTATTCCAGCGAAGTGGCGAGGGCAGGTGTCATGGTGAGCTCCTTGGTTGATGTGCTTCATTGAATCGCATCGTCGCAGGCCGCTCAAACGGTATTCTGGATGCTTTCGCATTCGCTCCAGGCATGTGATACATTGGACCATGACCAAACGACTCCTTGACCTGCCGCCGCTGGATTTGTTGCGCAGCTTTGTCGCAGTCGGCCGCCGCATGAGTATCACGCTGGCGGCGCAGGACTTGTGCCTGACGCAATCTGCGCTGAGCCGTCAGGTGCAGGCGCTCGAGGCGACGCTTGGCTATCCGCTGCTGCTGCGCGGCTACCGTTCGATCGAGTTCACGGCGGAAGGCCGGCGCCTGTTCCGCAGTGCAGATTCCATGCTGGAGCAGATTGGTGAAGTGCTGGATACACTGCGGCCCGGCGAGACGCGCCAGCCAGTCACCGTCAGCGCCAGTATCGGTGTGACCGCCTTGTGGCTGCTGCCTCGCCTGAACGCGTTCCAGCAGGCCGCGCCGGATATCGATGTGCGTGTGGCGGCCAGCAACCGCTTTGCCGATCTTGAACGCGAACAGATCGACCTGGCCATCCGCTACTGCCGCGCGGAAGATGCGCCGGCAGGCGCGCTGCATTTGTTTGATGAAGCGCTGGTCGCTGTGGCGCATCCATCCCTGCAGGTCAGCGCGATCGAAACGCAGCTGCGCCAGCACACGCTGCTGGAGTTTGACGATGTTTCGCGTCCCTGGCTGCAATGGCCAGCGTGGCTGCATGCCGCTGGCGCCGGGCGTGCCAAGCCGCGCAGCGTGCTGCGGTTTAATCAGTATGACCAGGTAGTGCAGGCGGCACTGGCGGGGCAGGGTGTGGCGCTTGGCCGCGTGCCGCTGGTGCGGGATCTGCTGGCGCAACGCAGGCTGGTGCTGGCGAGCGCACAGCCGCCGTCTGAATGTGGTTATGCCTATTGGCTGCATGTGAATGCCGGCGCCAGTGCGGATGCCGTTGTTGTCCGCGATTGGATCATCGAACAAGCTGCCGCAATTTAAGGTTGAAGCGATATACTGCCCTCTTTAGACAGGAAGGACGTGCAGATGAATGTCACTTTAACCATGCGCCTGATCTGCGCCGCTGGCGCGCTGGCCTTTTCCATGAACAGCTATGCGGAGAGCGTTGCCTCTTCGGCATCCAGCGCTGGTTCCGCGTCCAGCGGCAGCGTGTCCGACTCGTTTGCCGGCTCCAGCAATAGTTCGAACAATCACAAGCGCGTGGCAGATGCGGACTATCGCATCATCCAGATCGCGGCAACCCCGGGCCGCGCTGACCGCACGCGCGTGACCATGCAGGCGGACGATCCCGAACAGCGCATCGTGCTCGATCTGCCGCAAGTCACGTTCGACAAGCAGCAGCTGGCGGTTGGCGATGCGATGTATGCACATAACCGTGTCTACGGCATCGAGTTTGGCCGCACGGATAACCGTCAGCCGTTCTACCTGGTGCTGGTGGATGAATGGTATGGCGAACTTGCTTCGCGTCCGCTGAGCCTTTGAAACTGTTACGGTCACTGGCGCTGGGCCTGTGTTTGGCCACCGGCGTCGCCCATGCTTCGTCCGCGCGTTTCTGCGACCGTACGCATGAACTGACCGCTGCCGAACAGGATCGCCTGCTGCGCTTTGCCGCCGTGCTGCGCGAGGAACTGGCGGGCAGCGAGGAAAGCGTGGCGCTGGTCAGCCGCTCCGGCCTTGATCTGTCGCGCTTCAACATCCGCTATTCACATGCCGCGCTGGCTTGGCGTTCGGAAGAGGGAATCTGGTCTGCGCGCCAGCTGTACTACGCTTGCGACGAGGGCCGGCCGCGCATTTATGATCAGGGCCTGGCCGGCTTTGCGATGGGCACGGACGACCCCGCACTGGGCTACCTGAGCATCGTACGCCTGCCGCCGCAAGCCGTGCTGGCGCTCAAGCCCGCGCTGCTGGATACGCCGCGCGCCTTGCATCTGCTGGCCGCGCAGTACAGCGCGAATGCCTACGCCTACGGCCTGCGCTACCAGAACTGCAATCAATGGCTGATCGAAATGATGGCTGCCGGTTGGGGCGATCTGCAAGATGGTGAGGATGTGCGCGAACGCGCGCAGCGCTGGCTGCGCAATGAACACTACACGCCGGAGCCGGTGGAGGTAGGATCGCGCTGGTGGATGCTGGCCTCGTACTTTGTGCCGCTGGTGCATCTGGACGATCACCCGGACGAGGACCGTGAAGCGCTACGGCTGCATATCAGCCTGCCCACCACGATTGAACACTTCGTGCGCGTCCGCTTTCCGCAAAGTGAACGCGTTGAGCTATGCCACGATGATAAACAGGTCGTCATCCATCGTGGCTGGACGCCGGTCGCCGAAGGCTGCAAGCCTGCGGACGGCGACCGCGTCGTCTCGTTGACCGATTAAACCAGTTCGGTCACAAACTTGTCGCGTGGACGGCGTACCTTTTTCAGGTTCACCAGCCAGTCGCCATCTGCCTGGCGATGGCCCAGTGGCAGGATCACCACGCTGCGCAGGTTGCGTTCCCTGAGCGACAGGATCTGATCCACTGCTGCTGGATCGAAGCCTTCCATCGGCGTTGCATCCACGCCTTCAAAGGCGGCGGCCACCAGTGCCGTGCCCAGTGCGATATAAGCCTGGCGTGCAGCGGCGTCGAAGTTGGCCTGGTCGCCGCGTGCAGCGACGATGCCCAGCAGCTGTTTGCGGTAAGCTTCCCAGCCTTCGTTGATGAAACCGCGCACTTCGTTGGTCAGGTCGAACATCATGTTCACGCGCTCTGGCGTGATGTTGTCCCAGGCCGCGAAGACCAGCAGGTGCGACGCTTCGGTGATCTGCGACTGGTTCCAGCCCACTTCACGGATCTTCGCGCGCAGGTCCGGGTTCTTCACCACGAACACTTCAAACGGCTGCAGGCCGCTGGAGGTAGGCGCCAGACGCGCCGCTTCGATGATGCGCTCGACCACCGCTTCATCCAGCTTCTTGGCCGGGTCGAATTTTTTGGTGGCATAGCGCCAGTTCAGTTTATCGATCACTTGAGTCATATGCTTACTCCATTTTGTAATAAGACCCTGTGCCAGGCAGGCCAGGGAGGACGGACCTATAATAAAGTTTCAAGTCAACTTGAGAGTCAAGAGATTACATGAAAATAGGCGAACTTTCGCGGAAGGCTGGCATTGCCACCTCCGCTATCCGTTATTACGAGGAGCAGGGCCTGCTGGCGCCGACATCGCGCACGCCATCCGGCTATCGCGAGTACGCCGACAATGCGCCGGAGCGCCTGCAACTGATACAGACGGCCAAGAAGCTGGGCTTTTCGCTGGAGGTGATACGCGACCTGCTGGATTTGAACGGCAAGTGCTCGATCGAGAAGACCATGCGGCAGACCAGCATCTTGCTACAGGAGGTGGAGCAGCAGCAGGCCGCGCTGGCCAGGCAGCATGCGTCGCTGCTGGCACTGCGCACGGTGCTGATTGATCACGGCGCAGTCCACCCGGTGGAAGGCGTCTGCGCCGAACACTTCACCTTGAATTAAGCGAAGCTCAGGCCTTCCAGCGGAAAGCCTTTAATGAACTCGGCGGCAGGCAGACGCTTGCCACCTGGTTTTTGCAGTTCGGTCAGGCGCAGCGAACCGGTGCCGCAAGCGACCACGATGCCATGCTGCGCATCGGCTGCAAGCACGGTACCCGCCGGCGATTTGCTGCCGCCATCCAGGACCTCTGCACCCCACAGTTTGATGACGGTGCCATTCACCGAGCCATGCGCGCCAGGGAAGGGATTGAAGGCGCGGATCTTGCGGCTGATGTCCACGGCCGATTGCGTGAAGTCCAGCGTGGCTTCTTCCTTGCTGATCTTGGCGGCGTAGTTGACGCCTTCTTCGGGCTGCACCACGGCTTCCAGCTGCTGGTGCTGCATCTTGTTGAGCGCTTCGACGATCATCTTGCCGCCCAATGCGGCCAGCTTGTCGTGCAGGCTGCCGGTGGTATCGCTGTCGTCGATGGCGATGCGTTCGATGAGCAGCATCGGGCCGGTGTCCAGGCCTTCTTCCATTTCCATGATGGTGATGCCGGTCTCGCTGTCGCCCGCCTCGATCGCGCGATGAATCGGCGCGGCGCCGCGCCAGCGCGGCAGCAGCGAACCGTGGATGTTGATGCACGGTTTGATGTCCAGCGTGCTGCGCGGCAGGATCAGGCCATAGGCTGCCACCACCATCACATCGTAGGGCGTGGACAGCAGGCGCTGATGCGCGGCCTTGGCTTCTTCCGCGCGCTGCGGATCCTTGCTGTCGGTGCGCAGCGACAGCGGCTGCAGCACTTCAATACCATGCTTGACCGCGTACTGCTTGACGGCAGACGGCTGCAACTGCATACCGCGGCCGGCCGGGCGATCAGGCTGGGTCAGGACCAGCGGGATCTCAAAGCCTGCCTCGTGCAGCGACTGCAAGGCGACGGCGGCAAATTCGGGCGTACCGGCGAAAATGACTTTCATGGCCTGGGTCATCGATTAAAAACGGCGGCCTTGGGCGCGCAACTGGGCTTCACGCTGCATGCCGCGTTCTTCCTTTTGCAGCTTGGCCTTGATGCGGTTGCGCTTGAGCGGCGACAGGTACTCGACAAAGACTTTGCCTAGCAGGTGATCCATCTCGTGCTGGATGCAGACCGCCAGCAGGCCGTCGGCGTCCACTTCAAACGGCTGGCCCTTGACGTCGTAGGCGCGCACCTTGACTTTGGATGGGCGCTCAACGCCATCGTAGATGCCCGGCACTGACAGGCAGCCTTCGTCGTAGACCTGCTTGTCGTCGCTGCTCCACAGGATCTCCGGATTGATGTAGGCGACCAGCGCGCTCTTGTCTTCGGTGATGTCGATGACCACCACTTGCTCGTGTACGTCCACCTGGGAAGCGGCCAGGCCGATGCCGGGCGCGTCGTACATGGTTTCGGCCATGTCGGCCACCAGTTTTTCCAGACGCTCGTCAAAGACAGTGACCGGTACGGCCACTTTGTGCAGACGTGGATCGGGGTAACGCAGAATATTTAGAATAGCCATGATAACGAAGTGAAAACTATGTGAATGCCTTGCTAATGCCTGGGTTAATGCCGGATAACCACGCCGTTTTGTGGTGCGCGGTTTCGCTTGCTAGTTCAGGGTTTTATGGGCAGAATTTGATTCAAATTGGCAAGCTTTACTGCTCAGCTGCCGTGTGCTTGCGGCGCACTTACTGGACCTATTAATGAAAAATTTTAGCACAGTCGGTACCCGCTTAGCACTGGCCGCCCTTTTTGCCGTCGCCTCGGCCGCCTCGGCGGCGCCCCTCAGCTGCGAGTTTCGTGCCGATGCGCCGGACAGCCACACGGTCGTCAAAGGCGATACCCTGTGGGATATTTCCGCGACTTTCCTGCTAAAACCATGGTGCTGGCCCACTGTGTGGGGCATGAATCGTGAAGAAATTGCCAATCCCCATTGGATCTATCCGGGCCAGATCATCTGGTTTGACCGTGCGGCAGGCCGCCTGCGGTTGGGCAATCGGCTTGATGCTGATGGCGGCGTCGGCTCGCTCAGCAATGACCGCCTGCAGCCACGCACCCGTACTCAGGGCTTGGGCAAGGATGCCGTGCCCTCCATTCCAGCCGGTGTGATCGAACCGTTCCTGACCCAGCCGCTGATTATTGAAGATGACGAGTTGAAAGGAGCGCCGCGCATCGTGGCCACGCAGGAAGGGCGCGTCTTCCTCGGTAAGGGCGACAAGGCCTATGTGCGCGGCGAGCTCAAGGACAACAGTTCGTTCCAGGTGTTCCGCCCCGGTGCGCCGTTGAAAGATCCGGTTACCAAACAAATCATTGGCTACGAGGCGTTTTATCTGGGCACGCTGAAATTGCAGGCGGAAGCCAGGCCGGGCGCCAGCGATGTGCACACTTTTACGGTGGCGACCGCCAATCAGGAAATGGGCAAGGGCGACCAGTTGCGCGCCGTGCCGCCGACGCCGATGCAAAACTACGTGCCGCATCCGCCGGAGCAGCAGGTGGCGGCGCACGTGGTGGCGGTCTACGGCGGCGTGACCCACGCGGGCCAGAATCAGATTGTCAGCATTAATCGCGGAAAGCTTGATGGGCTCGATATTGGCGCGGTTTTGCAGCTGTACCATGCGGGAAGAACTGTAAGCGATTCCACGGCCAAGAAAGGCTGGTTCGGGCGTGAGCAGCAGGTCAGGCTGCCGGATGAAGAAGTGGGCAGCCTGTTTATCTTCCGCACGTTCAAGCATATTTCCTACGGCTTGATCATGCAGGTGACAGCGCCGGTGGAAGTGGGCGACGTTGCCAAGTCGCCGGAGTAAGCCCTACCGTGCAAGCCACGGACACCCCAAACGAAGTGAGCAGGCCGGTGCTGGCGGACTGGCTGCGTCTGCAACAGACCGGCAGCATCGGCCTGTTGACAGCGCATCGCCTGCTGGAATGCTTCAAGACGCCAAGCGCCATCTTTGCGGCTAGCCGCGCGCAGTTGCTGGCCCTCGTCAAACCGGGTCAGGCCGACGCCATCCTGGGACCGCGCGCCGCCGTGCCCGAGGCATGGCTGGATACCATGCAGGCCTGGCAGCAGCAGCCCGGCAACCGCCTGCTGCTATGGGGCGACCCCGGCTACCCTGAATACCTGAGCAACATCGTTGCCGCGCCGCTGCTGCTGTACGTGAAGGGCCGTGCAGAGTTGTTGCTGGCGCGCTCGGTGGCAGTGGTCGGTTCGCGCAACGCCAGCCGCCAGGGCGTGGCAAACGCCGAACAGCTGGCGCAAAGCCTGTCCGAGGCGGGGGTGACGGTGGTGTCCGGGCTGGCGCTGGGCATTGACGCGGCCGCCCACACGGGCGGCCTGAACGGCCCTGGCAGCACCATTGCCGTGCTGGGCACGGGCGCTGACCGTATCTATCCCGCGCGCAATAGCGGATTGGCGCGCCGGATCGCCGAAGAGGGCTGTTTAATTAGTGAGTGTCCTTTGGGCACCGCGCCCAGCAAGGATACTTTCCCGCGCCGCAACCGCATCATCAGCGGCCTGTCGCGCGGCGTGCTGGTGGTGGAAGCGGCGCAGAAGTCCGGCTCGCTCATCACCGCGCGGCTGGCCGCCGGGCAAGGCCGCGATGTGTACGCCGTGCCGGGATCAATTCATGCGACACTGTCCAAAGGCTGTCACCAGCTGATACGCGAGGGCGCCAAACTGGTGGAAACTGCTGCGGATGTATTGCAAGCTTTGCAAATGGAAACGGACGGCGCGGCGGGCGGCAGGGCGGGATTCGATGACAGTTTTGTCGACCGCGTGCTGGAGGCCGTCGGCTCAGACCCGGTACAGGCCGAAGTGCTGGCGCTGCATCTGGGACAATCCGCTGCCGAGCTGCAAGGACAGTTGCTGGCGCTGGAGCTGGCAGGTCTGCTGGAACGCTTGCCAGGCGGCATGTTCCAGCGCCTACGGACCTGAACAGCACTTGTATCCAATCTGTTTTAACTGATAGAGTAGAGCCATGTTCGACGTCCTTGTTTATCTCTACGAGACTTATTACCGTCCCGATGCCTGTCCGGAACCGGCTGCATTGGCCAAGAAGCTTTCGGCCGTCGGTTTTGACGACGTCGAGATCTCCGAGGCCCTGGTGTGGCTGACTGACCTGACGGCCATGGCCGGTGTGGAACATTCGCTCACGGCAACCTCGACCGGTACCCGCTTCTATGTTGAAGAGGAAGTGGATGCGCTGGGGCCGGCCGCCATCGGCTTCATCCAGTTCCTGGAATCCGCCAAGGTATTGTCTCCATTGCAACGCGAAATCGTGGTGGAGCGCGCGCTGGCGCTGGACGAAATGCCGGTGTCGCTGGGCAAGCTCAAGGTCATCGTGCTGATGTTGCTCTGGAGCCAGGGCAAAGAGCCGGATGCCCTGATGTTCGACGATCTGTTTGGCTCGGACGAAGACCAGGCGCCGCGCCTGTTGCATTAAGTCCAAAAACTTCCCTGTGCGCAATAAAAGCACGCCATAATCGGCGTCGCGTCTCAGTGCGCTTGCAGTGCTGCCGGCAATCCGCTTATTATTGGCGCTTTGACAAGACTGTGACAGAAACGTGCAGATTGCTGCGCTATGCATGTATCATGCGCATGCTGTCCCTCCAAAGTGTTACAAACGAGATATTAAAAATATGAGCAAAACCCTCATCATCGCCGAGAAGCCTTCTGTCGCGAACGATATCGCGAAGACGCTTGGCGGCTTTACCAAGCACGATGAGTACTTCGAATCCGACGAGTACGTGTTGTCCTCCGCCGTCGGTCACCTGCTGGAAATCGCCGTCCCGGAAGAACATGACGTCAAGCGCGGCAAATGGAGCTTTGCGCACCTGCCGATGATTCCGCCGTACTTTGCGCTGAATCCGATAGCCAAGACCGAAGCCCGCCTCAAGGTGCTCAACAAGCTGATCAAGCGTAAAGACGTGACCACCCTGATTAACGCATGTGACGCGGGCCGCGAAGGAGAACTGATCTTCCGCCTGATCGCGCAGAACGCCAAGGCCAAGCAGCCGGTCAAGCGTCTGTGGCTGCAGTCGATGACGCCGACCGCGATCCGCGACGGCTTCTCGCATCTGCGCACCGACGACGAGATGATGCCGCTGGCCGACGCCGCGCGCTGCCGCTCGGAAGCGGACTGGCTGATCGGCATTAACGGTACCCGCGCCATGACCGCCTTCAACTCGAAAGAGGGCGGCTTCTACCTGACCACCGTGGGCCGCGTGCAGACGCCAACGCTGTCGATCGTGGTCGAGCGTGAAGAGAAAATCAAGAAATTCGTCTCGCGTGACTTCTGGGAAGTGCGCGCGGAATTCGTCTGCGCCGCCGGCGTCTACGAAGGCCGCTGGCTGGACACCAAGTTCAAGAAGGACGAGAACGATCCCGAGAAACGCGCCGAACGCCTGTGGAGCAAGGCTGCGGCCGACTCCATCGCGGTGGCAGTGCGCGGCAAGCAGGGTAACGTTACCGAAGAATCCAAGCCGACCACCTCGATGGCGCCTGGCCTGTTCGACCTGACCAGCCTGCAGCGTGAGGCCAACTCGCGCTTCGGCTTCTCGGCAAAAAATACCCTGGGCCTGGCGCAGGCGCTGTACGAAAAGCACAAGGTGCTGACCTACCCGCGTACCGATTCGCGCCACCTGCCGGAAGACTATCTGGACACCGTCAAGCAGACGCTGGACTCGGTGAAAGAGAACAATAACTATCACCAGTTCGCCAAGCAGATTCTGGACAAAGGCTGGGTCAAGCCGAACAAGCGCATCTTCGACAACACCAAGATCTCGGATCACTTTGCGATCATTCCAACGCCGATCGCACCGAAGAATTTGTCCGAGCCTGAGCAAAAACTGTACGACCTGGTGACGCGCCGCTTCATGGCCGTGTTCTTCCCGGTGGCGGAATTCCAGGTCACCACGCGCTACACCGAAGTGTCGGGCCACACCTTCAAGACTGAAGGCAAGGTCATGACCAATCCGGGCTGGCTGGCGATCTACGGCAAGGAAGCGGACGGCGACGACAAAGAGAAAGAAGGCAGCAACAAGAGCCTGGTGCCGGTGGCCAAAGGCGAGAAAGTCCTGACCGACAAGGTCGACGCCAATGGCCTGGTCACCAAGCCGCCTGCACGCTACACCGAGGCAACGCTGCTGTCCGCCATGGAAGGCGCCGGCAAGCTGGTGGAAGACGACGAACTGCGCGACGCCATGGCCGGCAAGGGCCTGGGTACGCCAGCCACGCGCGCCGCCACGATTGAAGGTCTGATCTCCGAGAAGTATCTGCTGCGCGAAGGCCGCGAGCTGATGCCGACCGCCAAAGCATTCCAGCTCATGACGCTGCTGCGTGGCCTGGGCGTCAACGAGCTGACCGCGCCAGAGCTGACCGGCGAGTGGGAATACAAGCTGTCGCAAATGGAGAAGGGCAAAATTTCGCGTGATGAATTCATGCGTGAGATTGCGCAGATGACCCAGGTGATCGTCAAGCGCGCCAAGGAATACGACAACGACACGATTCCGGGCGAGTACCACACGCTGGTGGCGCCATGCCCGAACTGCGGTAGCGTGGTGAAGGAAAACTATCGCCGCTTTGCCTGCACCAAGTGCGAATTCTCGATGAGCAAAACGCCGGGTGGCCGCCAGTTTGAAATCGACGAAGTGGAACAGCTGCTGCGCGACCGTACCATCGGCCCGCTGCAAGGCTTCCGCTCCAAGATGGGCCGTCCGTTCGCGGCCATCCTGCGCATCGTGAAAGATGAAGAGATCAAGAACTTCAAGCTGGAGTTCGACTTCGGCCAGAACGATGACTCGGAAGATTCGGAACCCGTGGACTTCACCGGCCAGACCCCGCTGGGTCTGTGCCCGAAGTGCAATGGTGGCGTCTACGAAATGGGCCTGGCCTATGTGTGCGAACATAGCGTCGCCAAACCGAAGACCTGCGACTTCCGCAGCGGCCGCATCATCCTGCAGCAGGAGATTCTGCCGGAGCAGATGGCCAAGCTGCTCAACGACGGCAAGACCGATCTGCTGCCAGGCTTTGTTTCGCAGCGCACGCGCCGTCCGTTCAAGGCCTTCCTGGTGAAGGGCAAGGACGGCAAGATCAGCTTCGAGTTTGAAGAGCGCAAAGCCAAGGCGCCGGCCAAAGGCAAAGCTGCCGCAGCGACCGAAGAGGGTGCAGCGGAAGAGAAAAAAGCTGTGGTGAAAAAAGCCCCGGTCAAAAAAGCTGCAGCCGTCAAAAAGCCGGCAGCGAAAAAACCGGCAGCCAAGAAAGCCGTTGCTAAAAAAGCGGCTTAAAGAAACGGGACACGCAAGTGTCCCGTTTTTTTTATGACGAGGACGATTCAATCTGAGATCACCACAATGGTGGCCGATGTCATCGTCAATCCCGCCAACTTCCAATAAAACCATTTGACTTACGCGCAGAAGAGGATTTAAATATTAACTTATTCGTTAATACTTAAATTCATGGAACTAGATCGCGTATTCGAGGCGCTGGCATCCAGGCCCAGGCGACAGATATTGGCGTATTTGTCGGAAGTGGCGTTATCGACCTCCGAGCTTGCCGAGCGTTTTGACATGAGCGCTCCAGCCATTTCGCGCCATTTGTCGATATTGGAAAATGCCGGCCTGGTGACCAGCGAGCGCAAAGGGCAGTTCGTGCTTTATCAACTGAACGCCGATAGCCTGGTCAATACACTGACCGGCTACGCGCTGGAAGTCTGCCCCACTGGGCGGCCGTTGAAACGCGAATCCAAAGCGCTGAGCAAGAAAAAGAAGGCCGTCTAACCCGTCTATCCTCAAGGAGGTGCAGCATGTCGTTCTCACACTATGACCAGCATCGGGTCAAAGCGGCTACCGCTGCAGATGTTCTTGTGGGCGAGGTGCGATACGCACCACTGAAGTCCCTGTGGTTTCTTGGCATGGCATTCAGCGCGCTGGCAGGTGGCGTGATGACGTTTAGCTGGTCCGCATTCGCACTCTTCCTGAGCGCCACTGCGGTGGTGCTGTTGTTCGGCCATTCGCTTGGCAGCCACCGCAAGCTGATACATAACAGTTTTCAGTGTCCACGATGGCTGGAGTATGTGCTGGTATATCTGGGCGTCCAGGTTGGCCTGGCGGGGCCGCTAGGTTTGCTGCGCCAGCATGAGCTGCGCGATTATGCCCAGCGCCTATCGACATGTCACGACTATCTGCGTCATGGCCGCGCATTCTGGATTGACGCATGGTGGCAGCTCAACTGCGAACTGCATTTGCAGAACCAACCCGACATCCATATCGAACCCCGCATCGCGAATGACCGCTTCTACCGGTTTCTGGAGCGGACCTGGATGCTCCAGCAATTACCGCTTGCCTTGTTGTTCTACTGGTGGGGCGGCTGGGGTTTTGTGTTTTTCGGCACCTGCGCGAGGGTGACCGCAGGCGTTTTCGGTCATTGGCTGATCGGCTATT
Organism: Duganella sp. CY15W; assembly: GCF_009857555.1. Taxonomy (NCBI): domain Bacteria; kingdom Pseudomonadati; phylum Pseudomonadota; class Betaproteobacteria; order Burkholderiales; family Oxalobacteraceae; genus Duganella; species Duganella sp. CY15W. The sequence goes on along the minus strand of NZ_WWCQ01000004.1, from coordinate 446,703 downwards.
TCGCCCACAATCATGGCGTGATGCAGTATGAGGTAAATGGCGCGGCAGTACAGGGCCGCAACATCCGGCTCGTGTCGCTGCTGACGATGGGCGAATGCTGGCATAACAACCACCATGCGTTCCCGGGTTCCGCGCGTCTGGGAATGGCGATGGATGAATGGGACCCGGGATGGTGGGCCTTATGCCTGCTGCGCTCCGCAGGACTGGTTTGGGGGCTGCGGCTGCCTGCCGACCTGCCGGAGCGTCCGGAGCTCAAAACGCTGCATGCAGTCCGGGGCAATTTCTGCATACGATGCCATATCCGCTTATTTCAGATCATCGGTGTAAAAATAGATCGTGCCGCCAATGGCGTCACCGCGGGTGTGGAGGGCGACGGCTAGTTCAGCAGGACTTGGCTGGCGCAGCGCCTGTTTGATCAACGTGACCGGCTCTGCCGAGGTGCCGGGCGTCGCGCGGTAAGCGACGATGTGGTCGTAGTCAGGCCGGCTGTCGATTTGTTTGACCAGATAGCGCTGCACGCCGCTGCCGATCTGCATGTAATTCGCGGTGCTGCTGGCGCTGGCCTCCGGCGAGAGCTTGCGGAACATGAGGATCTTGTCGACCACGATAGTGGAGGCGGCATACTGGGTCTTGCCGCCTTGCTCAAAATGGCCGAGCACCAGGTCCGCGTTGAACCGTTTCAGCGGCCTGGCCGCTTGTGGCGCCAGGCGCGAGAGCTCGAATTTTTCTGGCGCGATGGTCCATAAGGCCGTCTTGCCATCGAGGCGCTGGCGTAGCGCGGCATCGGTGGCCGGATCGGCGACATGCACTTGCAGCACCACCTGATAATCGTGCGGCGCATGGAACATCGGCAGATGCGAGGCGTACAGGCCATCCTTGCCTCCGAAGAGCGCCATGCCATGTTCGCCGTAGGTGACGTCTGCCGCTGCTGCGCTACCGGCCAGCAGCATCAAAGCGGCGAAGGTTTTCATGCGCGCACCAGCAGCTTGCCGCGGTGGTCGCCGGTGAACAGCGAATTCAGTGCGGTGGGCAGTTGTTCAAAGCCGTCGATCACGGTTTCTTCAAAGACGATGTCGCCCGCCTTCACCCACGGCCCGACGATGCGGATCATTTCATCCATGCGGTGCAGGTAGTCGCGCGCCAGCATGCCCTGTATCGTGGCGCGCTGGTACAGCATGTGGTGCAGCAGGCGCGGCCCCAGTTCTGGTGTCTCAAGACCGCCGCTGTATTGGCTGATCTGGCCGCAGATCACAATGCGCGCGCGGCGGTTGATCAGCGGGATGACCGCATCCGTCACCATGCCGCCAACGTTGTCGAAGTAGACGTCGACACCGCCCGTCAGACGTTTGATCTCTGCGCCCAGTGTATCGGCATCGCGGTAGGCTTTGTAGTCGATGGCCCAGTCAGCGCCCAGCGTATCGCGTACCCAGTCGCATTTGGCTGCGCCGCCAGCGATGCCCAGCACGCGCGCACCATGGCGCTTGGCGAACTGCACGACCAGCGAACCCACTGCACCGGCAGCGCCGGAGACCACCACCACTTCGCCCGCGTGCGGCTTGCCGGATTCCGTCAAGCCGAACCATGCGGTGCGGCCTGGCATGCCCAGCACACCAAGCGCGGTGGTCACTGGCGCGGCATCGGGATCGATGCGCTTCACGGCGCTGGCGTGAATCCGCGCGTGCGTTTGCCAACCCGTGTAGCTCTGCACCCAATCGCCTTCCTTCAAGCCGGCGGCATTGGACGCCAATACCTGCGCGACTACGGCACCCTGCTGCACGGTGTTCAGCGGATGCGCTTCGGCGTCGTAGGTCGGCTTGCTCGACTGGCCAATCCGCATATAGGGATCGACGCTGAAGTAGCGTGCCGCGATGAGCACCTCGCCATCGGACAGTTTGCTGTCGAGCGTCTGCTCGACGAGTTCATAGTGTTCGGTCGTGATCTGGCCCGTCGGCTGGCGGCGGTAGATCCATTGTGTGGTCGTAATCATAGTGCTGGAATGGTAAGATGATGTCTGCGTCCAGTAAAGCAACTTAAATTCACTCTTTGTGTCCCATCAGGAAACCATGAACCTCAGCGATTTACGCGTTTTCGTCAGTGCCGCGCGCCGCCCGTCGCTGGGGGCGGCGGCGCAGGAGCTGCATCTGACGCCGTCCGCAGTGTCGAAGGCGCTCAAGCGGCTGGAAGAGGCACTGGGCAAGCCGCTGTTCGACCGCAGCAGCAAACAGCTGGTGCTCAACGACAGTGGCCAGCTCATGCTGATCCGCGCGCAGACCTTGCTGGCGCTGGCCGACCAGGCCAAGGCCGACCTTATGGGCGAGCAGGCCGCGATCGACAGCCGCATCGCCGGCCCGGCGATTCTGCTGTGGCGTCATGGCGAAATGCTGTCGCAGGCATTGAGCGCCTACCCGCAAGCGAGCCTGCGTCTGCAAGCCATGTTCGAAGACGAAGCGCTGGCCGCACTGGCGCGTGGCGACATCAACGCCGCCATCGTCACCAGCGATGTGATCGAGGGACGTGGCGAGCACTGGTCGGACGAGTGGGAAGTGACGCCACTGGGCAGCATCACACTGCATCTGATGGCGGGTACACACCATCCGCTGGTCAAGGCGCGCAAGCTCAAGGCGAAAACTGCCGAAGTGTTGAAACACGATTTTGCCTGCCCATCGCGGTCGCTGTTCTGTGGCATGCAGCGCGGCGCGCGCTCCGATGGCTGGCGTGACGACCAGCTGCCGCGCAAGATCCGCTACTGGACTGACGACCTGCAACTACTGCTCAGCCTGGTGAAAGCAGGGCAGGCACTGGCCTACCTGCCGGACTTTGCGCTGGCCGATACGGCGCTACGCCGCATCCACGTCACCGACTGCGCGTTCGAGTGCGTCGAACAGGTGGCGCTGGTGTGGAACCGCGCGCAAGCCAGTGCCTGGCAACGCGACTTGGCGGCAGCGTTGGCCAGATACAACTCGTAACTTTTCTTACGGAAATGTGGTCGTCTCTGCTAGAGGCCGCCGCGTTGAATGCACAAGACGCTGATGAACAGCGGTCTGCAAACCTCAAGAAAAGGAACACAGTCATGAAAACCAAAACCCTGATGATGACCGGCCTGCTTTCGATGATCAGCGCTGCAGCGTTTGCGCAAAATCCAGTGGCCCAGGTCCACCAAGACAACACGCAGATACGCCAGGACAGCAAACAGATCCATCAGGACAACCGCGAGATCAAGCACGACAATGCCGTGATCGCCGTGAAGAAAAATGAAGTCGCCGCCGGCCAACAGCAACTGCAAGCCGAACGTCAGCAGCGCACCACGCTGGCCCGCGCCGAGCAAGCCGACGTGAAAAAAGGCGACCTCGCCGGCGCCCAGCAGCTGGACCAGGCACGCCGCGGCGAGCAGCAGGTAATCAGACAGCAGAAGCAGGAAATCAAGCATGACGAAAAAGTCATTGCCCATCGCCAGGCTGATAAACAGGAAACCAAAATAGCGCGCCACGAAGAAAAAGTGCAGCGCCACGAAGACAAGGTCAAGCGCGACCACGACGCCGCCAAGATCTAAGCCCAATCCGGGGTCAGGTCCGTCATTTCTACACTGGCTCATGTAGAAATGACGGACCTGACCCCGGATTTTTTGCGCTTGCGCATGCTGCTGCCAGCTACTATATTGAAGGCATCATGACTGTCTCGCTCAACACTGTGACTTCCAATGCGGCTTATCAGCCGTATGTGCCTACTGCCGCGCCTGCGGCAGCGACGGCGGCTGCGGAGTTGTCGTCGCAGGCGGTGACGCTGTCGGCGCAATCGGCCGTGGTGGCGTCGCTGGGCGGCTCGACCGGGGCGACGGTGTATTCGCCTGCCGGTCTGTTGAATACTTTGCAGCAGGCGGGCCAGACCGAGGAAACGATTGCTACGCCGAAAGAGGGCAGCAATGTGGATACGTCCAATACGGCGCAACTGGCACAGGATCAGAACATTCTCTCTTCGCTGGCGGAAAGTGCGACATCCTCGGGGGTGTATACGGGCACCGGCGCGATTAGCACGACACTGTCCGAACAGGCCGCGAGCAACTGGGCCGAGCTGCTGAAAACCAATCCCAGCCTGGCCGGCACGGTCATCTCCAGTTCCTACGATATGGGCATCGTCAACTTGTTGTCCGTCACAGCCTAGTCACACGCCAGCATTAAATTAGTTGCTGTGCTAAACTAGTGATTCTGTAGGGCAACTCACTTCTTCTGCCCGAGTCGTAGTTTCAATAGTAGTAACGCTTCTTTATTTCCAATATTGCCTTCGCGGGCGCATTCATCATGAAAAATTTGAAAATTGGCACGCGCCTTGCGGCGGGCTTTGGTTTGGTATTGGCGTTGATGATTTTGATGACGGTGATCGGTATCAGTCACATGCAGTCGGTCGCCACTGCCACGCGCGACATGATGCAGCAGCCGCTGGCCAAGGAACGCATGATTGCGGACTGGTATCGTTTGATTCATACGAGCGTGCGCCGTACGTCAGCCATCTCGAAGAGTTCCGATCCGTCGCTGGGGCCGTTCTTTGCGGAGGAGACGGCATCGTCCACCGCTGAGGTGAATGGCCTGCAGAAGAATGTGGAGCCGTTGCTGGAAAGCGAGGCGGAAAAAGCCCTGTTCACCGACATGATGGCCAACCGCAAACGTTACCTGGCTTCGCGCGACGCGATTGTCGCGCTGAAGAAGGACGGCAAGTTCGAGGAAGCGGCGGAGGTGCTGGACAAGCGTTTCACGCCGGACGGCAAGGCCTACCTGGGCTCGCTGAGCGGCTTGCTGGATTTGCAGCGCAAGAGCATCGATGCCAACGCGGCGCGCATTGAAGACCTGTATGAACGCAGCCGTACCTTCATGATCGTGCTGGGCCTGGTGGTGCTGGCGCTGGGCGTGGTGTGTGCATGGCGTCTCACGCGTGGCATTACGATACCGCTGGGCGTGGCGGTGGAAGTCGCCGAGGCCGTGGCGCGCAAGGACCTCACCAGCCATATCGAAGTCAACAGCACGGATGAAACGGGCCGCCTGCTGGACGCTTTGCAAAAAATGAATGCTGGCCTGATTGGCATTGTGACCGAAGTGCGCAACGGTACGGAAAGCATCTCGACTGCATCCAGCGAGATCGCGGCCGGTAATCTGGACCTGTCCGGCCGTACCGAAGAGCAGGCGTCCAGCCTGGAAGAGACGGCCTCCTCGATGGAGGAACTGACCTCGACCGTGAAGCAGAATGCCGACAACGCGCGCCAGGCCAATCAGCTGGCGGTGAAAGCGTCGGAAGTCGCGCAGCGTGGCGGTGGCGTGGTGTCGGAAGTGGTGAATACCATGGAAGCCATCAATGGTTCGTCGCGCAAGATTGCCGACATCATCAGCGTGATTGACGGCATCGCTTTCCAGACCAATATCCTGGCGCTCAACGCTGCGGTGGAAGCGGCACGTGCGGGCGAGCAGGGCCGTGGCTTTGCGGTGGTGGCGTCCGAGGTGCGCAATCTGGCGCAGCGTAGCGCTGCCGCTGCCAAAGAGATCAAGGGCCTCATCGACGACTCGCTGGACAAGGTCAATGCGGGCAGCATGCTGGTCACGCAAGCGGGTACCACGATGACGGAGGTGGTGGACAGCATCCAGCGCGTGACCGACATCATGGGTGAAATCACTTCGGCTTCGCTGGAGCAGAGCAGCGGCATCGAGCAGGTCAACCAGGCCATCGGCCAGATGGACCAGGTGACGCAGCAGAACGCCGCGCTGGTGGAAGAAGCTGCCGCAGCAGCAGCCTCGCTGCACGATCAGGCCGATGCACTGACCGCCATTGTCGCCGTCTTCAAACTGCACCCGGCACCCGCCCAAGGCAAACAGCGCCTGCAGCTCGCCGCCTGAACACGGCGGGTTTACTGGGTTTGTAGTTCGACGTTAATCATATTGTCGTCGGGCTTGCGGTCGATGAGCTTGTTGTCGGGGTCGATGCCCGCTTTCGCTGGCCGGCCGCTGACGATCACGGTGTAGTTGCTGTCTTTCTTGTCGATGAGCTTGCGTTCACGCAGCAGGCTGTTGCCGTCTTTGTCGTCGACGCCAATGTCGATCCAGTCCCGCATCGGCACGTCTTTTTCTTCGCCCTGTTCGCCGGCACGCACCTTGGCGGCGCTGACGGTGAAGCTGACTTCGTATTTGCCGTCGTTGAGCTTGCGCGCGGTCGCCAGTGTGGCGTGATTCTCGTACAGCACGATGTGGTTGAACAGGTCGTCGATGAGGTAGGCCTGGTCGGCCGGCGTGACCTTGCGCAGCGCGTCCACCAGCACGTTCACGCTCGGATAAGGACCGGACTGGTGACCATACTGGACCAGCATGGCTTTGAGCGCGCCGTTGACTTTGTCTTCGCCGATGATGTCTTGTAACTGGTACATCGCCAGGCTGCCCTTGCGGTACTGGATGTAGTTCTGGTTTTCGTTTTCCGCCAGCGGCAGTTCTTTCTTGCGCTCCAGCGCGCGGCCTACCAGGTACATGTCCAGATCGTAGTGCAGGAAGCGGCGCATTTTGCCGGCGCCAAAATTCTTTTTCATCACCATCAACGCGGAGTACTCGGCCAGCGTTTCGCTCAGCACGGTGCTGCCGCGCGTGTTGCCGCCCACCAGCTGATGACCCCACCACTGGTGCGCCACTTCATGCGCGGTGATGTAAAACGGGTAGTCGATGTCTTTGGGATTCTTGTCGTTGACCTTGGCGATAAAGCCGATCGCTTCCGAATACGGGATGGTGTTCGGATACGACTGGGCAAACTGCGCGTAGCGCGGGAACTCGACAATGCGTACCAGTTTGTGCTGGTACGGGCCGAAGTTTTTGCTGTAGTAGTCCAGCGATTCCTTGATGCCTTTGTCCATGCGGTCCAGGTTGTATTCATGGCCCGGATGGTAGTACAGCTCGATGCCGACGTCCTGCCACCAGTCGCGCTTGACCAGGTAGTGCGCCGACTGGAAGGCGTACATATTCAGCATTGGCTGGTCCATCTTGTAGTGGAAGTAGCGGCGGCCTTTGCTGGTCCAGTCCTTGACCAGCATGCCTGGCGCAATCGCGGTCTGGTTGGCGCTGGTGCCGACGGTGGCGTCGAAGGTGATCCAGTCGGCGTCGCTGCTGGCGAAGTTGTTGGCCAGGCCGGCCGGATCGTCACGCGGCAGCATGCGCTCGCGCGCCGGCAGTTGGTGTTTCTTGCGGTCGCGGGCGTCGTTGAGTTCCGCTTCCTGCAGGTAGCCGATGTGCGGCATGAAGCTGTTGTTGAAGAAGGTGCCATTGGCGATCACCGGCGTATCGCGGCCCATGCCCAGGATGCCTTGCGGTGTATAGCTGACTTCGAATTCCATGGCCAGCTGGGCGCCCGGCGCCAGCGGCGTGGTCAGCTTGTAGGTGTAGAAGCCCAGCGCGCTGTCCTGCAGGCCATTGCGGACCTGCTGGCCGAAGCGCACATGGTATTGGGCCACGGTGTTGTCTTGCGTGACGATGATGTCGGTAACGGCTTGCTTGCCCTTGTTCTGCAAGGTGTAGCTGCCTTTGACGATCAGCGTGCGCTGTTCCGGCCAGATGTCGACATTCAGTTTGACATCGGTAATGCGCGGCTGCGGCAGCACGGCGTATTGCTTGTACTTGCGTTCGTAGCTGGCTTTTTCTTCTTCCTTGTCGTAGGCCGATTTGTAGCAGTCGGCCACGTGCTGGTTGTAGAACAGTACGGCGCCGGCGCCGGCAAAAATCAGCACGCCGGCGGCAATCGTGGCCAGCACCGGCATGGTCAGCGCATGGCGTGCCAGTTGCAGGCGCTGGCGCCAGCCGTCGTTGGTGCCGCGTGCCCAGAACAGCAGCGACAGCACAGTCAGCAGCAGCGCCGCGCCGCCCCAGTAGGCTTCGTACCAGCGTTCGCGGATCAGGTAGTGGCCGTAGCCGTTCATGGCCGAGTAAATGATGGTGGGCGTATTGCCATACACCAGCATCGGATTGTCCAGTCCGGTGGTACCGGCGGTCAGGCTGACGATGTAGAAAATAATCATCGCAAAGTAGGCGATGTAGCGCTGGTTGATCATCACCTGCATGGCGATCGACAACACGGCGATCAGTACGTAGTAGGGCATGTGCACCAGGAACAGCTGGTGCAGGTACAGGCCGGGCTCGAGCAGGAAGTAACCTTTGAAAATCTGGATCGCCATGCCGGTCAGCATGATGACCAGCATGAGCAGCGCCTGCAGGCCGATCAGCGCAAACAGCTTGGACAGCAGCGGCAGCCAGCTGGGAATCGGCAGTGCGTCCAGCATCTGCCCCATGCGCGCCTCGCGTTCGCGCCACACCAGCTCGCCAGCGTAGAAGGTGGTAATCACCATCATGAACAGCGCGAAGGTTTCGGTGACGATGTCCAGCACCTGGTAGGTAACCGGATAGGTATTGGTGCCAAACATCGAGCCCATGTCGAGCGAGGCGGCAAACATCATGAGCACGCCGGCCAGCACGATTACGAGGAAGTAGATGTTCTTGGTGGTTTCACGCAGGTTGAGCCAGCTGGATTTGAGCAGCAGCCAGGCCAGGCTGCGCGACTGGAAGTCTGGCGCTTCCTGGGTGTTGGTCGAGACCTGCGACAGGTGTTGCGGAATTTCGCCTTCGCCGGTGCTGGTGCGCTTGCCGTGGCCGCTGTCGCTGGTGGCGATGAAGTGGAAGCGCCAGTAGCCGACCAGCAGGCCGACCAGTGCGGCCGAGCCCCAGATCACGCGGTTCAGCAGGTACACGCCTTCCGGCCACACCATGCGCGTATTGCGCTCGATGATGGGCCAGTATTCGGTCAGGCGGATCACGGCGGTGGTGCCGAACGGGTCGATCAGCGCGGCAAAGGTTTTGTAGTCGAGGTCGCGCGCCAGGCCCGGCGCCACCATGTAGCCGATCAGCATGACCACGCTGGAGATGTAGACCGGCAGCATGCGCCGCGTCAGCGCGGCAATGATGAAGAAGACGGCGCCAAAGATGAAGATATTGGGCAGAATGACAATCAGGTAGGGGATCACGTAGGCGATCGCATCGGCATGCGCCAGCCGTTCCGGATCGATGCCGGGCACAAAGCTGCCCAGCCACGCGCCGAGCAGGATGCTGGTGAAGATCACGGCCAGCGTGAAGTAGGCGCCGAGGAAGCGGCCGAACATGTACTGGTGCTTTTTGATCGGCGCGCTGAAGAAGAAGTGCTGCATGTCGTACTCGAAGTCCTGCTGGACTGAGCGCCCCATCATGGCGGCAATCACGATCACGCCAAGCGAGCCGAGGAAGCTGGTGGTGAACATCAGCGACCGCGGCGAGTCGATGAGCTGGCTGCCGAAGGTGACGGAAGCGCCTTTGAAGAAGCCGCCAGCGGCAGCCATCCACAGCATTGTGAGGGCCAGGAAACCCAGGAAGTAGACCCAGGTCGACATCAGCTTGAGGCGCTGGCGCGCTTCAAAGAAGGCGATGGCAAACATGATGCGCCCTTAATCGCAGGTGTTCGCGGCGCGGTGGCGGCCGGCGATGGTGGCGAAGTAGACATCCTCCAGATCGCCGATGGCTTCCTCGAAGCCATCGCCCGGATCGTTATCACTGTAGACGTGGATCAGCGTGCGGCCCGACAGCAGGCGCGACGAGATCACCGGATGGCGCAGCTGGAACGATTGCAGGTCGCGCTTGTCGATGAAGCGCGCCCAGATCTTGTCGCTGACTTCGTGGATCAGTTCCTGCGTTGGCCCGCACAGCAGCAAATGCCCCTTGTTGATGATGGCCATGTTGGCGCACAGGTCGGCCACGTCGGACACGATGTGCGTGGACAGGATGACGGTCTTGTCTTCGCCGATGTCGGACAGCAGGTTGTGGAAGCGCACGCGTTCCTGCGGATCGAGGCCGGCGGTCGGTTCGTCGACGATGATGAGTTTCGGGTCGCCCAGCAGCGCCTGGGCGATGCCAAAGCGCTGGCGCATGCCGCCCGAGAAACCGCCCAGGCGCTGGTGGCGCACTTCAAATAAATTGGTTTGCTGCAACAATCCATCGACCACTTCGCGGCGGCGGTGGCGGTTGCTCAGGCCTTTGAGCACGGCAAAATGGTCCAGCAGTTCGTAAGCGGTCACCTTCGGGTAGACGCCGAAATCCTGCGGCAGATAGCCCAGCAGGCGGCGGATCTCGTCTTTTTCATCGAGCACATCAAGGTCGCCAAAGAAGACCGAGCCGGAGTCGCATTCCTGCAGGGTGGCAATGGTACGCATCAGCGTCGATTTGCCGGCGCCGTTAGGGCCGAGCAAGCCGAACATCCCGGTGGGGATGGTGAGCGAAATATTGTCCAACGCCACAACACCGTTGGCGTACGTCTTGGACAAATTGCTGATACTTAATTCCATGCTAACTCCTGATTCTGCGCGACAAACCACTTTTCACATGATGGCATTGTATTGAATTTGTTCCAGACTCGGGGCGCCATTGCGATGGGCGGCAAAAATGTGCGCCAGAGTGCAGAATTGGCGGAACAGGCTGTAAGGGCCGGTTACGTAGTTGAATAGACAACTTAGTCAATTCCTGAACAAAACCTGCTCCCGGTTGAACCACCAGCGGCACAGGGCCAGCAGCAGGCCGGCCGTGATGGTTGTTGACATTAATATCACGGATAACATGCGGTAGTCCATGGTTCCCTTGACCAGTTCCTTCATGGCCAGCGAGACGTTGGTGAGCGGCACCATCGCCCATTTCCAGTTCAGTTCGACGCCAGGCAGCAGGGCCACAAAAATCGGCATGATGGCAAGCAGGATCAGCGGTGAAATCAGTCCCGCAGCTTCCTTGTAGCTTTTGGCGTAGACCGAAATCGATAGCAGGATGGCGGCAAAGATGGCGGCGGTGGGCACCAGCATCAGCGCCACCATGGCCAGGTCCAGCGGGCCGATGGCGCGCACCATGAGCACCAGGTCGCCGCCGATGTGCGGACCAAAGAAGTGCAGCAGCAGCCCCATGCTGAGGATCATCAGCAGCGCCGAACTCAGGCCGATGGTGAACAGCATCAGGAACTTGGCCAGCACGATGCCGGTGCGCGACACGGGCGCCAGCAGCAGGGTTTCCAGCGTGCCGCGCTCTTTTTCACCGGCGCCGGTATCGATGGCCGGATACATGGCTGCCATCAGGCACACCATCAACAGCACATACGGCAGCATGCCGCCCACCATGGCGCCGATTTGTTCGCGCTTGTCGGCGGTGGAGTGGTCTTCCAGCGTGATGGGATCGAGCGCGAAAGCCAGCTGCTGCTGGTTGAGCTTGAGGGCAGACAGCGCATGTTCGCGCAGTACGCGGTTCTCGCCGCCGATCACGGACAGCACGCGCTTGCGTGTCAGGTCAATGGCGGCGGCGCTGTTGTAGTGCAGCTGGATCACGCCTTGCTGCTGCGCGCTGAGCTGGCCGTCGAGGCCGGGCGGGATCACCAGCGCAAACTTGATGCGCTCGGCAGCAATCGCGCCCTTGATGTCATCCGGGCTGGTCAACGCAATTTCGTGAAAGCCCTTTTCCCTGGCGAAGCGTGCCGCCAGCTGTGGCGCATGCTCCTTGCCAAACATCGCGTACGCCATGTCGGCCGTGCTGGCCTGTTTGAACATGCTGCTCGACAGCAGGCCAAAGCCGGCAAACAGCAGCGGCATGGCAAACACGGGAATGAACACGGTGAAGAAGAAGGTGCGGCGGTCGCGCGCCAGTTCCAGCAGTTCTTTCAGGTAGATGGTCCACATGGTTCAGGCTTCCTGGTTGACGACGCTGACAAAGGCATCGTACAGATCGGCGCTGGCGCCCAGGTGGCGCAGCTCATCCATGGTGCCGTGGAAGGCGGTCTTGCCGTGGTTGATAATACAGACGCGGTCGCACAGCTTTTCCACTTCATGCAGGTGGTGGGTGGAAAAGATCAGCGGGATGCGCAGCGCTTTGTAGCTGGCGATAAAGTCGAGCAGGATTTTGGCGGACATCACGTCCAGGCCGGTGGTGGGCTCATCCAGAATGACGATCTGCGGCTCATGCACCACGGTGCGGGCGATCGCGCATTTCTGTTTCATGCCGGTGGACAGCTGGTCGGCGCGCTTGTTGCTGAACTCATGCATGTGCAGCAGGTCGAATAATTCGTCGCAGCGGCGTTTGAGGTAGGGCGGACTCATGCCGTGCAGGCGGCCGAAGTATTCGATGTTTTCGCGCGCGGTCAGGCGGCCATACAGGCCGGTGCTGCCGGATAAAAAGCCGATGTGCTTGCGCGCCGCCAGCGGATCGGCAAGCAGGTCGATGCCGTTGGCGTGGATGCTGCCGGCGTCGGGCCTGAGGGCGCTGGAGAGCAGGCGCAGCGTGGTGGTTTTGCCGGCGCCGTTGGGGCCGAGCAGGCCCAGCACCTCGCCCGCGCCGCAGCGGAAGCTCACATCGCGCACCGCATGGAACCAGCCGTCATGATCGCGCGGATCGCGGGCAGTGGCGTTACCAGCGCCGCGCGCGGACCAGCGAAAGCGTTTGGCCAGGTTGCTTACCTCGATCATCGTGCCGTCCCCGATTGAAAAGTTTCAAGAATAGCATGCAAAAATTCCGGCACGCAAGCTACTGGATGTAGATGGCTTTGCCGTTATTCTTGCTATAGTCGCATACGGGAGCGTCGCGAAAAAATGAATCCTGAGCTAAAAGAAAAAATACTGGCGGTAATGCAGTTTGGCATAGACCGTGAAGAATCCACCGGCTTTTTCCGCGTGGCGCTGGGACTGTATTACCTGTCCAGCCTGATGACCAAGGAAACCCTGGATTTCGACAAGCTCGATAGCGAATTCAACCGCTTCATCTATCACACCATCGGCAAGGGCCACAGCATTACCAGCATCCTGCAATACATGAGCGGGGAGAAGGTGGTGCAGGTGGTTGAGTCCAGGCGCTTTCTGAAAGCATTTGGCGAGTACTGCACGGAAGTACCGCTGGAGAACATTCCCTTCCTGCTGGGCCTGAACCTGGGCGTGGCCAAAGATATTTCCAGGATCGATGTGCGCGGGCCGGTGGCGGACTACATCGAACGCCAGCGTCAGCTGCGTGAGGCGGCAGACGCAAAATAAGAGGGTGGTCCCTTATAATGGGATTTTCCATCTGACGACACGAGTTTGCTCATGGCTGCATATCTTCACACCCCCCTGGACCGTTTCATTGCCGGCGCCGACAAGGCGCTGCGCGTGGTGACTGGCGTTGCATCGGCCTCGCGGCCGACGCCGGCGGCCCATGCGGCGGATGCGGAGATGAGCGAAGCGGAGCGCCGCCATGCCGCCGGCCTGATGCGCGTGAACCATGTGGGCGAAGTGTGCGCGCAGGCGCTGTACAACGCGCAGGCGCGCTTTGCGCGTACGGACGCCATCCGCGAGCAGTTCGAGCATTCCAGCCGGGAGGAAGAGGACCATCTGGCGTGGACCGCGCAGCGCCTGGGTGAGCTCAATTCCCACATCAGCGTGCTCAATCCGCTGTTTTATGCCGGCGCGTATGCGCTCGGTACGGTGGCTGCCGTGCTGGGCGATGCGCGCAGCCTGGGCTTTGTGGTGGAGACCGAGCGCCAGGTCGAGGCGCATCTGGAAAGCCATCTGGACCGGCTGCCGCCGCAGGACGCCAAGTCGCGCGCGATCGTCGATCAGATGCGCGTCGATGAAATCGAGCATGGCGCTGCCGCCCAGCGGCTCGGCGCCGTCAGTGTGCCGGCGCCGGTGCAGGCAGTCATGTCGGCCATGGGCAAGGTCATGACCGGCACGGCCTACTACATCTGACGCTGGCTGCGTGGCAGCCTCACGCGGCCTCGATGATTTCGAACGAGTGGGTGATCTCGGCGGTCTTGCCCAGCATGATGGACGCGGAGCAGTATTTGTCGTGCGACAGCGTGATGGCGCGTTCGACCTGTTCAGGCTTCAGGCCGCTGCCGGTCACCACAAAGTGGAAGTTGATCTTGGTGAAGACTTTGGGCTCGGTATCGGCGCGCTCGGCTTTCAAGACGCACTCGCAGCCGCGGATGTCGGCACGGCCTTTTTTCAGGATCAGCACGACGTCGTACGCGGTGCAGCCGCCGGTGCCCAGCAACACCATTTCCATCGGGCGCGGCGCTAGGTTGTGGCCGCCGCCTTCCGGTGCGCCATCCATGGTGACCAGATGGCCAGAACCGGTCTGGGCCAGGAAACTCATGCCCGACGGGCCATTCCAGCTAACTTTGCATTCCATTGCACTCTCCGTGTGAGAAAACTTTGTCCATATTGTAATGGAGCGCGCCAGCCCTGTGTTTCTGCGGCCTGCGCGCCAGATCGGGCTTGACGCCGAAGGCTGCAAGCGGTTATGATTGTCGGCTTTCCATTCGCTCAGGAAAGAAAATAAAAAGGCCGAGTCCGCTGTTTCAGTAGCGGAACCACCATTTGAGCGTGTAATTTCTTAATACAGAAAGTCATCACATGAAAACTTTTTCCGCTAAAGGACATGAAGTCCAGCGCGACTGGTTCGTGATTGACGCGACGGACAAAGTCCTCGGACGTGTTGCCAGCGAAGTGGCACTCCGACTGCGCGGCAAACACAAGCCTGAGTTCACCCCTCACGTCGATACCGGCGATTTCATCGTCATCATCAACGCAGGCAAACTGCGCGTGACCGGTACCAAAGCAACCGAGAAGACCTACTACCGTCACTCGGGCTACCCAGGTGGCATCTACGAGACCAACTTCCTGAAAATGCAACAGCGTTTCCCAGGTCGCGCTCTGGAAAAAGCCGTCAAGGGCATGCTGCCAAAAGGCCCACTGGGCTACGCAATGATCAAGAAGCTGAAAGTGTACGCTGAAGGTTCGCACCCGCACGCTGCTCAGCAACCTAAAGCACTCGAAATCTAAGGAACTGACATGATCGGTAACTACAATTACGGCACCGGCCGTCGCAAGAGTGCAGTAGCTCGTGTGTTCATCAAAGTTGGCACTGGCCAAATCATCGTTAACGGCAAGCCAGCGTCGGAATACTTCTCGCGCGAAACCGGCCTGATGGTGATTCGCCAGCCTCTGGAACTGACCGGCAACGTTGAACGTTTTGACATCAAAGTCAACGTTCACGGCGGCGGCGAGTCCGGCCAGGCAGGTGCAGTTCGTCACGGTATCACCCGCGCGCTGATCGACTACGATTCGGCCCTGAAAGGTGATCTGGCACGCGCTGGCTTCGTAACCCGCGATGCACGTGAAGTTGAACGTAAAAAAGTTGGTCTGCGCAAAGCACGTCGCGCAAAACAATTCTCGAAGCGTTAATTTTTACGCTGTGGTGCGCTGCTTGCGGCGCATCTCCCAAAAAGCCGCCGGCTACATGCCGGGCGGCTTTTTTGCTATTTGGTACTGTCATGCAGCGGTAGCGCATGGCTGATAAAATGGTCCACTCTCCCACGCACTTTTAAGGAAAAAACAATGATCAAAGTTGGCATCGTCGGCGGTACCGGTTATACCGGGGTAGAACTGCTGCGTTTGTTGGCAGTCCACCCGAACGTGGAACTGACGGCAATCACCTCGCGCAAAGAGGACGGCTTGCCAGTCGCTGACATGTTCCCTTCGCTGCGTGGCCGCGTGAACCTGAAATTCTCGTCGCCGGAAAATGCCGACCTGAGCAAGTGCGACGTGGTGTTCTTTGCCACCCCGCACGGCGTCGCCATGGCCCAGGCGCCTGAGCTGCTGAAAGCCGGCGTCAAGGTCATCGACTTGGCGGCCGACTTCCGCATCAAGGAAAAAGCCGTCTTCGAAAAATGGTACAAGATCGAGCACACCTGCCCGGACCTGCTGGAACAGGCAGCCTACGGCCTGGCCGAACTGAACCGTGAAGACATTCAAAAAGCCAATCTGGTCGCCAACCCTGGCTGCTATCCAACTACCATGCAGCTGGGCTATTACCCACTGCTCAAGGCTGGCCTGATCGATGCCGGCTCGCTCATCGCCGACTGCAAATCGGGTGTGTCGGGTGCCGGCCGCAAGGCGGAAATCGGTACCCTGTTCTCGGAAGCGTCGGACAACTTCAAGGCTTATGGTGTAGCAGGCCACCGCCACACGCCGGAAACCTCGGCCCAGCTGCAGAAGTTCACTGCCGACAAGGTCAGCCTGATCTTCACGCCGCATCTGGTGCCTATGATTCGCGGCATGCACTCGACGCTGTATGCGCGCCTGACCAAGGACATCAGCAACGAAGACTTGCAGAAGCTGTTTGAGGACCAATATAAGGACAGCGCCTTCGTTGACGTGATGCCGTTTGGCTCGCATCCGGAAACCCGCTCGACGCGTGGTTCGAACATGCTGCGCCTGGCGCTGCACCGTCCGGACAATGGCAATACCGTCATCGTGCTGGTGGTGCAGGACAATCTGGTCAAGGGCGCATCCGGCCAGGCGGTACAGTGCATGAACCTGATGTTTGGCCTGGAAGAAACCACCGGCCTGACCCAGATCGCGCTGCTGCCTTGATCTAGCGCCTTGATTTTGTGCGCTTTATCATCAAATTTAAAGCTGGGCGGAGCAGGAAAATCGCCCAAGGTCTATAATGGGCTCAATTGTTTTCTCGTAGGGAGTAAGAAATGAATGCTGTTGCTGAAATGCCAGCGCCTATCATCTTCACCGATAGCGCTGCTGAAAAAGTGGCCCAACTGATCGAGGAAGAAGGCAATCCAGACCTGAAACTGCGCGTGTTCGTGCAGGGCGGTGGCTGCTCCGGCTTCCAGTATGGTTTCACCTTCGATGAAATCGTCAACGAAGACGACACCACCATGGTCAAGAACGGCGTCCAGCTGCTGATCGATTCGATGAGCTACCAGTACCTGGTGGGCGCAGAAATCGACTACAAGGATGACCTGGAAGGCGCGCAATTCGTGATCAAGAATCCTAGCGCAACCTCCACCTGCGGCTGCGGTTCGTCGTTCTCCGTTTAAATTCCGGCGCCCGCAAAAACAGCCTGCGGGCGTAATGCTGTTCAGTGTAGGTCTCTTTTCAAGACCTTTGCGGAATAGCGCTGAGATAAGGCCTTGACGGCCCGGTCGTAACTTCGGCCGGGCCGTTTGTCATTTTAGCTCTTGCAGGCGCACCACAGGACGTCGAACGGCCTGCCATTGAAGTTGGCGTCGTTCAGCAAGGCGGACAGGCGGATGTTTGGCCGGCCGTTATCAACCATCAGTATCAGGCGCGTACTGGCGCCCAGTGTTGGGGCATCATGGCGCACGGTGGCGCCCAGCGCGGCAATGGCGGTGGTGCCGTAACCCGCCGGGATGGCAGGCAGAGCCAGGCCGGTGGGAGCGCCGATGAGGTAGTCCTTGAACTGCGCGCCGCCGATACGGCTGCTGTTGACGGTGGCATACGAGGCGCTAATCGTATTGTTTGCCAGGGCCTGGGTTGCGGCGGCCTGGATCTGGATGTCCCAGACGGGAATGCCTTCGCGCGTCCATGAATACAGATTGATTTTGCTGGCGTCTGGGCGCTGGAAGTTGAAGGTCTGGTCAAGTACGGCGCCGTGGCCGTACAGCACGAGCAGGTTGGCGGTACGTGTTGGTCCTGGCATGGTGATTCTCCTTGAGGTCGTTTCGATGTGAATAAGCGCACGAGCCGCGCTTGCGCTCGCTTAAGGGCGCAAGCGCGTCGTGTGAAACGATTGTGACCAGACTGTTTGTGCAGATCCTGACCAATCATGGCCGCCTTCGCCGCAGCTTTACTGGCGGAACATGCCGATCAGGCTGTGCGGGGAGTCGGGGCCGTACAGGATGTCGTGCAATTGCGCTGCCTCCGCCGCAGCCTGGGCGCTGCGGGGGAATAGTTCCTGTTCGTACGCCGCCAGCGCTGTCTCGATCTCGCCGGGATGGGCGGCAATGGCTTTGGCCAATTCGGCGCCGTCATACATGGCAAGGTTGGCGCCTTCGCCGGACGGCGCCATCAGGTGGGCGGCATCGCCGAGCAGCGTGACACCGGGCACGCGTTGCCAGCGGTGTTGCTGGGGCAGTGCATGGATCGCGCGCAGTACCGGCGCCGTATCGCTTGCAGTAATGAGCGCGGTCAGCGTCGGCGACCAGTCGGCAAACTCGGCCGCAATACGGGCCTTGGCCGCGCTGCCGTCACTGAAATCGATCTTCGCCAGCCATGCCTCCGGCTGGTTGAGTGCGATGTAGGCGTGCACCATGCCGTTGGGCTCGCGGTGGCTGAGGATACCTTTGCCCGGCGCGATGGCGAACATGGCGCCGCTTCCGGCCGCCGCCGCAGTGGCCGGATGGCGGGTGTCCGCGTCGCGCAGCCAGGTTTCGATGAGCGCCATGCCGACATATGCCGGCATGGCATCGGACAGCAGGGGGCGCACTTTGGACCAGGCCCCATCCGCACCGACCAGCAGGCCGCAAGTGGTGCTGGAACCGTGAGCGAAATGCAGCGTATGGCGGCCATCGCCCAATGGCATGACCTGCGTCAGCTTGTGACCCCATTGCACCGTGCCTTCGGGCAGTGACTCCAGCAGTATGCGGCGCAGCTCGCCGCGCTGGACTTCCGGCCTGCCGCCAGTGCCATCGTCATGCTGCGCGAACAGCAGCTTGCCGTGCCTGTCGAGCACGCGTGTGGCTTGGCCGCCATGGTGAATCAGCGCAGTGAATTCCCTGAATAAGCCTGCATCCCGGAGGGCGAGCTGGCCGTTGAAATCGTGGATATCCAGCAGGCCACCTTGTGCGCGCGCCGTGGCCGAGGCTTCGGCTTCATATACCGTGGCGGCGATGCCGTGGACGTGCAGCACGCGGGCCAGGACCAGCCCGCCCAGGCCTGCGCCGATGATTGCAATGGGCATGTTTTTCATTGTTTAATCTGAATGGAACGTTGTTCCATTCAGATTTTGCTGCAGCAGGCCAGGTATGTCAAGATAACGGCCATGCAGAAAAACACTCCGCGCAGGGAAGATGGGCTGTCCCGCGAGCGCATTATTGAAGAATCCATTGCCTTGCTGGATAGCCGTGGCGAAGCTGGCCTGACCTTTCGCGCTCTGGCAGAACGGCTGGCCACCGGGACCGGCGCCATCTACTGGCATATTTCCAATAAGAACGATTTGCTGACTTCGGCTTGCAATGAGATTGTTACACGCACGCTCAAGACAGCTGCGGCCGATGTGTCGCCGGAGCAAGCCATCCGCGCGCTCGCGCTGGCCCTGTTTGACGCCATCGACGCGCGGCCGTGGCTTGGTTCTGCGCTAACGCGCGCTCCTTTGCAATCACCTATGGTAAGCATTTTGGAGGGCTTGGGACAGCAGGTCTGCCGCATGCGCGTGCCCATGCCGCAGCAGTTTGCAGCAGCGTCAGCATTGCTGAATTACATCCTTGGCGTGAGTGTGCAAAATGCGGCAAATGCCCAGCTGGGGCGGGCTCTGGGCGGCGACAGGGCGGCAATTCTGGGCCAGGTGGCGGCAGCGTGGGCGCGGTTGGATGCGGACCAATTTCCGTTCACACGCAGTGTTGCTGAACAACTTCCGGTACATGATGACCGGGCTGATTTTCTCGTGGGGATAGACCTGATACTGCGGGGCATGTTTACCACGCAAAAGGCTCATGTTTAGTGTTGTTTTTATAAGTTATTTTAATATGTAAAGTTGTTTTTATTTACACAATAATTTAACAATCATGATATCTTGATTATGACGGCCTGGTGGCCGCCAAAAACATAAATATTTCTTCCACTTCTACGATGGAGGTTTCAAGATGTCTGTATCCTTTAAATCAGCTCTCGCCTTAGCCGTAACGTTAGCTTTCAGTGGTGTTGCTTCCGCTGATGCATTGACAGAAAATTTTGATAATGGCGTCCCCACCGGCTGGACCGTGAACAATCTGAGCCAGCCTGTGGGCGTGACTGATTGGTTCCAGGGTAATCCTGCTGTATTCAGTGCACATCAGGGCGCAGCCGACTCCTATCTGGGTGCCAATTTCAATAGTGGCTCAGGCACCGCTGACATCAGCACCTGGCTGATCTTGCCGACCTCAACCTATCACAACGGCGATACGCTGTCGTTCTATACCCGTACCTCAGATTTTTCGCTGTGGCCGGACAATCTGGAAGTTCGTTTCAGCAATGTTGGCGGCACGAATGTCGGCAACACCTCGAGCAGCGTGGGCACTTTCAGCAAATTGCTGCTGTCGGTGAATCCTGGCCAGGATCTGTTTGGTTATCCTGAGGAGTGGACGAAATACAGCGTCACGCTGAGCGGTCTGTCCGGCGCGACCAGCGGTGCGTTTGCCTTCCGCTACGTGGTGCAGGATGGCGGCCCGGCCGGCGACAATTCCAACTTCATTGGCATTGACACCCTGCAAATCACCGCCGTTCCTGAGCCAAGTACCTATCTGATGCTGGGTGCCGGTCTGGGCCTGATCGGCCTGATGCGCGGCCGTAAAAAACAGGCTGCTGCCTAAGCAGCGTTAACGGGGGTAGAGGGCACCCAGTACGCGGTCGCCCTTGGCTCCGGTTACCGATGGCAGATTGCCCGCCAGGCGCTCGCTGAAGCGATAGCCGAGCCAGGCAAATGCCAGTGCTTCTACGCGGTTGGGCGCAACGCCCAAGGCTTGCGTGGAAGCTACCATAACCTGCGTCCCCAATTCCCTTCCTAAGGCATCCATCAGCACGCTGTTATAAGCGCCGCCGCCGCAGATATAGGCCGCGTCTGCGCCATCGCCGTGGGCCTTGATGGCGTCTGCCAGCGTGACTGCCGTGTATTGCGTCAGCGTACGCTGTACGTCTGCCGGGGCCGCCTGCGTATGGGCGGCGAGGCGGGCGTCGAGCCAATCCATATGGAACAGGTCGCGGCCGGTGCTTTTGGGCGCGGGCAGCGCCAGGTAAGGTTCTGTCAGCAACGCGGACAGCAGTTCGGGAATGAGCTTGCCGCTGGCGGCCCAGGCGCCGTCAGCATCATATTCCTGCTGGCGGTGGCGGTGTATCCAGCCGTCCATGAGGACGTTGCCGGGGCCGGTATCGAACCCGATCGCGCTGCCGTCGCCGCGCAGCACGCTGATATTGGCGATGCCGCCTATATTGGCCACTACGCGCGTCTGTCCGGCCTTGCCGAACAGGGCCTGATGGAAGGCCGGCACCAGCGGTGCACCCTGGCCGCCGGCGGCAATGTCGCGGCTGCGGAAGTCGGCAATCACGTCGATGCCGCACAGTTCGGCCAGCAGGGCCGGGTTGTTGGTCTGGCGCGTGAAACCCAGTTCCGGGCGGTGGCGTATGGTCTGGCCGTGCACGGCGACCGCGCGGACGTCTTGCGGCTGTTTGCCCGATTCGCGCAGCAGCTGCGCTACGCACTGGGCGTAGTATTGCGCCAGCTGGTTGGCCGCCAGGGCTTCACGTTCGATTTCGTTGGCGCCGCTGGCCTGCAAGGTCATCAGTTCGGCGCGCAGCGCTGGCGGGAAGGCGAGGTAGGTGGCTGCGATGGTGGCCATGGCGTCGCCGTGGAATTGCGCCAGTGCGCCGTCAACGCCGTCCAGGCTGGTGCCGGACATTAAACCGATGTACAAAGTCATACGTGCCTCTGGATGTGTGTGCTTACGCACGGAAGGAACTGTCTCAGAAGCGCATGATAATAAAAAACAGGCCGACTAGGCGGCCTGTTTGGTGAGATTACTTCGCCGCAGCGACGCGGGTCGGTATGCCGCCGCCGCCCACCGGACGTAGCAGCGCGAAGCGATGCATCATGTCGTTCGCATAGACTTTGAAGCGGCCCATTTCCGCTGCGGTCAATGGTGCTTGTGCCTGTACATTCATCTTGCCTGGGTCCTTGGCTTCACCACCCACGCGGAATTCGTAGTGCAAGTGCGCGCCGGTCGACCAGCCGGTAGTGCCGACGTAGCCGATCACGTCACCCTGGCTGACCTTGGCGCCTTTTTTCATGCCATTGCCAAACCGGCTCATGTGGGCGTAAGCCGTAGTGTAGTTGCTCCAGTGTTTGATGACGATGAAGTTGCCGTAGCCATTCATGGTACCGGCAAAGTCGATCACGCCATCGCCCGCAGCGCGAATCGGCGTGCCGGTTGGCGCCGGGAAGTCGATGCCCTTGTGGGCTTTCCACTGGCCGGAAATCGGATGCACGCGCATCGCGAAACCGGACGAAATACGCGAAAACTCCACCGGCGATTTCAGGAAGGCTTTCTTGAGCGATTTGCCGTCGAAGCTGTAGTAGCCGCCGCCCTGTTTGCTTTGCGGATCTTCAAACCACACCGATTGATAGGTCGTGCCACGGTTGGTCAGTTCGCCTGCCAGCACACGGCCCGCGCGCACGAACTCGCCATCCTGCCAGAACGTTTCATACACCACGTTAAAGCTGTCGCCGCGCTTCAGGTCGCCACGGAAGTCGACGTTGGTCGAGAACATTTCAATGATCTGCTTGACGATATTGTCGGGCAGCTTGGCGCCGTCTTCGCTGGAGTCGGTGGCCGCATACAGCGTCGAAGTGATGTTCCGTGCGTGCATTTCCACGCGGCGTTCCAGCTTGGCTGGTTCGGCGGTAGCGACAAAGCCGTCGGCCTTGCGAGTGATCTTGATATTGGTGACGGGATCGTCCTTGCCATCCACCACGGTGGCGCGCAGCCACTGCAGGTTGCCTTCGTCGTCGGTCTGGGCTTGTACACGCTTGCCGGTCTTCAGCTGCATGACGCCTTTCGCAACCTTATCTTTTTTGATAAAGTTCTCGGCCGCATCGTCATCCACGCCCAGGCGGGTCAACAGCGTCGCCAGGGTATCGCCAGCGCGGATCTTTTCTTCGTGCACAAAATGCTCGTTAGAAGACTGCTGTTCCAGCGCATTGATCTGCGCGCTCAGGTCTGGCGTGACCACAGCTTCCTGTACAGTTTTCACCGGCAGATCGGACGCGTCAGGGGCGAGCGGAGCTACGCCGGCGGCACCAAAAGCACATACTGCGAGAAACAATGCAGACGCGCTGATGATGCGCGCCTTGCGCGTAGAACCTAGCAGACTGAACAAGCGTGAGCTTGTGAATTTATGTATTTGGTTCATGCAATCAGTTAAAATTTGCCGCTTGAACTATTCAGGAACGTTTTATTTCTTCTAATTATATGTTTTGTTAGTTTTCGTGCGGCAAGATTGATGGATCGAGGATTATAACAAACTCCTGAAGCTGCCTACCTTTTTCTGAAAAATACGCTTAAAAAATTATGACTACTACTTCTTCGACACCTGCGGCTCCCTCTAAAGCGTTGCCGTTATCCGACAACGTACAAGAGGCACTTGCCATCACCAAACGCGGTGTCGACGAGTTGCTGATTGAAAGCGAGTTCGCGCAAAAGCTGGCGCGTTCGGAACAAAGCGGCGTGCCACTGCGCATCAAGCTGGGCCTGGATCCAACCGCGCCCGACCTGCATCTGGGCCACACCGTGGTGCTCAATAAAATGCGCCAGTTGCAGGACCTGGGCCATCAGGTGATCTTCCTGATCGGCGACTTCACCTCCATGATTGGCGACCCATCGGGCCGTAACGCCACGCGTCCGCCGCTGACCAAAGAGCAGGTGGAACAAAATGCCATGACTTACTTCAAGCAGGCATCGCTGGTACTGGATCCGGCCAAAACGGAAATCCGCTACAACTCCGAATGGTGCGACCCGCTGGGCGCACGCGGCCTGATCCAGCTGGCCTCGCGCTACACCGTGGCGCGCATGATGGAGCGCGACGATTTCACCAAACGCTATAAAAACGGTACGCCAATTGCCGTGCACGAATTCCTGTACCCGCTGATGCAGGGTTACGACTCGGTGGCGCTGAAGTCGGACCTGGAGCTGGGCGGCACCGACCAGAAATTCAACCTGCTGGTGGGCCGCGAACTACAAAAGGACTACGGCCAGGAGCCTCAGTGTATTTTGACCATGCCGCTGCTGGAAGGTTTGGATGGCGTGGAAAAAATGTCGAAGTCGAAGAACAACTACATCGGCATCACCGAACCGGGCAACACCATGTTCGCCAAGATCATGAGCATCTCCGACGAAATGATGTGGAAATACTTCGATCTGCTGTCGTTCCGCTCGATCGCCGATGTCGCCGCGCTGAAAGCCGAAGTGGCTGGCGGCCGCAACCCGCGCGACGCCAAAGTGGCGATTGCGCAGGAAATCGTCACGCGCTTCCACTCGCAACAGGCAGCGGAAGATGCGCTGGCCGACTTCGTCAACCGCTCCAAGGGCGGCATCCCGGACGATATTCCGGAAGTGACGCTGGGCGGTGCGCCGCTGGGCGTGGCGCAATTGCTGAAGCAGGCCAACCTGTGCGCGTCCACTTCGGAAGCGATGCGGATGGTGGAGCAGGGCGGCGTGCGGGTTGACGGCACCGTCATCAGCGACAAGGGCTTGCAGCTGCAAGCCGGCACCTTCGTGCTGCAGGTGGGCAAGCGCAAGTTCGCACGCGTGACCCTGTCCGCATGATCGGCCTGCTGCAACGCGTCAGCAGCGCCAGTGTGGTGGTCGATGGCGCCACGATAGGCGCCATCGATGCCGGCCTCATGGTGCTGGTCTGCGCTGAACGCAACGACACGGAAAAGGACGCCGAGGCGCTGCTGACCAAGCTGCTTGGCTACCGCGTGTTCGCCGATGAGGCAGGCAAGATGAACCGCAGCGTGACCGACACCAATGGCGGCCTGCTGCTGGTGCCGCAGTTCACGCTGGCGGCCGACACCAAGTCCGGCACGCGGCCATCGTTCACGCCGGCCGCCGCGCCGGCCGACGGCCTGCGCCTGTTTAATTATTTTGTTGAGCAGGCGCGCCTCAGGCATCCGACGGTGCAGACCGGCCAGTTCGGCGCCGACATGAAAGTCTCGCTGACCAACGACGGCCCCGTCACCTTCTGGCTGCAAACCAACGCCAAATAAGATGCAGCTTGCCAGCGACAGTTTCCGCGACCGCAGCGCCATGCCGGCGACCCACAGTCCGCAACTGCGCTGGAGCGGCGTGCCGGCGGGCGTGAGTTCGCTGGCACTGCTGTGCATGGATGCCGATGCGCCGCCCGGCGGCGCTGACATCTTCCACTGGAGCGTGGTGGATATCCCGCCGTCCATGGCTGGCCTTGACGAGGCGGCAAGCTTGCCGCTGAGGCAGGGGCAAAACGATTTTGGCCAGGTCGGGTATCATGCTCCCTTGCCGCCGCCGCAGCAGACGCGCCATTACATTTTTCGCCTCTATGCGCTGGATGTCGCGCGCCTCGCGCTGCCGGCGCCGTTCACCGGCGCCGACGTTTTGAAGGCCATATATGGCCATATCGTCGACGAAGCGCAGCTGATCGGCACTTACACAAGAACTTGATATGAACGCCACCACTATTTTGCTGATCCGCCACGGCGAGACGGCCTGGAATGCCGTGCGCCGCCTGCAGGGCCACATCGATATCCCGCTCAACGAGGAGGGCGAACGCCAGGCCGCCGCACTGGCGCGCGCGCTGGCCGGGGAAAAGCTGGACGCCATCATTGCCAGCGACCTGCAACGTGCCATGCAGACCGCGCAAGCGGTGGCCGGCCATCATCCGCATCTGCAACTGCATACCGACGCCCAGCTGCGCGAGCGCGCTTATGGCGTGTTTGAAGGCATGCTGTACCAGGATATCCAGCACCAGTATCCGGACGATTTCGCCAAATGGCAGGCGCGCGATATCGAGGCGGTGATGCCGGCCGGCGAGCGCAAGGCGGAAAGTTTCCACCAGTTCTACGACCGCACCATCGCCGCCTTGCAGGCCGTGGCTGAACGCCACGCGGGCCAGACCGTGGCGGTGGTCGCCCACGGCGGTGTGCTCGAATGCGCCTACCGCGCCGCACGCGGCATCCAGCTCGACAGTCCGCGCGACTTCCAGGTCAAAAACGCCAGCATCAACCGTTTTACCGCAGGCGCCGGAAAACTGCTGCTGGACAGCTGGGGCGAGGTCGATCACCTCCATGTTTCCATGGATGACGTCATCTAACGACCGTGCTTAAAATTTATGCATGGAAACATCGTCTCATAACGGCAAACCTGCACATTTGCCGATTTCATAAAAAATAGTGCTTATTATTTGAGCAGGGCTTCGGTTAAAATAGAAGGTTCCTTCTCACCCCATTCAGGTATTGCCAGTGCAAATCGGCCCTCATTTACTGCGTAACAACGTTTTCGTCGCCCCGATGGCCGGGGTCACGGATCGGCCTTTCCGCCAGTTGTGCAAAGAGCTGGGCGCAGGGTATGCGGTCTCCGAAATGGCAGCCTCCAACCCGCGTTTGTGGGCTACGGAAAAGAGTTCGCGCCGTACCGATCACACGGGCGAGATGGAGCCGAAGGCCGTGCAGATCGCCGGCGCCGACCCGAAAGACCTGGCCGATTGCGCCCGTTTCAACGTCGAGCGCGGTGCCCAGATCATCGACATCAACATGGGCTGTCCCGTCAAAAAGGTGTGCAACGCCTGGTGCGGTTCGGCTCTGCTGCAGGACGAAGAACTGGTCAAGCGCATCGTCGATGCGGTGGTGGGCGCAGTGGATGTGCCCGTCACGCTGAAATTCCGCACCGGCTGGGATCGTGAGAACAAGAATGCGCTGAAGATCGCGCGGATCGCCGAAGAGGCCGGTATCGCCATGCTGACCTTGCATGGCCGCACGCGCGCTGACGGTTACAAAGGTGACGCCGAGTACGACACCATCGCTGCCGTGAAGCAATCGGTGTCGATCCCGGTGGTGGCCAATGGCGACATCACCACGCCCGAGAAAGCCCGCTTTGTGCTGGATTACACGGGCGCCGATGCGGTCATGGTGGGCCGTGCCGCGCAAGGCCGGCCATGGATTTTCCGCGAGATCGACCATTATCTGCGCACCGGCAAGCATTTGCCGGCGCCCTACGTGGACGAAGTGCGCGCGCTCATGGATGAGCACCTGCGCGCCCACTACGCGTTTTATGGCGATTACCTGGGCGTACGCACTGCCCGCAAGCATATCGGCTGGTATGTGCGCGAACTCGAAGGCGGTGAGGCGTTCCGGCAGAAAATGAACCTGCTGGAGTCCGTCGAAGAACAACTACTTGCTGTAGACCAATTCTTCGAATCGCAGTGGCGGTACGGCGAGCGGTTACAATACCGCCTCGCTGAAGATTTGCAGGCTGCATAAGCGGTCGAAATAATTACTAAAAAAGTCATATCATCAGAAGGGCAAACGTTTCCAATGGAATGATTTGCCAGCGTCAACAGATTAATTAGCCGAACGATAAGAAAATGAGCAAAGAAAGTATCCAGGAAGTAGTCCAGAAAAGTCTCGAAGAATACTTCGCCGACCTGGGCGAGCAACAGGCCTCAAACATCTATGACATGGTTGTGCTGACCGTTGAGAAACCGATACTGGAAGTGGTCATGACCCGCGCCGACGGCAACCAGTCGCACGCGGCGCAGATGCTGGGCATCAACCGCAATACCCTGCGCAAGAAATTACAAGAGCACGGCCTGCTGTAATAGCGCCCGATCTATCCGGCATGAAGTGGCTGGGGACGGCCGCAATGCCGGACCGCCCGAATTATTTAACCACCTCCATCTAGTCATTCATCGCCATGATTAAACAAGCTCTCATCTCCGTATCCGACAAAACCGGTGTGCTGGACTTCGCGCGCGCGCTGTCCGCCATGGGCGTCAACATCCTGTCGACTGGCGGCACCGCCAAACTGCTGGCCGACAACGGCGTGCCGGTCACCGAAGTTGCCGACTACACCGGCTTCCCGGAGATGCTGGATGGCCGCGTGAAAACGCTGCATCCGAAAGTCCACGGCGGCATACTTGCCCGCCGCGACTTCCCTGAGCATGTGGCCAAGCTGGAAGAGCACAGCATTCCGACCATCGACATGGTGGTGGTCAATCTGTACCCCTTCCAGGCCACGGTGGCCAAAGACACCTGCACGCTGGACGACGCCATCGAGAACATCGACATCGGCGGCCCGGCCATGCTGCGTTCCGCGGCCAAGAACCACAAGGACGTGGTGGTGATCTGCGACCCGGCCGACTACGGCGTGGTGCTGGCGGAAATGAAGACCACCGACAACGCCCCAGGCTATGTCAGCTACGACACCCGCTTCATGCTGGCCACCAAGGTCTACTCGCACACCGCGCAGTACGACGGCGCCATCGCCAACTACCTGACCAGCCTGGACGCGACGCGCGCCCACGGCAGCCGCAGCGCCTATCCAGCCAAGCTGAACGTGGCGTTTGAAAAAGTGCAGGACATGCGCTACGGCGAAAACCCGCACCAGTCGGCT
The DNA here is from genome assembly GCF_009857555.1 of Duganella sp. CY15W. Classification (NCBI taxonomy): domain Bacteria; kingdom Pseudomonadati; phylum Pseudomonadota; class Betaproteobacteria; order Burkholderiales; family Oxalobacteraceae; genus Duganella; species Duganella sp. CY15W. Next base: position 418,464 of record NZ_WWCQ01000004.1, on the reverse strand, counting down.
GCGTTTTACCGCGACGTGGCGACCACGCCGGGCGCGCTGGCCAACTACAAGCAGCTGCAGGGCAAGGAACTGTCGTTCAACAACATCGCTGACGCCGATGCGGCGTGGGAATGCGTGAAGAGCATGGGCGGCTTCGACCAGTCGGCTGCCTGCGTGATCGTCAAGCACGCCAACCCATGCGGCGTGGCACTCGGCGCCAACGCTGCCGACGCGTACAAGCGCGCACTGCAAACCGATCCGACCTCGGCGTTCGGCGGCATCATCGCCTTCAACGTGGAAGTGGATGTGGCGGCGGCCACCGAGCTGGCCAAGCTGTTCGTGGAAGTGCTGATCGCGCCGTCGTTCACGGCCGAAGCCAAGCAGATCCTGTCGGCCAAGCAGAACGTGCGCCTGCTGGAAATCCCGCTCGGCGATGGCGTCAACGCGATGGACTTCAAGCGCGTGGGCGGCGGCCTGCTGGTGCAGTCGGCCGATGCCAAGAATGTCATGCTGGCCGACGTCCGCGTCGTGAGCAAAAAACAACCGACCCAGCAGGAACTGCAGGACATGATGTTCGCCTGGCGCGTGGCGAAATACGTCAAGTCGAACGCCATCGTCTTCTGCGGTAACAACATGACCCTGGGCGTGGGCGCTGGCCAGATGAGCCGTATCGACTCGGCCCGTATCGCGTCGATCAAGGCGCAAAATGCCGGTCTGTCGCTGGCGAACTCGGTGGTGGCGTCGGATGCGTTCTTCCCGTTCCGCGACGGTCTGGACGTGGTGGTGGATGCGGGCGCGACCTGCGTGATCCACCCGGGCGGTTCGATGCGCGACCAGGAAGTCATCGACGCAGCGGACGAGCGCGGCGTAGTCATGGTGTACACCGGTACCCGCCACTTCCGCCATTAATCCCCGCCGTTTAGCCCAATAGAAAGCCCGCAAGCTTGCGGGCTTTTTCTTTACTGCATACAATCGTTGAATGATTATTCTCGGCATCGACCCCGGCTTGCGCACCACCGGCTTTGGCGTCATACAAAAGCACGGTAGCAAGCTGCGCTACATCGCCTCCGGCACCATCAAGAGTGGCGAGGGCGACCTGCCGACACGGCTCAAGGTGATACTGGACGGCGTGGGCGAAGTCGCGCGCACTTACGGCCCCGACTGCGCGGCCATCGAACAAGTGTTCGTCAACGTCAATCCGCAATCGACGCTGCTGCTGGGCCAGGCCCGTGGCGCGGCGATCTGCGCGCTGGTGTCGGCCGACCTGAGCGTGGCCGAGTATTCGCCCACACAAATCAAAAAAGCCATCGTCGGCACGGGCCGCGCGGTGAAAGCGCAGATGCAGGAAATGGTGGTTCGCTTGCTGTCGATGCCGGGCATGCCGGGCACGGACGCGGCCGACGCACTTGGCATCGCCATCTGCCACGCCCACAGCCGCGAAACACTGACGCTGATTGCCGGCGGCACCAATGCCACGGCCAACGGCCCACTGGCCGGCTTGCGCCTGCGCCGTGGCCGGCTGGTTGGCTAACATTTAAAGGTAAAACATGATCGGACGTCTCTCCGGCATTCTGCTGGAAAAAAATCCTCCTCAACTGCTGGTCGATGTGGGCGGTGTCGGCTACGAAGTCGATGTTTCCATGAGCACCTTCTACAACCTGCCCGGTGTGGGCGAGAAGGTGGTGCTGTTCACGCACCAGGCCATCCGTGAAGACGCGCATCTGCTGTTCGGCTTTGGCAATGCCGAAGAACGCGCCGTGTTCCGTCAGCTGATCAAGATTACCGGGGTTGGCGCGCGCACCGCGCTGTCGATCTTGTCGGGCATGTCGATTGCCGACCTGGCGCAAGCCGTGACGCTGCAGGAAGCGGGGCGCCTGGTCAAGGTTCCCGGCATCGGCAAGAAGACGGCTGAACGCCTGCTGCTGGAACTCAAAGGCAAGCTGGGCGCGGACATCGGCGCGGGCGGCGTGCATGCGGCGCCGGATTCGCAATCGGACATTCTCAACGCGCTGCTGGCGCTGGGCTACTCCGACAAGGAAGCCTTGCTGGCACTGAAGACCGTTCCTGCTGGCGCCGGCGTTTCCGACGGCATCAAGCAAGCGCTCAAAGCCCTGTCCAAAGGCTGAACGGCCGGGCGCAGTGCGCAATGCAGGGTAAAATGGCGGCATGAGCATCCAGACCGATAACTTTACCGAGCAGCGCATTATTGACGCCGCCCCATCCTCGCCAAACGAAGAGGCGATCGAGCGCGCGCTGCGCCCCAAGCATCTCGATGAGTATGTCGGGCAGGCCAAGATCCGCGATCAGCTGGAGATCTTCATTTCTGCTGCACGCAAGCGCAAGGAAGCGCTGGATCATACGCTGCTGTTCGGTCCGCCTGGCCTCGGTAAAACCACGCTGGCCAACATCATTGCGCGCGAGATGGGCGTGAACATGCGCCAGACGTCCGGCCCGGTGCTGGAGCGTCCGGGCGACCTGGCGGCGATCCTGACGAATCTGGAAGCCAACGACGTCCTGTTCATTGACGAGATCCACCGTCTGTCGCCCGTGGTGGAAGAAATCCTGTATCCCGCGCTGGAAGACTACCAGATCGACATCATGATTGGCGAAGGCCCGGCGGCGCGTTCGGTCAAGCTGGACCTGCAGCCGTTCACGCTGGTCGGCGCCACCACGCGCGCCGGCATGCTGACCAATCCGCTGCGCGACCGTTTCGGCATCGTTGCGCGCCTGGAGTTCTACACCACCGAAGAGTTGACCAAGATCGTCATCCGCAGCGCCGCGCTGCTGAAGGCGCACATGGATGAAGACGGCGCGCGCGAGATCGCCCGCCGTGCGCGTGGCACGCCGCGTATCGCCAACCGCCTGCTGCGCCGCGTGCGCGACTACGCCGAGGTGAAGAGCAATGGCGAAATTACCAAAGCCGTTGCCGACGCTGCGCTGGTGATGCTGGATGTGGACACGGTGGGCTTCGACGTCATGGACCGCAAGCTGCTCGAAGCGGTGCTGTACAAATTCGGTGGCGGTCCGGTCGGCATCGGCAATCTGGCGGCAGCGATTGGCGAAGCAGCCGATACGATAGAGGACGTGCTGGAACCCTACCTTATCCAGCAAGGCTATCTGCAACGCACGCCGCGCGGCCGCGTGGCCACGCCAGCCGCGTACAAACACTTTGGCGTCCAGCCGCCGCGCACCAATCCCAACGGCGAACTGTGGGACCTGTGATGCAGATCTGGGTCGATGCAGACGCCTGTCCAGCCGTCATCAAGGAAATTCTCTACCGCGTCGCTGACCGTGTGCAGATGCAGGTCACGCTGGTCGCCAACCAGTTGCTGCGCGTGCCGCCATCGCGCTTTATCCGCGCAGTGCAAGTGCCGTCCGGCGCGGATGTGGCGGATCAGGAAATCGTGCGGCTGCTGGCGCCGGGCGACCTGGTCATCACTGGCGATATCCCGCTGGCGTCGGATGTGCTCAAGAAGGGCGGCTATGCGCTCAATCCGCGTGGCGAGTTCTACACCAACGATAACATCGCCCAGATGCTGACCATGCGCGCCTTCATGGACGAGCTGCGTGGCAGCGGCGTTGATACCGGCGGCCCGGCGGCTTTCAGCCAATCAGACCGCCAGAACTTTGCCAACAGCCTGGACCGTCATCTGGCAAAACAGAAGCTTACTTCTTCACGCGCATCGTAGGCACAAAGCGGGTCAGGTAGATCGTCACGCAGATGCCGATCAACACGATCAGCAGGCGCACCCACAAGTGATCCGTGCGCCAGATCGAATAGCTCATTGAACCCCACATAAAAATCAGGATCCAGACCTTGCCGCGCAAAGGAATGCCGTGGCCGTTTTCATAGTCGCGCAGATATTTGCCGAACACGCGGTTGGTTTGCAGCCAGTGGTGCAGGCGCGGCGAAGCGCGCGCGAAACACGCCGAGGCGAGCAGCAAAAATGGCGTGGTCGGCAGCAGCGGCAGGAAGATGCCGAGCACACCCAGGATCACCGCCAGAATCCCGATGGAATTGAGAATTATTTTCATTTGGCCGAATCGTAACACTGAGTGTCCGGCCATGACAATCGGTTCTGGCGGTAGTGACGATCAGGCGTTGATTGTCTTGCGGCGGCGCCAGCCGATCGCGGCCAAACCAACCAGCAGCATGGCGTAGGTTTCCGGTTCAGGTACGGCTTGAGTAAATTTCATGTCAGTGAAATCGGCGGTGACATATACCCCTTCCGCATTGCCGTTGTTGAGCAGTTGATAGCGCAGCCAGTTACTGTCGAATCCAGCCGCTTCTGCGCCAGGCAGGGCGTCACCAATCTTGGTGCCAGTGCTGTCGCCAAACTGGAATGACGCTGTTTCCTGCGTCATGCTGCCGCCGGGAATAAAATTATAGCGGTAACTGCCTGCGCTGAATGAGTTGGTCAGCGCGGGATTGGTATGGCCGTAGAAGGTGTAGCCCCATTTGTAGCTGTTTGGTTCGAAATGAATGCCTGCAGCCGCAAAGTTGACGCTCAACTCCAGGCTGTCCAGGTAGCCATAGGAAATAGATACTGCGGAGCCATTGACATGGCGCGTGGAGATGGGGGCGTTGGAATCATAACTGATGACACCGGTGATCTTATCGCCCACCGAGATGGTGCCGCCTGCAACGCTGCTGGAGTTTACCGAGGTACGCGTGGTGTTGAGGCGGGTTTCCTCTTCGACTTTACTGACGCGCGCAGTATATTCAAAGCTGTAGATCGCTGCCTGCGAGGCATTGCTAAACGCTAAGCCGACTAGCGCAACCGTCAAGATTTTCTTCATTTGAATTCACATTGATTAATTACGAATTAATTATCCAATGTGAATTTCAAATAGTCAATTATTGACGAAAAGATCTTATTCCTGGCGTACCCAGGTTTGCGAGCGGCCCAGCATCGGGACGCCGATATAGCCACGCACGCTGAGTTTTTTGCCGCCATCGGTCAGGTGCAGCTTGCTCTTGTAAGTCTTGCCGTTGTTCGGGTCGAGGATTTCGCCGCCGGCGTATTCATCGCCGTCTTTCTTCAGGTTGGACAGGATGGTCATGCCCACGATAGGCTGGTCCTTGCGGGCGCCGTCGCATTTCTCGCACTTGGGATTCTGTTCTTCGTTGGCTTCGCGGAACAGCTTTTCAATCTGGCCGGTCAGCACGCCATTGCTTTCGGTAATGCGGATCAGCGCTTTTGGCTTGCCGGTCTCGTCGTCGATGTTCTTCCATAGCCCCGCTGGCGAATTGCTCTGGGCGAAGGCCGGGGACATGGCCAGGGTTACTGCAGCGATGAATGCCAGGAATTTCATATGTGTCTCCAAAGTTATCGTTGTCTGGCGATTATACGAATGCCTTGGCCTGCGAAATTAGAGGCTCGCGTCAAATTACACGAAAAGTCTAAAATGAGATAATATGTTTAGATGAAAAAAACATCTGAACATCAGAATCTGCTTGACCAGTTGCAGCAGGTGGCGGAAGGACTGGGCAAGACGCTGGCGCCGTTCTGCGAGGTCGTGCTGCATGACCTGACCCAGCCGGAGCAGGCCATCCTGGCCATCCATAACAACCTGTCAGGCCGCAGCGTCGGCGCGCCCGCCACGGAGCTGGGGCTGGCGCGTGCAGCCGATCCGGAGTTTGAGCAGGTCATCGCCAACTATCCCAATACTTTTCCTGATGGCCGTCTGGCGAAGAGTACCTCCATCGGCATCAAGGACAGCAAGGGCCAGTATGTGGCCGCGCTGTGCATGAACGTGGACCTGACCGTGTTCCGCAGCCTGAACACCATGCTGACGCAGTTTGGCAGCGTGGACACGGCGGCGGCCGTCAGCGAAACCATGGCGCCCGCCGGTGCGGATGCGATCCGCCTGCGCATCGATCAATTTGCCGCGCGACTTGGTACCACGCCGCGCGCGCTGAAAGCCGACGAACGCAAAGCCCTGATGCGCGAACTCAAGGACGCTGGCCTCAGCGATGTGCGCCGGGCCATGGACATCGTCGCCGCCTATCTCAACGTCTCCCGCGCCACCGTCTACAACGACGCGCGCTAAATCCACTACAGGAATCCATCATGAGCGAACTGAAACTCCCAACCTATGAAGATATCGTTGCCGCCTCCGAGCGTATCGCTGGCGTGGCGCACCGCACCCCGGTGCTGACCTCGTCAACCGCCAATGCCGAACTGGGCGCGGAAGTGTTCTTCAAGTGTGAGAACTTCCAGCGCATGGGCGCGTTCAAATTCCGTGGCGGCTATAACTCGCTGGCCAAATTCACGCCGGAGCAGCGCAAGGCGGGCGTAGTGGCTTTTTCGTCGGGTAATCACGCGCAGGCGATTGCGCTGTCGGCTAAATTGCTGGGCATCCCTGCCACCATTGTGATGCCGCATGATGCGCCAGCGGCCAAGGTCGCCGCAACGCGCGGTTATGGGGCGCAGGTGGTGATCTATGACCGTTACAAGGAAGACCGCGAGCAGATCGGCCGTGACTTGGCAGCCAGGCATGGCCTGACCTTGATTCCGCCTTACGACCATGCGGACGTGATTGCAGGGCAGGGCACGGCGGCCAAGGAGCTGTTTGAAGAAGTGGGGCGCCTGGATTATGTATTCGCGCCACTGGGGGGCGGCGGCCTGCTGAGCGGCACCGCGCTGTCCACGCGCGCATTGTCGCCGACGGCCACGGTGTATGGCGTGGAGCCGGCAGCGGGCAACGATGGCCAGCAGTCCTTCCGCAGCGGCAGCATCGTGCACATCGATACGCCAAAGACGATTGCGGACGGTGCGCAGACGCAGCACCTGGGCAACCTGACTTTCCCGATTATTCAGCGTGAGGTGAACGACATCCTGACCGCAACCGACGAGCAGCTGCGCGCCGAAATGCGCTTCTTTGCCGAGCGCATGAAGATGGTGGTGGAGCCGACGGGGTGCCTGGGCCTGGCGGCAGCACGTTCGATCAAGGCGCAGCTGCAAGGCAAGCGCGTAGGTATCATTATCAGCGGGGGCAATGTTGATATTGCCCGTTATGCAGAACTGCTGGCCTGAACCCGCAATTTAAGCGATACGCTTGCTGTACCACTTAGGGGTCTGACCCGAAGGGTCAGACCCCACCTGGCTGTGCGGGTTAAGCCGCTGGCAGCTTGGCGATCTGCTCGCGCATCTTGTCCAGCGTGGCCGAGAAGTTGGCGACGCGTTCTTTCTCCTGCGCGACCACTTCCGCCGGCGCACGCGCCACGAAGCTTTCGTTCGACAGCTTGCCGTTGGCCTTGTTGATCTCGCCTTCCAGACGGGCGATTTCCTTGCTCAGGCGCTCACGCTCGGCCTTGACGTCGATTTCCACTTTCAGCATCAGCTTGGTGGTGCCGACGATGGCGACAGCGGCTGGCGAATCCGGCAGCACGTCCAGGATCTGCACTTCCGACAGCTTGGACAGCGACTGCACGTACGGTGCAAAGCCTTCCATCGCGGCCTTCTCGGCGGCATTGCCCGGTTCGACGATCAGCGGCACGCGCAGCGATGGCGCCAGCTGCATTTCGCCGCGCAGGTTACGCGTTGCATCGGTCAGTGCCTTGAGCTGCTGCATCCACGCTTCGGCCGATTCATCGATGTTGGCAGTGTTGGCGATCGGGTACGGTTGCAGCATGATCGAGTCGCCGGTCTTGCCAGCCAGCGGTGCGATGGCTTGCCACAGCGCTTCGGTCACGAACGGAATCACCGGATGCGCCAGGCGCAGCACCACTTCCAGCACGCGCAGCAGGGTGTGGCGGGTGGCGCGCTGCTGGCCTTCGGTGCCGCTTTGTACCTGCACCTTGGCGACTTCCAGATACCAGTCGCAGTACTCGTCCCACACGAATTTGTAGATGGCCGAAGCGATGTTGTCGAAGCGGTAGTCTTCGAAGCCTTTGGCAATTTCCAGCTCGGCTTTCTGCAGCAGCGAGATGATCCACTTGTCGGCGTTCGACAGGTCGGCTTCATTGGCCGAGCAGTCCTTGCCTTCGGTATTCATCATCACGAAGCGGGTGGCGTTCCACATCTTGTTGCAGAAGTTGCGGTAGCCTTCGCAGCGGCCCAGGTCGAAGTTGATGTTGCGGCCCAGCGAGGCGTACGACGCCATGGTGAAGCGCACGGCATCGGTGCCATAGGCGGCGATCCCTTCCGGGAATTCCTTGCGGGTGGCCTTGGCGATCTTCTCGGCGGCTTTCGGGTTCATCAGGCCGGTGGTGCGTTTTTCCACCAGCGCGTCGATGCCGATGCCGTCGATCAGGTCAATCGGATCCAGCGTGTTGCCCTTGGACTTGGACATCTTCTGGCCTTGCGAGTCGCGTACCAGACCGTGCACGTACACGGTGTTGAACGGCACCTTGCCGGTGAAGTGCGCGGTCATCATGACCATGCGCGCGACCCAGAAGAAGATGATGTCAAAGCCGGTCACCAGCACCGACGATGGCAGGAAGGCTTTGATATCAGGCGTTTCTTCCGGCCAGCCCAGCGTGGAGAACGGCACCAGCGCGGACGAGAACCAGGTATCCAGCACGTCGTTGTCACGGCGCAGCGGCGCGGTAATGCCCTTGGCCGCAGCTTGTGCCTGGGCTTCCTCTTCAGTGCGGGCGACGAAGATATTGCCAGCGTCGTCGTACCATGCCGGGATCTGATGGCCCCACCACAGCTGGCGCGAGATGCACCAGTCCTGGATGTTGTTCAGCCACTGGTTGTAGGTGGTGGTCCAGTTCTCCGGGACGAATTTGATTTCGCCCGACGCGACTTTTTCCAGCGCCGTTTCCGCGATCGATTTGCCAGGGAAGAAAGTGCCTTCCGGTGCTGGCTTGCTCATCGCGACAAACCACTGGTCAGTCAGCATCGGCTCGATGACGACGCCGGTACGGTCGCCGCGCGGCACCATCAGCTTGTGCGGTTTGACCTGTTCCAGCAGGCCTTGTGCTTCCAGGTCGGCGACGATTTTCTTGCGCGCTTCAAAGCGGTCCAGGCCACGGTAGGCTTCCGGTGCATCGTCAACGATCTTGGCTTGCAGCGTCAGGATCGACGGCATGTCCAGGTTGTGGCGCTGGCCGACGGCGTAGTCGTTGAAGTCGTGCGCAGGCGTGATCTTCACGCAGCCGGTGCCGAAGGCTTTGTCGACATATTCGTCGGCGATGATCGGAATTTCGCGGCCGACCAGCGGCAGCTTGAGCATCTTGCCGACCAGCGGCTGATAGCGTTCGTCCGTCGGGTCCACCGCCACGGCGACGTCGCCCAGCATGGTTTCCGGACGGGTGGTAGCGACGGTCAGGTGGCCGCTGCCATCGGCCAGCGGGTACTGGATGTACCACATCGAGCCATCTTCTTCTTCCGACACCACTTCCAGGTCGGAGACGGCGGTGCCCAGCACCGGGTCCCAGTTGACCAGGCGCTTGCCGCGGTAGATCAGGCCTTGCTCGTGCAGGCGCACGAACACTTCGGTCACCGATTTGGAGCGCTCGGCATCCATGGTGAAGTATTCGCGCTGCCAGTCTGGCGAGGCGCCCAGGCGGCGCATCTGGCCGGTGATGGTGGAACCGGACTTCTCTTTCCACTCCCAGACTTTTTCAATGAATTTTTCGCGGCCCAGGTCATGGCGCGAGATTTTCTGCGCGTCCAGCTGGCGCTCCACCACGATCTGGGTGGCGATGCCGGCGTGGTCGGTACCAGGAATCCAGGCGGTGTTATGGCCCAGCATGCGGTGGTAGCGGGTCAGGCCATCCATGATGGTCTGGTTGAAGGCATGGCCCATGTGCAGGGTGCCGGTGACGTTCGGCGGCGGCAGCTGGATGCTGAAAGAAGGTTTGCCGGCGTCGAGGGTGGCGGTGTAGTAACCGCGCTGTTCCCACTCCGTACGCCAGAACTGTTCAATGTCGGCAGGCTCGAAAGACTTGGCTAATTCCATGATTTGATGGGTATATTTGATAAACGCGTGTGCGAAAACAGCCATTATAGATGACGCGGCAGGCCATGCCCACTTGGGCACTTGTTAAACACTGGACATTTCTGGCCGGATTGTCGAATTTTGCAAGATTTTTGACTCATTTCCCTCAAAAGCATACCGTTTCCAGTCCCGATAAATTTTTAACAACACGGAGACGGACATGACCTCACGTATCATTGCTGTGCTGATCGCTGGCTTGCTGGCCGGCGCTTCGGCTTCCGCGCAAACCCAGTCCAACAAGGTCTGGATCAGCGTTGGCGACGCCGCATACGCCGAATTGCAAAAGGTGGCGCCACAGGCGCTGTCGCGCGAGAGCCGCGCCACCCTGGCCACACCGCAGGCGCTGGTGGCGGGCCAGGAGCGGCTGCACCTGGTCGAGGTTGACGAGCAGCAGATGCTGGCGCTGTCGGCCGCCGTGCACCGCAACCTGCGCCGCTGCGGCGGTTTCATGTTCCATACCAGCGAAGCGGAAGGCATCGCTGCCGTGAGTGCGCCGAAACAGCGTAGCGCGCTGCTGGCGCCGGCGCGGCCGTCGTATGTGATCGACCAGCAGAGCGTGGTCAATCCCATGCTGGCGCAAATGCAGGCCAGTAATATCGGCCAGACCATCATCGATATGTCTTCGTATGCCAACCGCTACTACACCACCAACAATGGCGTGAACGCCTCCAACTGGCTCAAGCAGCGCTGGACTACCATGGCGGCGGGCCGCAGCGACATCGCCGTCACCCAGTACACCCACAGCGGCTGGCCGCAGAAGTCGGTGATCCTGACCATCACCGGTACCGACAATCCTAACGAAGTGGTGGTCCTGGGCGGTCACCTGGATTCGATCAACCTGTCCGGCACCAGCGAAACCACGCGCGCACCGGGCGCTGACGATGACGCATCCGGCATCGCCAGCATGACCGAGGTGCTGCGCGTGATGGTGGCCAGCGGCTACAAGCCACGCCGCACCATCAAGATGATCGGCTATTCGGCCGAGGAGGTGGGGCTGCGCGGCTCGCAGGACATCGCCCAGAACCATAAGACCAACAACGTCAACGTGGTCGGCGTCATGCAGCTGGACATGACCAACTACAAAGGCTCGGTCAACGACATCTACCTGTACACCGACTACACCGACAACGCGCAGAACACCTTTGTCGCCAACCTGATCACGACCTATCTGCCCACGCTGAAAATCGGCTACGACAAGTGCGGCTATGCCTGTTCCGACCATGCCTCGTGGACCTCGGCCGGCTACTGGTCGTCGATGCCGTTTGAAGCGGCAATGGGCGAGGACGATCCCTACATCCACACCGCCAACGACACCTACGCCAACTCCGGCAACCAGGCCGACCACGCGCTGAAATTCGCGCGCATGGCGCTGGCCTATGCGGTGGAGCTGGGCAGCGACGGCCCGGGCGTCACGCCGCCAACTGAGCGCACCGAAACCGTCACCGGTAGCCTGACCAAAGGCCAGACCCGTGCCTATGGTCCCTACAAGGTGGCGGCCAATGGCAGCTTCAAGGCAGCGCTGAGCGGCAGCGGCGACACCGATCTGTACGTACGCAAGGCCGGTACCCCAACCACCACCAGCTACGATTGCAAGTCCGATGGTCCGACCACTACCGAGAACTGCACCGTGTCGTACACCGCCAACGGCAACGCCTACGTGCTGCTGAATGGCTACGCAGCGTCGAGCTACACGCTGACCGTGACCTACCTGCCGCAGTAAGCGTCAAGGCGGCCGGTCACGCTGTGCCGGCCGCTGCTTCTGGGTTATCCTTGGGCGATAACTTAAAGGAGACCTTGATGCCCAGCTTTGAAAGCTTGACCCTCAATGTAGAAGACCATATCGCCACCGTGCGCCTGAACCGCCCGGAAAAACTGAACGCGATGAACCTGGCGATGTGGCACGATATCCGCAGCGCCTTCCAGTACATCGACGAAACGCCGGATATCCGCGTGGCGATTCTGGAAGGCGAGGGCAAGGGCTTCACCGCCGGTATCGACCTGCAAATGATGATGGGCGTGGGCGCGCAGGTACGCGATGACTGCGATGGCCGCACGCGTGAAAACCTGCGCCGCGTGATTCTGGATTTGCAGGATACGCTGACCAGCCTTGAACGCTGCCGCAAGCCGGTGCTGGCCGCCGTGCACGGCGCCTGCGTGGGCGGCGGCATTGACCTGATCTGCTGCGCCGACATGCGCTACTGCTCGTCGGATGCCTGGTTCACGATCAAGGAAATTGATATCGGCATGGTGGCCGACGTCGGCACCCTGCAGCGCTTGCCGCGCCTGATCGGCGAAGGCATCACGCGCGAACTGGCCTACACCGCACGCAAGGTCGATGCTGCGGAAGCCAAGGACATCCGCCTGGTCAACCGCGTGTTCGAATCGCCGGAAGCCTTGCGCGCGGGCGTGCGCGAGATCGCTGCCACCATCGCCGCCAAATCGCCCCTGTCGATACGCGGCGCGAAAGAGATGATCACCTACGCGCGCGACCATTCGATTGCCGATGGCCTCAACTACGTCGCCACCTGGAACGCCGCCATGCTGATGTCGGCCGACCTGCAAGCCGCGATGATGGCCGCCATGAGCAAGTCCGCACCGCAGTTCAAAGACTGAGGTATGGAGAACGGTTATCTCGATACGCAGTTTGATGCTGGCTTCCGTGACCTGCGGTGGCTGCCGTGGGTAGGCAGCGAATACCGGACTTCGGCCCAGCGCACCATTGTGCTGGGTGAGAGCATCTACGATTACAGCAAAGGCGTTGCGGCAAAGCGCGCGCAGATCGAGGCAAGAAGCAGCTTGCGCGAGCGGCAGCTGGTGCACGGCATTCATGAGACCTGCGTCAGCAAATATCTGCGCAACTTTGCCAAGGCGTTTTATTTGAAGCACGGGGTGAACAAGGCGGAACGGGAGGCGCTTTGGCGCCAGATGGTCTATCACAACCTCGTGCTGCGCATGATGAAGTCCGCAAAGCACCGGCCCGGCAAGCGGGACTATCTCGAAGGATGGCAGACGTTTCTGTCGCTGGCCCGGCAGCTGGAAGCGCGGCGTTGCGTGGTCTATGGACTGGACCCGCTGAAGCTGGCGGCACTCAAAGAAGCGCTGACGCTGGATGCCGGGGTTACCGTTGTCGAGCGCAAGCGCCTGTCTGAGATAGGCCGGAGCCGGCCGCTCAGGATCGTGCTGGATCTCGGTGGCAGACCGCTGGACATGCTGTTTATCCGCCACCCCAGCGCATATTTCAGCTGGGATGAATGGGGCGTGGTGCTGCGTCAGTTCTTGGGTGTACAATAATATACGCTGTATATTAAATGGACTTCAACATGACCACCGCTCACGTTTTCATTGCCACCAGCCTGGATGGCTTCATCGCGCGCGCTGATGGCGATATCGACTGGCTGCTGCAACGCGATGACCCCACCGAAGATCACGGCTACCACGCCTTCATCGCCGACAAGGACATGATAGTGATGGGGCGCGGCTGCTATGAAAAAGTGCTGACTTTCGACAGCTGGGGCTATGCGCTGCCGGTGCTGGTGCTGTCCAGGCAACTGGCCGGTACGCCGGTGCCGGCAGCCCTGCAGGGCAAGGTGCGCTTTGCCGACCGCACGCCGAAGGCAGCGATGGACGAGCTGGCGCTGCAGGTCGTGCAGCGGGTGTATCTGGACGGCGGCCAGCTGGTGCAGTCCTTCCTGCGCGCAGGGCTGGTCAGCGACATGGTAGTGTCCACGATGCCGGTGCTGATCGGCGCAGGGCGTCCGCTGTTTGGCGCGCTGGCAGACGACGTCAGTTTGCAGCTGGTCTCCAACCGTGCGTTTGCTTCCGGCCTGGTACAGTCCACGTATCGGATTGCGCCGTGACGCGCCCGCGTGGACGGCCCGCGCAAGGCAGCGGCGTATCGCGCGATGACATTCTGGATGCGGCGCTGGCGCTGCTCGATGACGGCGGCGGCCAGGGCTTGACCATGCGCGCACTGGCCCAACGGCTGGGCGTTACCGCGATGAGCCTCTATCGCCATGTCGGCGATCATGACAGCCTGCTGCGCGCGCTGTCGGACCGCGTGTATGCGAAGGTCCTGTCGACGCCGGTCCGCGCCGCCGGTTTGCCGGTACGGGATGATGTCCGCGCGCTGATGATCCGCTACTACCATGCCGTGGGCAGCCATCCGCAGCTGACCCTCGCCATCTTCGCCACGCCGGCCGCCTTTGCTGGCGTCACGCGCCATATCACCGGCCATCTGACCGCGCTGCTGGCACAGATGACGGACCAGGCGGAACTATGGCGCGACATCGTCATCGATCATGCCCATGGCAGCGGCCTGGCGCTGGTGTCGGCGCGCAGCGAACTGCGGCAGATTCAAGTGATGAACGCACAGTACCAGCAAGCGCTGGACTGCCTGCTCGACCGCATGGGCCGCTGATACGGTCAGAAAGCGTCACGTTCGGAAGTCTCCCCGCCAGTAATCTGGATCGGTGCCGGTTGCAGTTTTTGCGCCGGCGTCCGATGACCACTTTCTTCCGGGAGACCCCAACATGCGCCGTTCAATTCAGGGCTTTCTTGCCCTCGCCCTTGTATCTTTGCTGACCCACACCGCAAGCGCCGTACCGGTGGAGATTGACCGCACCAGGCGCACCGTCGATATTCCGGCCGAATGTCTGAATGTGCCGCTACCCCTCAATTTCAATGGTGGCGGAGTGGTGTTGAATAATGTGGACACGCGGTTTACGTTTGTGCTGTCCACCACCCCGCGCCTTCAGCAGCGTGTCAACCAGGGCCTGGTTGCTGGTGAGCTGTCCTGGTTCCACTTTGTGCCGGGTGACCCCAACAACAATGCCGGCTTGAACGATGAGCAGCGACTGCGGCGAGCTGCGGTGCTGTTACGTTGCGGCCTTCCCACGGCCCAGGGTGATAGCAACCTGTATCAGTACCCGGCAGATCCGAACGTCCGGGCTAACTTTCTTCGTTTTGCCATGGGCCAGGGCGGCAATGAGCCGCGCGTGGCGACCGGCTATACATTGATCGGTAACGGTGAGCGGGAAGCGATCCTCATGTATGCGGCCCAGCAAATCAAAATGGATCTGACACCAACGCTCGTCGGGCAAAACCTGGTCTGCGTCAAATACGCGCATCTTGAAAACGCATCAAACTGCCTGCAATCGCGTGCGCCGGCAGCCCCGCTGGATCCCGTCATCGGCTACCTGTATGAGGGTATGCAACGCATCAGCTATACCGGCCATGAGTTCTGGCTGATGTATTCCAATCCCATCTTCCGCGCCAAAGTGTATTTCACATCGGGTACCGTACTGGCCAATGGTGTGAATGTCGATAATTTCGTGGCCTGGAATCTCGGGCCAGCGTTCTGGAATGACGCTGGCGGTAACCGCACAACGCTGGCGCCCGCACCATATCGCTTCCAGAACCTGGTCGATGTGAACAACAACCGTGCTTTCTACCAGAACCTCATGCCGGCCTTTCAGACGCAGTACGACCAGCATGTGCTGATATACCGGCAGTGGTGAGCGGCTTACTGGAGCAGTGAAGTCGCCACCGCAGTCATCGCCTTCACACCGGCACGCAGGCCAGGCTCTGGAACGGGCTTGAAGCGGCTGGTGTGGGCGCCAGGGACAGGCTTGCCACCGGCCCTGGCCGCCGCCAGCTCCGCCGGATCGGCAATCCCGAGGCCGAACATCACGGTGGGGATCTGGCGCCCGGCAAGGCCAAACAGGCCGAAGTCTTCACTGTTCATGACCGCATCGTCTTCAAACACGTTGCTGGCGCCCAGTGCACTGGTCAGCGCTGTTTTGACCCTGGCGTTCAAGGCCGGATTGTTGTGCATGGACGGCAGCGTCTCTTTTTCCACCACGGTGACGATGGGCATGCGGTCTTCCGGGATGCCCGCCGAAATCGCCACGCCGCGCGCGATGCGCTTGACGCCATCGACAATGATCTGGTTGGCCTTGTCGCTGAAAGAGCGGGTGGTGAGTTCAAGTTTTACTTCGTAGGGGATCACGTTGCGTTTGGTGCCGCCATGGATGGAGCCGACCGTGACCACCGCCGGATCGCGCGGATCCTGTTCGCGGCTGACGATGGTTTGCAGCTGGACGATGAACTGGCCAGCCATCACCACCGGGTCTTTGGCATTCTGCGGTTCCGCACCGTGTGCGCCCACGCCACGCAACACCACATCGATGGAGGTGACGCCTGCCGTGGTGGGGCCGCTCGTCACCGCCACCTGGCCTGCCGCGCGGCCCGGCGTGTCGTGCAGGGCGATGGCGAAATCCGGTCTGCCGAAGCGTTCGTAGAGATTGTCCGCCAACAGCGCCTTGGCGCCGTCGGCGGTTTCTTCGGCTGGCTGGCCGACGATGACCAGCGTGCCTTTCCATTGCTGGCGCGTGGCCGCCATCAGGCGTGCGGTGCCGATCAGCGTGGTGGTGTGGATGTCGTGGCCGCAGGCATGCATCACCCCGACCTCCTGGCCGGCCGCATTCTTGGTGCGTACCTGGCTGGCGTATGGCACGCCGGTTTCTTCGATGATGGGGAGGGCGTCGATGTCGCCGCGTATCAGCAGGCGCGGGCCGGGGCCGTTTTCCAGCACGCCGATTACGCCGTAGGCCTGGCTGCCGTCTGTGAACTTGCCGACCCGCTCAGTCACTTTAAAACCGGCTTTGCGCAATTCGTCCGCCACCAGCGCCGAGGTTTTGGCTTCCTGGTGCGACAGTTCCGGGAACTGGTGAATCTGTTTGTAGATGCCGACCAGGGACGGCAGGTTGTCTTCGACCGGCTTGTCGAGATAACTGGCGCCAAACGCGGAAGACAGGGAAAGGCAGGAGACGGTTACAGCGCTGGCCAGTTTTTTCATTGGTCTTTCTTCTGAGTGGTTAAGTGGTCGCCATGACGACGGCGTTTTTGCCTGATCGCTTGGCCTGGTACATGGCGCGGTCGGCGCGCGCCAGCAGGGTGTCAAGGCTGGCGCTATCGTCCGGCAGGAACACGGCAATGCCGATGCTGGCGCTGAGCGACACGGTGGCGGTCTTCAGCGCGAACGGCTGGCGCAGCCGGGGCATGATTTTGTGGCCCATTTCCTCGGCCGCCGCCGGTGCGTGCAGGTGCTCGAGGATGATGACGAATTCGTCGCCGGCCAGCCGCGCCACAGTGTCGGTGCGGCGCACGGCATCCACCAGGCGCGCGCCGAACTGGCGCAGCAGCTCGTCGCCTTCTTCGTGGCCGTAGGTGTCGTTCACGCCCTTGAAACCGTCGAGGTCGAGGAACATCACCGCGCATGGCTGGCGCGTACGTGAGGCGCGCTGCATGGCTTCGGGCAGCGTCTCCATGAGCGCGCGGCGGTTGGGCAGGCCGGTCAGCACATCGCGCATGACCAGGTCCTGCAGCTCGGCGGTGCGTTTGCGGACCGTGCTTTCCAGCTGTTCGTTCATGGTCTGCAGTTGCTGCATGTGCTGTGCTTCGTTGCGCACCATGTCGCTCATCGCCGCTGACAGCACCTGCGCTTCACGGAAGCTGTCGATGGCAGGAATGGGCGGGGACGGCATGCCGAGCAGCGCCGCCTGCGTACGCGCCTCAATGGCGCTGCTCAGGTGATCGATCGGGGTGGCCAGCCGGTGCGCCACCCAGGCGGCGATGCCGGCCATCGCGGCGCCCACGGCGATGCTCAGCCACAGGATGCGTTGTTCCAGCGTGTGCAGCGCCGCCAGCGCGGCATCTTCCGGCTGGCGCACCAGCACCGACCATTGCAGGCTGGCGGGATCGCCGTCCTGGCCGGTGCGGCTGTAGCCGGTCAGATAGGTTTTGCCGTCGCTCCAGGTTTCGCGCAGCGCGCCGGTCTGGCCGGACTGCGCCAGCGGCAGGCTGGGGGCGCTGATTTTTTTCTCTTCCATGCCCGGCGGACCAAGCAGCACGGTGCCGTCGTTGCGGACCACGACAATCTCGGCACCGTAAGCGCGCAGGGCGGGCGTCAGCAGGTTGCCAGCCAGATGACGCGCCCAGGTCCAGCTCATGTGCACGCCCAGTACGCCCCATTGCTCGCCGCTGCTGCGCCGTACCGGTACTGCTACGTCGATGAAGCGCCATGGATCGGGCGCCTGCGGCAGTAGCTTGCCCAGCAGGACGGCCGGATGGTAGTCGATCGCATGCAGCCCGGCTTGCCCTTTCTGGAACCACGGCCGCGCGCTGACGTCGGCCTTTTCCAGCAGCCCGCGGGCCGCAGCATAGACCTTGCCGTCCATGTCGGCGACGCCGATCCAGGCGTAATCGGGGAAGGTGCTTTGCAGGCTGTCGAGCACGGCGCGGGCGGCGGCGGGATCGCGCGCTTCGCGCACCTGCGCCAGCGAGGCGACCAGCTGGACGTCGCCGGCGGCCTTGCTGACGACCCGGTTCAGCGCGTCGCGCATCTGCCACGACTGTTGCTGCAAGCGCAGCTCCGCTTCCCGGCTGGCGTAGTAGATGGTGAAGTGATCGACCAGCAGCAGCTGCAGGCCGGTGCTCACGGCCACCGTGACGCATACCCCGAGCGTGACCAGCGTGGCCAGCCGCAACCGCTTGCGCGGCTGTGCCGGACCATCGGAGGCAGCCTTTTCCGGGGGCTTAGTCATCTGTCTAGGCTAGCCTTGTCGTACGGAAAAATCAAGCAGACCAGTATTTTTTGTGCAATGGCGAATCCGGGCGTATAATCGCCGCGTCACCGCAAGGTGGCAAACGCTAGGGGTCCTGCTTCGCATTGTGCGGCGCGGGTGAGAAATACCCTCCGAACCTGATCTGGATAATGCCAGCGAAGGGAAGCTTAGGATGACGCCGCGCCACCACTCCACCGTGCGCGGGCTGCCGTCCAACCTCCTTTGCTGGCTCCTGTAGCCAACCAAAGGAGCCAAATGAACGCCAACCCAAAATTCATGTCCGCCACCGCCACGGTGGATGAGGCAGCGATTCAGCCATTACCGAATTCCCGCAAGACCTATGTGCAGGGCAGCCGCGCCGACATCCGCGTGCCGATGCGCGAAGTCTCGCAGGCCGACACGCCGGCATCGTTCGGCTTTGAAGTCAATCCGCCAGTCTATATCTACGACACCTCCGGTCCGTACACCGACCCGGAAGCGCAAATCGACATCCGCTCCGGCCTGGCCGCCACGCCGCGCATGCCGTGGATACTGGAGCGCGAAGACACCGAGGAACTGGATGGCCCGACCTCGGTCTATGGCAAGGCGCGCCTGGCCGATCCTGCGCTGGAAGAGCTGCGCTTTGATCTGCACCGCAAGCCGCGCCGCGCGCGCGCGGGCAAGAACGTCACGCAGATGCACTACGCGCGCCAGGGTATCGTCACACCGGAAATGGAATACGTCGCCATCCGCGAGAACCTGCGCCGCAAGGAATACATCGAGAGCCTGAAGACGTCCGGTCCGACCGGCCAGCGCCTGGCGGAGATGATGGGCCGCCAGCATCCGGGGCAAGCGTATGGCGCCAGCATTCCGGCCGAGATCACGCCGGAATTCGTGCGCGATGAAATCGCCCGTGGCCGCGCCATCATCCCGGCCAATATCAACCACCCGGAAGTGGAGCCGATGATTATCGGCCGTAATTTCCTGGTGAAGATCAACGCCAACATCGGCAACTCGGCCGTGACCTCGTCGATCGGCGAGGAAGTGGAAAAAATGACCTGGTCGATCCGCTGGGGCGGCGACACCGTGATGGATCTGTCGACCGGCAAGCATATCCACGAAACGCGCGAATGGATCATCCGTAACAGCCCGGTCCCGATCGGCACCGTGCCGATTTACCAGGCGCTGGAAAAGGTCAACGGCAAGGCCGAAGACCTGACCTGGGAAATCTTCCGCGACACGCTGATCGAACAGGCGGAGCAGGGCGTGGACTACTTCACCATCCACGCCGGCGTGCTGCTGCGCTATGTGCCGCTGACGGCCAAGCGCATGACGGGCATCGTCTCGCGCGGCGGTTCCATCCTGGCCAAGTGGTGCCTGGCGCATCACAAGGAAAACTTCCTGTACACGCACTTCGAAGACATCTGCCAGATCATGAAGGCGTACGATGTGTCGTTCTCGCTGGGCGATGGCCTGCGTCCCGGCTCGATCTACGACGCCAACGATGAAGCGCAGCTGGGCGAACTGAAAACGCTGGGCGAACTCACGCAGATCGCCTGGAAGCATGACGTGCAGGTGATGATCGAAGGCCCGGGCCACGTGCCGATGCAGCTCATCAAGGAGAATATGGACCTGCAGCTGGAGCAGTGCCACGAAGCGCCGTTCTACACGCTCGGCCCGCTGACCACCGACATCGCGCCAGGCTACGACCACATCACCTCCGGCATCGGCGCCGCGCAGATCGGCTGGTACGGCACCGCCATGCTGTGCTATGTCACGCCGAAGGAGCACCTGGGCCTGCCGGACAAGAATGACGTCAAGGATGGCATCATCACTTACAAGATCGCTGCGCACGCGGCCGATCTGGCCAAGGGCCATCCGGGCGCGCAGATCCGCGACAACGCGCTGTCCAAGGCGCGCTTTGAATTCCGCTGGGAAGACCAGTTCAACCTGGGCCTGGACCCGGACAAGGCGCGCTCCTTCCACGATGAGACGCTGCCCAAGGATTCGGCCAAGGTGGCGCACTTCTGCTCCATGTGCGGTCCGCATTTCTGCTCAATGAAGATCACGCAGGAAGTGCGCAAGTATGCGGAAGATGGCATGCAGGTCAAGGCGGTGGAGTTCATCAAGAACGGCGCGGAACTGTACAGCAAGGCGTAATCATGATTGAGATTGAATTGAACGGCGCCCCGCACCTGGTGCCGGCGCAGCACTCGCTGCATCAACTGATCGACGCCTTGGACCTGACAGGGCAGGCGCTGGCGCTGGCGGTCAACCGCAACGTGGTGCCGCGCCAGCAATGGCCGGAGCGCCTGTTGCAGGCGCAGGACAAAGTGGACATCGTACGCGCCATCGGTGGCGGTTAACTGGAGACAGAAATGAGTGACGTATTAACGATCGCTGGCAAGCAATACAAGTCGCGGCTGCTGGTCGGCAGCGGCAAGTACAAGGATTTGCAGCAGACCCGCGAAGCCACGGATGCGGCGGAAGCGGACATCATCACGGTGGCGATCCGCCGTGTGAATATCGGCCAGGACCCGAAGGCGCCCAGCCTGCTGGATGTGCTGCCGCCGTCGCAGTACACCATCCTGCCGAATACCGCCGGCTGCTACAACGCCAAGGATGCGATCTACACGCTGCAAATGGCGCGCGAGCTGCTCAACGGCCACAAGCTGGTAAAGCTGGAAGTGCTGGGTGACGAGAAGACGCTGTTCCCCAACATGCCGGAAACGCTGGTCGCCGCCGAAGCGCTGGTGAAGGATGGCTTCGACGTCATGGTCTACTGCAGCGACGATCCGATCCAGGCGCGCATGCTGGAGGACATCGGCTGCGTAGCGGTGATGCCGCTGGCGTCCCTGATCGGCTCCGGCATGGGTATCCTGAATCCGTGGAACCTGTCGCTGATTATCGAGCAGGCCAAGGTGCCGGTGCTGGTGGATGCCGGTGTCGGCACGGCTTCCGATGCGGCGATCGCCATGGAACTGGGCTGCGACGGGGTGCTGATGAACACCGCCATCGCTGGCGCGCAGGACCCGGTGCGCATGGCGCGCGCCATGAAGCTGGGCGTACAGGCGGGCCGCGAGGCTTATCTGGCGGGACGCATTGCGCGCAAGTTTGCGGCATCGCCATCGTCGCCGATGGCTGGCCGGCTGGCATGACCTCCAGCGGGCGGCCGTGCGTGCTGGTGTTTGCCGGACTCGATCCATCCGGCGGCGCTGGCCTGATCGCGGATGTGCAGTCGGTGGCGGCGCAGGGCGCGCATGCGCTCACGGTCTGCACTGCGCTGACGGTGCAGGATAATGACCGCGTCTACGGCGTGCAGCCGGTGGACGCGGACATGCTGCTGCGCCAGGCGCAGGTGCTGGCCGACAAATGCGTCATCAGCGCGGTCAAGATCGGCATTACCGGCAGCGCTGCCAACGCGCGCGCGATGGCGGCATTTATCCAGCAGTTGCGCGCACGCCAACCGGAACTGCCGGTGGTGCTGGACCCGGTGCTGGCCAGCGGCCATGGCGATCTGCTGTCGCGTGACGACGCAGTGCAGTCATTGGCGCCCTTGCTACCGCTGACCACCGTGCTCACGCCTAACGGGCCGGAAGCCCTGGCGCTCAGCGGCACCACGCAGCCGGACGCGCAGGCGCAGGCGCAGGTGCAGGTGCTACAGGCGCGCGGCTGCCGCCATGTACTCATCACCGGCGGTCACGGCGACGGCAACGATGTGGTCAACCGCTGGTATGGCCCCGACGCCAGTGCCGGCCCGGTCAACACCTGGCGCTGGCCGCGGCTGGCCGGCGAATTCCATGGCAGCGGCTGCACGCTGGCGGCCGCCATCGCCGCCCAGCTGGCGTTGGGCCTGCCGGTCGCCGTCGCACTGGAAAACGCCCAGCGCTACGTCCACCACGCATTGCGCGATGCGTATGCCATTGCCGATGGCCAGCGCATCCCGCTGCGCTAACTTTTGAACGAAAGCACACCATGCAAGGACTCTATCTCGTCACTCCCAACTGGGACGACACCAGCCGTATGCTGCAACTGAGCGAAGAGGCGATGAAGGCCGCGCCCATCGCCATGCTGCAATATCGCCACAAGGAAGCCGGCCCCGTGCTGCGTCACGAACAGGCCAGCGCGCTGCTGGCCCTGTGCCGCCGCCACCGCGTGCCCTTCATCGTCAACGACCATGTGGACCTGTGCACCGAGCTTGACGCCGACGGCGTGCACCTGGGCGGTACCGATGCCGAGGTGGCGCAGGTGCGCAAGCGCCTGGGCAAGGGCAAGATCATCGGCGCCTCGTGCTACGGCGACATGCTGCGCGCACTGAACGCGCAGGAGGCGAGCGCCAGTTATGTGGCGTTTGGCGGCTTTTACCCGTCGCGCGTGAAAAAGTATGCAGTGACCACCTCGCCGGCCATCCTCGACCAGGCTCGCAGCGTGATCCAGGTGCCGACCGTCGTCATCGGTGGCATGACGCCGCAGAATGCCGCGCCGCTGGTCGAACGCGGCGCCCACATGGTGGCGGCCATCAGCAGCGTCTATCAAGCCGAAAGTGTGGCGCAGGCGGTGGGGCAATTTCAATCGCTTTTCGCTGGGCGATAAAAACGCTTGAAGTGTGGACGGATTTCGGTTTTATAATGGGGCGTTAGTATCACACTAAGGTTTCCGCCCCTATGACTGCATCCGTCCCTGCACCGAAACGTCTCGTTCTCATCGTTGACGACGATCCCCTGCTGCTCGACTTCCTTGGCGAAGTGCTGGGCCATGCCGGCTACGAAGTAGTCAAGGCATCCTCGGCGGAGCAAGCCCTGCAGTCGATTGCCCAGCGCGAGCCGGACCTGGCCCTGCTGGACATCCACATGCCCGGCATGAATGGCCTGGAACTGGCCAAGCAGCTGCACGCCACCAGTTCGGTGCCATTCATGTTCCTGTCCGGCCGCGGCGACGCCGACGCCGGCAAGCAGGCCGCCTCGTATGGCGCGGTGGGCTTTCTGGTCAAACCTGTGGATGAAAAACATCTCATGCCAGCGTTTGCTGCCGGCCTGGCGCGTGCGGATGAGATCCGCCAGTTGCGCCGTACCGAGCTGAACCTGAACGCGGCACTGGCAGCGGGCCGTGAAACCAGCCTGGCGGTCGGCTTGCTGATGTGTAAATTCCAGACGGACCGCAACACCGCGTTTGAAGTGCTGCGCGACCACGCACGCTCCAACCGCCGGAAAGTGAATGAAGTTGCAGATCAGTTGCTGGCAGCAGAAGAAACGTTGAACAGCTTGCATGCCGCCTTCAGCAGCCGTCTGAAAAAGTAAACGTTCAGGACAATTTTTCTTGTCGTACGGCATTTTTGTTATACACTGTCGACTGAGCGGCGGATAAGCCTTATCCGCCCGCCTCAATCGCGGCAGCGCCTCAATTCGCACCTGCCGCTTCCATGGCCGCCTGTTCCCCGCGCCACGCCTAATTCCTTCGGCCCAACTCCGCCGAGCTTGTATTCAGCTTTCCAAGCGGAGACCGTCATGACCAATGATTTCCCTACGAGCAGCTATCGTCCCTTTACCGAAGAGAGCGGTGGCGCAATTGGTTTTTCCATTTTTGCCGCCGCGCCGCGCGTGCTGCATATCGATAGCGACCACGATGCCGCGCTGGTGCTGGCGGCGCTGCTGGTGCCGGAAACCCAGGTAACCCACGTGCCGACCATGGCCGCAGCGCAGGAACTGCTGCAGCGCGAGAAGTTTGCGCTGGTGGTGCTGGACCCGGACCTGCCGGACGGCGACGGCGTCGACCTGCTGCACGAAGTGCGCGCCATGCAGCGCGAAGCGCGGGTGCTGATGTACTCGGCCCGCCATCCCGAGCAGCACTACGCCGGCAATGCCTTCCTGCCCAAGCCGTGGACCTCGCCGCGCCAGCTGTGGCGCACCGTGTCGGATTTGCTGGGCATCGGTCCGGCGATGCCGGTTGAGCCCCAATAATCGCAACATTGATCATCTCTACACGCTGACGTCGGCCAGCGCTTGTTTTACGCTGGGGTGAGGTGATAGGCTGCTGTTCGGCCTGATCCTCCTCACCCAAGAAGAACATCATGACGTCAGCTATCAAACTCGCCATCGTTGGCGTCGGCAAGATCGTGTACGACCAGCACGTGCCGGCGATTGCGGCGCGGGCCGATGACTTCTCGCTGGTCGCCACGGCCAGCCGCCACCACACCATCGACCACATTCCCGGTTTCACGAGCATCGAGGCGATGCTGGCGGCCCATCCCGATATTGACGCTGTTTCGCTGTGCATGCCGCCGCAGTACCGCTACGCCGCCGCGCGTCAGGCGCTGGCCGCCGGCAAGCATGTCCTGCTTGAAAAGCCGCCCGGCGCCACGCTGGCGGAAGTCGCCGACCTGGCGGCGTTTGCCGCTGAAAAAGGCGTCACCCTGTTCGCCAGCTGGCACTCGCGCCATGCGCCCGGCGTGCAGCCGGCCAAAGCCCATCTGGCAGCGCATGCGCCCACTGCCGTGCAGGTGCGCTGGCAAGAAGACGTGCACCAGTGGCATCCGAACCAGGACTGGATCTGGCAGGCAGGCGGCCTGGGCGTCTTCGATCCGGGCATCAACGCGTTGTCCATCCTGACGGAGATCCTGCCATCGGCCGTATTCCTGACCCAGGCCACGTTGGCATTTCCGGAAAACCGCGAGGCGCCAATCGCCGCCGACCTGCATTTCCAGGATGCCGCGGATATCAAGGTGCATGCCGAATTCGACTGGCGCCCGGCCGGCCAGCAAGGCTGGGACATCATCGTCACCACCGCCGGCGGCGAACTGCGCCTGACCGATGGCGGCGCGCGCCTGTGGATCAACGGCGCCGGGCAGGCGCTGGCGCAGGAAGCTGAGTACCTGTCGCTGTACCGGCGCTTTGCCGCACTGATCCGCGCCGGCCAGTCGGACGTCGATGTCGCGCCGCTGCGCCACGTGGCCGATGCCTTCATGCTTGGCCGGCGCAAAGCGGTCGCCGCTTTTTACGACTGATTTGCTATGATGGCGGATCACCGAAAGGAGCATCATGAAAACTAAAGCAGCCGTTGCATGGCAAGCGGGCAAACCCCTGACGATTGAAGAAGTCGAACTGGGCGGCCCACGCGAAGGCGAGGTACTGGTCGAAATCAAGGCCACCGGCATTTGCCACACCGATTACTACACGTTGTCGGGCGCCGATCCGGAAGGCATCTTCCCGGCCATCCTGGGCCATGAGGGCGCGGGCGTGGTGGTGGACGTGGGACCTGGCGTGAAATCGCTCAAGAAGGATGACCACGTCATTCCGCTGTACACGCCGGAATGCCGCCAGTGCAAATTCTGCCTGTCGCAGAAGACCAACCTGTGCCAGTCGATCCGCTCGACGCAGGGCAAGGGCCTGATGCCGGATGCGACCAGCCGCTTCTCGATCGACGGCAAGCCGATCTACCACTACATGGGCACCTCGACCTTCTCCAACTACATCGTGGTGCCGGAGATCGCGCTGGCCAAGATCCGCTCGGACGCGCCGTTCGATAAAGTTTGCTACATCGGTTGCGGCGTCACCACCGGCGTCGGCGCAGTGCTGTTCACCGCCAAGGTGGAAGCGGGGGCCAATGTGGTGGTGTTCGGCCTGGGCGGCATCGGCCTCAACGTGATCCAGGCGGCCAAGATGGTGGGCGCCGACAAGATCATCGGCGTTGACATCAATCCGGGCCGCGAAGCGATGGCGCGCAAGTTCGGCATGACCCACTTCATCAATCCCAACGACGTCGAGAACGTGGTTGACCACATCATCCAGCTCACCGACGGCGGCGCCGACTACAGCTTCGAGTGCGTGGGCAACACCACCCTGATGCGCCAGGCGCTGGAGTGCTGCCACAAGGGCTGGGGCAAGTCCATCATCATCGGCGTGGCGGCGGCGGGCCAGGAAATCTCGACCCGTCCGTTCCAGCTGGTGACGGGCCGCGAGTGGAAGGGCTCGGCGTTTGGCGGCGCGCGTGGCCGTACTGACGTGCCGAAGATCGTCGACTGGTACATGGAAGGCAAGCTCAACATCGATGACCTGATCACCCACCGCCTTAAGCTTGAGGACATCAACCAGGGCTTCGACCTCATGAAGAGCGGCGAATCGATCCGCTCGGTAGTGCTGTACTAAATAGCGTCTCCCCAGCGCTGCGCTTATGCGCAGCGCTATCTCTTTCTTTCCACATGAAACCACATTCAAAAACCGTCATCTTTTGGGGTGCCGGAGCGACGGCTGCGCTGGGTATTCGCACGACTGTCCAGCAAACTCAATTTATTCAACGTTTGGCGGGGGCAGATGCTCTGGATGGAAAAATTCCTCCACTTAATGATCGAATTGAGCGCGCATTGGGTCGTTCAGATGATCCGCTGCACGGTGCACTCGGTGAGCTGATTACCATTTTGGGAGATCGGCCGGAAAACTATGAATATATAGGTGCCATCAATCACGACGAGATGGCGGCAATGGGCAAAAGCTGGAAGGGTACAAAAGAAGACGTCAAGGGCAGAATTATGCATCTTCGTCTGTTTTATGACTGGCCTGCGCTGAAGTCACTGATAGGGATTTGTCCTGGCAGCTCGGGGGATTCCTTCAAGCTCAATGACCTCTTTAATCTGCTCGATATGCACGGTCCCGCAGGTTTTGGCGTGAGAGCAGGGACTCGACATGCAAGAACGGAGCAGTTCTTTGACGCGCGCCGTCTGGCGGGAGCAGCGAATGCCTTGAAGATGCTGCTGGGGACCTTGTTCTACATAGACTACCAATACTGCCTGCGTGAGAAATCTGATGTCCTAGCGCAATACCTGGGTTTTGCGAAGCTGCTCGGACAGCGCATACTGAAACAAGGTCATCAACTTGCCGAGCATAACATCAAGTTAGATACGCCTAAGTTTTATGAAGGCGACGTTGCTTTTGTCAGCTTGAATTATGATCCGATTGCACTTTGGACTCAGTATTTGGCCAATCGGGAGCTGAATAATGACAAGAAGTTTTCTGTTAAAAACGTTCCCCTGACAAGTTTCCATGACGCCGGTCACGTGATTCCTTCTCGTCGTATCAACGGGCAGGCGGTCTGGCCCTGGTATCCGATGAATGAGGCTGCAGCGCAGCGTTTGAATGAGGCCGAACCCGGTGCATCGCGGGTCCGGCTGACAAAGTTTTTGTTCCCTCATGGCTGCCTTTGCTGGCGTGAGTGTCCTGACTGCGGAAAACTCTCCTCCTACTATGGTGATGAATGGAAAATAGAGTCTGACAGCCTGTTTCTGCCTCCTCCTTTGAGCGCCTTTGAGAAGAAGAGCTGTCCCAACCGGATCGAAGGGACGGAGTCTGAGCAACGCCAGGCGGGCGAGATAGACGCACGTGCTTGTCTGCACTGTGGCACGCTGAGTTACGCACATAATACTCAGATGGTGATGCAAAGTTCCTTCAAGTCGTCGCCGCCATCCTTTATCGAAGAGATTCAACGTGATCTGCGTGCGGTTGCGATGAAGGCTGAGCACATTATTTTCATGGGCTATTCATTACCTCTAGATGATGTGAGTTATCGCGCCTTCTTTGCCGCGCGTTGCCAGCGTTTTAAAACCCAGAGTTTGCGCGTATGTTGCACGATCGTCGGTTGGGATGGAGAGCATCAAAGTTGGTTTGGACCAAAAGATCTGAAATCCGGAGAGGCGTGGTTTAAAGAAAATGGCACGATAAAAGCTGCAATCGATATTTTTGGCGAGGATAATGTGCGCTTTTTTGGTGGCGGCGCGCCTGGCGTATTCCTGGAGGATGGTGTTGTCAGCGAAAAGGCGTTGGAGCGATTGTTGACTTGGTCGGAAGACTAGCAGGCCAGACGCTGAAAATTGCGGTCTGTCGCAATCCGCGCATGGAAGTGATGTGATTGAAGTAGAGTCGATGGATGTAGAAAAAAAGTTCTAGACTTCACGATCTAGATAATTTATTCTACATCCATCGACTCGGAGGGCGGCATGGATTTCACTTTCATTGTCGGCTGGGCGCTGCTGCATTTCCTGTGGCAGGGCTTGCTGATCGGCTGGAGCGTGGCGCTGGCCATGTTCCTGCTGCGCAAGGCACATCCGCAGACGCGCTATGCCGTTGCCTGCGCTGGCTTGCTGCTGTGCGCGGCGCTGCCGCTGTCCAGCATCATCGTGCAGGCGCTGGATGCGCGCGCCACTGGCGGCACCTCGGCCGTCACCACGCTGATGATGAGCGCCACCGGACAGGGCGCCGATGGCGCTGCCGCCATCACATTCGTCACCGATTCCACACTGAACGCCGTGCAGGACCTGCTGCGCCGGCAGCTGCCATGGATCGTCGGCCTGTGGCTGGCCGGGGCCGCGCTGATGGCGCTGCGTCTCGCGGTAGGCCTCAAGTGGGTGGCCGACCGCACCCGTCCTGACGAATACAGCCGCAATCCGTACTGGCAGCGCCGCCTGTCCGAACTGGCGCGCCGCTTTGGCATCGAGCAGCATGTGCGGCTCGGTGTGGTCGACAGGCTGGACAGCCCGATCACGGCGGGCTGCTGGAAACCCATCGTACTGGTGCCAGCCGCGCTGGTCACCGGCATGCCGGCGGACTTGCTGGAAGCGCTGCTGGCGCACGAACTGGCGCACATCAAGCGCCACGATTACCTGGTCAATCTCGTGCAAAGCACGATCGAGATCATCCTCTTCTACCACCCTAGTGTTTGGGCTATATCGCGCAGGATCCGGAACGAGCGAGAACAAATCGCCGACGACCTGGCTGT
Source organism: Duganella sp. CY15W (assembly GCF_009857555.1). Taxonomy (NCBI): domain Bacteria; kingdom Pseudomonadati; phylum Pseudomonadota; class Betaproteobacteria; order Burkholderiales; family Oxalobacteraceae; genus Duganella; species Duganella sp. CY15W. The sequence continues at coordinate 389,167 of NZ_WWCQ01000004.1, read as the reverse complement.
CGAGATGCTCGGCCAGCCGCAAAAGCTGGCGCAAGCCCTGTCGCAACTGGACCAGTTCCAGTTCGATACAACACAATTAGCCCATGCGGCTCACGGAGGAAATCTCATGTCTCGTATTAAACGCCTGCTGCGTCCCGATGTTGAACCGGTCAGCTGGAAAATGGCCATCCCGCTGGCCGGCCTGTTGGCAGCCGGTACCGTGTTCTATGTCCAGGCCGCACCGCAACCGTCCGAACCGCCAGCGCCGCCCGCCGTGGTGGCGCCGGCAGCACCGGCGGCCCCTCCAGCGCTGCCGGCCGTGCCCGCCGAACCGGCAAGCCCCGCGGTGCCGGCCCTGCCCGCGATTCCGGCCCTGCCGGCGGCGCCGCCCAAGCCACCCAAGCCAGCGAAAGTTCCGCGCGTTGCCAGCGGCGATGACAGCCGCAGCTACGTCATCGTCCGTGGCGGCAAGGACACCATGACCGTATCCGCCAACACACGCGATATCCGCAACGTCTCGCGGCTGCGTGAGCGCGTGAAAGGCGACTTCCTGTGGTTCCGCGAAGGCGACAAGACTTACCTGATCCAGGACGCCGCCGTGCTGGCCAAGGTCGACGCCGCCTGGACGCCGGTCAATACCATCGGCGAGCAGATGAACGAGCAGGGCAAGAAAATGGAAGCGCAGGGCAAGATCATGGACGCGCTCGGCGAGCAAATGGACGCCGTGGCGCACAAGGCCGAAGCCGGCACGGAGCGCGACATGCAAGCCCAGCAGCGCAAGATGGAGCAGGTGGCCCGCGAACAGGACGCCATCGCGCGCCGCATCGAACGCGCCTCACGCGAGCTGGCGCGCGACAGCAGCGAAGAAAAGGTGCGCGCATTCCAGAAACAGCAAGCCAGCCTGCAGGCGGAAATGGCGCCATTGCAACAAAAGATGGCCGATTACCAGCGCGAGATGGTGCCACAGATGGCAAAGCTGCAAGCCATGCAGGAACCGATGCGCGCGCTCAACCAGAAAATGGCTGAGGCCAGCCGTCCCATGGGCGAGCTCAACCAGCGGATGGGCGAGCTGAACGCAAAACATGCCGAAGCCGTACGCGAAGCAGAGCGCGCGCTGCGTACGCTGATGCAGGAAAGCATGCAGAACGGCAAAGCCGTGCCCACGCCCGCCGCCTAAAAATCCGGGGTCAGTTCTTGCAATCCAACACGGGCTCTGCTTTAGCAGCCGCTAAAGCAGAGCCCGTGTTGGATTGCAAGAACTGACCCCGGATTGAGCGCGGGTCCCCGGTATAATCATGGGATGCAAAATCTTCTCCATAATCTCAACGATGAACAGCTCGCTGCTGTTACCTTGCCTTCGCAGAGCGCCCTGATCCTGGCGGGCGCCGGTTCCGGCAAAACCCGCGTCCTGACGACCCGTATCGCCTGGCTGATTCAAACCGGCCAGGTGTCGCCTTCCGGCATCCTGGCGGTGACTTTTACCAATAAGGCCGCCAAGGAGATGCTGACCCGTTTGTCGGCGATGTTGCCGATTAATACACGCGGCATGTGGATCGGCACCTTCCACGGCCTGTGCAACCGCCTGCTGCGCACCCATCACCGCGACGCCGCACTGCCGCAGACGTTCCAGATCCTGGATACGCAAGACCAGTTGTCGGCCATCAAGCGCCTGCTCAAGGCCAATAATGTGGATGACGAGAAATTCCCTGCCAAGGAGGTGATGTATTTCATCAATGGCGCCAAGGACCAGGGCCTGCGCGCGGACAAGATTGATCCCTACAACGCGGATGAGCGCAAGAAGGTCGAGCTGTACCAGCTTTACGACGATCAGTGCCAGCGCGAAGGCGTGGTGGATTTTGCCGAGCTGCTGCTGCGCACCTACGAGCTGCTCAGCCGTAACCAGCCGCTGCGCGAGCATTACCAGCAGCGCTTCCAGCACATCCTGGTCGATGAGTTCCAGGATACCAATGATCTGCAATACAAATGGCTGAAGCTGCTCTCGGGCCACGGTGGCCAGCAGGGCGGCGTGCTGTTTGCCGTCGGCGACGATGACCAGTCGATCTACGCTTTCCGCGGCGCCAACGTCGGCAATATGAGTGCGTTCGAGCGCGAGTTCAATGTCAAGAATCTGATCAAGCTGGAGCAGAACTACCGCTCGCATGGCCACATTCTGGACGCCGCCAACGTGCTGATCGCCAACAACAGCAAGCGCCTGGGCAAGAATCTGCGCACCGATGCCGGTCACGGCGAGCAGGTACGCGTCTACGAGGCCAACTCGGACCTGTCCGAAGCTGCGTGGATTATTGAAGAAACCAAGAACCTGATCCATGACGGCGCTTCGCGCAGCGAGATCGCGGTGCTGTACCGTTCCAATGCGCAGTCGCGCGTGATCGAGCATGCGCTGTTCTCGGCCGGCATTCCGTATCATGTGTACGGTGGCCTGCGCTACTTCCAGCGCGCCGAGGTCAAGCACGCCATCGCCTACCTGCAGCTGATGGACAATCCGCACAACGATTCCGCCTTCATGCGCGTGGTGAATTTCCCGGCGCGCGGCATTGGCGTGCGTTCGATCGAGACGCTGCAGGCGGCGGCCGACCAGTACGGTATTTCGCTGTACGCGGCGGTGCCCTATGTGACGGGCAAGGCGGGCACCTCGTTGACCGGATTCGTCAAGCTGGTCGAAGGCGCGCGTTTTGAAACCCAGCAGATGGCGCTGCCGGAACTGGTGCGCGTGGTGCTGGAACAGTCCACGCTGCTGGCCCACTACGCCACCGAAAAAGAAGGCGCCGACCGCATTGAAAACTTGGAGCAGATGGTCAGCGCCGCCACCCAGTTTGTCTCGGAAGAAGGCTATGGCCAGGGGGCGCCCGCGCACCTGGGGCCGCAGGCGCAGGCAGCGTCGGGCGCCGCCATCCTGAATGCCGATGGCGTCGAGATTCTGGATGCGGATGCGCCGCTGTCCACCGTGATGTCGCCGCTGTCGGCCTTCCTGTCGCATGCCTCGCTGGAGGCGGGCGACAACCAGGCGACGGCAGGCCAGGAAGCGGTGCAGATGATGACGGTGCACTCGGCCAAGGGCCTGGAGTTCAACAACGTCTTCATCACTGGTCTGGAAGAGGGCTTGTTCCCGCACGAGAGCAGCTCGCGCGAGCACGACGGCGTGGAAGAGGAACGCCGCCTGATGTATGTGGCCATCACGCGCGCGCGCCAGCGCCTGTACCTGAGCTTTGCCCAGACCCGCATGCTGCACGGCCAGACCCGCTACAACATGAAGTCGCGCTTCTTTGATGAGTTGCCGGAAGATGCGCTGAAATGGCTGACGCCGAAGGTTCAGCCGAACTGGTTCGGCGGCCGCAAGTCGGCCTGGGATGAGGCGCCGCTGGTGGGCTCGGATAACGCGATTGCGCAGAAGTTCGCCAGCAAGGCCATCGCGGGCTCAGGCTGGCGCATCGGTGAATCGGTGGCCCACGCCAAGTTCGGCGAAGGTGTGATTGTGAACATCGAGGGCAGTGGCAACAATGCCCGCGCCCAGATCAATTTTGGTGCTGCCGGGATGAAGGTGCTGGACCTGAGCGTTGCCAAGCTGGATCGTCTGTAACCGCAGTCTCCACCACATGCAGCCGCCGGCCTGACAGCTGGCGGCGCATGGCGCGCATGGCCGGCGCTTCCACCAGGTGCCAGCTCAGCATGGCCATCGGTATGGTCAGGCCGATGCCGGCCGCGATCATGGGCACGGCGGTCATGGACGGAATGGCCGCTTTCAGCATGGTCATGATGGGCCAGTGATAGAGGTAGATGCCGTATGAGTAGTCGTGGCGGCGCAGATAGGCCCAGCGCTGCATGCGCGTGCTGCCTGCCCACAGCGCCAGCGCGGTACAGACCAGCGCCAGACCGAACCAGGTGAAGCCGGTTGGCCCCATCGATGCGGTGCGGGTCCAGTTGATGGCGACAAACACGACGGCGCAAGCGACTTGCACCGGCCCCACGCGCAACTGCGCGGCCAGCGAGCAGCACAGCATCCCCACCAGGAACATCGACCACAGCTGGGTTTCCCAGACATAGCCGCTGGCGACGTCGGGGAACAGCTGCGTCGCCAGCAGCAGGAAGGCGGCGCAGCCCATGAACCACTGGCGCAGCGGCAGGGCCGCAGCCATGCCCAGCAGCGCGACCATCACATACATGCGGCCTTCCCAGAACAGTGTCCACAGCGGCGCGTTGATGGCTTGTCCGCCCAGTACGCCGTTGATATGCCATTCGGTGTCGGGAATCACAAAGCGCAGGCCATGCAGGCCCACATTGGCGAGGATGTATTGCCAGGTGTCGCGGCTGAATATGCCATGGGCTTCCGGTGCGGAAAAGAACAGCACGGCGCACAGCGTCATCAGCGGCACGCACACCGCCAGCGCCGGCAGCAGGCGCGCGGCGCGGCGTGCGGCAAAGCGGCCCAGGTGCGGATCGTTGATCCAGCTGCGCGTGACAAAGAAGCCGCTGATGAGGAAAAACACGGCCAGCGCCAGGCGGCCGGTATCGGCGGCCGGGGAGAACAGCTTGCCCAGCGGCTCCAGGGCTGGAATGGTGCCGGTGGTCATATAGGCGTGGAAATAGGCGACCGTCAGCGCGGTTGCCAGCCGCACCAGGTTGAAGCCGTTATCGCTGGCGTCCGCGGCTTCCGCCAGCGTACGCCGTGGCGTGCTCAAGGCGTCTCCTTGGACAGTGCCGGCGAGGCGTCCGGCGTGCCGAAGATCTGGCGATAGCTGGCATACAGCGTGCAATGCATCAGCACAATCATCATCAGGAAGATGGTGAAGATGGCCGTCAATTCAATTTGCGCGGAACTGAACAGCAGTACCGGAATGGCCGTCAGGATCTGGAACATCAGGAACAGCGACACGGCCGTGGTCAGGAAGGCCTTGATGTCGCGGCTCACCGTGACCACGCTGAAGAACAGTGCTTTGCCGAGCGCCATTTTCTGCCAGTAGATCAGCGGCGCGGCCAGGCAGCTCAGCATCCAGCCGACCATGTACACCACCGACGAAATGAACAGCGCGCTGCGCGATTTTTCAATGAGCTCCTGGTCCATCGGAATCTGGCGCGTGGCCATTTTGAGCAGCACGCCATCGTCGAGCAGGGTCAGCAGCATCATCGACAGCATCATCACCAGCAGGTAGATCACGCCCAGCAGCAGCAAGGGCTTGCGCACCGGCTTGCGGAAACCGGCCAGCGCCAGGTTCGGCAATGCGCGCTGGCCCTGGTCGATGTCGGCGCAGGCTTGCAGCAGCGCTACGCTGAACAGCGGCGCCAGCACCACAGGCGCCATGCCGCCCACCAGGGGAATGAACAGCGACAGCATGGCGATGAACATGCAGCTGAAGAACAGGGCCATCAACGCGCCCGGCTGTTTGCGGAATACGTCCAGACCTTGCTTCACCCAGAGCCAGCCGACGCGTGCGGGGAGTTTTTCCATCAGAACAGCTCCGGCGCCGGGGTGGCGATGCGTTCCCGCAGGATGCGCTCGAAATGGCCGGGATCGTGCGGCGTCAGGATTTCTGCCTCGCGCGGACGATAGTAGTCATACAGGCGCGACAGCCAGAAGCGCAGCGCGCCGGCGCGCAGCATGGTCTGCCAGGCGTGTTGTTCCGCTTCGGTGAACGGCCGCACGGCATGGTAGGCGTCCAGCATGGCGCGCACGCGCGCCGCATCGAGCACGCCGGTGCTGAGGTCGATGCACCAGTCGTTGACGGTGACGGCCACATCGAACAGCCAGGTGTCGCAGCCGGCAAAGTAGAAATCGAAGAAGCCGGTCAGGCGTTCGCCCTCAAACATCACGTTGTTGCGGAACAGGTCGGCATGCACGGGACCGCGCTGCAGCTGTTTGTAGGTTTCGCAGGCGGCAAAGGTTTCCTGGTAGTGCACTTCGGCCTTGAGCAGCTGTGCCTTGTCGGCCGGAATATAGGGCAGGACCTCGGGCGTGGTTGCATGCCACCATTCCAGCCCGCGCAGGTTGGGCTGCTGGAGTGGGTAGTCGCGGCCGGCCAGATGCATTTTCGCCAGCATGGCGCCCACTGCGGCGCAATGCACCGGTTGCGGCGTCATTTGCGAGCGGCCGGCGAGCTTGGTGACGATGGACGCCGGCTTGCCGTGCAGTGCGACGATCAGCTCGCCCTTGTCGTTGGCGATCGGGTCGGGCACCAGCACGCCGTGGGCGGCCAGGTGGTGCATCAGCTTGAGGTAAAACGGCAGCTGCTCAAACGACAGGTTTTCAAAGATGGTGAGCACATACTCGCCACGTTCGGTGGTGAGGAAGAAATTGCTGTTCTCGATGCCGGAACTGATGCCTTTGAGCTCAAGCGCCTGGCCGAGCGGGAATTGGGTGATCCACTGGGAGACATCGTCCAGCGATACCGGGGTAAAGACTGCCATGTGCGAATAGGGTGGTTGATGACGGCCTGCGGCGTGCAGGCCGGCGTAGGGTTATTTGGCGGCAGGCGGAGATGGCGGCGCGTTGGTTTCCGGCGCGCTGTCTTCGTCTGTGGTTTTCTTTTTCTTCTTGCCGATGTCAAATTCCATGATCGTCCATTGCGGGCCGCGGTTGCTGCCGCCCAGTGCATCACCGGGCAGGGCGGTGCCGGCCGGGTGGTTGGGACGTAGGGTGTAGGTGCTCGGGCCGCTTTTGACGGTCGCTTCGGTCACGTTGCCGCTGTTGTCGCGTTTTTCCGTGATTTTGCCTTCGGTGCCGGGTTTGGCGGTGACAGTGATGGGATCGTCGGCAATTTCTTCGATTTTTTCCAGCTTGGGCGGCGCCTGGCTCGGAGTCGACTGTGCAAACGCCGCATGGGCGACCAGTGTCAGGAGGAGAACGGAAATGCGCTTCATGATGGATCGCCTTTAGCAGAGAAAAAGCCGCAGAATTTTTATGTATGGTCCATTGTAACAAACAGACACGCATCGCTGGGCTTTCCCTCTGTGGTCGGGCCGGCTATTGTCGTTGTGAAAACATTGTGGCGCCGGCGGCGGGGGACCAAAACCTGCGATAATGTTGCATTCAAGGCTAAGCACCCTCATCTAGTTTCCCTATGCAAAATACCCTGTTGTTAGTAGACGGCTCCAGCTATCTTTACCGCGCGTTCCACGCGCTGCCAGACCTGCGCAGCCCGGACGGCCATCCGACCGGCGCCATGCACGGCATGGTCAATATGCTGCGCCGTCTGCGTGCGGACTTCCCGGCCGCCTACATCGCCTGCGTGTTCGACGCCAAGGGCAAGACCTTCCGTGACGAGATGTACCCGGAATACAAGGCCACGCGCGCGTCGATGCCGGACGACCTGCGCCTGCAGATCGAGCCCATCCACGAGGCGGTCAACGCCATGGGCTGGCCGATCCTGATGGTGGAAGGCGTGGAGGCGGATGACGTGATCGGTACGCTGTCGGCCGATGCCGCCAAGGCCGGCATGAATGTGGTGGTGTCCACCGGCGACAAGGATCTGGCGCAGCTGGTCAATCCGCAAGTCATGCTGATCAACACCATGACCAACGAGAAGATGGACGAAGCGGGCGTGCTGGCCAAGTTTGGCGTGCCGCCCAACCGCATCATCGACTACCTGACCCTGATCGGCGACACCGTCGACAACGTGCCGGGCGTGACCAAGTGCGGCCCGAAGACGGCGCTCAAGTGGCTGACCCAGTACGACTCGCTGGACGGCGTGATGACCAACGCCGCCAGCATCACCGGCGCGGTCGGCCAGAACCTGCGCGACGCGCTGGAATGGCTGCCGAAAGGCCGTGAACTGATTACCGTCAAACTGGACTGCGACCTGTCCGGCCACATGGTGTCGATCACCGAATCGCTGACCGCGCGCGCCGAAGACAAGGATGCGCTGCAGGCGTTCTTTGCCAAATACGGCTTCAAGACCTTGCTGCGTGAACTGAGCTCCGCTGCCGGCGCCGCTGCGCCCGCCGCCAAGGCTGCGCCCGCCGCCAAGGCTGCGCCCGCCGCCAAGGCTGCGCCCGCCGCCAAGGCTGCGCTGGACGCACCGGTCGGTGGCGCCGTGTCCGCCACCGGCGACCTGTTTGCCGAGCCGGTCGCCACCGAGTACGAAACCGTGCTGACCGAAGCGCAGCTGGACAGCTGGATCGCCAAAATCAACGCCGCCGAGTTGACCGCCGTCGATACGGAAACCACCTCGCTGGAGCCGATGACGGCGCAGCTGGTCGGCATTTCGTTGTCGGTCAAGGCGGGCGAAGCGTGCTACATCCCGGTGGCGCACGCCTACCAGGGCGTGCCGGTGCAGCTCGAGCGCGAACACGTGCTGGCCCGGCTCAAGCCATGGCTGGAAGACGCCAGCAAGCTCAAGGTCGGCCAGAACCTCAAGTACGACAGCCATATCTTTGCCAACCACGGCGTGCGCCTGCAAGGCATCCATCACGATACGCTGCTGGAGTCGTACGTGTTTGAATCGCACCGCACGCACGACATGGACAGCCTGGCGCTGCGCCACCTGAACCACACCACGATTCCATTCTCGGATGTGTGCGGCAAGGGCGCCAGCATGATTACCTTCGACCAGGTGGCGATCGACCGCGCCACCGCCTACGCGGCGGAAGATGCCGACATCACGCTGCGCCTGCACCAGAACATGATTGGCGAAGTGGAGAAGGATGACAAGCTCAACTTCATCTACCGCCAGATCGAACTGCCGACCGCCGTGGTGCTGCAGAAGATCGAGCGCAACGGTGTGCAGATCGACGCCGCGCTGCTGGAGCAGCAGTCGGCTGAACTGGGCGCGCGCATCGTCGAGCTGGAAGCCAAGGCGCACGAACTGGCAGAGCAGCCGTTCAATCTGGGTTCGCCCAAACAGATCGGCGAAATCTTCTTTGAGAAGCTCAAGCTGCCGGTGGTGAAGAAGACCCCGAGCGGCGCGCCGTCCACCGACGAGGAAGTGCTGCAAAAGCTGGCGGAAGACTATCCGCTGCCGAAAGTGCTGCTGGAGTACCGCAGCCTGTCCAAGCTCAAGTCGACCTATACCGACAAGCTGCCGAAAGGGATCAACAAGGACACGGGGCGTGTGCACACCAACTACGCGCAGGCGGTAGCGGTGACGGGCCGTCTGGCGTCCAACGATCCCAACCTGCAGAACATTCCGATCCGCACCAAGGAAGGCCGCCGCATCCGCGAAGCGTTTGTGGCGCCGGCCGGTTCGCACATCGTCTCGGCCGACTATTCGCAGATCGAGCTGCGCATCATGGCGCACATTTCGGAAGACGAGAACATGCTGCGCGCGTTTGCCGATGGCGTGGACATTCACCGCGCCACTGCCGCTGAAATCTTTGGCGTGGCGCCGGAATCGGTCGAGAGCGAGCAGCGCCGCTATGCCAAGGTGATTAACTTCGGCCTGATCTACGGCATGAGCGCCTTTGGCCTGGCCGGCAATCTGGGCATCGAGCGTGCCGCAGCGCAGAGCTATATCGAGCGCTACTTCGCGCGCTTCTCGGGCGTCAAGCAGTATATGGACGACACGCGCCTGCAAGCCAAGGCGCGCGGCTATGTGGAAACCGTGTTCGGCCGCCGCCTGTGGCTGCCGGAGATCAATTCGCCTAACGGCCCGCGCCGCCAGGGCGCCGAACGTGCCGCCATTAACGCGCCGATGCAAGGCACGGCGGCGGACCTGATCAAGCTGTCCATGATCGCGGTGCAGGACTGGCTGGAAACCGAACAGCTGCAGACCAAAATGATCATGCAGGTGCACGACGAGCTGGTGCTGGAAGTGCCGGACGCGGAACTGGAACTCGTCAAGCAGAAGCTGCCGGAACTGATGGCTGGCGTGGCCAAGCTGAAAGTGCCGCTGATTGCCGAAGTGGGCGTCGGCAGCAATTGGGATCAAGCACACTAATCCGTCGTCCCCGCGCCTGCGGGAATGACGCTTCTTCTACAAACGGAGGGTAGGTATGGACGATTTGATGCGTGATGCGGAGAGTTTGCTGGATAAAACCAGTTTGTCGGATGGCCTTGACCGCCGTGACTTTCTCAAGGTCGCACTGGGTAGCGGCTTTGCCGCCGCGACCTTGCCGGTGATGGCGCAAAACGTCGTCAAGACCGACACGGCCGGCCTGACCGCCGGCACCATCACCGTCAACGTCCATGGCCAGAACGTGCCCGTCTACCGCGCGCAGCCGGAAGGCAAGACCAGCCTGCCGGTCATCCTGGTGGTGTCGGAAATCTTCGGCGTGCATGAACACATTGCCGATGTCGCGCGGCGCTTTGCCAAGCAGGGCTATCTGGCGCTGGCGCCGGACCTGTTCGTGCGCCAGGGCGATGCCACCAAGGTGGCCTCCATCGCCGATCTGCAACGCGACATCATTGCCAAAACCCCGGATGAGCAGGTGTTTGCCGACCTCGACGCGGTGGTGGACTGGGCCAAGGCCAATGGCGGCAATGGCGACAAGCTCGCCATCACCGGTTTCTGCTGGGGCGGCCGCATTACCTGGCTGTATGCGGCGCATAACCCTTCGATCAAAGCTGGCGTGGCGTGGTACGGACGGCTCAAGGGGGACGTCAACGCCAACTTTCCCAGGCACCCAATCGATGTTGCTGGCACTTTGAAGGTACCTGTGCTGGGCCTGTACGGCGCCAAGGACACCGGTATTCCGCAGGACTCGATTGCGGCCATGGAAACGGCGCTGGCGCTGGGGCCGAGCAAATCGGCGTTTGTGATTTACCCCAACTCCGGCCATGCCTTCCATGCGGACTACCGGCCCAGCTATGTGGAGGCGGATGCCAAAGATGGCTGGCAGCGCACACTGGCCTGGTTCAGGCAAAACGGCGTTAATTGACGGGTTTTTAAGCAGAAAAGCATGCCGGGCGGTAAAATAGCGCCCCGGCTTGCGCAGCAGCGTGCGCGGCTCCAGGTACCAGAGGCTATAACATCGATCCCGTACTCATTTCCATATTGTTAGCGACCACACTGGCTGGCGTAGTGAGCATCACTGCGGCAGCCGTGTTCTCGTTTACGCTGCTGTCCAAAGTCGTCGAGCGCATGGTCAGCCTGTCGGTTGGCATTATGCTATCGACTTCGCTGCTGCATGCCTTGCCGGAAGCGTTTGAATCGCAGGCCAGCGCGCGCAGCCTGTTTGCCACGCTGCTGGGCGGCCTGCTGGCGTTCTTCCTGCTTGAAAAGCTGGCCATCCTGCGCCATTCGCACCATCATGAGCATGACGGCCACCATCATCATCACGGCCATGACAAGAGCGAGGCGGGCAAGGCGGGCTGGATGATCCTGGTGGGCGATGGCATGCATAACTTCACCGACGGCATCCTGATTGCGGCAGCCTTCCTGGCCAACCCGGAACTGGGCCTGGTGACCGGCCTGGCCATCATCGCGCACGAGATCCCGCAGGAGATCGGCGATTTCATCGTGCTGCTCAATGCCGGCTTCTCGCGCACACGCGCTTATGTCTACAACCTGCTGTGCAGCCTGCTGGCGATTGCCGGCGGCCTGCTGGGCTACTACACGCTGGACCGTGCCAGCAGCCTGATTCCCTATGTGCTGGTGTTTGCCTCGTCCGGCTTCATCTATATCGCCGTCAGCGACCTGATGCCGCAGATGCAGCGCCGTGCGACGCTGCGCGAATCCGTGCCGCAGGTGCTGCTGATCGCCACTGGCGTGGCCATTGTGGTGTTCCTGGTTGGCGGCCATCACTGATACACAAGCTCCGGGACAGCGCTGCTGATGCGTGCGCTGCCCCGAAGGCGATTCCACTACTTAATCCACTAACGCATCCGCTGGCGTTGCACCGCCGGACAGTCTGAAGATTTTGTTTTCAAACAGGTCTTTGGGACCGCTGGCATACGGCGTACCGGTCTTCCAGAAGTCGAGCAGCTTCATGCACTGGTCTATCGCATCGCGGCTGCCGGTTAATGGGTTGAAGGTCTCCAGCTTGCCGGTATCCAGTTTGCTGGCGTCAAAGTTGTCGTACTTGTCGTGATCGGCATGGTTCTGTCCTTTGTAGCAGTGGAAGTTCTCGACGTCGCCATACTTGCCGTACGTGCCGGGCTTGAACTGGTCCGTTTTGCCGGCAAGCAGATCGCCCGGATTCAGCAAGGTGCGTTTGACATGGCCTTTGGCATACGAGTCCTGGATCAGATGCAGCAGGGATCCAATCGCACGGCGGCCGTTGTTGACGGTGACGTAGCTGGTGCCGCGGTTGATCAGATAGCCGATGGTTTGCGTCTCGGACGGCGTGCTGGCAGCGGTAAAGAATGTATTCATCGAATAGGTCGTGGCGCCAAACGCGCTGGTGACCGGAATCGACTTCAGCGTATCGCTAGCGGAGATGCCTTCGCCGACCGCAAACTTGTACATGGTCTCGGCCCACAGCAGGATCTTGGCGCGCGTGTCCTTGGGATCTTCGCCGACGGCCGACGCCATGGCGTGCACGAACTGCAGGTCCCAGTAGTGCGAGCGCCCCGTGAGGTTGTTGAGATCATTGCTGGCAGCTTTGGCGGCGGCATCAAAATGCTTCTTCCAGGTGATGCCGCTGGAGAAGTCCCAGTTGTCCCACTTGTTATCGTCGAACAGCAGTACCTCGGGATCGTCATTCCAGAATACGCCGCGCAGGAATTCATTGACGTCCTGTGGCGAACCGACCTTGGTCCCGGCGGGAACGATCTTGCTGGTGCAGTTGATCAGCGCTGCCAGCGAAATGTTCTCGTGGATGGGTTGGTTGATATTCCACGGTCCTTGCACCTGGTAGCCTTCGCCCGATGGCTGGATCGCCTGTTCAAAGTGGACGATCTGTACGTATAGCTGATCGTCGGCATTGTCGGTCACCATTTGTTCGAACACGTCGATGAAGTCGAGGAAGTTCTCCGTTTCTTCATTGCCCGTGGCGGGGTTGACGAAGATGAACTTGGTGCCGGTGCCATTTGGCGTGCCCGTGCCCGTGATCCTGGTCAGGATGCGCGCATGCGGCGAGAACGGCCCGGTGGTCACGGAGGAATCGGTGGTCACCCACAGCGGTCCGTAGGTAGTGAGCCAGTCGATGTACTGCTGCAGCGTGTAGTTGGCGGGCGCTTCGCCGGTCATCTTCAAGGTCGAGATGAAATCGGCTTTCTCGCTGGAGGCCAGGCCCTGGTTATTCAGGTACTTTTGCAGGTATACATCGCCAGCCTCCGTCATCACGTCCTTGACGGCCATGACTTTGTTGCGCTTCCAGCCGACCATGATGGCAGCGGCCGTCGCCCAGCAGGTATTGCTGCTGTCCTGCTTGAGCCTGGGCACGATGCCATCGGCTTTGGCCAGCACATTGTCGCCATTGCCACCGCTGATATCGACGGATTCCGCATTGCCTTCGGCGTCGATTTTCTGCGCCTTGACGTCCTTGCCCTGCTCGACTGCCTTGACTGCGGCATCGGTGAGCGTCGGCTTGGTGGGCTTGGCTGCCTCCGCTTCTTTCTTGGCGGTTTCGCCGCCGTCGATCTGCTGCTGCAAATGTTCTTTGACCAGCTTGCCGTAGTCGTCCTGGTTGATGGCGCCGCTGGCTTTGGCCGACTTGAGCGAGTCCATGATCTTGTCGGAGTTCTGCGTATTGTGGGCCTGCATCGCCATGTCCTTGGCCATCTGGGCGAAGGCCTTGGCGTTCTCCTGGTTCGACAGATAGGTCGCCATGACGTTTTTCTGGTTGCCATCAAGCCCCGTGATGTCCTTGAACACATCGCTCTTGCCCAGCAGCTCAGACAGGCCAGCCAGGCCCGCGCCCGGTGCTGGTGTCGCTGGCGCGTTCTGGATGCTGACCAGCGGCGTGGTGAAGTCCTTGAATGCCGCCTTCCAGTCGGTGACCTGCGGCGTCGGCGTCTGCACCGGCAGGAACGCGGTGGGCTCGTCGGTGTTGGGCAAGCGGTTCCAGTCCTGCAGGCGATCGGTCTCGATTTTTTCGCAGGCATTGCAAGCGCCTTGCACCGCCTCGGCAAACACCCCGCGCGACGGTACGCTGATGCGGTAGGGCGGCACCGGCGTCAGCGGCTGGTAATGGTCCATCAGGGAGATATCTTCCTGTTCGCCTTCCTCGTTGGTCTCGGTGATATAGGACTGGCTTACCTTGTAGCCGGCGGCCACCGGGAACACCATGGAGTTACCGGTGATGGTGATGAGGTCGTTCTTGACCACCGAGGCCAGGCTGCGGAAGCCGACCGGCACGCCGGACGAATTGAAGACCTGGATGTTGAAGCCATCGAGCAGCATGTAGCGGCGGTCCGGATCCAGGCTGAACCACAAGGCCTTGTTGTAGTGCTCCAGATTGCTGTTGAGGTGGCTGATGAGTTTATTGACGACGTAAATGTCTTCCTTGCGCAGGTTGCGCTTCTCATCCGAATTCTCTGGAATATACAGCTGCGTGCCATCGAGCAGGTCGTCGTTGACATTGCCGCTGAAGAGGGTGCCGTGATAGTGCGCGGTGTCATAGTAAATCTTGACCGTGCCGGTGTTCAGCGTGACCAGGTTAAGCAAGCCGTTGACCACCGCGCTGTCGAAGCGGATGTCGATATACAGGGGGAATTCGACGCGCTTCTTGGTGGTGGTGCCGCGGAAGTCCACGCGCATGGCGCGCTCGCCGCCTTTGTAGCGCGTGGCGCAGCTGAAGTCGAGCGCCAGGAAGTCGATGGCCAGGGTGTTGACGATCTTGTCGAAAATGACCGGCGCCATTTCGTTGTAGTAGATGTCATCCCACTCCGCGATCAGGCGGCCCTGGAAGTAATTCTCCATCATCGGAATCACGTCGGCATAGCCCAGCAGCTTGGCGTAGGTGGTCCAGACTTTTTTATCGACCACGTCGTTTTCAAAGAAGTCGGCAAACGTCACCGGCACCGTGACGCCGCCGATGGTGATGGAGGTTGGCTGGAAGTTGATGACGCGGACGCAGCGTGCCGGCGGCACGGTCTGGAAGTTGTCATCGATCTGCATGAAGGCATCGAAGATTTTTGCCCGGACCTGGATTTCCTCGCTCACCGTTTTGCTGTCGGAGTGCGCCAGCAGGGAAGCGCCGCCAGTGAAAATCGCGCCAACGATTTCGCTGGTCGAAAAGCCTTTGGCTTCCTGGTGTGAGACGGTCTTGGTCACAATCGGCAACGACTTGATGCGGTCATAGCGTGTTTTTGGCCGCTGCAGATTGGTCTTCAGGTTGATTTCGCCGCGTACATAGGTGATGCTCTCTTCGTCGTAGCGGCCGGCCGGGAAATCCACGTTGGCGTAGTCGGTCTTGATGCGTTCGTTCGCGTCAAAGGCTTTGAGCAAAGGATGGCGGTAGCCAAAGCCGCGGAAGCGCAGATAGGTTTCCGATGGCATGTAGAGCAAATGCCTGGCCAGCACGTCGCGCCATTTGAAGATGTTTTCGGTGGAAAAATCCGTCATCAGCAAGGGCACGAACACGCATTCTTCAACGTTGCTGAGCTCCTGGTAGATCGCGTAGTGGCGCAGCACTTCAAAATACATCATCGTCAGTGCGTGGCAGTGATTGTGGTTGGCCACCACTTCGGTGGACGCGGCATAGCGCTGGCCTTCGCTGACGGTGGTGACGACCGAGGCGTTCAGCTGGCGATAGCTGGCAGCGTTCTGCATGATCGACTGGCGCAGCTTTTCGCCAAAGAACTGCGACACGCCGCGCGAACTGCTTTGCTGTGCGCTGGAGCTGGAGTCCGCCGTGCCGCCAGAGACGCCCAGCACAGCGCCCACCGGACCGACCAGCGCACCCGCGCCAAAGCCGGCGCTTACGCCGCTGGTATGGGCCGAGCTGCTGCCCTGCATGCTCTCGTTGATATTGCCGCCCAGCTGATCGAGGATTTCCCGGTCATCGACAATCGCGGCGGCCAGGTTTTCTGCCTGGCTGATTTGCTGCGTCTCGCGGGCTTGCAGGGAGTGGGTGGCGTCAAAGACGACGATTTCTTTTTTCTGTCCCGGCGCCAGCGCCAGCGAATAGATTAAATCGCCGAGCGAGTAGCCGTCCGCCTTGAATACGGATTTGTAGTGCAGCACGTGGCCGGTCGCTATCGTCACCGCCTGGTACAGCGACAGGTTGGCGTGGTCGTCGGGCGCGTCCTGCCAGCGGATCGGATTGGTCAGGTCGACTGGCTTGCGCGTGATCTTGGTGGCGCCGCCGGTCAGCTCAAAGCTGGTCATCTTTTGTCCCAGCTTGGGCACATAGGTTTCGATCTTCTTCAGCGTGTAATTGGTCACGTCCGGATCGGATGTCCGCACGATTGCCTTGTAGTTGTATTCATTGAGCGTGCGGTTGGGCGTGGACAGATTGACGCAGGAGCCGCCGATGTCCTGCGAATAATCGTCGGAGCCGATCAGGTCTTCGTGGTCGGGCAGGCGCGGGGCTTTCTTGGGGCTGTGGCAATCGCAGTCATCGTCGCTCTCGTCGGGGCAGGCAAAGTCTTTCAGCAGCAGGTACAGGAAATCGTCCGAGATGGTGGCGCCGCTGCCGTCATCGGCGATGATGGCGATATCCACGGGATCATTGGGCATCACCGACAGCAGGGCCTGGGCTTTGACATAGATGCCGTAAGGATAGGGCAGCGAGAAGTTGCCCGACTTGTCGGTGGTGCCAGCACTGACGATGTGCCATACCTGGTCGCCATCTTTCTTGGCCTGGACAAGGACGGTAAGGCCCAGCACCGGGCACTTCTTGGTCGGCTCCAGCACCTGGCCGCGGATCTTTTTGCCCGATGGTTTTTTGCCGTTCTTGTCGGCGGGATTGAGTACGATAGGCCGCATCAGCGGGACTTCGATGTCCAGTGCGCCCAATGTCTTGTCGCCGGCGTCGAAAGATTCGGACCACAAGACCGAGCCGTCAAAGCCTTTGACCTTGACCTGTACATTGCCCTGTAGTGCGTTCTTGTAGATCGGCGCCTGGTCTGCAAAGGTGAAAGGCAGAGCATTGTCGCTGACGTTGTTTTTGTTTTTTTTCCAGTTGATGTGGCGTTCGTTCTGCGCCGGGTTTTTGCTGTTGTCGGGGAGCGCCAGTTCGACGCTCACATCGTAGTAATCGAAATCGGCTTTGCTGACTGCGGACAGGTCCGAGGTCTTGATGCGCAGTGTGCCGGCAATCTCGAGGATGGCGATTTCCGCAATCAGTATGGGGAAATCAAACAGGCTGGCGTAGTGCTTCTTGATCAGTGCCAGCGCGCTGGCGGGATCGCCGATGCCCCGTTCGCGCAGGCGTGCCATCAGCAGCTTTTCCAGTTCCGGATCAATCTTTTTGGAGAGCACCGGATAGTCGCCGCTGGTATCGCACAGGTAGGCAATGATGGCGAGCAGATAGATGTCGTCACCGGACCTGGCCACGCCGCCGAGTTCCTTGAGCAGGGCGAGATAGGCTTCCTTATTGATGAAGATGAGACTATCGCTGCTCATGCCGGTCGATGGATTGCCGGTGTCGAGTTCCACTCGGTCGCCGAGTGCCGCTCCGGCAATGGCATGTGCTGCGCCCGCCAGCAGGCGGCCAAATGAGAACAGGGCATGGAACTGCTTCTGTCCCAGGCTATTGCCGTCTGGTGTCAGGTAACGCACCGTGACCGGCACGGTCAGCTGGTCCAGGGTCGCGGCTTGGCCTGGAATGCCGGCCGCATCGCTACCGCTGCCGCGCAGTACCTGCGCGACGTATTTCCAGAAATTGGCGACGGTGGTGTCGTCCTTGCCGGTCAGTGCGGAGGCGGGAAAACTGGCATGGTAGTCGCTCGCTGTGAGCGTGCTGGAGATGTCATAGTTGACGGCGGGGAGTGCCGTCCGTTCGACCCAGCCGTTGGTGCTGCCGGGTGCTGCTGCATAGTCGTAAGTGGGAATGGCAAAAGACAGGATGATGTCTTTCAGGGGAATCTTGCTGGTATCGCCCTCGTATTTCAGCTTCTTTTGTAGTGTCAGCATGATCAGGCTTTCATAAGTAGAACTGCGTTCAAATGAACAATGGGAACCGTCCCCGAAAGGGGAGGCTCCCAAACCCAGTATCTGCTTATGTGATCTTTACTACAATGAATTTGCTGTAATTTTTACAACAATTCTACATATTTAATTACTATTTATTTAATAGTTTCTGTAGAGAGATTTAGTGGCTTCCCGTGGCGACAGGGCGGGTGGTGTCGCCTACCCATTCGCTCCATGAGCCGGGATAGAGGGCGGCGCCGGGCAGGCCGGCCACTTCCAGGGCCAGCAGGTTGTGGCAGGCGGTGACGCCGGAACCGCATTGCATGATGGCTTTCGATGGCTCGTCAAACAGCGGCGCGAATTCGGCCTTCAGTTGCGTGGCGTCCTTGAAGCGGCCATCGGCGGCCAGGTTGTCTTTGAAGAAGCGGTTTTTGGCGCCCGGGATGTGGCCACCGACAGGATCGATGGTTTCATTCTCGCCGCGATAGCGGTCGTTGGCGCGGGCATCCACCACGGTGCGCGCTTGCGTCGACAGGTTGTTGAGCACATCGTCCACGCTGACGGTCGGCACCAGCGAAGACTTCTCGCTGAGCGAACCCGGCGTACGGCGTTCGGCATGCGTCACCATCGGCAGGCCGGCGGACTGCCATGCCACCAGGCCGCCATTCAGCACGGCCACCGCTGGATGGCCGACCCAGCGCAGCAGCCACCACAGACGCGCGGCGAACATGCCGCCGTGTGCATCGTAGGCCACCACTTGCGTGTCGTCGCTGATGCCCCAGCCGCGCAGGGTTTCGATCAGGGCCGCGCGCCCCGGCAGTGGATGACGGCCCAGGAACTTGCCGTCGGCGCCAGTCTTCGCGCCCGACAGATCCGTATCGATATTGGCAAACTGCGCGCCCTCGATATGGCCGATGGCAAAGCTGTCGAAACCGGCGTTGGGATGCATCAAATCATGGCGGCAATCGAGAATGACCCATTTCGGATCTTGCAGATGCTGGGACAGTGTTGCGGCGTCGATCAGGGTCGTGTGCATGGACTGGTTTCCTTAAACTTCGCTGGCGATAGGATCGGTATTGGCAATGGCCTTACCGCGTTCGGTATTGCGGGTATTGTAGAACGTTGCCGCCATACCCGACGCAAGAATGATACCGATGCCCGCCCAGCTGTGCCAGTCGAACACGTCGCCAAAGATAAACACACCCCAGATACTGGAAAACACAATGCCGGTGTACTGCAGGTTGGCCACCACCAGCGTATTCCCCAGGCGGTAGGCGCGCGTCATGGCGATCTGCGCGCTGGTGGCGCAGACGCCAATCGCCAGCAGCAGCACCGCGCTGCGCACACTATTGATGGGATGCCATACCGGGCCGTCGCTGCCGCCGGTCAAGAACACGCCGACAATGCCGGCCAGCAGATTCATCACGGTGAAGTAGAACACCACGCGGTTTTCAGGTTCGCCGGCCAGGCCCATTTTGCGGACCTGCATATAGGCCGTGGCGGTGATCACGCTGGAACCCAGCGCAATCAGCGCCGGCGTCAGCTGATTGGCATTGAAGGCAGGGCGCAGCAGCAGGGTGACGCCGACAAAGCTCAGGCCCACCGCCACCATCAGCGGCCATTTGACGTCGCCCTTGGCATGCCACCAGCCCAGGGCAAACAGCCAGACCGCGATCCAGATCGGCGACATGTAATTGAGGGTCATGGCGGTGGCCAGCGGCAGCTCGCCGATGGAGTAGTACCACAGCCACAGGGAAGTGACGCCGATCAGGCCGCGCCATACGTGGGCGCCCGGCATGGCGGTGCGGAAGGTTTCGCCGCGCAGCTTGATGATGGTGCCGAGGGTGATCACGCCGACCACGCCCCGGTACAAGACCAATTCAGATGTTGAGAACTCTACCGAGGCCAGTTTCACGCACACGCCCATGACGGCAAACATGAAACTCGCAAACAACATCCAAAGTGACTGCATTGTAAAACCTTATAAATCCATTTTGCGTTGGTACCACTCGTGGAAGTGCTGCATGCCGTCTTCCATCGGTGACTGGTACGGCCCGCCGTCCGTCTCGCCCCGTTCCATCAGGGCTTTGCGGCCGGCATCCATGCGCTGGCCGATCTCGTCGTCCTCGATGCAGGTTTCCATGTAGGCGGCGCGTTCGGCCTCGATGAATTCGCGTTCGAACAGCACGATCTCTTCGGGGTAGTAGAACTCCACCACGTTCTTGGTGCGGTTCGGACCTTCCGGCCACAGGGTCGAGACGATCAGCACGTGCGGGTACCACTCCACCATGATGTTCGGGTAGAGCGTGAGCCAGATCGCGCCGTATGGAGGCGGCTCGCCGCCGCGGAACTTGAGCACCTGCTCCTGCCAGTGCTTGTAGACTTCCGAGCCGGATTTCTGCAGGCCCTTGTGCACGCCCACGGTCTGCACGCTGTACTCGCGGCCGAACTCCCAGCGCAGGTCGTCACAGGTGACGAAGCTGCCCAGTCCAGGATGGAACGGCTCGACGTGATAGTCCTCCAGGTAGACTTCAATGAAAGTCTTCCAGTTGTAGTCGCAGTTGTGGACTTCGACGTGATCCAGCATGTAGCCGCTGAAATCCAGGTCCTTGGTGACGGACAGGTCGTTCAGCGTTTCCATGACGTTGTAGCCGTTTTGCTCGAACAGCAGGCCGTTCCAGCTTTGCAGCTGGGTTTTCGGCAGGTTCAGACATGGCGTTTCAGGGAAGTGCGGCGCACCGATCAACTCACCCTTGAGGTCATAGGTCCAGCGGTGCAATGGGCAGACGATGTTATTCGCATTGCCACGGCCGTTGAACATCAGCGCCTGGCGGTGGCGGCAGACGTTGGAGAGCAGCTCCAGGCCATTCGCATTCCGTACCAGCATGCGGCCTTCGTTTTCGGCGGTGAGGGTCGCATAGTCGCCGACATTCGGCACCATCAGCTCATGTCCGACATAACGCGGACCGGCCTTGAATAATTGCTGCATTTCGCGCTGCAGTAGCGATTCGTCAAAATAGACGCTTACCGGAAGTTGCGCAGTTGGCCGCGCTAGCTTGGCGTGGGTACCCAGATCGGACATCCAAACCCCCCTTAATTAAAAATTCAAACCAAGAAGAGACAGAATCCGTAAAGACGACCCGCATAACTAAAATGCGTTGAGGTGGTATTTAGGACAGAACCGGCAATTATACCGTCTTTTGTGCTCGACCGACAGCCTGCTGTGCTCGTTTTTCGTGCGAAAACTTGCAATTCCAGCATGCTGATACGGCAAATGGGGGCGATTGCGATAAAATCCATAGTCCGCCCGAAGGTGTGGCCGCTAATGTTCCACCGGATAAGGTGGTTTGTTCTAAAATATCGGGCTACACTGCGCTGGCTCTGAGTAGGCCTAAGCGTGCCAAAGATAACTGAGTGACTATGTCTAAGAAAATAACTGCCGACGCGACTGCCGCCGCCCCCGTCTCGTTTGAAGAAGCGATGGCGGAGCTGGCGCAACTGGTCGCACAAATGGAGGCAGGCCAACTGCCGCTGGAAGCCTCGGTGGCCGCCTATGCGCGCGGCTCGGAGCTGGTGAAATTCTGCGCCGCCCAGCTGGAGAAAGTGGAATCCCAGGTCAAGGTATTGGAAGGCGAGATGCTCAAGCCATTTGTGGAAGCTGGCGAGGGCGAACAATGAACGCCGCTTTCCAGGATTGGATGAAAACCGTGCAGGCCGGATCTGAAAACGATTTATCCGGTTTCCTGCCTGCTGCTGATGTTATCCCCACCAAGCTGCACGATGCGATGCGCTATGCGCTGCTTGGCGGCGGCAAGCGTGTGCGTCCGCTGCTGGTGTATGCGGCCGGTGCGCTGTTCGGCGCCGATGCGGCCACCCTGAGCCGTGCGGCGGCGGCGGTCGAAATGATCCACGCCTATTCGCTGGTGCATGACGACATGCCATGCATGGACGACGATGAACTGCGCCGCGGCAAACCGACCGTGCACGTGGCCTATGACGAAGCGACCGCGCTGCTGGTCGGCGACGCGCTGCAATCGCAGGCGTTTCTGGTGCTGTCGGAAGCGGCCACCGTGCCGCCAGCGCGCCAGGTGGCGATGCTGCGTTTGCTGGCGCATGCTTCCGGTTCGGCCGGCATGTGCGGCGGCCAGGCGATTGACCTCGACAGCGTCGGCATCAGCCTGACGCTGGAACAGCTGGAGCAGATGCACCAGCTGAAGACCGGTGCGCTGCTGCGCGCGTCCGTGGTACTGGGCGCGCTGGCAGGCAAGGATCTGACGGAACAAGAACTCAGCACGCTGAATGTGTATGCGCGCGCCATCGGCCTGGCATTCCAGGTGGTGGACGATGTGCTCGACGCGACGGCCGATTCGGCCACGCTGGGCAAGACCGCCGGCAAGGACGCCGCCGACAACAAGCCGACCTATGTATCGATACTGGGTCTGGAACCGTCGCGCGCGCTGGCAGAAAAATTGCGGCTCGATGCGCATGCAGCGCTCGCGCCGTTTGGAGATAAAGCTTTGCGATTACGCGAACTCGCGGATCTGATCGTGCAGCGGAAGGCATAAATGAACTTGCTCGATAAAATTGAAACCCCGGCCGATGTACGCAAACTGCCGTACAGCCAACTGACGCCGCTGGCGCATGAACTGCGCGCTTACCTGCTGGATTCGGTCTCCAAGACCGGCGGCCACCTGTCGTCCAATCTGGGCACGGTGGAACTGACGGTGGCGCTGCACTACGTGTTCAACACGCCGCATGACCGCATCGTGTGGGACGTGGGTCACCAGACGTATTCGCACAAGATCCTGACCGGCCGCCGCGACCGCATGCACACGCTGCGCCAGCTGGGCGGCATTTCGGGCTTCCCGAAACGCGACGAATCGGAATACGACACCTTCGGCACGGCGCACTCGTCGACCTCCATCTCGGCAGCGCTGGGCATGGCGCAGGCGGCCAAGATCAAGGGCGAGCATCGCCACGCGATCGCCGTGATCGGCGACGGCTCGATGACCGCCGGTATGGCGTTTGAAGCACTGAACAACGCGGGCGTGCAGGACGACGTGAATCTGCTGGTGATCCTGAACGACAACGACATGTCGATCTCGCCGCCAGTGGGGGCGCTGAACCGCTACCTGGCGCGTCTGATGTCGGGACAGTTCTACGCCGCCGCCAAGAACGTCGGCAAGTCGGTGCTGCCAGGTCCTGTGCTGGAACTGGCCAAGAAACTGGAAGAGCATGCGAAGGGCATGGTGGTGCCAGCCACGATGTTCGAGGAATTCGGCTTTAACTATATCGGCCCGATTGATGGCCACGACCTGGAGTCGCTGATCCCGACGCTGCAGAACATCAAGCAGCTGAAAGGCCCGCAGTTCCTGCACGTGGTGACCAAGAAAGGCCAGGGCTACAAGCTGGCCGAGGCCGAGCCTATCCTGTACCACGGCACCGGCAAGTTCAATCCGGCCGAAGGCATCAAGCCAGCCGCTGCGCCGTCGAAGAAAACCTACACCGAAGTGTTTGGCGACTGGCTGTGCGACATGGCTGCCGCCGACAAGAAGCTGGTCGGCATCACGCCTGCCATGCGTGAAGGTTCGGGCATGGTGCGCTTCGACCAGGAATATCCGGACCGCTACTTCGACGTCGGCATCGCCGAGCAGCACTCGGTAACCTTTGGCGCGGGCCTGGCCTGCGAAGGCCTGAAGCCGGTGGTAGCGATTTACTCCACCTTCCTGCAACGCGGCTACGATCAGCTGATCCACGACGTCGCGCTGCAAAACCTGGACGTGACGTTTGCGCTGGACCGCGCAGGCCTGGTGGGCGCAGATGGGGCAACCCATGCCGGCAACTACGATCTGGCGTACCTGCGCTGCATCCCGAACATGGTGGTGATGGCGCCGTCGGACGAAAACGAATGCCGCCAGATGCTGACTACCGGCTATCACTACCACGGCCCGGCCGCGATCCGCTATCCACGCGGCGCAGGCATCGGCGCGGCGATCCAGCCGGAGCTGACTTCCATCGAGATCGGCAAGGGCGAGATCAAACGCACTGGCCAGAAGATCGCGATTCTGGCGTTCGGCTCGATGGTGACGCCATCGGTGACTGCTGGTGAAACGCTGAATGCAACCGTGGCCAATATGCGCTTCGTCAAGCCGCTGGACGTGGAACTGGTGAAGCAGCTGGCGGCCGATCACGATTACTTCGTGACGGTGGAAGAGGGCTGCATCATGGGCGGCGCTGGCGCGGCAGTGGCGGAAGCACTGGCAGCGGCAGGCCTGCACAAGCCGATGCTGATGCTTGGTCTGCCGGACCAGTTCATCGACCACGGCGATCCGGCCAAGCTGCTGGCCAGCGTTGGCCTGGACGCCGCCGGCATCACCGCTTCGATCAAGCAGCGCTTCGCCAGCGACGAACCACGCTTGGTGGTCAATAACGTCTAACCTTTAATGGCGACGGTTGACGCCCGATAAAACGCCTGCCAGTTCGGCGGCCATGGCTGCATAGCCGGCGTCTCCCGGATGCAGATGGTCGCCGCTGTCATAGTGTGGCCGCATGCGCGCCGGGTTGGCGGGGTCGCGCAGCAGCGCATTGATATCGGCCACTGCGTCGAACTCTCCACTCTCCTTGATCCACCGGTTCACCTGCTGGCGCAACGCGTCCTTGGCCGGCGTGTAGTAGCCTTCAATCGGCGTGCCTTCAAATGGCGGCATCGTGGCGCCGATAATGCGGATCTTGCGCGCACGCGCTTGCACGATCAGCTGGCGGTAGGCGCCGATCATGCGGTCGGCCGTCATGGGCGCTTCATTTGGCGCGAAGATGCTTTGCGGCCAGCCGATATCGTTAATCCCCATCAGGACAATCGCGGTGCTGACGCCTGGCTGGCTCAATACATCCTGCTCGAAGCGCGCAGCCGCGTTGACGCCCATGCGGTCGCCCAGCAGGCGGGCGCCCGAGATGCCGGCGTTGACGACGGCGATGCCTTTCTTTGCCAGCCGTGCAGCCAGATAGTCGGACCAGCGGCGGTCCATATCCGGCGTGGAGCCGTTGCCGTCCGTGATGGAGTCGCCAAATGCGACCACTGCGCTGGCCGGCGTCGCTGTGTTGACCCAGATCCCGCTGAGCAGCGCGCGGCCATGCAGGGCCTGGGCATTGGCCGGCATGGCCTCCCCGGTAAGGTTGCCGTCGGCGATGGCGCCGGTTTGCTGCGCGCCCCAGTGGAAAGTGGTCAGCGGTGTGCGCTGTGGCAGGTAGATGCTGACCGCCAGCTTTTCCAGCGCTTCGACCGGCATGTCGATGGCGTCGCTGACCATCGGCGCACCGGGAGGAATGGTGACGCTGCGTTGGCCGCCGAAGGTCAGTACCACTCCGTGAGCTTGTGCAGCCGCCGGTTCGGCGCGGGCGATGCGCGCCTCGCCGATCACCAGTGGCTGCGTGCCATAGCGGTTGGACAGCACTACGCGGGCATGCCGTCCACCGACGCTGATACGCACCATTTCGCGTACGGTCTGACGTTCCAGCACCGTTGGCACGCCTGTCGGCAGCACAAATTCCTGTTCGCTCCATGCCGCGTGCGGGCTGGCTTGCCAGCTTGCGACCCAGTTTTCTGCGGCATGCAGCGGCGTGATGGCGGCGGCGACCAATGCGGCCGCGATAAGTTTTTTCATGATGCTTCTCCTGTCGAAAAGCACACGATAGGTTATTCCATTGGCGAGCAGAAGACAGTAAAAATGACTATACTTCATTCGATATTGGAATGAGGATGTGAATGGATACGATACGATCATTGCGCTGCTTCGTGCGTGCCGTGGAGCTGGGCAGCTTGTCCGCCGTGGCGCGCGAAGAGGCGACCACGCAACCGACGGTCAGCAAGTTGATGGCCGCGCTGGAGCGTGAACTGGGCGTACGCCTGCTGGAGCGCAGTACCACCAGCCTGCAAGTGACGCCGCAAGGCATGCGGTTTTATCAGCGTGCGCTCGGCGTGCTGGCGGAATATCAGGAGGCCGTTGCCGAGGCGCGCGGCCAGACCGAAACGCCGGCCGGCCTGATACGCCTGAATGCGCCCAACGCCTTTGGCCATTTCCGTCTGAATGCCTTGCTTGCGCCTTTCCTGGCAGCCTATCCGCAGGTTGATATCGAGCTGATACTGGAAGACCGCATGGTCGATCTGGTCAAGGATGGCGTTGATATCGCTGTGCGGCATGGCCGCGAGCTGCCGCCGGATGCGGTGGCGCGGCTGGTTGGGGCGTCGCCACGCCTGCTGGTGGCAGCGCCGTCCTACCTGCAGCAGCACGGTAGGCCGAAGCAGCCGCAGGATCTGGGCCGTTTCGACTTCATCCGCTTTGCCTGGCTGCCCGATGGCGATGTGCTGACGCTGCATAACGGCGAACGTACCGAAATCGTGCACACGCATAGCCGTTATCGCATCAACAATGCGCTGGCGAAGCGCGACAGCCTGGTCGCCGGTGGCGGCATCGGGCTGTTCCCTCTGTGGCTGGTGCAGGACTTGCTCGACAGTGGCGCGCTGGTACACGTGCTGCCCAAATGGCGCGGCCAGCCGCAGGCATTGCACCTGCTGTCGCCATCGCGCCGCTACCAGCCCTTGCGCGCGCGGCTGCTGCTGGATTATCTCGCTGCCAAGATTGCCGAACTGCCGGGATACAACGCTTCCTGAAGATCTTCTTGCCTCTGGCCGAGGCTGTCCTATATTGATATAAACAGTTTATCTCAGAGGATGGCATGAAGCCGGTATGCGCAGTGCTGATGATGCTTGCCATGGCTGCCGCTCACGGGCAGGTGCCGGGATCTGGCCGCATGCAGGAACTGAGCTTCAGTGCCGAAGAAGTGGACTCCCGCATGGAAGACCGCTATATCGACCGCATGGTGGACCTGGCTGCGGCTGGCCGGCTGGATGAGGACCATCCACTGCTGGCGCGCCTGCGCTACATCAGTGCGGAGCTCATACGTGCCGCGATTGAATTGAAGCCGGAAGCGGCCCTGTGGGAGTGGGAAGTCCATACTACCAGCGATCCAGAGGTCGATGCCATCTGCATGGCGGGCGGGAAAATCCTGGTGGGTAGCGCCTTCGTGCGGCAACTGGCGCTGAACGATGGCGAACTCGCAACCTTGCTCGCCCATGAAGTGGCGCATGCGGTGGCCGAGCATCACCGCGAAACTTTTTCGGAAGCTGTGCTGCTGAACCGTTTTCCTGCGGTCCCGCTGGATGTGGTGATGGCGCGTCTGGACAGTGATTTGTCGCTGCAAATCCGCCTGTCCAATTTATCAAGCTTGCAGGAATCGGAAGCCGATCAACTGGGCATGGTTCTGGCGCACCGCGCCGGCTGGTCGGCCAGCGATATGGTGAGCTTCTACCGCAAGCTGGCCGAGGGAGAGCAGGCGGCGCTGGTGTCCGGCGCCTATCCCGCCACCGCGTCGCGCCTCAGCATGGCCAAGGGCATGGCGCGGCTATTCGACGATTAACCGCGCTTGCGCTCGTGCTGCCACAGCACGTCGCTGCCGCCGGCGTAGCGGTTCAATACACGCGACAACACAAACAGCAGATCCGACAGGCGGTTCACGTACTGGCGTGGATGCTCGTGGATGGTCTCTGCCTTGCCCAGCGTGACGATGGCGCGTTCGGCGCGGCGGCACACCGTGCGGCACACATGCGCCTGCGATGCGGCGCGCGAGCCGGCGGGCAGGATGAATTCCGTCAACGCCGGCAGCGTGGCGTTGTACTTGGCCAGCAGTGCGTCCAGGCGCTCAACGTGGGCCTCCTTGATCATCTGATAGCCCGGGATGCACAGCTCACCGCCCAGATCAAACAGGTCGTGCTGGATGGTGACCAGTTCTTCGCGCAGGTCGGCTGGCATGTCTTCGCACAGCAGCAGGCCGAGATGCGAATTGAGTTCGTCCACTTCACCGATGGCGGTAATGCGGACGCTGTCCTTGTCGGTGCGTGTGCCGTCGCCCAGGCCGGTGGTGCCGCCGTCGCCGGTGCGGGTGGCGATTTTCGAGAGTCGGTTACCCATGATGGTCAGCCCTGGTTGGCGATGCTTGCGCGGCGCGGGTTGTAGGGATCGAAGCCAGGCGTGTTCCAGAAATCCTTGGTGCCGATGGTTTCGTACATCTTGATTTCTTCGTCGTACATCGGGAACAGGCCGGCCAGGAAGATGGTGCGGTCCGGCAGTTCGAACTTGATCTGCTCTTCGTTCATGAACGGTGGACGGTAGACGAAGCAGGCGTTCATCGCGCTGTCCTTGGACATCGGGTGATCGAGCTTGAACGACGCCTGGTAGTGGAACGAACTGTCGTTGAAGAAGGATTGCGCGATATAGGCGGCAGCGCTGCCCCAGCCGGTATCCTTGGTGTACAGCGAGAAGCTCAGTTCAGGCTTGCCGTGCACCCAGTTCGGGTGATTGGCGTTGGAGAGCCCGGAGGTGACTGCGGTCAGCATGTCCTTGGCCGGGAAGTCCTCGAAATAATAGATCAGCATGCGCGGGCGGTTATCCAGCGCGATCTGGCCAATCTTGGCCTGTACGCCGAACCGTTCTTCCAGCGCCAGGAGCCAGGCCTGTTCAAAATTGTGTTCCATACTCTGTTCCAGTAGTTGAAGTAGCTGCGCCCGAAAGAATACAACAAATCGGCGGGGTATTTCGCCTTGGGAGGCGTTTGTGCTTACAATCGTGTCTCAATGTGTGTTTTCAGGTGCACGACCCAATGAACACTGTTACTGATCTTACTGCCCGCCGGGCGCAGGTTTGTACCGCGTTGCAGCATGTGCTGCCAGCGCGCGCTGTGCTGTCGGCGGTGGAGGACACTCGTCCGTATGAGTGCGACGGCCTGGCGGCATATCGCCAGCTGCCCATGATTGTCGTGCTGCCCGATAGCGAGGCGCAGGTGGTGGCGGTGCTCAAGGTATGCCGCGAGCTGGGTGTGCCAGTGGTGCCGCGCGGTGCCGGCACGGGCCTGTCCGGCGGCGCGATGCCGATTGCGGATGGCGTGGTGCTGTCCACCGCGCGCCTGAACCGCATCGTGCGGATGGATGCGTATTCGCGCACGGCTGTCGTGCAACCGGGCGTGCGCAATCTGGCGATCTCGGAAGCGGCGGCGCCATATGGTTTGTACTACGCGCCTGATCCTTCGTCGCAGATCGCCTGCACCATCGGCGGCAACGTGGCCGAGAACTCGGGCGGCGTGCACTGCCTGAAATACGGCCTCACGGTGCATAACGTGCTGCGCGTGCGGATGGTGACCATCGACGGCGATGTGGTGGAACTGGGCAGCGAGGCGCTGGATGCGCCGGGCCTGGATCTGCTATCGGTGTTTATCGGTTCCGAAGGCATGCTGGGCATCGTGACGGAAGTGACAGTGAAGCTGGTGCCCAAGCCAGCCACCGCACGCGTCATCATGGCGTCGTTTGATGAAGTGGTGAAGGGCTGCCACGCAGTCGCTGCGCTCATCGCCGCGGGGATTATTCCGGCGGGGCTGGAGATGATGGACCAGACTTCTTCGCGGATGGTGGAGCCGTTTGTGAAAGCGGGCTATGACACCGAGGCCGCCGCCATCCTGTTGTGCGAAGCGGATGGCACCATCGAAGAAGTGGAAGAGGAAATCGCCCGCATGTCGGCGGTACTGAACACGGCCGGTGCGATTGCGATTGCCGTATCGCAGACCGAAGCGGAGCGCCTCAGATTCTGGTCCGGCCGCAAGAACGCCTTTCCCGCTGCGGGCCGCATTTCACCCGACTACTACTGCATGGACGGCACCATTCCACGCAAGCGCCTGGGCGAGGTCCTGGCGGGCATCGCTGCAATGGAAACCAAATATGGCCTGCGCTGCGCGAACGTGTTCCATGCGGGCGATGGCAATTTGCACCCGCTGATCCTGTTCAACGCCAACATCCCCGATGAATTCCATCGCGCGGAAGCGTTTGGCGCCGAAATCCTGGCCTTGTGCGTGGAAGTGGGCGGCACCATCACCGGCGAACATGGCGTGGGTATCGAGAAGATCAATTCCATGTGCGTGCAGTTTGCACCGGCGGAGCTGGAGGCATTCTTTTCGGTCAAGCGCAGCTTTGATCCGCATGGCCTTCTCAACCCCGACAAGGCCATCCCGACGCTGCATCGTTGCGCAGAATTCGGCAAGATGCATGTGAGCGGTGGTGCGATGCCGTTCTCCAACCTTCCCCGTTTTTGACGATGACTTCTCACGACGATTTCGCCGCCCGCATACGCAACGCCAGTGCGCCCTTGCGCATCCGGGGCGGCGGCACCAAGGACTGGTATGGCCAGGCGCTGAGCGGCGAGATACTGGACACGCGCGGCTACAGCGGCGTGGTGTCTTACGAACCGACGGAACTGGTCATCACCGCGCGCTGCGGTACACCGCTGGCCGAGATCGAAGCGCTGCTGGCGCAGCACAACCAGATGCTGGCATTTGAACCGCCGCGCCATGAGGGTTCAACGATAGGCGGCGTGGTGGCCAGCGCGCTTTCCGGCCCGCGTCGTGCCAGCGCTGGCGCGGTGCGCGACTTCGTACTCGGCGCGGTGCTGATGGACGGCCGTGGCGAAGTGCTGCGCTTTGGCGGCCAGGTGATGAAGAATGTGGCCGGCTACGACGTATCGCGCTTGCTGGCCGGTTCGCTGGGTACGCTGGGACTGATACTGGAAGTGTCGCTGAAGGTGCTGCCGTTGCCGCTGCGCGAGGCCAGCCTGCGCTTCGAGATGAGCGAAATCGACGCATTGAGGCGTTTGAATGAATGGGCCGGCCAGCCATTGCCGATATCGGCCAGCTGCTGGCATCGGGGCGTGCTGTCGCTGCGGCTGTCCGGCGCCGACGCGGCAGTGGAAGCGGCGCAGCGCAAGCTGGGTGGGCAGGTATTGGATGGTGCCGATGCCTTCTGGTCGTCGTTGCGCGACCAGACGCACCCGTACTTCAAGGCCGCCAGCTTGTGGCGCATGTCCGTGCCCTCGCACGCCAGCGCCATCGTCCTGCGCGGCGAGCAGTTGATTGAATGGGGCGGGGCGCAGCGCTGGCTGGCGATCGATGCCGACGAAGCCACGGGCAGCGATGCCGGCGGCTGTGTCGAGGAGCGCGCGGGCATAATACGCCGCAGCGTCGCTGCAGCCGGAGGGCATTCCACCTTGTTCCGCTGCGCTGACAAACGCGTGGGCGTGTTTCATCCGCTGGCGCCGGCCATGGCGAAAATCCATGAACGCCTGAAGCAGTCGTTTGACCCTGCAGGTATCTTCAATCCTGGCCGCATGTACTGAATTATGCAAACCAATCTTGCCGATTTCATCAAGCACACACGCGAGGGCGAAGAAGCCGATGCCATCTTGCGCGCTTGCGTGCACTGCGGTTTTTGCACGGCCACCTGCCCGACCTACCAGCTGCTGGGCGATGAACTGGATGGGCCGCGCGGCCGGATTTACCTGATCAAGCAGGTGCTGGAAGGCGCCCCTGTCACTGCGAGTACGCAGACGCACCTGGACCGCTGCCTCACCTGCCGCAACTGCGAAACCACCTGTCCGTCGGGCGTGAAATATGGCCGCCTGGTCGATATCGGCCGCCAGGTGGTGGAACAGCGCGTGCAACGTCCGCTGGGCGAACGTATCAAACGCAAGGTGCTGATCGAAGGGTTGACGCGCAAGCCGGTGTTCAGTGCTGCGCTGCGGGCCGGCCAGATCTTCCGTCCCCTTTTATCCCCCGCGTTGCAGGACAAGATCCCGCAGCGCCAGAACGCCGGCGTGTGGCCGGCGCGCGAGCATGCGCGCAAGATGCTGGTGCTGGATGGCTGCGCGCAGCCTGCCATGGCGCCCAACATCAACGCCGCCACCGCGCGCGTGCTGGATGCGCTGGGCGTGCAGCTGATGGTCGCCTCCAGGGCCGGATGCTGCGGCGCGCTGCGGCACCATATGAATGAGCAGGAAGCCGCGCTGGATGACATGCGCCGCAATATCGATGCCTGGTGGCCGTATGTCGATACCGTCGAAGCCATTGTCATGACGGCGTCCGGCTGCGGCGTCACGGTCAAGGAATATGGGCATCTGCTGGCGCACGATCCAGTCTACGCGGAAAAAGCCGCGCGCATTTCAGCGCTGGCGCGCGACCTCAGTGAAGTGATGCCGCAGTTTGAAGAAGCGCTGACGCGTCGTGTCCGCAGCAGTTCAGCGGGGCGCGTGGCCTACCATCCGCCGTGCACGCTGCAGCACGGCCAACAGATCCGGGGCAAAGTGGAGAGTGTGCTGCGTGCAGCCGGTGTGGATGTGGTGCTGTGTGCCGACAGCCATCTGTGCTGCGGCTCGGCGGGCAGCTACTCGCTGCTGCAACCGGAGCTGTCGCTGCAACTGCGTGACCGCAAGCTGGCCAACCTGGTGGAGACGGGCGCGCAGACCATTGTTTCCGCCAATGTCGGTTGCACGGCGCATCTGCAATCCGGCACTGAAACGCCGGTGATGCACTGGATAGAGCTGATCGACCGCGCCTTAAATTAAGGCCATCTGCGAGGTGCCGCCGGCGGCGCTGTTGTCGTGCAGGCTCATAATCGGTGGCAGGCTGGCGGCAGCTTGCCATACAGTGGCGGTGTCGAAGCTGGCCACCCATGCCAGCACGTCATCTGCCGGCATCGGACGTGCGATGCCATAGCCCTGTACCAGATCGCAACCGAGGCGCATCAGCATGGCGCCATGTTCGATGGTTTCCACACCTTCCGCAATCACGCCCAGACCAAATGAACGCGCCAGGCCAATCACGGCGCTGACCAGATGCAGGTCATCGCGGTCCACCAGCATATTGCGCACGAAGCTTTGGTCGATCTTCAGCACATCGGCGGGCAAGCGCTTGAGGTAGGACATGGACGAGTAGCCGGTGCCAAAATCATCCAGCGCAAAGCTGATGCCCAGCGCCTGGCAATCCAGCATGATGCTGCGCACGTGGCTGATGTCGCTGAGCGCCGACGATTCCAGTATCTCCAGCTCCAGCATATGCGGCGGCACGTCCGGGAATTCGGCCAGGATGCCTTTCAGGCGCTCGACAAAATCATGGCGCTGGAAATGGCGGGCGGCGATATTCACGCTGATCACCCAGTCCGCATCGAACGCGCGCCAGGATTCCAGCTGGCGCAGGGCTTCGCGCAGTACCCATTCACCGATGTCCACAATCACATCGCTGTGCTCCACGATGGGCAGAAAGTCGCCAGGCGAGATGGTACCGCGCAGCGGATGCTCCCAGCGCAGCAGCGCCTCCATGCCGATGATGCGGCCTTTGCGCATGTCCAGCTTGGGCTGGTAGTACAGCGCCAGTTCATTGGCGCGCACTGCCGCGCGTACCTCGGTGCGGCGGTTGTGGTGCGTGCGTACCTGTTCATCCAGGTCGGCGTCAAAGAAGTGGTGGCGGTTGCGGCCGGTGATCTTGGCCTGGTACAGCGCCTGGTCGGCGTGACGCAGCAGACTGTCGGCGCTGATGTCGTTGCCCGTGTAGACTGCAATGCCGACGCTGGCCGACATGCTGACCGCTTCGCCGTCGCAGACATAATCGCGCGCCAGCGCCGCCATCAGTTTGCCCATGGCGTATTCGATGGCGGCGCGGTCGTTCAGTTCCGGCAGCAGCAGCACGAATTCATCACCGCCCAGCCGCGCGACATAATGGCGCTGGCCGGCGAAATCGTGCAGGCGGCTGGCGGCCTGCTTGAGGATCTCGTCACCCACGGCCTGGCCCAGCGACTGGTTCACGTGCTGGAAGTGGTCGAGGTCAAACAGGCAGACTGCAAGCAGATGGCCATGTTCCCGCGCGCGCTCCACCTCCTGCTCGAAACGCTGGGCCAGCGCGGTGCGGTTGGGCAGGCCGGTGAGAATGTCGTGATTGCTCTGCCAGGAAATTTGCTGCATCAGCTGGCGGCGTTCGGTGACGTCGCGGAACACCAGCACCGAGCCTTGCACCTCGCCTTGCGGCGTGCGGATGGCATTGGCCGTGTACTCCACGGTGCTGGTCTGGCCCATGCGGTTGCGCAGGCTCTGGTTGCCGACCTTGACCATCTCGCCGCCCGCATAAATCGCCTTCATCGACTTGAGCAGCGAATGCTGGCCGAAGTTATTCGCCAGAACAAACACCTGGTGCAGCTGCATGCCGCGTGCGCGCGCTTCGGACCATCCCGTCAGCTGTTGCGCTACTTCGTTGATGGTTTCGATGCCGCCGGTGAGATCAGTGGTGATGACGGCATCGCCGATCGATGCCAGCGTCACTTCGATGCGGTCCTTTTCCACCTGTAGCTGCTGCTGCGCCAGCAGGGTGCGCGTGAGCTGTGCGCTCAGGTCGTTCTGGCTTTGCTGCAGCTTGTGCACCAGCGCCTGCACGCGCTGCGCCATGTTGTTGAAGGTACTGGCCAGCATGCGTGCTTCCAGCGTGCCGCTGATTGGCAGGCGGACATCGTGGTCGCCGCTCTGGAAGCGGTTGGTGGCGTCGGCCAGCCGGCGTAGCATGCGCTTGTTGGCAAAGATGATGAGGCCCAGCAGCGTGTAGATGACGGTGACGTTGACCACTGAAATAATGGCTTGCTGGTAGATGGTGCGCCAGACCTGCATCAGCGGCAATGTCGGCTCAAAGCTCAGCGCCAGCGTGGCATTGCCGAGATGGATGGTGCGGTTGAACGGCGTGATGGTGCTGAAACGGGTGAACCAGCCGGGATAGTCCGGCACGGCGGGCACACTGCGCAGCGCCTCCAGGTGACCGCCGGCGAAATCGAGCCGTGCGGCGGACAGGTCGGGATTCAGCAGCAGCGCGGTGGACAGCGTGGTATCCAGGCTGCCGCGATCGGGCGTTGCCAGCGCGGGCGCCAGCGTCTTGCGCAAATGCGCCACCAGCTCGCCGGCGTCTTTTTGATAGCGGGCGTTGGCATAGCTGGTCTCGGACGCCAGCATGAGGTGGTAGCGCACGCCGACCACCACCGCAATAATCGCAAAAATCGGCACGAACAGCCGGGAGTACATTCCCATCCGCAGCCACGGCGACAGTATTTTTCCCAACAAGGACATAGGCAACTGATTTGATAGGAAAGGACCAAATCGCATTATTACTTAAAAGTTAACCTATAGCACGCTTTTTGGTAAACGTTTTTCACTTTTGTTGCCTTAAGTCACTCCGCGAGCAGCTTTTCGATGTCGGCGATGAGTTCTTCCGGCTTGGTGGCGGGCGCGTAGCGGTTGTAGACCGTGCCGTCCTTGCGGATCAGGAATTTGGTGAAGTTCCACTTGATGCCTTCCGTGCCCAGGATGCCGGGCGCGTCCTTCTTCAGCTTCTGGAACAGCGGGTGGGCGTGATCGCCGTTGACGTCCACCTTGGCGAACATGGGGAAGGAAACGCCGTAGTTCTTTTCGCAGAAGGCGCCGATTTCCTCGGCCGAGCCGGGTTCCTGCTTGCCGAACTGGTTGCACGGGAAGCCCAGCACTTCCACGCCCTTGTCCCGGAACTGCTGGTAGACCGCCTCCAGGCCCTTGTACTGCGGCGTAAAGCCGCAGGCGCTGGCGGTGTTGACGATCAGCAGGACCTTGCCCTGGTACTGGCTCAGATTGACTGGCGTGCCAGACAGGCTGTCGGCGGTGAGATCGAAAATAGTGGTCATCAGAGTATGCTTAAATGTTCGGTACCGGCGGACAGGTCGCGGTTCTTGGCGGCCTTGCTCTCCAGCTTGATGGTGAGGCGCAGGTCGTTGACGGAGTCGGCGTTGCGCAGCGCGTCCTCGTAGGTGATAAGGTCAGCCTCGTACAAATCGAATAGCGACTGGTCGAAAGTCTGCATGCCGAGTTCGCGCGATTTCTTCATGAGCTCCTTGATCTCGTGGACTTCGCCCTTGAAGATGAGGTCCGAGATCAGCGGCGAGTTGAGCATGATTTCAATTGCCACGGCGCGGCCTTTGCTCTCCTTGCGCGGGATTAGGCGCTGCGAAATCATGCCTTTCAGGTTCAGCGACAGATCCATGAGCAGTTGCTGGCGGCGCTCTTCCGGGAAGAAATTGATGATGCGGTCCAGTGCCTGGTTGGCGCTGTTGGCGTGCAGCGTGGCCAGGCACAGGTGGCCGGTTTCAGCGAAGGCGATAGCGTGGTCCATGGTCTGGCGGTCGCGGATCTCGCCAATCTGGATCACATCGGGCGCTTGGCGCAGCGTGTTCTTGAGCGCGACTTCCCAGTCATCGGTATCCACGCCCACTTCGCGCTGGGTGATGATGCAGTTCTTGTGCGGGTGGACGAACTCGACCGGATCTTCAATCGTGATGATGTGGCCGTAGCTATTTTCATTGCGGTAGCCGACCATGGCCGCCAGCGTAGTCGACTTGCCGGACCCGGTCGCGCCCACCATGATGACCAGACCGCGCTTGGCCATGATGACTTCCCTGAGCACCTCGGGCAGGCCGAGCTCCTCCAGCTTGGGGATATCGCTGTTAATCACGCGCAGCACCATGCCGACCGAACCCATCTGCACAAACGCGGACACGCGGAAGCGGCCGATGTCAGCCGGGCTGATGGCGAAATTGGCCTCCTTGGTCAGCTCAAAGCCGGCGGCCTGCTTGTCGTTCATGATGGAACGGGCGAGATCGATGGTGTGGGCAGGCGACAGCACCTGCGCCGACACCGGCGTCATCTTGCCATCGATCTTGACAGCGGGCGGGAAGCCAGCCGTGATGAACAAATCCGATCCCTTCTTCGCCTGCATCAGACGCAGCAGATCGAACATGAATTTAGAGGCCTGATCGCGTTCCATAATCGTTCCTTCAAATTGGGGTCAGGTCCGTCATTTCTACACGGGCTCTGCTGTAACGGCGTTACAGCAGAGCCCGTGTAGAAATGACGGACCTGACCCCGGAGTTTAACCAGGGAAGTTTTCCGGGGTTTTGGCGGCGCTGCGGGCGGCGGCGGCGCTGATGATGTTGCGGCGGACCAGGTCGGTCAGGTTCTGGTCCAGTGTCTGCATGCCGACGCCGCTGCCGGTCTGGATCGCCGAGTACATCTGGGCGACCTTGGCTTCGCGGATCAGGTTGCGGATCGCTGGTGTGGCCACCATGATTTCGTGCGCGGCCACGCGGCCGTTGCCGTCCTTGGTTTTGAGCAGGGTTTGCGAGATCACGGCTTGCAGCGATTCGGACAGCATGGCGCGCACCATTTCCTTTTCGTCCGCCGGGAATACGTCAACGATACGGTCGATGGTCTTGGCGGCCGAGGAGGTGTGCAAGGTGCCAAACACCAGGTGGCCGGTCTCCGCCGCCGACAGGGCCAGGCGGATGGTTTCCAGGTCGCGCAGCTCGCCGACCAGGATGGCGTCCGGGTCTTCGCGCAGTGCCGAGCGCAGGGCGTTGTTGAACGACAGCGTGTGCGGCCCCACTTCGCGCTGGTTGATCAGGCATTTCTTGGATTCGTGGACGAATTCGATCGGGTCTTCGATCGTCAGGATGTGGCCGTATTCGTTTTCGTTGAGGTGGTTGACCATGGCCGCCAGCGTGGTCGATTTGCCGGAGCCGGTCGGTCCCGTCACCAGCACCAGTCCGCGTGGCTTCAACGCAAACTCGGCAAAGATCTTGGGCGCGTTGAGTTCTTCCAGGCTCAGGATCTTGGACGGAATCGTGCGCAGTACGGCCGAGGCGCCGCGCTCCTGGTTGTAGGCGTTGACGCGGAACCGCGCCAGCCCCGGGATCGCGAACGAGAAGTCGACTTCCAGCATTTCCTCGTAGGCTTTGCGCTGGCCGTCGTTCATGATGTCATAGATCATGCCGTGCACGTCTTTGTGCTCGAGCGGCGGCAGGTTGATGCGGCGTACGTCGCCGTGCACCCGTATCATCGGTGGCAGCCCGGCTGACAGGTGCAAGTCCGAGGCCTTGTTCTTGACGGAGAATGCGAGTAGTTCGGAGATGTCCATTTATAATCCCTGTGCCCAGACGTTGCGGGGTGCACCATGCGTGCCGTTTTAACGCTTTTTACTCGATGATTATGTCCCTGATCCGCCAGAACTTGCAAGCCATCACCGCGACAATTGTTGCCGCAACCCAAGAATCAGGCCGCCAGCCGGGATCGGTGGAGTTGCTGGCCGTGTCCAAGACGTTCGGCCCGGAGGCGGTGCTGGAGGCCGTGGAGGCGGGCCAGCGTGCGTTTGGCGAGAATTACCTGCAAGAGGGGCTGGACAAGATCCGTGCCGTGCAGGAGGCCGGTGCGCCCGCGCTGGCGTGGCATTTTATCGGTCCCATCCAGAGTAACAAGACGCGGCCGATCGCCGAGCATTTCGCCTGGGTGCACACGGTGGAGCGTGAGAAGATTGCGCAACGTTTGTCCGAGCAGCGCCCGGCGGATTTGCCGCCGTTGCAGATTTGTCTGCAGGTGAATATCAGCGGTGAAGCCAGCAAGAGCGGCGTCGCGCCGGAAGACGTGGCGGCGCTGGCCCGCCAGGTCGCGGCGTTGCCGAACCTGACCTTGCGCGGTTTGATGGCCATTCCCGAGCCGGCTGTGGAATTTGCGCAGCAGCGTGCGGCCTTTGCCCAGTTGCGCGTTTTATACGAGCAGTTGCGGGCCGACGGGCTGGCGCTGGATACGCTGTCGATGGGCATGTCGGCCGATATGCGGGCGGCGATTTTTGAGGGCGCCACGATGGTGCGCGTCGGCAGCGCGATTTTTGGCGCGCGAAACTATAACAAGGCTTGAGACATGAAAATTGCATTTATCGGCGGCGGCAATATGGCTGCGGCCCTGATCGCGGGACTGGCCGGCAAGCTCACTGAAGGCGCCAACATCCATGTGGCGGATCCCAGCGCGGAGGCATTGGCGCGCTTGCACAAGCAGTACGGCGTGACCACGGCGCCCGCTGCCGATGCGGCGGTGTCGGCGGCCGATGTGATCGTGCTGGCGGTCAAGCCGCAAAGCATGCGCGAGGTGGCCGCGCAGCTGCTGCCGCTCATCGATCCATCTCGTCAGCCGCTGGTGATTTCGATTGCGGCCGGTATCCGCAGTGCTGACCTGTCGCGCTGGCTCGGCGGCTATGGCGCCATCGTGCGCTGCATGCCGAATACGCCGGCGCTGATCGGCATGGGCATTACCGGCATGGTGGCAATGGCGGGCGTGAGCGAAGCGCAAGTCAAGGCGGCAGACGACATCCTGCGCGCAGTCGGCCCGACCGTGTGGCTGGACGATGAAAACAAGATCGATGCGGTGACGGCGGTGTCGGGCAGCGGTCCGGCCTATGTGTTCTACTTCCTTGAGGCGATGCAGCAGGCGGCCGAGGAAATGGGCCTGAGCGCGGAGCAGGGCAAGCAGCTGGCGCTGGCGACCTTTACCGGCGCAGCGCAACTGGCGCTGCAATCGAGCGAACCGGTGTCGCTGCTGCGCGAGCGCGTCACGTCCAAGGGCGGCACCACGTACGCGGCGTTGACCAGCATGGAAGGCGGCGGCGTCAAGGCGGCCATCATCACCGCCATGAAAGCCGCTGCCGCGCGCGGCAAGGAATTGGGCGACGAGCTGGGTTCCGCCAGTTAAGCCAACCGGAGAGGCTGCATCGATGTTAGTAAAACGCTACTTACTCGTGATTGCAGCCACCTTCGCCTTGCCGGCCGGTGCTGCGACGATTCTTGACGAGTCGCTACAGCGCCCGGAAGGTCTGCGGCATTATCTGCTGGCGCAGCCGGCCACCCCGGCGGACGGCAAGCGGCCACTCGTGATACTGCTGCATGGCCATTCGGCCTCCGCCGCGCTGACTTTTGGCCGCGGCAAGATCAATGATCCCGCTGCCGCGTGGCTGGCGCTGGCAGACCGCGAGGGCTTGCTGGTGATGGCGCCGGATGGCTGGAAGGGCAGCGATGATGAACGCGGCTGGAACGACTGCCGCGCGGATGCCTCCACCAGCCCGAAGACCGATGACGTTGGTTTGATTGCCGCACTCATCGATGTAGCGGTAGGGCGCTACAACGCCGATCCTGCCCGTGTTTATCTTTCTGGCATGTCCAATGGCGGCGGCATGGTGTACCGCGCTGCCGCTGAACTGTCGCCGCGTCTGGCGGCGGTTGCCGTTTCCAGCATGCTGATGCCCACCAGGTCGGTGTGCCCGGCGCCCAGGCGAGCCTTGCCGATACTGGTCGCGCAGGGAACGGCCGACAGCATCGTGCCTTACAACGGTGGCGAGGTCGGCGGCATGTGGCTCAAGGGGCGCGGTTCGGTGCTGAGCGCCGAGGCGACGGTGACGTATTGGCGTGAATTGGCGCAGTTGCCGGCCGCCCCGGTCATCACCAGGGTGCGGCAGCGCGATGCATCGGCGCCCACTTCGCTGGTGCGCTATGTGTGGGGCGGCGATCCACAACAGGTGCAGGTGGAATTTCTCAAGATGGAAAATGCCGGTCACGTTCAGCCCAGCATTGCCTATTCCGTGCCATGGGCGCTGCGGCTGATACTGGGCAAGCAGAACGGCGACCTTGAATTTGCCGATGAGACCTGGGCCTTCTTCAAAAACAAGCGCGCGCCGTAAGTCTGGCTTATTTGCTGCCGCAGCCTTCCTGCATGGCGGCGATCCATTCGCGGATCAGGGCCACACCTTCCTGATGGACTGAGCTGCGCCCCAGTTCGGGCATCATCACGCCGGGCTCGGCCGAGTTCAACCGGTACAGCATGATGGAATCGTCCGGTTTGCCCGGCGCGATGTCATGGCTGCGGCCACCCGTGCCGGCGCCTGCCGCGACGGGCGGCTTGCACAAGCCCAGATGCAGGTCGGCCGGTGCGCCCATGTTCAGGTGCAGCGCCGTGGTGTTGGCCGCGCCTTTGTCGTTGTGGCAGTGGGCGCAGTTGATGTCCAGGTAGGCGCGGGCACGCGCGTCAATCGGCTGTTGGGCGTCATGCCAGTTGGCGTTGCGTGGTGCGGCTTTGGCGCCCTCGGCTGGCAGCCCAGTCAGGTAGCCCACTTTTGCCAGGTATTGCAGCTGGTTGGTGCTGATGCCTTCATATGTGTAGTCGCGGTTCAGGTGGCGCGCTTTCGGGCCGATGGGCTGGAACTGGCGCGATTTCACATCGGCCACGTGGCAGGACGCGCACTGGTTGACGTTCGGGACCACGTAGGTGATCTTGTCGCTGTGCTTGTCTTGGTGGACCACGTCCAGCGGGATCTGGTCGCCCGTGCGGGACAGCACAGCGTCGGTCTGCTCCGCATTCCACACATAGGGCAGGGCGATCCAGCCGCTGGCACGGCGCACCAGCAAGCGGGTTTCGACGAGGCGTACTTTGGTGGTGTCGAGCTGGTCGCCATCGCTGGCATAGTTGGCCAGCACGGCTTTGCCATCGGCCGCTTTGGGGTAGTAGAAAGTTTTGCTGATGATGGTGCCGACCGGGAAGTCAAACGTGGTCTCGGCGTTGTAGGCAGCGCTCTGGCCCTTGGGCATCCAGACCGTGCGCAGCTTGTGTGCATAGTCGGTGAACAACGGCGTGTTGAGGTCGTACGGCACTACCTGCTTGTTCAGGTTCAGTTTGCTGCTGGAGACGGCCATCAGATGCCAGTCGCTGAGCTTTTCGGGATTGCCTTCGGCGATGAAGCTGACGGGCGCCTGCTGCTGCGAGCATGCAGCGAGCGCGAGCGCGCACGCCGCCGCCAGCAGCGGACGAATTGCGGGTATGGACATCATGACTGTGCGGCGAGTTGGGCGATGGTAACAGGTGGCAGTTTGGCCAGTTCGCAGCGGAATGGTGCGGCGTCCTTGCTCGGGTTCTTGTACTTGTTGGGGCCGTCGGCGTTGAGCACCTCGGCGTCGTTCTGCACGCAGATGCGCTGCTCGGCCGGCAGCACGCCTTTGACCAGCAGCTTGTTGTCGACGTAGCCGTCCCACAGCACATCAGGCAGATGACCGCTCAGGCCGTACATGGCGATCTTCAGCGCTTTCAGGTCCAGGCCATCCGGCGAATCGCCGCCGCCCTTGAAGCGGTTGCCGTAGACGTAGATGGCTTTGGGATACGGGTCGTAATTGGCGGACACGCCTTTTTCGGTGTAGTAGCCGGTCGAGTGGTAGCTGGAGATGATGACGTTGGCGGTCTGGTTGTCGGTCACGTCGTTATCGAAAATCTCCACCTTGGAATTGGAGTTGATGACGATGCCCGAACCGGCCGGTACGCTGGCCACGGCCGTGCCGCGCGCAGCGAAGTTGCCGAGATTGTTTTTATCAACCTTGTTCTTGTACACGCGCGTGCTGTGGCCCGGCTGGGACAGGTTGGGCATGTTGAACACCAGGATGCCGCCGGTGTTGTTGGTAGCGACGTTGTCGTAGACGTCGGCATTGACGGTGTTCTCGATTTCGATGCCGGCCACATTGCCTTCCGCGCGCGAGCGGCGCACGATGACGCCGTTCGACTGGCCGACGTAGATGCCGGCATCGGAAGCGCCAATGGCTACGCTGTCCTCGATCAGCACGTTTCTGGTCTTGACCGGGTAGATGCCATAGGCGCCGTTGGTGACTTTGGGGCCGCCGGTCCATTGCACTTTGACCTTGCGGACCGTGATGGTGTCGCCGTCATTGATCTTCAGGCCATCGCCCTTGGAATCCTGGATGGTGAGGTTTTCAATCGTGAAGCCGTTGCCATAGACCAGCAAGCCTTCCGGACCGGTGACCTGGCCTTTGAACGAGAGGATGGTTTTCTCCATGCCGGCGCCACGGATGGTGACGCCATCGCCACGCAGCGTGAGGCCGGAGGTCAGGTGATAGCTGCCGGCCGGGATCTCGATGACGGTGCCGGGCTTGGCATCCAGCAGCTGCTCCTGCAGCTTCTTCTGGAACGCCGCGTCGGCCGACGCCTTTTCCGCCGGCACGGCCGGGCCGTCCGTTTTGCTGCAGGCGCTCAACAGCACGCCGATGGAACCACATACTGCTAATGCACGTAATGCTCTGTTCATCTGCTATCTCCCCAATATTTTTTGTTATATGTAGAGTGCTTGGCAAGATGAGTATAACAGCATGTTTTCCGTAAATTAGTTAAACCAGATTCGTTCTGTTGCGTTTGCGGTCCAGCGTCCATGCGTTTCTCGCCGCTGTAAAAATCCCTTGTGGGGCCGGGGAATTTCAACTACGATGAGCGGCTTCACTTAGCCAACCCACTTTCAGAAAGGAGATCGCCATGCAGAACACGACCACTACCACTCCTTCCCTGGGTCTGGCTGGTTACTTTCTGGATTAACTCATTCCTTAAGTCCCCCGCACACTGAACGGCGCTTGAACGCCGGTGCGCTGCCACGCCCATCCTTTTTGTTTTTTCAGGATAAGGCTCCGCAATGGGCAATTTCATTCAAAGTATTTCTGACCGCGTGTCGGTCATTGCGTCTGATCGTCTCTGGCTTGAGGACGCGGCATTACAACAAACTAAAATCACGTCCAACCTGCATGGCATGGTGCGCGTGGTCGGGCTGCCGGATCTGCATCCGGGGCGCGGCTATCCCGTCGGTGCGGCATTCTTCAGCGTCGGCCGGTTCTATCCGGCGCTGGTGGGGAACGATATCGGCTGCGGCATGGCGTTGTGGCAGACGGATCTGCTGGCCGGCAAGGTCAAGCTGGATAAGCTGGACAAGCAGATCGGCAATCTCGATGGCTTTATCGATGATGATGAGTGGGCGGTGCTGGCGGCCGGCGACGCTAGCC
The DNA here is from genome assembly GCF_009857555.1 of Duganella sp. CY15W. Taxonomy (NCBI): domain Bacteria; kingdom Pseudomonadati; phylum Pseudomonadota; class Betaproteobacteria; order Burkholderiales; family Oxalobacteraceae; genus Duganella; species Duganella sp. CY15W. Next base: position 345,652 of record NZ_WWCQ01000004.1, on the reverse strand, counting down.
TGGCCGAGCGCCGTGCCGCGCTGGCTTGCGCGATGGCGCAAGCTGGCCTCGATGCTGCTCCTCTGCGCTCGCTGGGGACCATAGGCCGCGGCAATCACTTTGCCGAGCTGCAGCTGATTGAGCAGGTGGCATGCGAAGACACGGCCGCCCACGCCGGACTGTCGCGCAAGCATGTGCAGTTGCTGGTTCATAGCGGTTCGCGTGGTTTGGGCCAGGCGGTGCTGGCGGCCCATGTGGACGCTTACGGCCACGCTGGGCTGGAGGACGGTGGCATGCCTGCCCAGGCTTATTTGCGGCAGCACGCGATTGCCGTCCAGTTTGCCGAGCTGAATCGTGCGCTGATCGGTGCCCGCATTTTGCATCGGCTGCGTTGCCATGGCGAGCTGGTGCTGGAGCTGAACCACAACACCGTCACGCCGGCGGAGATTGACGGGCAGCAGGGCTGGCTGCACCGCAAGGGCGCAACCCCAAGCGATCAGGGACTGGTCATGCTGCCCGGTTCGCGCGACGACTATAGCTATCTGCTGCAACCGCTGGCACAGCATGGCGCGCTGAGCCTGCATTCGCTGGCGCACGGCGCCGGCCGTAAATGGCAGCGTAGTGAATGCAAGGGACGGCTGTTCAGCATTGCGACACCGGCGCAACTGAGCCGCACGGCGCTGGGCGGACGCGTGATCTGCAATGACCGCGCGCTGATTTATGAAGAGGCAGCACAAGCCTACAAGAACGTTGACAGCGTAGTGGCCTGCCTGCTTGGCGCAGGGCTGGTTCGTGTGGTCTATCGGAGCCGGCCGCTGCTGACCTACAAAACACGTGGGGAGTGCTGCTGATGCTATATCTGCAATTGTCGGCCAACACGGGGCCGGTGGAATGCTGCCTTGGCGTCAGGCACGCGCTGGCGCGGCTGATGGAGGAAGCGCGCAGTATGAGTGTTGCGATCGTGATGATTGAGCAGACGCCCGGTCCGGTACCCGGCACGCTGCGCTCGGTGCTGCTGCAGCTGGAGGGGGCTGCGGCGCCCGTGCTGGCACAGCGCTGGCGTGGCAGAATCCTGTGGGTTTGCGATAGTCCTTATCGTCCACGGCACAAGCGCAAAAACTGGTTTCTGTATGGCGCCTTGCCGGCGCCGCCGGATTTACTGCCTGATGATGGCGAGATACGCTACGAAGCAACGCGGGCCTCGGGGCCCGGTGGCCAGCACGTCAACAAAACCGATAGCGCTATCCGCGCGACCCATGTTGCGACCGGCTTGTCCGTGAAGGTGCAGTCTGAGCGTAGCCAGCATGCCAACAAGCGGCTGGCGGCGCAGCTATTGGCAGTCAAGCTTGCCAGCCTGGCGGAAGCGGAGGGCGAGCGCGTGCGTAGCGAGCGTCATCAGCAGCACCGGCAAGCCGAACGTGGCAACGCCCAGCGCACCTTTGTCGGTCCCGGCTTCCTGGAAAGGAGAACTGCTACTTCCGGGTGATGAGAACGCCGACGAGGACGCCAAGCGCAGCGCCCAGGCCGACGGCTTTCCAGGGATTTTCCTGGACATAGGCATTGGTGCATTCTGCAGCGTTGCGGCCGTGGGCCAGCAGGCTGTCTTCGAGTTTGCGCAGGTCGTCCCTGGCGGTGTGCAGCGCTTCGTCGAAACGGGCGCGGGTGGCGGAGGCGGCTGCGCTGACTTCCTCGGCGTGTTCGCTCAGCCACTTCTCCGCTTCGCTGATGGTGTGGGTAAGCTCGTCCATGAGCTTGCCGCGTGCATTGCTGGCGGCGTTCTGGCTGGTGGAGATGGTGTCGTGTTCGGTGGATTCCATGGTGACCTCGTCTGTATTCACTGGTGGGAAGGGATGACCAGTGTAAGTATCGACGATGTCACCATTTTGTGCCCGCTCAATTGGGCTTAGCGTAGCGCGTAGTCCAGCACCACGCCCGCAAACACGGCAAAGCCCAGCCAGTTGTTGTGGCGGAAGGCGTAGAAGCAGCCGTCACGGTCGCGGTTGCGGATCAGCGTGTAGTGGTAGGCCGCAATGCCTGCCGCAACCAGCAGCCCGGCCACGAACCAGAAGCGCAGGCCCTGCTGCCAGCCGCACAGCAGCAACAGCACCAGGTGCAGCGCGTAGCAGACCATCACGATGGCGACGTCATAGCGGCCGAAGGTAATGGCGGAGGTCTTGATGCCGATTTTCAGGTCATCGTCGCGGTCGACCATGGCGTATTCGGTGTCGTAGGCCAGGGTCCAGAAGATATTCCCGACCAGCAGTACCCAGGCGGTCAGCGGCACCTGGTTTTGCACGGCCGCATACGCCATCGGAATGCCAAAGCCGAACGCAATGCCGAGGTAAGCCTGCGGTATCGCGAAGAAGCGTTTGAAGTAGGGGTAGGTGCCGGCAATGATGACGGCGGCAACCGACATCTGCTTGGTCAGCGTATTCAGCGGCAGGATCAGGCAGAACGCCACGATGGACAGCAGCGCGGCAATCGCCAGCGCTTCCTTGCCGCTGATGCGGCCGCTGGTGATGGGGCGCTGCGCGGTACGTTTGACGTGTTTGTCAAAATCCTGGTCGGCATAGTCGTTGATGGCGCAGCCGGCCGAGCGCATCAGGAAGGTGCCCAGCGTGAAGATGAGGATGAGTTTCCAGTCCGGCACGCCGTCCGCTGCCAGCCACATCGCGTACAGCGTGGGCCACAGCAGCAGAACGGTACCAATTGGTTTGTCCAGCCTGATCAGGCGAAAGTAGAGCGCCAGCTTGTTCATATGCGACTTCGGGTAACAGGAAAGCAATGATTATCGCAAATCCTGGGACAGGACGTCATTCGTCGGCGCAGAGCGTGGTGATGCCGGGCAGGTTGCAGGAGGCCACCACTTCGCACACGGCATCGATGGCGGCCTTGCGCGTGAAGCTTTTGCGCCACACGATGACCACGCGGCGCGAGGGCGCCGGATCGTCAAACGGGCGGAATTGCAGCATGCCATCCTTGGCGTCCAGGTCCGGCACCGAGGCGCGCGGCAGCACAGTCAGGCCGATGCCGCTGGCCACCATGTGACGGATGGTTTCAAGCGACGAGCCTTCAAACGTGCGCTGCATGCCATTGCCCGGCGCAGAGAAACGGGCCATTTCAGGACATACTTCCAGTACCTGGTCGCGGAAGCAGTGGCCGTTGCCCAGCAATAGCATGTTCTCGGTCTTGAGGTCGTCGGCGGGGATGGTTTTGCGTTTGGTCCACGGGTGCTGGGCCGGCATGGCCACCACGAATGGTTCGTCATACAACACTTGCATGGCCATACCGTGTTCCGGTAGCGGCAGCGCCATGATGGCGGCGTCCAGGTCGCCCTGGCGCAGCATTTCCAGCAGCTTGACGGTGAAATTTTCCTGCAGGATCAGCGGCATCTGCGGCACTTTGTCGATCATGCCCTTGACCAGCGGCGGCAGCAGGTAGGGGCCGATGGTGTAGATCACGCCCAGACGCAACGGGCCGGCCAGCGGATCCTTGTTCTGTTTGGCGAGTTCCTTGATGGCGGCCGTTTGCTCCAGCACGCGTTCCGCTTGCGCAACGATTTGCGCGCCCAGCGGTGTGACGGAAATCTCTGCGCCGCCCCGTTCAAACAGGACCACGCCCAATTCGTCTTCCAGCTTTTTGATGGCAACCGAAAGCGTCGGCTGAGCGACGTAACAGGCCTCGGCCGCGTGTCCGAAGTGCTTCGCCCTTGCAACGGCGACTATATATTTCAGTTCGGTCAGTGTCATGAATATATTTGAACACAGGCGATGCTGAGATGCAATGAATGAACGCCAAGTTGCGCTATTGTAGCGGAATGGTGTCGATATAATGCAGCGTATTCCTGAAAGGCGCGATGTATGTCTTCCACATTTGGTCCTGAAGAAGCGCAGGCTTACCTGCACAAGCTGCTCAAGGTCATGCACCATACGGGCGGCTCCGACTTGTTCATTTCGGCCGACTTCCCGCCGAGCATGAAATCGCAAGGCGCCATGAAACCGCTGAGCCAGCAGAAGCTGACCGGCAGCGTGACCCGGGCCCTGGCGCTGTCCATCATGAACGAGAAGCAGCAGCGCGAATTCGAGGCTGAACTGGAGTGCAACTTTGCCATCTCGCTACCGGAAGTATGCCGCTTCCGCGTCAACGTTTTCGTGCAGCAGCAGAATGTGGCGATGGTGATACGCACTATCGCCTCGGAAATTCCGACGCTGGAAAAGCTTGACCTGCCCGAAGTGCTCAAGGACATCATCATGACCAAGCGCGGCCTGGTGCTGGTGGTGGGTGGCACCGGTTCCGGCAAGTCGACCACGCTGGCGGCCATGATCGATTACCGCAACGCCAACTCGGCCGGCCACATCATCACGGTGGAAGACCCGGTGGAATATGTGCATAAAAATAAAGGCTGCCTGATTACGCACCGCGAAGTGGGCGTGGACACGCTGTCCTGGCACAATGCGCTCAAGAACACGCTGCGGCAGGCGCCGGATGTGATCCTGATTGGCGAAATCCGCGATACGGAAACCATGGAGCACGCGATCGCGTTTGCCGAAACCGGCCACCTGTGCCTGGGTACGCTGCATGCGAACAACGCCAACCAGACCATGGACCGCATCATCAACTTCTTCCCGGAAGAGCGGCGCAACCAGCTGTTGATGGATCTGTCCTCCAATCTGCGCGCCATCGTCTCGCAGCGGCTGATCCGTACCGAGGACGGCAAGGGACGCAAGGCGGCGATTGAAATTCTGCTCAACACGCCGACGATTGCCGAGATGATCTTCAAGGGTAACTTCCAGTCGATCAAGGAAATCATGCACAAGTCGCGCGAGCTGGGCATGTGCACGTTCGACCAGGCGCTGTATGAACTTTATAATAAGGGCTATATCGCCTACGAAGAGGCGCTGCGCAATGCCGATTCGGCCAACGGCCTGCGCCTGCAGATCAAGCTGCATGGCGGCCGGCCTGAACCGGGCGAGGGCGGTGGCGCCTTTGGTGCGCTGAGTATCGAGGAAGACAAGCCGGAAGATGAAGAACCCAAGACTTAACGAAAGAACGCATGCCTCAATTTGAAGACAAGATCTGCACCCGCGAACAACTGGCCGCCCGCGTGGCGGCGCTGCCCAAGCCGGTGGTGCTGACCAACGGTGTATTCGACATCCTGCACCGTGGCCACGTGACCTATCTGGCGCAGGCGCGCGCGCTGGGGGCCTCGCTGGTGGTGGCCGCCAATACCGACGCGTCCGTCAAGCGCCTGGGCAAGGGCGATGATCGTCCGCTCAACACCTGCGGCGACCGCATGGCGGTGCTGGCGTCGCTGGAGTCGGTGAGCCTGGTGGTGGACTTTGACGAAGACACGGCGCTGGAAGTGGTGCAGCAGGCGCGTCCGGAAATCTATGCCAAGGGCGGCGATTACCAGATGGATGCCATCCCCGAAGGCAAGGCCGTGATTGCGTATGGCGGCGAAGCGGTGGCCATCGATTTTGAGCACGACCGCTCGACCACCAAGCTGCTGGCCAAGGTGCGTTCGTTCAAATGAGGATCGTCCTGATCCTGGTGGCGGTGCTGGCGTTCCTGATCGCGTTATGGGGACCGCCGCTCATGGTGGCGCGCAAATTCTGGCTGCGCGAGAATCCATGGGCTTTCCGCAACCTGCGTTTCGTGCTGCCGGCGCAGCTGATTACGGCCGTGGTGCTGGCGTTTGCAGCCGAGTTCTCCGGCCTGCGCAACCCGGCGGCCATCATGGCTGGCACCACGGTGATGGTCGGCCTGCTGGGCGCGGGCTTGCTGGCGCTGTTGGCGGTCTGGGGCGCACGCCGCTGAATGGTTTACACTGGGCGCCATGAGCTCTACCGAAATCGATCTGCGCAGCTATGACGTTCCATTCTCGGACGCGCACGATTTCGCCCAGATGGTGCTGCCGCTCAGCGGCCGGCTGACGCTGGACATCAACGGCCAGGGCGCAGTGCTGCATCCGCTGCGCGCGGCCTTCATTGCACCGGGCCTGGTGCACACCCAGTTTTCCCACGAACCGAATGCCTCGCTGATACTGGACTTTGACCTGGCGTCGGTGCCGGCGGAAACCGCGGGCCTGCTGGCGGAACGGCCATTCGCACCGGTCAGCGCGGCCACCGCCAAGCTGGTCGATTTCATGGGCATGCTGCAGGAGCAGGGCGCTGCCAGCACCGGTGTCCTGGCCAACTGGACGCCCTTGCTGCTGGCGTCGCTGACCGCGCAGCCGATCCGCCCCGCCTCGCGCCTGCAGGCGGCATTGACGCGCTTTGAAGCGCAGCCCGCCCAGCCATGGGATACCGGCAGCATGGCCAAGGTGGCCTGTCTGAGCGTGAGCAGCCTGCACCGCGTATTCCGCGAGGAGCTGGACACCACGCCGCTGGCCTGGCTCAACGCGATGCGCCTGCGCTTTGTGTGCCGCCAGCTGGTGGAATCGTCCTTGCCGATTGCACAACTGGCGACGCTGGCCGGTTACGCCGACCAGAGCGCGCTGACCCACGCCATGCGCCGCGCCATGGACATCACTCCGCTGGCCTACCGCAAGCAGAATCAGACAAAAATCCGCTAGTCCCACACAATCCTTGTGGCCCGCGACGGGCCAGAATGTGTGCCTCAAAAGGAGGCAAGTATGTGGTATGGCGTTTTATGCGGTCTGGCGGCCGGTGCGTTCTGGGGCATGATTTTCGTGATGCCGCGCTGGCTGGCGGAGTTCTCGCCGATGGAGCTGGCGCTGGGGCGCTATCTGGCCTACGGGCTGATTACCTTGCTGTTGCTGCTGCCGCGTCTGAGCGGCCTGCTGCGCCGGCTGACGCGTGCCGATGGCTGGATGCTGCTGCGCCATGCGCTGGCCGGGAATATCGTCTACTACCTGCTGCTGTCTAACGGCGTGCAACTGGCCGGCGTGGCGGCGGCGTCGCTGATTATCGGCCTGCTGCCGTTGAGTGTGACGCTGCTGGGCCGGCGCGACCACGGCGCGCTGCCCTTGCGGCAGCTGGCGTGGCCGTTGGTGCTGGTGGTGGCCGGCATCGTCTGCATCAACGTCGATGTATTCCTGCACGCGGCTGCGCAAAGCAAGCCCTGGCCACTGGTCGCGCTGGGTATGCTGTGCGCGTTTGGCGCGCTGCTGTGCTGGACCTGGTACGCGGTCGATAATGCGCGTTTTCTGAAAAGTAATCCGCGCTACAGCGGCGCCGAATGGGCCGGCTTGTATGGCCTCAGCACGGGTGTGGTGGCGCTGGTGATGGGCGTGGTGGTGCTGGCGCTGGGCGGGGCAGGCGGTCCGGACGCGCACGGCGTGGCACGCGACTGGCTGCGTTTCTGGAGCGTGGTGTCGGTAGTGGCGCTGGGCGCTTCGGTGATCGGCAACCAGTTATGGAATATCGCCAGCCGCCGCGTGCCGGTGACGCTGTCCGGCCAGCTGCTGTTGTTTGAAACCCTGTTTGGACTGCTGTATGGCTACATCTACCAGCAGCAGGCACCACGCCCGCTGGAGCTGGCGGCAATCGTGCTGCTGATTGCCGGTGTCGCCGGTTCGGTATGGCGCCACGCTCAGGGCGATGCCGCCAGCGGCGCCTTGCGTGCCAGGAGAATCGTGAACAGCGAACCGGACGGCTCGCCGTCGGCGACTTCAATGGTGCCGCCCAATAAACCCGTCACCAGGTTGTAGCAGATGCTCATGCCCAGGCCGCTGCCGCCTTTGCCCAGGCGCGTGGTGAAGAAGGGATCGAACACGTGCTGCTTGACTTCGTCGCTCATGCCGCAGCCATCGTCGTGGTACAGCAGGCGGATGTAGTCGCCATCTTCCTGCGCTTCAATCGAGATCAGGCCTTCTTTGCGGCCTTCAAAGCCGTGCAGCACGGAGTTGTTGATGAGGTTGGAAATGATCTGGTCGATGGGGCCGGGGTAGCTGTCCAGCCACAGGCTGCCGGGAATGTTGACCTGGATGCGGTAGGCGGTTTTGTGCAGGCTGGTGTTCATCAGCATCACCACGCCGCCGACGATGTCCTTCAGGTCAAAGGTGCGCCGCTGCGAGCTCGCATGGTCCACCGCCACCTGCTTGAAGTTGGATACCAGCTCGGCAGTGCGGAACATGCCGCGCAAGATGAGCTGGGAGGCGGTGCGCGCGCGCCCCAGGCTGTCCAGCAGCTGCGAGCGTTTCAGCGTCTCGCCTTTTTCGACGGCGGCATACAGCGTGCCGATATCCACGTCCAGCGTGGACGACACGGTCATGCAATTGCCGATCGGCGTGTTGAGTTCATGCGCGACGGCGGCGACGATGGGACTCAGCGCGGCCAGCTTTTCTGACTGCACCAGCTTGTCCTGCGTCACGCGCAGGCGGTCCAGCGCATCCTGCAAATCGCGGGCATGGCTTTCCAGCGTCGCCTCGCGCTCGTGCAGGCTCTGGTATAGCCGTACGCGGTTCAGCAGCAGATTGTCGTCGAGCGGCTTGGCCAGGTAGTCCACCGCGCCCAGGCCATAGCCACGGCGGCTGAATTCTTCCGCCTTGAGCGTGGCGGTGACGAACACGATCGGGATGTTGCGGGTGCGCTCGGTCATTTGCAGATGCAGCGCCGTTTCGAAACCATCCATCTCCGGCATCTGCACGTCGAGCAGGATCAGGTGGAAGATGTGCTCCACCGTCATCATCAGGCACTCGGCGCCGGAGCCCGCTTCCATCATGGCGATATTGGGCAGGCGGCCGAGCAGGGCACGCATGGTGATGCGGTTGTTGACGTTGTCGTCGACCACCAGGATGTTGAAGCATTCAGGCATGACACCCCTCCGCACGCCGATACACGCAGTTGCCGCTGCCATGTGGCACAAAGCCCTGTTCCCGGGCCGCGAGGTTGAGACCGTCCTGCGGACCCAGCACCAGGAAACCATCCACATGCAGCGAGCGGGCGAAGCACTGCAGCACCTGGCGCTGCAGTTCGGCATCAAAATAGATTAGCACATTGCGGCAGACGATCAGCTGGAACTCGTTGAAGCTGCCATCAGCCGTCAGCGAATGACGGTGGAACAGGACTTTCTGCCGCAGCGGCGGCGCAATATCGAGGAAGTGCCGGCCCGGCGCCACGTAGTCGTCAAAGCTGGCGGGGCCACCGCTGGCCAGATACTGGTGGCGGTTTAGTTCCAGCGCTTCGGCCGGGAACAGGCCGCTGCGGGCCTGTTCCAGCATATGCGGGTTGATGTCGGTGGCGAATAAGTGGCTGCGCTCCAGCAGCCCCAGTTCCTGCAGCAGGATGGCCAGCGAGTAGGCTTCCTCGCCGCTGGCGCAGCCGGCCGACCACAGTTTGAGCAGGGGGAAGCTGGCCAGGTAGGGCAGCACGTCCTGGCGCAGCTGGCGGAACTGTTCCGGGTGGCGGAAGAATGCCGTGACGCCCACCGGCAGTTCGGCCACCAGCCGTTCCAGGCGGCCGGTATCGGACAGTACGGCGCGCTGGAAGGCGGCAAAACTCGTATAGCCTCCTTGCGTCATCTGCAATTGCATGCGGCGTTCCAGGCTGGCCTGCTGATACTGGCGGAAGTCGAGGCCGTAATGCTGTTGCAGCGCTTCCAGAAACAACGCCAGCAGCGTGCCACGCGGCGGCGCCTTGATGCCTGCAACGGTGGCTGCCATAACGCTGGCCAGGCCCGCCAGCGGCAGCACCAGGTCGACATGGCCGGCGGTGCTGGCCGCTTCCGGCATCACGCGCGCCTCGGCGCAGTCGTCGCCGTCTTCGGCCAGCACGGTGGCGCCGGCGGCACGCAGCATCGCGCAGCCCTGCGTGCCGTCCTGGCCGAAGCCGCATAGCAGGATCGCCAGCGCTGCCGGGCCGTATTCGCCCGCCAGCGATTCAAACAGCAAATCGATGGATGGGCGGGAGTACTGGATCTTGCGGTCGCGTGTGAGATAGACCAGGCCGTGCGCAACCTTCATGTGGTGGCCGGGGGGCGCGATGTACAGCGTGCCGGGACGTATCGGCGTCAGCTGCTGCGGCATCAGCACCAGGTATTCGGTGCGGCTCTTGAGTAACTGGTCGAGCAGGTTTTCCTGGTTTTCGTCGATGTGCTGGACCACGAACACGGCAACGTCGGCCAGCGGCAGGCAGCTGATCAGATGCAGGATTTTGTCCAGGCTGCCGGCAGAACCAGCCAGCGCCAGTGCGCGGCAGGGCGTTGCTGCCGGTTGCGGCGCGCGCGGCGTGACCTGGCGCACCGGCAGCTTGAGCCGCAGCAGGCTGCGCGCCAGCAGCACATGGTAGGCGACGATTTTCAGGTCGGCGCCCTGGTCGAGCCGTTGGCCCAGCAGCAGGATCATGGCGCGCGGCAGCTGTTCGGCATCGTAAAACGTGAGTTCGACATCGGCGTGCGCCGGCAGCGCCAGCGCGTCGGCCAGCGCTGCGCAGTCGTCGTCCAGCGCCCGCCCCAGCACGGCGATGCGCCATTTGCTGCCTTGCTGTTGGACCGAGACGCTCATGGCTGGCGACCACCGCACCATTTGATGGCTTTGTCGATCAGCACATCATAGTCGACCGGCTTGGCCAGGTAGTCATCGGCGCCGCTGGCCATGATCTCGGCCATGTCGGCCTGCGCCGCGCGCGCCGAGATGGCGACCACCGGCATGCTGCTCAGCGAGGCGTCGGCGCGCAGCGCGGCGATGGTTTGCATGCCGTCCAGCTCCGGCATCATGATGTCCATCAGGATCAGGTCGACGCGCTGCTGGCGCAGCTGCTCCAGCGCGCGGCGGCCGTTGACGGCGTTGCTGATCTTGGCGCCGTGGCGTTCCAGCGCGGCCGTCATGACGAACAGGTTGCGCGGATCGTCGTCCACTACCAGGATGTGCTTGCCCACGAGTGGCTTGTTGTCACGCGCTGCTGGTGCGCGTGCGCCGGTCAGGCCGCGCTGCTGCGGTACTTCGCGCAGGAAGCGTTCGACGTTTTCCAGCAGCCGGCGTTCGGCCTGGCCGGTTTTGACGATCACGCATTCGGACCAGCGGCGCAAGGCAGCGCTGTCCTCCTCGCCCGGATGATGCAATGCATAAAACACCAGCGCGATCTGTTCGTTGGCGGCGCGCAGCCGGGCCGCCAGCGCCAGGCCTTCCTGCAAGGTGGCGGGCGACGGCCCGAGGTCGATCACGGCCAGCGGCCAGCGGCGCTGGCGCAGCTGCTGTTCCAGCGCCTCGCCATGCGCGGCTGTCTGCACCGGACCGTGGCCGTTGCCGATGATGGCGGCGACTTCCACGGTGGTGATGCCGCCGTTTTCGCACACCAGTACGCCGTCGCGCGCGTTCGCCACGGCACTGAGCAGCGCCGTTTCGGCTTGCTCCAGCAACTGGTCGTCGGCCGGTTTTTGCAGGAAGCCGATGGCGCCCTGGTTCAGCAAGGCGGCGTCGCGGTCACGCGCGGAGACGATGTGGACCGGGATGGTGGCCAGCGCGCGGTCGCTCTTGAGTTCATGCAGGACTGCGGCGCCATCCATGTCAGGCAAGCCCAGGTCCAGCAGGATGCCTTGCGGCCGGTGCCGGGCGGCCAGGCGCAGGCCTTCTTCACCGGTGGACGCGAGCAGTGTCTTGTAGCCCAGCCTGCGGTTCATGGCCACCACGCTGTGGCTGAAGGCGGCATCGTCGTCGATGAGCAGGATCAGCAGGTCGTCCGCGCCCAGTTGCGCGCGGTCGTCGGCGGGAAGTGCGAGGCCGGGCGCGGCGGGTGTGGTGCTGCCGGTTTCGGCTTCGGGCAGCAGGATGATGAATTCGCTGCCCTGGCCAGGCTCGCTGTGCAGTTCGATGCGGCCGCCCAGCATTTGCACGAAGCGCTGGCTGATGGTCAGGCCCAGGCCGGTGCCGCCAAACTCGCGCGAGGTGGAACCGTCGGCCTGCTGGAAGGCTTCAAAGATGACCGAGCGCTTGTCGTGGGCGATGCCGATGCCCGTGTCGCGCACGCTGAAGCGTAGCGGCAGGGCTGGATCGGCACGCCGGCTCAGCGTCAGGCTGACGCCGCCCTGGCGCGTGAACTTGACGGCGTTGGCCAGCAGGTTGCGCAGCACTTGCGACAGCTTGTCCCAGTCGGAAACGAAGCTGCCTTGCAGCTCGTCCGTCACCGACAGGCTGAGGCCTTTGTCGCGCGCCATGTGTTCGAACATGTTTTGCAGCTCGGTGCAGACGTCAGCGCTTTGGACGTGCGCCAGGTGGATTTCCATGCGGCCGGCTTCGACCTTGGACAAGTCCAGCACGTCGTTAATCAGCCGCAGCAGGTCCTGTCCGGAACGGTGGATCACTTGCGCCCATTTGGCCGCTTCGCCCTGTACGCTGTTGGTGTCGTCGTTGCACATCATCTTGGACAGCAGGATGATGGAGTTGAGCGGCGTGCGCAGCTCATGCGACATATTCGACAGGAACTCCGACTTGTAGCGGCTGGCCTGATCCAGCTGCTGGGCGCGGACTTCCTGCAGGCGGCGGGCTTCCTGCAGTTCGTCGTTTTGCTGGCGCAGTTGCTGCTGCTGTTCTTCCATTTGCGCGTTTGCCTGCTGCATTTCTTCGGCCTGCTGCTGCAACTGCTGTTGCTGCTCTTCGAGCTGGGCGTTGTTCTGCTGGAGTTCTTCGGTTTGCTGCTGCAGTTGCTGCTGCTGTTCGTGCATCTGGTTGTTGGCAGTGCGCAGCTGCTCGCTTTGGGCGCGCATCTCCCGTTCCGCGCCTTCGCTGGCCAGCAGCAGCTTGCGGATGTGGGCGCGCTGGTCGGCCACGAACAGCAGCGAAGACAGCATGCTGGCCACGCTGTTGAGGAATTCAATGTGGCGCTCGTCAAAGCGCTGCATGCTGGCCACTTCCAGCACGCCCACCAGTTCCTTCTCGTGCACCATGGGATAGGTGTAGGTGTGGCGCGGCGGCTGCTGCACGGTGCCGGTGACGATGGGCGCGGTGTCTTCGTCCACGGCCAGGATGATGGGCTTGCGTTCGCGCGCGACCTGGCCGATGGCGCCTTCTCCGAGCGCGTAGCTGGCGCCCGTGCGGTTGCGCTCGGTGTACATATAGCTGCCGATGAGTTCCAGTTGCTGGCTGGATTCGACGTAGCGGTAGAACACGCCACGGCCGGCGCCAAGGTAGCGGCCGACCATGGCGATGGCGGCGTCGGCCAGCTGCTCGGCGCTAAGGTCGCCGCTGAGCTGGGCTGACAGCTCGGCGTAGCCATCCTTGAGCCAGTTGCGGCGCTGGTCTTCGTCACGGCTGGCGCGCAGCATGCGCGTCATTTCGTTGAGGGCCTTGCCCAGCCGGTCGTGTTCCGAGGCCAGGGGCACTTGCTGGTCGAGATCGCCGCGGCCGATGGCTTCGGCGCGGCTGGCCAGGCGTTCCAGCGTGGCGATCATGTTCTTGATGCTGGCCATGACGCTGGTGCTGTCACCCGCGCGCAGTTCGATGCGGTCGCTGAGGTCGCCCGTGGCAAAGCGGTTGGCCACGGCGGCGACGTCCTGCGGGTCGCTGCCGAGCTGGCGGATGATGGAGCGTGCAGTGCCATAGCCGAAGCCACCGATCAGCAGCACCATGATGGCGCCGATGCCCAGCGTGATGTACAGCGCCTCGGTTTTGAGTTCGACCGCCTTGGCGGTGAAGTCGCTGGCGACATCGACGTTGTAGGCGATGTGTTTGGTAATCAGGCCATGCAGTTCGTCGGCGATGGGATCGGTGGCCAGCAGCAGCGCGTCGGCCTTGGTTTTGTCGGCCGCCCCGCCACGCGCCGCCGCCAGGATGGGATCGAGCAGGGCGTCGTAGCGGGTCCAGAGGGCTTTTTCCTTGTCCAGGAAGGACTTGTCGCTCCCGTCGGCATAGCAGTTGGTGCCCAGGCAGCCATTGCTGTCGTACTTGCTGATGGCGTCGATCACCGCCTGGCGCTGGGCGCGGATCTGCTGCTCTGATTCGGCGCTGAGGCCATTGTCGGTGCTGTTGACTTCGCGGCTGATCTGGACCCCCAGCTGCAGGAAGCTGCGGCGCATCTCGTCCAGGACAACCAGGCTGGGAGCGGCATTGACGTTGCCAAAGTTGGCGCCGTCATACACTTTTTCCATCTGGTAGCGGCCGATGGCGGTCACCATGACCAGGCCCAGCAATGCAGTGACGGTCAGTGCCGCCATCTTGGATGCGACGGTGCGCAGCATAGGTCATTCCTCTCAAGCCGGTAGGCTCATTTGGAAATTTCATTGTGCCTGCAAAACGGGCGCTGTGGCGGGGTTTGAGCTGCTTTTACAACACAAGTGTATCGATATGGAAAAACTCAGGCGCCGCCGGCGTAGCCGTTCTGGCGCCAGGCTTCAAACACCACCACGGCAACCGTATTGGACAAATTCATGCTGCGGTTATCCGGGCGCATTGGCAGACGGATGCGCTGGGCGGTGGGGAAGCTTTCGCGCAGGGCGGCCGGCAGGCCGGCGGTTTCCGAGCCGAACACGAACACATCGCCGGGCTGGAACTGGCATTGGGCGAATGGCGCGCTGCCATGGGTGGTCATGGCGTACATGCGCGCCGGGTCGGGCTGGGTTTCGGCCAGGAAGGCTTCCCAGTTCTTGTGCACCTTCATGCGCGCGTACTCATGGTAGTCGAGACCGGCGCGTTTGAGTTTGGCATCTTCCAGCGGGAAGCCGAGCGGCTCGATCAGGTGCAGCTGGGCGCCGGTATTGGCGCACAGGCGGATGACGTTGCCGGTGTTCGGCGGGATTTCTGGGTGGACCAGGACGACGTGGAACATGCTGTTTCCTCTTTTTTCAATCTTTTTCAATGGGGCGGCGTGCGGGCAAACACGAAGTTGCTTACGCGCGCGGCGCCGTGGCGTTTCAAGGTGGCCGCCAGCTCGTTCAGCGTGCGGCCGCTGGTCATCACATCATCCACCACGCCGATGTGGCGGCCGGCGACCAGCGCGGCATCGGGCACGGCAAACGCGCCGGCGATGTTATGCGCGCGCTGGTCCGGGCTGACGCTGCTCTGGGCCGCTGTCTCCCGCACCCGCGCGGCCAGGCGTGGATGCAGCGCGACACCCAGGCTGCGCGCCAGCGGCCGGGCGATTTCCAGCGCCTGGTTGTAGCCGCGCTCGGCCAGCCGGTGCGGGCTGAGCGGCACCGGACAGAGCAGGGCAGGCAGCGCACAATCCGGCGGCACGGCATCGCGCAGCAAGCGCGCGCATAACGGCGCCAGCGCCAGGCGATGGCCGAATTTTAGCTGCAATACCAGCTGGTCTACCGGTAAAGCGTAATCGGCAGCGACCACTGTGCGGTCAAACGCAGGCGGATCGGCCAGGCAAACGCCGCATAGCGCACCGCCGAGGCCGTGTAGAAATGACGGACCTGACCCCGGAATGGGGTTGGCGCAGCGCGGGCAGCGGGCGATGGCGGCGGCGGGGCCGAAGAACTGGGCGGCGCAGCCGGGGCACAGGGCGTCGTCGCTGTCGCTGCCGCTGCCACATAGGGCGCAGGCGCTGGGCAGTACGCTGCGCAGCAGGGCGCCGCTCCAGCGGTGCAGCAGTATGCGCAGCGGCGCGGTTTTGCCAATCTTGTTATTCATGCCACGCTCCTGCCCGGAAAACCGGGCCGGTGGTCGTCGCAATGGCGTTCTACCATGTACACTGCCAACATTATCGCATTACAACGACTCTTCATCATGCAAGTCCCCGCTAATCCCCCCAAACTCAGCGCGCCGATCGATCTGGAGCGCGTCCGCCAGCTGTTTTCCCGTCCTGAACGGGTGCAGGCCGCCGATTTCCTGCGCCGGGAGATATCTTCCCGCATGTTTGATCGCCTGGAATTGATTAAAATAGCGCCCTTGCGCGTTCTGGACGCCGGTTGTGGCGCTGGCGCCGATCTGCCGCTGTTGCAAAAAATGTATCCTGCGGCCCATATTCTGGGCCTGGATGCCGCCGAAGCCATGCTGCGCGCTGCCCAGGGGCCGGGCGCCAAATCCTCGTCGCTGAACCAGTTGCTGAGCAAGTTGCTGCCGTCCAAAAGCGGCGTCGATCTGCTGTGCGGTGATTTTGCCGAGCTGCCGCTGGGGCCGAATGCGCTGGATCTGGTCTGGTCGAATCTGGCTCTGCACTGGCATCCGCAGCCGGACCGCGTGTTTGCCGAGTGGCGCCGGGTGTTGCGCGTGAACAGCCTGCTGATGTTTTCCTGCTTCGGCCCGGATACGCTGCGCGAGGTGCGCAATGCGTTTGCGGAAGCGGATCTGTCACCCCATGCGCTGCCCTTCGTGGATATGCACGATTTCGGCGATCAGCTCGTGGAAGCGGGCTTTTCGACCCCGGTGCTGGACATGGAAACCATCACGGTGACCTATGAAACACCACAAGCGTTGTTGGCTGACGTGCGTGCGCTGGGCGGAAATCCGCTCACGACGTTGCGTCGCAGCATGATGGGCAAACAGGCCTGGCAACGCATGCTGGATACGCTCGAACGTGGTCGTCGTTCCGATGGGAAACTCGGCCTGAGCTTTGAAGTTATCTACGGTCACGCGTTCCGTCCGGCGCCCAAGGTCACTTCCAAGGGCGAAGCAATTATCCGTTTTGACCCGCCGCGCAAGCCGCGTTAAGTGGGGAAGGTATGTTGCCATGCGGCGTAACGCCCGTGGCAACAGCATAGTTGTGAAATCGATTATTTCTTGATGTGCCTCGTTTTTGTTCTATATAATCATTCACTAATTTTGCCAGCGTGTCACGTCGCCAGCTATAAATCCGCGACCCCAGGCGAAATCAGGTTATATCGAGCACGAACGAGCAGTTGAATTAAGCAGAATCGAGCGTCGGCGTTGTTCCGCAGAAGGTTGCGGGCAGGCAGGCGTCAGTTGTTTAAGGAGCGTCGCCGGTTCAGTTCACCGATCAGCCGGTAAGACGTTAAAAAAATATTTTAATTTCTTGGGCAGTTGGGGAAAACATGAAATATGCGAAGCGACTTCAAGCGTTGATGCTCGGGCTGTCGATGTTGGCAGCGGGTATGCCAGCGTGGGCAGCTGAAACCGCAGCAAGCACGGGCACCTATGCCGCAGCCACCGGCGGCACCGGCGGACCTATCGCCGGGGAACTGAATCTACAGCCTCCCGCCACCCAAATCGCCACCGAAGTCTACAGCCTGCACAACTGGATGATGGGCGTCTGCCTGGTCATCTTCGTCGCTGTGTTTGGCGTGATGTTCTATTCGATCATCAAGCACCGCAAGTCGCTGGGCCACAAGCCGGCCACCTTCCACGAATCCACCGCAGTTGAAATAGCCTGGACCATCGTGCCGTTCCTGATCGTGATTGGCATGGCGCTGCCTGCCACGCGCACGGTGGTGGGCATGAAGGACACCTCCAATGCCGACATCACCATCAAGGTCACCGGCATGCAGTGGAAGTGGGGCTACGATTACCTCAAGGGCGAGGGCGAGGGGATTTCCTTCCTGTCCAACCTGTCCACGCCGCGCGCACAAGTCGGCGCACCGGGCTTTGAACCGACCGAGAAGCGCGGCGACAACTACCTGATGGAAGTCGATAACGAGGTGGTGGTGCCGGTGCACCGCAAGATCCGCATGGTGACCACCGCCAATGACGTGATCCACTCGTGGTCGATTCCGGCGTTTGCGGTGAAGCAGGATGCGATTCCTGGCTTCGTGCGCGATACCTGGTTCAAGGCTGAACACACGGGTGTTTTCCGCGGCTACTGCTCGGAGCTGTGCGGCAAGGAGCACGCGTTCATGCCGATCGTGGTGCGCGTGGTCACGGATGCCGAGTACAAGACCTGGGTCGACGGCAAGAAAAAAGAAATGGCCGCGCTGGCTGATGATCCCAACAAAACCTGGACGATCGATGAGCTGAAAACCAAGGGTGAAAAAGTCTACAACACCAACTGCGTGGTCTGCCACCAGGCCAACGGCAAGGGTGTTGCGGGCGCGTTCGCACCGCTGGATGGCTCGGAAGTGGTCAACGGTCCCAAGGCGGAACAGATCAACGTTCTGCTGCACGGTAAGAAGAGCGGAAAATATTCCGCCGAAATGCCCGCTTGGAAGCAACTGTCGGATACGGATATCGCGGCTGTGATTACTTACACCCGCAATAGCTGGTCGAACAAGGCCGCCGAGAACATCGTTCAACCAGCCGAAGTCGTGGCTGCACGTAAGTAATCAGGAGCGTTACAACATGAGCACTAGCACTTTGGATCACGCACACGACCACGGGCACGATCACGCACATGACCATCCGCACGGTCTGTCGCGCTGGCTGTTCGCTACCAACCACAAGGACATCGGCACCTTGTACCTGTGGTTCTCCTTCATCATGCTGCTGTCCGGCGGCGTGCTGGCGCTGGCCATCCGTACCGAGCTGTTCAAACCTGGCCTGCAATTCTTCCAGCCGGAGTTCTTCAACCAGCTGACCACCATGCACGGCCTGGTGATGGTGTTTGGCGCCATCATGCCGGCCTTCGTCGGCTTCGCCAACTGGATGATCCCGCTGCAGATCGGCGCCTCGGACATGGCGTTTGCGCGCATGAACAACTTCTCGTTCTGGCTGCTGCCACCGGCAGCGCTGCTGCTGGCGACTTCGTTCCTGGTGCCAGGCGGCGCCACGGCGGCCGGCTGGACGCTGTATGCGCCACTGTCGACCCAGATGGGCATGGGCATGGACATGGGTATTTTCGCGATGCACCTGATGGGCGCGTCGTCGATCATGGGTTCGATCAACATTATCGTCACCATCCTGAACATGCGCGCACCGGGCATGACCTTGATGAAGATGCCGATGTTCTGCTGGACCTGGCTGATTACCGCCTACCTGCTGATCGCGGTGATGCCGGTACTGGCTGGCGCGATTACCATGACGCTGACCGACCGCCACTTTGGCACCTCCTTCTTTAACGCTGCCGCTGGCGGCGACCCGGTCATGTACCAGCACATCTTCTGGTTCTTCGGCCACCCGGAGGTGTACATCATGATTCTGCCGGCGTTCGGCATCGTCTCGCAGATCCTGCCAGCGTTCGCCCGCAAGCAGCTGTTCGGCTATGCCTCGATGGTGTACGCCACCGCGTCGATCGCGATCCTGTCCTTCATCGTCTGGGCGCACCACATGTTCACCACCGGCATGCCGGTGACCTCGCAGCTGTTCTTCATGTACGCGACCATGCTGATCGCGGTACCGACCGGCGTCAAAGTGTTCAACTGGATCGCTACCA
This sequence comes from Duganella sp. CY15W, assembly GCF_009857555.1. Taxonomy (NCBI): domain Bacteria; kingdom Pseudomonadati; phylum Pseudomonadota; class Betaproteobacteria; order Burkholderiales; family Oxalobacteraceae; genus Duganella; species Duganella sp. CY15W. The sequence continues at coordinate 326,513 of NZ_WWCQ01000004.1, read as the reverse complement.
TGTGGCGCGGTTCGATGACGTTTGAAACCCCGATGCTGTTTGCGGTGGGCTTCATCTTCGTGTTCACGATCGGCGGCTTCACCGGCCTGATCCTGGCCGTGACCCCGATCGACATCCAGCTGCAGGATACCTACTACGTGGTGGCGCACTTCCACTACGTGCTGGTGGCCGGTTCGCTGTTCGCGCTGTTTGCCGGTTTCTACTACTGGTCGCCGAAATGGACCGGCCATATGTACAACGAAACCATGGGCAAGATCCACTTCTGGCTGTCGCTGATCACCTTCAACGTGACCTTCTTCCCGATGCACTTCCTGGGTCTGGCCGGCATGCCGCGCCGCTACGCCGACTACTCGGCGCAGTTCACCGACTTCAATATGATCGCCACCATCGGCGCGTTTGGTTTCGGCCTGTCGCAGGCGTTCTTCCTGTTTGGCGTGATCATCCCGACTATCCGTGGCGGCAAGAAGGCGGAAGCCAAGCCATGGGATGGTGCGGAAGGTCTGGAGTGGACTGTGCCGTCGCCGGCGCCGTTCCACACCTTTGAAACCCCACCGCAGTTCAAATAATCATGAACGGCCAAAAGAAGCCGAACAACCTGCGCACCGCCCTGTTCCTGGGCGGGGCAGCGCTGTTCTTCTTTGTCATGGTGTTCGTCAAGCGCATCTGGCTGAGCTGACATGACGCCCGCCAACCGCACCCTGCTGGGCAAGCTGATCGTCATTGCGGTGGCGATGTTCGGCTTTGCCTATGCGCTCAATCCGTTCTACCGCCAGATCTGCGAAGCGCTGGGGCTGAACGTGTTGACGCAGAAGGACGGCACCGTGGAATTCGACAAGAACACGCAGGTCGACAAGACCCGCAACGTGACCATCGAATTCGACGGGAATGCGCAAGGCCCATGGCGCTTCCGCCCGACGCAAGCCAGCATGACGGTGCATCCGGGCGAGTTGAACACGGTGATGTATGAAGTGGTCAACATGCAGCCGCGCGAGATGAATGCGCAGGCGATACCAAGCTATGCGCCGCAAAACGCGACGCCGTATTTCAAAAAAGTTGAGTGCTTCTGCTTCAAGCAGCAAACCTTGAAGGCCAGTGAAGCGCGGCAGATGCCGGTGGTGTTCTACATCGATCCGAAACTGCCCAGGGACGTTAAAACGATCACGCTGTCGTACACCTTCTTTGAGGTGGGCGGCGGCCTGGTCAAGACGGCGGCCAACTGATGAGTAAAAAGCCCGGCTTCCTGTATTCGATGAAGGCTGTGCTGTGGTCGTTTGTCGGCCTGCGCCGCAAGCGTGATTTTGATGAGGACCAGCAGGGCCTGAACCCGTTCCACATCATCCTCGCCGCCTTGCTGGCCGTGGCTGTGTTCATAGGATTACTGATATCAATCGTCAAACTCGTAGTAGCTAAATAAAAGTTGATTAGGGAGATGAAGATGAGTTCCACAAGTTCACATGGCGCCGCAGCACCGTATTACTTCGTGCCCGGCCCATCGCGCTGGCCGCTGCTGGCAGGCCTGTGCCTGCTGGTGACCATGGCAGGCGCATCTGCCTGGGTCAATGACGTGTCGTGGGGGCCGGTGGCCAACCTGCTGGGCATCGCTGGTACGCTGATCGTGCTGTATTTCTGGTTCGGCGACGCCATCAAGGAGTCCGAAGGCGGCTTGTACAGCCAGCGCATCGACCACTCCTATCGCTGGTCGATGGGCTGGTTCATCTTCTCCGAGGTGATGTTCTTCGGCGCGTTCTTCGGTGCGCTGTTCTATGCGCGGACCATTTCCATGCCGTGGCTGTCGGACCTGGACCATAAATTCATCTGGCCGGATTTTGCGCCGCACTGGGGGAATGTCGGCCCGGCCGGCACGGTGGAAGAGTTCAGGACCATGGGGCCGTTTCCGATCCCGACCATCAACACCGCGCTGCTGCTGACCTCGGGCGTGACGCTGACCATTTCCCACCACGCGCTGCGGGCCGGCCACCGCGCGCAGACGGCGTTTTGGCTGTTTGCCACCATCCTGCTGGGTGCCGTGTTCATGGGCTTCCAGGCATATGAGTATCACCATGCGTACACTGAGCTGAACCTGAAGCTGACCTCGGGCATCTACGGTTCGACCTTCTTCATGCTGACGGGCTTCCACGGCTTCCACGTGACGATGGGTGCGATCATGCTGTCGGTGGTGCTGTACCGGGTGCTGCGCGGCCACTTCACGCCGGATCACCACTTCGCGTTTGAAGGCGCGGCGTGGTACTGGCACTTTGTGGACGTGGTCTGGCTGGGACTGTACGTCGTGGTCTACTGGTTATAAAATCCAGATAGACAAAAGCCGCACTCCGGTGCGGCTTTTTTTATGCGTCAGACCCAAAGCGCAACGCCAGCCGCGGGGTCTGACCCCGTACGGGGTCAGACCCCTGCAGGCCGCAGTGCGGGTTAGGCGGTACGGATGCCTGTCGGATGGATATAGCCCAGGCGATAGGCCAGCAAGATCAGCAGGAACAGGGTAATTGACAGCGCCACGCGCACTGCCAGCGCGCGCACGGTGTTGTTGCTGCGGCCCTTGTCGCGCATCAGGAAAAAGAACGCCGCCCCCAGGCTGCCGAGTATCAGGATGAACGCGATGGCAACAGCAATTTTCATAGCATGAGGAGTGACGGTTTGATCGAGGTTCCATTGTAATGGCGTTCCGCTTTAAATTGATTCCTTTCGTGGCCACGGTGCTGGTGGTGGTCGTGGGCGTACAGCTCGGCAATTGGCAGCAGCGCCGCGCCGAGCAGAAAATAGCGCTGCAGGAAAAACTGGCGCAGGGCGCCCATGCCGCGCCTGTCATGCTGGACGGCGCTCCCGTCGCGGCCGATGCCGTGGACTGGCACCGCGTCACCGTCAGCGGCGAATTCGTGCGCGGCTGGCCGGTGTATCTGGACAACCGGCCATATCAGGGCAGGGCAGGCTTCTATCTGCTGATGCCATTCAAAATTGCCGGATCGAATATGCACGTGCTGGTGGAGCGTGGCTGGCTGCCGCGTGATCCGGCCGTGCGCGACAAGCTGCCTGTCTATGCCACGCCGGAAGGCACGGTCACGCTGCAAGGCATTGCGCGCCTGAATGCCGGCCATGTGCTGGAGCTGGGCAGCGCGCCGCCATTGACGCCCAACGCCATCGTACAGAACGCCGATCCGCTGCAACTGGCCAGGGACAGCGGCCTGACCATGCAGCCTTTCGTGATCGAGCAAGGCGCGCCAGCCCAGCCGTCCGGCGACGATGCGCAGATGGTACGCGACTGGCCGGCGCCGTCGCTGGGCGTGGAAAAACATCAAGGCTACGCCTTTCAGTGGTATGCACTGTCGGCGATGGCAGTTATCTTTTTTGTTGTGAACGGATTCAGACGTGGAAAAACCAAACAACCCTAAACGCGGCCGCTGGAAACTGATTGCGGTACTGGCGGTGTGCGCAGCGCCGCTGATTGCGTCATACTTCACCTATTACGTGATCAAGCCCAAAGGCGGGGCAACCAATTACGGCGCGCTCATCGATCCGCGCAACTATCCGATTCCCGCCATGGCCAGCACCACGCTGGACGGCAAGCCGGCCAGGCTGGAGGATTTCAAGGGTAAATGGATTATGCTGAAGGTAGGCCCGTCCGATTGCCAGCAGGACTGCCAGGACCAGCTGTTTGCCATGCGCCAGCTGCGCACCATGCAGGGCAAGGAGATGGAGCGTATCGAGCGCGTGTGGCTGATTACCGACGAGCAGCCGCTGGAAACCATGCTGTTGCGCGTGAACGACGGCACCCACATGCTGCGCGCACCGGCCGATGTGGTGGCCAAGTGGCTGCCGCTGGAGGGCAGTGGGGACCGTTTGTCCGACCATGTATATTTGATCGACCCGCTGGGCAATCTCATGATGCGCTTCCCGAAAGGGGCGGTGTCCAGCGATGTCGAGAAGGTCAAGCGGGTCCACAAGGACATCGCAAAATTGTTGAAGGCTTCGGCCATCGGTTAAAGAATAGGTAACGCAGATGCACCTCACCCTTGCTCAAATGGCTATCACGGCGCTGCTGATTGCGCTGCTGCCGGCCGCCATCGTCTGGACTTCATCGGACGCCAGTAAGTACCGCAAGCTGGTGTGGGTCTGCGTGTTCCTGACGTTCGACCTGATCGTGTTTGGTGCCTTCACGCGCCTGACCGATTCCGGCCTTGGCTGCCCGGACTGGCCGGGCTGCTATGGCGCCGCCAACCCGTTCCTGGCGCATGAGCAGATCGTGGCGGCCGAGGCGCTGATGCCGACCGGCCCGGTCACGGTGGTGAAGGCGTGGATCGAGATGATCCACCGCTACCTGGCCATGACCATCGGCGTGCTGATTGTCGCAATGATGGCGCAGTCCTGGTATCAATGGCGCAAGACGCGGCGTATCGAATACGCGCCTTGGCTGCCGACCGCCCTGTTTTTCTTCGTCTGCCTGCAGGGCGCGTTTGGCGCCTGGACCGTGACGCTGAAGCTGCAGCCGGTGATCGTCACCATCCACCTGCTGCTAGGCATGGGCTTGCTGTCCATGCTGGTGTGGTACGGCGGCCGCCAGAACCATCTGATCGCGCCGCGCACCGTGGTCAGCGCCTCGCCGCCGGCCATGCGCAACATCCGCATCCTGGCGGGCGTGACGGCCGCGCTGCTGCTGGCGCAGCTGGCGCTGGGCGGCTGGACCAGCACCAATTACGCGACGCTGGCGTGTACCGATTTCCCGCTGTGCGGCGGCCAGGTGATCCCGGACATGGACTTCGAACACGGCTTCACATTGTGGCGCGAGCTGGGCAAGACGGCCGCCGGCCACTACCTGCCATTCCAGGCGCTGACCGCGATCCACTGGGTGCACCGCAATTTCGGCATCATCGTGGCGCTGGTGGCGGGCTATACGGCGTGGCGTGCGTGGGGGCATGATGTGCTGCATAAAACCGCCCGCAACATCGCGCTGGCGCTGGCGGCGCAGATCCTGACGGGCATCGCCACCATCTACCTGAGCTTCCCGCTGACGATCGCCGTCTTGCACAACGCCGGGGCGGCGCTGCTGGTACTTTTGCTGACCATGTTAAACTACAAGGCTAAGTACCAGTACGACATTGCAAAAAAGGCAGCATTCGGCGCCTCGCATCCCTCCACGTCGACGGTACGGCATTGATTAAGTATCGCTCATGACCACGCAAACCGTAAGCAGCAAACAGCAGAACCGCGCCTCGCAATTTTGGGCGTTGACCAAACCGCGCGTCACCATGATGGCCGTGTTCTGTGCCGTCATCGGCATGTTCCTTGGCACCTCGGATGGCCTGCCGTCGCTGTCGCTGGTGCTGTACGCAACCGTCGGCATCTGGCTGCTCACGGGCGCGGCATTTGCCGTCAACTGCCTGGCCGAGCGCGAGATTGATGCGCGCATGGCGCGCACTGCGCGCCGTCCTATGGCGCTGGGGAATATCTCGGTGTCGCAGACCGTGGTGTTTGCGCTGGTGATTGGCGGCGCGGGCATGTGGGTGCTGTACTCGCTGGTCAATCCGCTGACCATGTGGCTGACCTTTGTGACCTTCCTCGGCTACGCCATCATCTACACCATGATTCTGAAGCCGTCGACGCCGCAAAATATTGTGATTGGCGGGTTGTCGGGCGCGATGCCGCCAGCACTGGGGTGGGCAGCCGTGGCCAATGACGTGCCGATGGAAGCATGGCTGCTGGTGCTGATCATCTTCGTCTGGACGCCGCCGCATTTCTGGGCGCTGGCCTTGTACCGCCGTGACGACTATGCGAAGTCCGGCCTGCCGATGCTGCCGGTCACGCACGGCATGAAGTTCACCCAGTTCCACGTCTGGCTGTATTCGATCGCACTGGCAGCAACCACGCTGCTGCCGTTTGCGGTGCAGATGAGCGGCCTGATCTATCTGGTCAGCGCGGTCATCCTGAATGCCGTCTTCCTGCGCCATGCGTGGAAGATCTACCGCCACTACACTGACCTGATCGCCCGTAAGGCGTTCACCTGGTCGATTGTCTATCTGGGCCTGCTGTTCCTGGCGCTGCTGGTGGATCACTACATCAAGCTCTAAGGCGTGACAAAGCGCGTATTTCTGTTTTGAACAAGATGTTATGCTGCGCGGCTGGTAACTACTTACTAGCCACATGCTTGTTCATCCACGCCGGAACTTTGCTGGTTTAACCGCAGTCGTCCTGTTGCACATGACGCTGCTGTGGTTTGCCACGCGTCCTGTGCCCAATCGGCAGACACAAGACGAGCGCGTGTGGATACAGCTGTTTCAAGCTGCGCCACCACTACCGAAGGCGGTGCCAGTCCAGACCATGCGGGTGCCAGCCGCGCCGACGTCACCGAAGCGGTTAGCAGAGGCCTCGCCAGCGACCGTTGTGCCAGCCACGCAATCAGCGCCGGCACCAGCACCGTCAGACACGCCTGAAGAACTTGCCTTGCTGGCCGATCCGCAGGCTGCACTGCCAGCAGACGTCAAACAGCAGATGCTGAAGATCGCTGGCGCCATTGACCGTGAACTGCGCGCCCAACAGCGGCAAGGCTTTAGCGTGCCCGTGGATACGCCAGCCACGCGGCTGGCCAAAGGCATGGCCGCAGCCCATGCGGCGGTCAAACCGAAATGGTATGAGGCCGCCCGCGTCGAACTGTTCAGCGCGCCCAACGACCCCAAGCGCATCTACCGCGTCATCACCGCCACTGGCGAGTACTGCCTGTTTTATCCCGACAAAGGCAGCATTTCGGCCAACAGCAATCCCAAATCAGGCTGGGCCAGTTTCGGTCAGCCGACCGCATCAAACTGCCCGATTCCGTTTTAACCCACTTGCACCTGTTTATCTGAAATCCCTATGAGTACAAAGATGTTTACAACTTCTAGCGTCAGCCGGGCAATCTGTTTTTCGATGTTCATTGCACTAAGCACTCAAGCTGCCCAGGTCTCTGAAGGAGGATCGGCATCCATTGGCGACTTCAAAGTGACTTGTGGATCAGGCCTCCTTCCTTTGGTGCTAGACGGTGATCTCAAGGGCGCGGTGGAGGTGCCGCTCGGTAAAGTCTCCTTCTCTGGCCGGCGCGTACGTTTGGGTTACTGTGGTTATCCCGTTGTCGGGAGCAATCCCTCGCTGGTCAATACCGGTAGGCGAACGGCTGGGGCCGACCCGACCTCGTTCGTTACCAGCCGAAACGGCTTCCAGCTTTCGTGTCTGAATGGCGAGTTGCCGTTTGTATTGAAAGGAAGTGCGGAAGGTTCGCTGAGCACCAGCAAGGGAGTGGTTAGTTTGCATGGCGATCACAACGACGTTGCTGTCTGCCTCAGGACTGTATGAAGATCATAATTTTTAGCGCTTCTTTTTCAACTGTATTGCTGTCTGCTCTATTATTGCTTTTTCCTACTCGCCAGGTAGCAGCTGACGAGATTGTCGTAAGGCAGCCACCTCCATTGCCAGGGGTTTACAAGGGAGGTAATGCCTATGAATGCCCGGCGACCGAGTACCCCCGCGAAGCACAGGCATATCAACTGGAAGGTGAGTCGATAGTGGAACTGCTAATTGGCAATGAGGGTAAGGTTTATGGACAGCGTATCGCCACCTCCAGCGGTTGGAAGATGCTGGACGATGCTGCGTTGGCTACCATGTCTGGGTGCAAGTTTTCTCCGATTACCCGTGATGGAAAGCCCGGTACTTTTTGGAAGAAGTATTCACTGGTATGGCAGCTTGATGATTTCAGTCCGGGTAGCCGCGCGTCGCGTCCGATTCTGATAGCTGATTCATGTGCCATTGGCGATCAGGTCCAATTCATTGACAGCGCCCGGAACGCGAAGGGAATTATCATGCGTTTCCTGACGACTGATAAGGGGGAGATTGGGGGCATCAAAATTGAAAAAGGCAGTGGGAATCGGGACTTTGACGAAGCCACGGTCAGCTCTTTGAAAAGTTGTCGAGTGATGCCGAGCCTTCTTGAGGGAAAACCTGTGTATGGCACTGCCGCCGCTCAATATGAGATGGGCCGCTAAGCTTTTGTTTCTGGATTCATCTACCGGCTGCTTCATTGATCCATCAGGAGCGGCACTTATGGTGCGGTCACTTTTATAAATAAATTCCTATACTCCTATGTCCATTAGAACAATCTACACTGCGATCGGACTGTCGATCTCCTTGATGAGCCCCTACGCCCAAGCAGGCCACAAAGAAGACTGCGATCGTCCCGAATATGCGCAGCAGTACGCGGCGGGCTTTAATGGTGAGTTGAATGGCGCACTAAACAAATTCAAAGACCAGGATAAACACTATCGCGCCAGATTGGATGGGATGAAATCTGCGCTGATTAAGGCAGGTGCCTGGACAGATGCGGAAGCCTCGGTATTTATGGTAAAGGCCAGTGTGACTGATGACGATGCTAAATCGCTGGAGGCAGAACGCAAGAAAGCTGCTAGCGATTTTAAGGTGCAGCTGTTGTCACTGGATGGCGTTCCTGTGATTGCTGGTGGAAATAAGGCTGCTGAATTACGTGCCACCTGCTTGCTTGGGCCTGCTGCTATCAACAAAGCTGATGTTTTATATGCTGCGGCAGAGCGATCATGGAAGCTGCTCGAATCCAAGGTCGCGGCAGAGGCGCAAATGAAAAACGTCGCCTTACCCTAATTTGTACTGGTTCGACTTGGTTATGCCAGATCGCATTAGTCCAAGAATAGCCATTGCGCTAAAAATTATTCAAGCTGTACCCGCTAAACCACGCCGGTTAATTCAATCACGTTGGAACATGAAAATTCTAGGGCAGCGCACGGCCAATATCTTTCTTATCCACCTGGTTGGCGCCTTTTCTTCTTTTATGGTGTACATGCCCAAGCTGCGCAGCGTCAGGCAGTTACCCTTTCTTCTCAGACGTTATGCGAGGCACCGGGCGACGCCTGTGTGCCGCGAACCTATCGGACCAATGTATGGCATGGCTGTAAGAACGAGCCCGGCGGATGCTATCTGAAAATATTTGAAATGACTGTGCCCCTAGGCGACACCGTCCAAATTGTTGGCGCAGACCGCTCAGGCGCATGGATCAAAGTGGTCGCAAGATGGTGCACTTCTACGTGCAAGGAAACTTTCTCCGGCTGGCTGAAGAGGCAAGACGTTGCCTACAGCGTACTCCGAATAGCACGGAGTTTCTCTTTATTCCTGCGATGGAGGGCAAGTACTGCTGGGCGGAAAATCCGAGCGAAGTGGTCTATGGAGATGAGCGATGGAACTGCTTTCCATCTCCATTCAAATGATCAAGAGAGGTTTTGGTCTCGAACCTGCATTCCAGTGCTGCCTTGGCCTCAACTTCATTGATGTTTGCCTCTTTTTGGCAATCGTTGATAATGGCGACATATTGCTTAGATTGTCTCAAGCAAAAACAAGTTCACCTGAAAGACACACACTGATGAAAAAAGTTCTCGCCCTGGCATTGATTTCGGTTTCCCTACTGGCTGGCTGTGAGCGCGCGAAGGCGCCGCAGCAAGCCTCGGCCTCAGCCTCAGCCTCGGTGGCGGCCCTGCAGAAGACCGATACGGTAGTTGGTACCGGCAAGGAAGCTGTGGCAGGGACGGAGGCGGTGGTGAACTACACGGGCTGGCTGTATGTGCCAGATGCGCCGCAGCAGCATGGCGCGCAGTTCGATTCTTCGATTGGCCGTGCGCCGTTCAGCTTCCCGGTCGGCGGCGGCCAGGTCATCAAGGGCTGGGACGATGGCGTGCAGGGTATGAAAGTCGGCGGCAAGCGTACGCTGATCGTACCGCCAAGCCTGGGCTATGGCGATAATGGCATCGGTCCGATCCCGCCCAACGCCACGCTGATCTTTGACGTTGAACTGCTGGACGTACGCTAAGCCATGAAAAAACTCTTTGCTTTTGCCTTGATCGCGTTATCGCTGCTGAGCGGTTGCGGCGAGAAGCCGGCGCCGGCGTTCAAGAGCACCGATCTCACCGGTGCATCGTTTGGCAAGGACTTCGCGCTGACCGACCACAACGGCAAGCCGCGCACCATGGCCGACTTCAAGGGCAAGGTGGTCATCATGTTCTTCGGCTATACCCAATGCCCGGATGTGTGCCCGACAACCATGGCCGAGATGTCGGAAATCATGAAGACGCTCGGTCCGCAGGCCGACCAGGTGCAGGTGCTGTTCGTGACGGTCGATCCTGAGCGCGATACGCAACAGCTGCTGGCGGAGTACGTGCCGGTGTTCGACAAGCGCTTCCTGGGGCTGTACGGCACGCCGGAACAGACTGCCGCCGTGGGCAAAGAGTTCAAGGTCATGTACAGCAAGGTGCCAGGAAAGGATCCGCGCAGCTATTCGATGGACCACACCGCCGCCAGCTATGTGTTCGACAAGCAGGGCAAGATACGCCTGCTGATCCGTCCGGGCCAGCCAGTGTCTATCACGGTTCAGGATCTTAAACTGCTGCTCTCGTGATCGGACAACGCATGCAACAGCGCTTCCAGCCTTTTACCCGCCTTGCCGCCGTCATCCTGCTGGTGATCGGCTGCCTGATTGTGCTGCGGCCGTTCCTGGCGGCGATCCTGTTTGCCGCAGCCATTACGATTTCCAGCTGGCCGTTGTACCTGCGCTTGCTCGGCAAACTCAGGCAGCGCCGCACGCTTGCCGCGCTGGTGATGAGCGTAGGACTGACCTTGCTCATCATCGTGCCATTGGCGCTGGTGACGTGGAATATCGCCGGCAACGCCTCCGATTTCTATGACCAGATCAAGGACGGCCTGGGTAGCGGCACGCTCGATCCACCTGCCTGGCTGAAGGACATCCCGGTGGTGGGGGAGGCAGCTTACACTTATCTGGGCAAGCTGCTGCACAGCCGTGAAGAGCTCATGAACGTGGCCAAGAATTTGCTGGAACCGGCGCGCCGTTTGCTGCTGGGCGGCGGCATGGTGCTGGGGAGTGGCGTGGCGCAGGTCAGCCTGGCGGTGTTTGTCAGCTTCTTTCTTTACCGTGATGGCCAGGCCATGTTGCAGGCACTGGCTACCGGCATGGACAAACTGATTGGCGAACAAAGCGTGACCGTGGCCGATACCGTCAGCCGCACTGTGCGCGGCGTGATGTATGGCTTGCTGGGCACCGCGCTGGCGCAAGCGGTGGTGGCGGCGATCGGTTTCCTGATCGCGGGTGTGCCGGCTGTGGCGCTGCTGTCAGTGGCTACTTTCCTGTTCTCGCTGATACCGGTTGGACCACCGCTGATCTGGGGCGGCGCGACCATCTGGCTGTTCAACCAGGGCAGCACCGGTTGGGCCATCTTCATGTTTGTGTGGGGGATGTTTGTCATCAGCGGCGTCGACAACGTGGTCAAGCCGGTGCTGATTTCGCGCGGCTCCAGCCTGCCATTCATCCTGGTGCTGCTGGGCGTAATGGGCGGCGTGCTGGCGTTTGGTTTCGTCGGCCTGTTCATCGGACCGACCCTGCTGGCAGTGGGCCTGGGCCTGCTGCGCAACTGGACCGGCAACGCGCTTTAGAAGTTGATGAGTCTGGCCGCCAGTTCGGGATCGAGGTGGCGTTCAAAGATGCGCTTCAGCGTACCGTCTTCGCGCATGGCGTGAATGGTCTGGCTGAAGCGCGCGGCCATCGCTGCATCCACGCGCTGGCGCGACAGGATCAGTCCACCCACCAGCGCTTCCTTCTGCGGCGACCAGTCCATCACGCGGTAGCTGCCCGCCACCTGCTGATGCTTGACCAGCGGGTACCAGCCGACGCTGAGCGCCATCATGGCCTGCACCCGTCCCACTTTGAACAGGCGCAGCAGGGCAGGATAGTCCGGCGCTTCGTAGACGCGTCCTTGCGCGCGCAAGCGGTCCAGCCAGGCGTCGTAGACTTTGCCGTGGCGGAAGGACTTGATGACGCCGATTTTGATGCTGGGATCCGCCAGGAAATCGTCCATGCTGCGGACGCTGGCATTGACGTCCTTGTGCAGCAGCACGTAATTGCGTTCGGCGATGTAGGGGACCACGCGGGCGAATTTTTCCCGGTCCGGCGTGGCCATGGCCGATACCGACATGTCGAGGCTGCCGCCTGTGAGGCCGGCCCAGATGCGTACACGGGAATCGGTAGACGCTTCGATGACGCAGCCCATGCGGCGCGCCACTTCATCAACGACATCCTTGTCGATGCCGGTCCAGCTGCCGTCGGCAGCCTTGTAGTAGAACGCGCCGTATTCGTAGAAGGCGCTGCGCAGGTGGCCGCAGTTTTCCGCGGCGGCGGCACCGCCCAGGCCGAGCAGGGCGCTGCACAGGATAAGCCGGACTAGCATAACTCCTCCCTGGCGCCCCCAGTGCGCCGGTCAGTCCTGGTCGGCGTTATCCTCGGTATCGTCTTTCGGGATCACCTTGACCAGCAGAATGCGCGGACCGTTCATTTTCTTGGCGACGATATCAAAACCGCGGAAGCTGATGCGTTGTCCCTGTTTCGGGATATCGCCCAGTTTCAGCATAATCAGGCCGCCTACCGATTCTACCTCTTCCAGGCCCAGTTCTTCATTTTCTATATCGATGCCCAACGTGCGTTCCAGCGAGAAGATCGGCAGGCTGGCTTTGCCGATCAGCGTGCCGTCCGGCTGCTTGAGCCAGTCGTTCTCGTTGAGGCGGAACTCGTCGTGGATCTCGCCGACCATGGCGCCCAGCAGATTGTCCAGCGTGACGAAGCCCAGCGGGCGCTTGCCTTTTTCGCCAATCATCGCAAAGTGCGGCGCGCCGTCGCGGAAGCGGCGGAACTGCTCCAGCGCCGGGGTGCGCGCGGAAATCGTTTCCACCGGCCGCAGAAACGGAATCAGGTCGGTGATCGGTTTGCCGGACTGCATGGCAAAGAATAAATCTTTCAAGTGCACCACGCCCAGCACGGTGTCGCCATCCTTGTCGTAATACGGGTAGCGGCTGAAGCGGTTGCGCAGCATCGCGTCCAGATTGTCCTTGAGCGAGCGGCTGGCGCTCAGGCTGATGACCTCATTAATCGGGCGCATCAGATCGGACACCGACAAATCGCTGAAGTCGAGCGAGTGGGCCAGGATATTGCGTTCGTCCTGATTGAATTTTTCGCCAGGCTGGCTGGTACGCAGTATCAGCTTGAGTTCTTCGACGGAGTAATGGCTGTCGTGGCTGCCTTTGCCCGCCAGGCCAGCCAGGCCCAGCACCATGTTGGCGCTGGCGTTCAGCACCCAGATGAATGGATACATGGCCCAGTAGAAGCCATACAGCGGCAGGGCGCTCCACAGGCCAACCACCTCGGGCATGCGGATCGCGAGCGACTTGGGCGCCAGTTCGCCGACTACGATGTGCAGGAACGAGATGACGCCAAATGCAAACACGAAAGCGATGCCGTGCACCAGCTCGGGCGACGTGATGCCAACCAGCGTCAGCAGTGGTTCCAGCAGGCCGGCAAAGGCCGGTTCACCGACCCAGCCCAGGCCCAGCGAGGCCAGCGTAATACCCAGCTGGCAAGCGGACAGATAAGCGTCCAGCTCGCCGTGCACCTTACCGAGGATGCGCCCCTTGAGTCCCTGAGTCTTGGCGATGGCGCGCACGCGCGTTTTTCGCAGAGTGACGATGCCAAATTCAGCAGCGACGAAGAAACCATTCAAAGCCACCAGAAAGATGGCGAGAACGACAAGCAGGAAGTTTTGCATAGGGGCCGAGCGGCGGTTTTCCGTAATTGAAACCCGCATCTTAAACGAGTCGGCGCTCCGGTAGTGAAAACTACCGTGCGCCGCCATGAAAGGACATGGTGTTTTATGCAACTGCTTTCAGGTTATGGCCAGGCGATATCCACTTGGTAAGGATAGTGGTCGGAAGCATCCAGCACCACGCCTGGCGGATACGACATATGGGCCAGCGCGCGCGGCTTGTAGAGCAGGGCGCCATCCGGATAGCTGGCGATACGGTCGATAAAATTGGTCGCGTTTTTCACCACAAATGAGAAGAACAGCGTGATCTTGTCGCCATCCGCCAATGGGCAGACTTCATCCATGGTGGCTTGGCCGCTATCGAAGTCCGGCTCGGACCAATGGATGCCATCTGCCGAGCTGCGGTGGAAGATGCCACCGCCCTTTGGTTCGCGGTAGAACACATGGAAGCGGCCGTTTTTGACGCAAATGCCCGGTGGACCAGAGGTCGTGATGCCATCCCCCATCTGCGCCGATTTCCACTGCTCGCCGTCGCGCGTCAGTGCACGCATCAAGCCCTGCGGGCTCTTGGCGCCGGCGTCGATACTGACGATGCACAGCTGGTTGTCGAGCACGGCTGCGGATATGTCGTGACGCGTATCGATGTTGGTCCACTTGCGCTCGGACCAGCGGTTGCTCCACTTGTGATAGCAGATCTGGTTGCCGTTTGGATCGCGGCAGAACACAAACAAGGTGTTCTGATAGACCACCGGGCATACGCCGCCGGAGCTGGTGAAGTCTTTGCCTTGCGCATCCTTGGCCGACCATGTGATGCCGTCGGTGGATTCCATTTTGTACACCTGCTTGTTCTTCTGGAAGAACAGGTGGAGGCAGTTGTTGAATAAGACGATGCCTGGTGCGCCATCGATCTTGAGTTCCTGGCCGCCATCTTTGACCATGCTGTGTACCCAGGTCTTGGCGTCGCGGTCAAACAGGGCCAATTGCAGGCGGTCGTCCTGCTGCCGGACAGCGACAATGATCTTGTTGCCGAAGGTGGCTGCGCTGGGCATGTTTTTGGTATCGCCCTCATGCACCCAGTACCAGTCCGGGCGGCTTTTATCGTCCAGATTGACTTTCCAGTCGCGCAGTACGGTGGCGGAAAACGGCCGCAGCGCGGCCGCCGTTGGTGCATCTTTCATGTTTTTGACATAGACATAGTCGATGCAATCGCCGGCCTCGGTATTGCGGTCAGGACTGAAGAACTGGCCCAGGTTGTTGCTGCGGGTGTCGTCGGTGTACGAGGTTTCGACGTGCTGGTTGCCATGAACCAGCGTCCAGGCATCTTCGGCGCCAGCCTCTTTCAGGATGATGTTCATGCGGTTCACCTGCGCCGTGTCACGCACCCGGTGGATATTGAAGTCGCCCAGGAACAGCGCCGGCAAGTTGCGGTCGCGGTGCGCCACCAGATCTTCGATGTTGCTGCAGGACGGGCCGCCCGCATCGGTCCAGGCATGGGTCATATTGATTTGCACCCGCTTGCCGTCGATCGTGGCGACAGCGCTCAGCACGCCTTTGGAGGCGGCCCGTTCTTCGTCGTCGGTAGGGCGGTCAAAGACGTGGAATTGGACGTCGCTGAGCGGATAGCGGCTCAGCAGCACGACGCCGGAACCGGCCGCGCGGTCGGGGACGCCGTGGTCGATATAGTTGTACAGGTCGGCGATCAGCGAGTCGTTGCCGGTGTTGCCGAGTGCGCTGTACGGATATTTGTGCTTGAGGTCGGCGCAGATCTGATGCATGCGGTTTTCCGACCAGACTTCCTGCAGCGCGACGATATCGGCGCCGCTGTTGAGGATGCGGGAGACGATGTACTGGTGCCGCAGGCCGTCATGGAAAATCACCGGCTGTTTATAGGCGAACCAGGCGCCTGCCGCGACGTTGGAGCCTTCCATGAGATGGGTGTTGTAGGTCAGCACGCGCAAGCTGCGGGCTGCCCATAGCAGCTTGTGTTCGCTGCCCTGCTGGTTGGTCGAGACGGTCAGGTTGTTGGCGTTGATCTCGGCGATAAACTGGCGGCTGCCCGTCTGCGGATGGTCGCCCGTTCCCCACACGTAAGCGCCGCGGTGTTCACGGTCCTTGCCTTGATAAACGCAGAGGTTGCCATCGCCTTGCATGATGGCGTAGTAGTCGTTATTGGGCAGACTGGCCGGCAAGGCGGCCCAGAAGCAGCCGCCGCCTTGGCCGGGACGGCCGGTGTACATGCAGAGGTTGCCGTCGCGTTGCATGATGAGGTAGCAGCTGCCGTCTTGCGCAACCAGGGTTTCATTGCTGCGCAAGACTTGGTCGGTTTGCAAAGTGTGGTTCATCGTAGTCTCTCGTAATGGGTTGCCGGTAGGGGAAGCGCCACCGGCTGAGGCGCGCATGCCTTCTTTTGCAAACCCCGTGCCATGCAACAAGGCCTGGTTTTTGTGGTCAAATACGCGCTTTCAGTTGTAAATGCCATGCGGGTTGACATGTCAACGCCAGGTCTTTACATCCTCTTTACACTTCATGGAATGCCATGCAGAACTCGGACTTCACGCTGACGTCGCCCATTTATGACGCCACGCCCCATCGTCATCCTTTGCTGGCGATTACCATCGCCTGGCATCCCGACCACACCCGCGTCGGCGAGCAGCATGTGGTCGCCACGCCGGTGACGGGGCTGGCGCTGTCGCGTTATTTGCCGTTGTTCCGTGCGCCGGGCGGCGAAGGCGCTGGCCTCGGTTATGGCGGCATTTCGCGCCAGCCGCTGACCATCGCGCAGCACGGAAGCGGCCTGGTACTGACGCCGCCGGTGAGCCGCATGGCGATACAAATCGATAGCCTGGAGATGGATGGTCCCGCCCATCTGAGCGCTGAGCAGATCGAGCGCGGCGTGGTGATTTGTCTCGGTGGCGCGGTACTGTTATGCCTGCACTGGATGCACTGTCTGCCGCAAGCGGATAGCGTGCCTGGTCTGCTCGGCGTCGGGGGCGCGGCAATCCGTCTGCGGGCCTTGATACGCCACGTAGCGGGCACCGGCAGCAATGTGCTGCTGCTGGGAGAGACCGGCACTGGCAAGGAAGTGGCGGCGCGCGCAATCCACGCACTGAGCCAGCGGGCGCACGCGCCTTTGGTGACGGTCAATATGGCGGCGTTGAACGAATCACTGGCGGCGTCTGATCTGTTTGGCGCCAGCCGTGGCGCCTATAGTGGCGCGCATACGGCGCGTGAAGGTCTGTTCACCGAAGCACAAGGGGCGACGCTGTTTCTGGACGAGATAGGCAATACGCCTGCGCCGGTGCAGCCGATGCTGTTGCGGGTCCTGGAGACCGGGGATTACCGGCCGCTGGGAGGACAGCGCGACCTGCACTCGACGGCCCGCCTGATTGCCGCCACCGACCAGGATTTATATGGCGGCGAATTCAATGTGGCGCTGTTGCGGCGGCTGGAGAGCTGCGTGATCAGCCTGCCACCATTGCGTGCGCGGCGCGAGGATATCGGCGTGCTGATGGTACATCTGCTCAAGCAGGCCGATGCGGCGGCGGTGGAACTCCCGGCGGGGCTGGTTGCAGGCTTTCTCTGCTACGACTGGCCGGGCAATATCCGCCAGCTGGCGCATGCGCTGCAGCGCGCGCTGATGTCGTTGCGGCTGGGGGACATGCCGCAGTTCGCAGCACTGGTGGATGCGCGGCCAGTGTCCAGTGTGGCGCAAGCCACGGCGGGGACGCCACCGGCGCCTGGCCTGCGCAGGCGGCTGAGCGAGGTCGGCAATGAACAAGTGCTGAAAGCGATGCAGGACAGTGGCTGGTATATTCAGGCGGCCGCGCAATTGCTGGGCGTATCGCGGCCGTCGATGTACAAGCTGCTGGCGGCGCATCCGCAGATCCGGCGCGTGGAACAGATTGCGCCGGAGGCGTTGCATGCAGCGTGGACGGCCAGCGGTGGCGACCTGGCGGCCTGTGCCGCCGAGGTGCAAACGCCCGTGGAAGCGCTGCGCCGCCACGTTCAAGGCCTGGGCTGGCTAGGTTGAGCCAGGATCAGCCGGGCCGGTGCCGACATGAAATTCCGGGTCGAAACTTTTGTGGCGCGTCCCGCACTCGATATTGAATTGCCAGAGGAAACCGCTCTCCTCGTTGATTGCAATGCGGAACATGCCGTTCCGCGGCTGTTTGTACGTTACGGTCGACTCGTCCTGGTGTTCTTCAAAAGGACTGCTCTGGTTGCCTAAGATGCTCCTGTTTTTGAAGAAGATTTTGTGCGGCCCCGGACATTCCAGGCCGCAGCCCGCCAGCCTTATCCGGATGAAATCGCCAGCCTTCAGCACAGGCCGCTGTTTGGGCAGTGGCAGCGTTTCATCGATCAGGCAGTTAGGGTGGTAATCCGCTGGTTGCCATTGCCAATGTTCGTCGTCGGTGATCACTGCGTCATACGGGAATTTCAGGGACATGCTGTGCTCCGTTGGTTATGGTTGCTGGTATGCCGTGTCGCGCCGCAGCGCGACCAGCTCTGGTGTTGCTTCAATAAATTTTGCTGGATAGCCTAGACGCAAAGCACGGTGAATCGCCGCCAGCGCGGGTTTGCGTTCTCCCAGCAGTTCATACCCAAGTGCTGCGCGAAACTGTACCTCGGCGTCTTTTGGTGCTAGCGTCAGCGATTGTTGTAGCAAGTTGAGTGCCTGCTCGCGGTTGCCGGTGCGGGAGGCATACATGCCCATTTGCGAGGCCAGCGTGGCGTCCTGCGGAGCCCGCGCCAGGCGCGGCGCCAGCAATTCGATGGCACGCGCATAGGCCCGGCGGGCGTCTTCGGCGCGGCCAGGCAGCCATAGCAAGGTATCCGCCAGATTGGCCCAGCCCAGATAGTCGGCGGGATTGCCTTTATCGGGGCTGACCGCAGCCGCGAAGGCGACGGCGGCGCCCTGGTAGTCTTCGCGTAAAAACAGCACATTCCCCAGGTTCCCATACAGCCAGGCGCTCGGACGAACCTCCAGGCCCTGCTGCAGTATATGGAGCGCATCATCGATTTTATTTTGACTGGCCAGTGCCGCAGCGAGATTGGCATAGGCCACCACCGCATCAGGCTGCAGCTGTATGCTGTGGCGGAACGCCTGCTCGGCTTGCGGATAGTGTGCCTGGGCATAGTGGATAGAACCAATATGGTCGGCAAAGACCCGCTCGCGTGGATAGCGCCGTGCACCGTCTTCGGCGGTTTGTAGCGCGCTGTCATAGTGGCGCAGGCGACGCAGTGCCAGAATTTTGCCATCCAATGCGTTGAGGTTGGCCGGATCCAGGCTCAAGGCCTGATTGAAGGCAGCCAATGCCGGTTCGGGTTTCCTTTCCCAGATCAAGACGCTCGCTTGCGCCACATGCGCCAGCGCCAGTTGTGGATTGAGCTGTAACGCCTGCTGCGCAGCTGCGGATGCTTTGCGCAACCAGATGTCGTCCATGTGGTCACTGTTGTAGCGGAATCCATAGGCGATCGCCAGGCCTGCCGCCGCCGCTGCACTGCCGGGCGTATGTTCCAGTACCTTGGCAAAATGGGCTTCCGCTTCGCCGGTTGCGCCCGGCCGGTCCCACTGTTTGAGCGCTTGCAGGCCCTGCTGCATTTCCTGGGCTTCCGAATATGGCTCGAGCAGGGTGTGCAACTGGCCGGATGTGGGCAGATGGGGCGTGGCCAGCCACGCACCGCCCAGCATGAGCACCAGCGCGCCCCCCCACAGTGCCAACCGGCTGCGGCGCAACCGGGAGGGCGCGGCTGGCGCGAGCCTGAAGTTCGGTCCATCGACTTGCGCGAGCAGTTCGCGGACCTTCTGCATGGTCTGCACGCGCTTATCCGCCGGGACAGCCGTCAGTGCCCGTACCAGTTGCACCAGGGCCGGCCGTACATGGTCTGGATAGGGCCAGTGGTCGGAGCAGGATTGCATCTGTGCTGCGGCCAATGCCAGTCCGTTCAGGTCGGCGAACGGACGGCTGCCCGTCAGCAGTTCGTACAGGATCACGCCGAGCGCATAGATGTCGCTTTGCGGCCGCAGTGGCGCCCCTTGCAGGCGTTCAGGCGCCATGTAGGCGATGGTGCCCTGCTGTTCAGAGGGGTGGAGCGACATGGTGGCTTGCGGATCGAACTGGGCCGCCAGTCCGAAGTCGAGTATGCGGACCGTGCCTGAGACATCCTGCATCAGATTGGACGGTTTGAGATCGCCATGGACCAGGCCGGAGTCATGCGCCTCGCACATCGCGTCGGCCAGTTGCCGCATGATGGCCAGGGCGGCTTTTTCAGGCAGGGGCGCCTGTGACAGCAGTTGCTTGAGTGTCTGGCCCTCCACCAGTTCCATCACGATGGCCTGGCCCTGCGGGCTTTGCTCCAGCGCGTAAATTTTGACGAAGGCAGCATGCTTCAGCGACGCCGCCAGGCGCGCTTCCCGCAGCAGATGCTCCGAATGCGTTGCATCCCCGAAGTTCCTGAGGCGCTTGATGGCGACGCTGCGCTGCAGTTGATGGTCCCATGCTTCAAAGACCTCGCCAAAACCGCCTGCACCCAGGCAGGGGCCGATTTCGTATTGCACAGACACTGACAGTCCTTTTCGTCACATTCAGTTTGCAAGATGAAGCTGTGCTGCATGGTCTAGCACATCAGTCAGTGTAGCAAAAAAAATAAGACAAAAATACCGTTAATCGGGATCTTGCGCTGTGTATGAAAACAGGCCGGAGTGGACTTCGTTGAGGATGGCTTCGATTGCCGGGTGGGTGATTTTGCGGGCGTTGGAGATGGCATAGAAGTGCTCGCGCAGTTCGGGCGCATCGCCGACCAGCACGGCGCCGAACTGGTCTTCGATGTCCTGCGCCAGTGCGGATGGCGCGAAGAACATGCCCAGGCCATTGCGGCCGAAGGTGTTCAACATGGCGTTGTCTTCGAATTCGGCGACGATTTCGGGGCGGACCTTGCGTTCTACCAGCCAGGCGTCGATGCGGCCGCGCAGTGCGTTGTTGCGCGTCGGCAGCAGCAGTGGCGCACCGTGCAGGCTCTCTGGAAAGTTGCGACGGTATTTGCGCGCCAGGCGCTGTACGCCAAACAGTTTCATGTCGCTTTCCCCCAGCAGGTGGCTGAATACCTTGAGGCTGCCTCCTGCGCGCACGGTGCGGTCGGTCAGTACGACATCCAGCTTGCCCAGCGCCAGGTCGGCCAGCAGGTTTTCAAATTCGTCTTCCATGCAGACCAGGCGTACTTGCGTGTCCATGGTCTGGGTGGCTTGCAGCAGGCGGTAGGCGATCAGCTTGGGCAGCGAGTCGGAGATGCCGACAGTGAGGCGCATCTTGCCGTTATCCGCTTCTTCCAGTGCGTCCTGCAACTGCTCGCCCAGCAGAAAGATCTGGTCGCAATAGCTCAGCGCCTTTCTGCCCGCCTCGGTGGGGACGAGTCGGCGCCCTTGCGGCTCCAGCAGCTGTTTTCCGATCGATTGTTCCAGCGATGCCAGCTGCATGCTGATGGTTTGCACGGCCAGGCCGAGACGCTCGGCAGCACGTGTGACGCCACCTTCTTTGGCGACCATCCAGAAGAAGTACAGGTGACGAAAGTTCAGTGTGCTGTTTTTCATGGTTCTGTTTTTGCGAAGTAATACTTCAATTATCTTCTATTTTTCAAAATGTCGGATTTCTTTACACTGCGTTGCATCGATTAATAACTACGAGAGAAAACGATGAAGCATTTCAGAATTTCTTTCCTCGTCAGCTTTATCTGCCTTGCGGTGGCTGGCTGGTGGGGCTATGCGCTGGCAGGGTGGGGCGGTGCGCTGTCCGCCTTTGGTATCGCGCTGATCCTGGCAGCCATGGAAGTCTCGCTGTCCTTCGATAACGCAGTGGTCAATGCCTCGGTATTGAAAAACTGGAACGAGTACTGGCAGAAGCTGTTCCTTGGCGTCGGCATCATCATCGCGGTGTTCGGTATGCGCTTGATCTTCCCGCTGGTGATTGTAGCGGTGGCCGCTGACATCAGCATCATGGATGTGTGGACGCTGGCCTTGAATGATCCGAAAACGTATTCGATGCACCTGACGAATCACCACGCTGAAGTGGCGGCATTCGGCGGCATGTTCCTGCTGCTAGTGTTCCTGAACTTCCTGCTGGACCACGAGAAGGAAACCCACTGGCTGGGCAACTTCGAGAAGAAACTGGGCTCGCTGGGCAAGATGTCCTCGATCTCCGTGATGATCGCGCTGGGCGTGCTGCTGGGCTGTATGGGCCTGGTCAGCGAAGGCCAGAAGCTGGTGGTGCTGATCTCGGGTCTGTGGGGCATTCTGATCTACGTCGGTGTTGACGGTATCAGCAGCCTGCTGGAGAAGGAAGAAGAAGGCGGCGGCAACGTCGGCGACATGGTCAAGAAGGGCGGTATTGGCGGCTTCCTGTATTTGGAAGTGCTGGATGCCTCGTTCAGTTTCGATGGTGTGATTGGCGCGTTTGCGATTACCACGGACGTTGTGATCATCATGCTGGGCCTGGCGATTGGCGCGATGTTTGTCCGCTCGATGACGATTTATCTGGTGAAGAAGGGCACGCTCGACCAGTTCCTGTACTTGGAACACGGCGCCCACTACGCGATCGGTATTCTGGCCGCGATCATGTTGGCGAGTATGAAGTACCACGTGCCTGAGATCTTCACTGGCTTGATTGGTGTGGCGTTTATCGGAGCGTCGGTGTGGTCGTCCATACGCCACCGCCGCAAGCAGGAAGCCACGGCTGCTATCGCAGCAGCGTAAAGAATCCGGCGGGCCGTTTTATACGGACAACGGCTCGCCGCCTGGTAGTACCCAAAGTCCGGTTTTCATTTAAGGAGTATCAAAAATGGCAATCAGTCTGCAAAAAGGCGGCAACGTCAATCTGAGCAAAGAAGCACCTGGCCTGACCAAGATCGTGGTCGGCCTGGGTTGGGATGTGCGTGCAACCGACGGTAACGCTTTCGACCTGGATGGCTCGGCCTTCCTGTTGAAAGTGGACGGCAAGGTCCGCACCGACAGTGACTTCATCTTCTACAACAACCTGAAATCGACCGACCAGTCGGTGGCCCACTCGGGTGACAACCGTACCGGCGACGGCGATGGCGACGACGAAACCGTCACCATCGACCTGACCAAGGTGCCGGCCGATGTGGAGCGTATCGCGATCTGCGCCACCATCCACGAAGGCGATGCACGCCGCCAGAACTTTGGCATGGTGCAGAAGGCTTTCATCCGCACGGTGAATGCTGGCAGTAATGCGGAAATCGCCCGCTACGACCTGTCGGAAGACAGTTCGACCGAGTCGGCCATGATCTTCGGCGAGGTATATCGCAACGGTGGCGATTGGAAGTTCAAGGCGGTCGGCCAGGGCTTTAAAGGCGGTCTCGGTCCCCTGGCCGGTTCGTTCGGCGTAGGCGTTTAATCATTCAGGAAAGGACTCGCAATCATGCCTGTATTTACGATCACTGGTGACGTCGATCCATTCCTGCATGTGTCGATGCGCCAGGGAGAAAAAATCTACTGCGAATCGGACGCGATGGTGATGATGGAATCGGCGCTCGACTTGAAGGGCAAGATCACTGGCGGCATCGGTGCGGCGATCATGCGCCGCTTCGCCAACGGCGAGTCCTTCTTCCAGCAGCATATCGAGGCGGTGCGTGGCGGTGGCGATTGTCTGCTGGCGCCGACCCTGCCGGGTGCAATGCAGGTGCTGGATGTCGGCAACCAGCAGTACATGCTGAGTGACGGCGCGTTTGTCGCCGCCACTTCCGGCGTGGAACTCAAGGTGCGTACGCAAAGCCTGGGCAATGCCCTGTTCGCGCAGAGCGGCGGCTTTTTCATCACCGAGACCAGCGGCGTCGGTCAGGTGGCGGTGTCCGGTTTCGGCGGCATCTCGCAGCTCGAGGTGGAGCCGGGGCGCGACATCATTATCGATAACTCGCATGTGGTGGCTTGGGATAGCGCTTTGCGCTACGAGATCTCGGTCACCACCGGCGGCAATAGCGGATTCCTCAGCAATCTGGTGAACAGCCAGACCAGCGGCGAGGGCATGGTGCTGCGATTTTCGGGCAAAGGCAAGGTGTTGATTTGCTCGCGTAACAGCACTTCGTTCCAGGCCTGGCTGCTGCGTCAATCCGCGCAATAAGGAGTAACTATGTCAGTCAATTTGAGCAAGGGCCAGAAGATCTCTCTGGAGAAGGAAGCTGGCGGCGCATTGGGCCGCGTGACGATGGGCCTGGGCTGGGATGCCATCAAGTCCAAGGGTTTCCTGGGTTTTGGCGCCAAGACCGAAGCGGTCGATCTGGATGCGTCCTGTGTGATGTTTGATGAGGGCCATCGTCCGGTGGACGTGATCTTCTTCCGTCAGCTGAAGAGCAAGGATGGCAGCATCGTGCACACGGGCGACAACCGCACCGGCGCTGGCGATGGCGACGATGAGCAGATCAATGTCGATCTGAACGCCGTACCTTCGAGCGTCAAGAGCCTGGTGTTCACGGTGAACAGCTTTACCGGCCAGACGTTTGCGCAGGTGGAGAACGCGTACTGCCGTCTGCTGGACGCGGCGAATGGCCGCGAAGTGGCGCGTTTCAATCTGTCGGTGCAAGGTCCGCACTCGGCGCAGATCATGGCCAAGGTCTACCGCCACAACGGCGAATGGAAGATGCACGCCATCGGCGAGAACGGCAATGGCCGCACCTTTGATGATCTGCTGCCGCAGATTGCGACCCACTTATAAGATTTTCGGCTGTGTGTCTTTAACGGAGTACTGTACCGGCAGTGCTCCGTTTTTTTTCGCCCGATTGTAGTACCTCAATACGGCGCGTTATGGCGCCGACGTAGACTGCGTGAATGACCAACGCACGCTACGATCTTCCCT
Organism: Duganella sp. CY15W; assembly: GCF_009857555.1. Classification (NCBI taxonomy): domain Bacteria; kingdom Pseudomonadati; phylum Pseudomonadota; class Betaproteobacteria; order Burkholderiales; family Oxalobacteraceae; genus Duganella; species Duganella sp. CY15W. The sequence continues at coordinate 301,996 of NZ_WWCQ01000004.1, read as the reverse complement.
GGAAACTCGCATTGACGCATGCTTTTCGTGCTTTCATGCGTTTCTTTTTTTACGGCTTATACAAAGAAATCGACTGGTCGGCGCGGCCACGCTTCTGCGACAAAGAATTGGCTGGAATCGGCTTTGGTGATGTACCTGATGGTATGGTGGCGGACAAGCTAGTGGAACTGCGACTGCATGATGGGCGTTTTCAGTGGGTGCTGGTCCACATAGAGGTTCAGGCTCAGCGCCTAGATCACGCTTGCGCATCTTCGCACACAGCAGGCACATCATAATCCAGATGAACTCTATGCCGCCAAGTGGCAGTTGACACGACTACTGTTCCAGCATGGTTGGCGCAAACGGCGCATAATTGTTTTGTTCAAAGTGATCAACTGGATGATGGCTTTGCCAGAGCCGTATCAGAAGCGCTACTGGCAGGCTGTTCTCAAGCTGGAAAAGGAGCGCAAAGTGGAATGGATCACGCCATTGGAGCAGTCCTTCATAGACAAGGGGCGCCAGGAAGGCGAACAGAAGGGGCGACAGAAAGGACTGCAAGAAGGACTGGAACAGGGCCGCAAGGAGGGGGCGGTCGCGCTGCTGGCGCGTCAGCTTATTCAGCGCTTTGGTCCACTGCCGCGCAGCGCCCTGAACAAGCTGGCCAGTGCTGACCTGGCCCAGCTGGAAATCTGGAGTGATGCGCTGCCAGCGGCGCAATCGTTGAAGCGCCTGCTGGGCAGCGGTTGAAGTGCTTTAGAACGAGTGGCGGATGCCGAGACTCAGCATCGTGGTGCGTGCGTCGATGTTTTGGCCGGCGCCAGAGAACAGCGGCACTTCCTGCGTCCCCAGCGGAATCAGGATCGCTGCCGGACCACCAGCCAGTGGCAGCGGCGTTGCGCTGCTCACCACCACGTTACCGCGCTTATCCTTGATGCCGCCGAAGCGCGTATAGATCGCCGTGCGTTTGGAGAAGTTATAGTCCACGCCCAGCATCACGCCGCGATCCTTGCCCCGGGTGTAGTTGGTGAATTTGGAATCGAGGAAGATCGCCGTCAGGTCAAACGCGCCAACCGGATGTTTGACGGTGGCTGACCAGGTACGCACTTCAGGATCGGTATTCCCGCGCAGGGTGAACTGGGCATTGTGGCCAGCGACAGCCACCGTGGTGCCGGCGCCCGGGAAGGTGTATTTGGCCGAGACCATGTAGGACGTGAAGTGTTCGCCGTAGAACAGCGGCACCAGCGTGGAGCCGGACACCACGCCAATCGGCACGTTGTCGAAGTTGTTGCGATGGTAGGAGCCCAGTGCTGTCAGGTTCTCGGTGCGGTAGGCCAGCATGGCGCCGGTGGTTTTACCGCGGCCGCTCGGCGTTTCGCTGCCGGCGGTCGCACCGCCGACAATCTGGCCTGTACCCGGCGTTGCCACTGGCGTCGACGATGTCGCGATCGAGCGCGCGGCGCTGATGCCGGTGCCGATACCGGAGTTGGTGGCATACGACAGGATCGCCGTCCATGGTCCCTGTTTGAGCGCATAGCTGATCTGGTTATCCTGCCAGGTCTGCACGGTGTTGACCACCAGGCCAGCGCCGAAGAAGTCCGTGCTGCCCAACGCTTCTGGCGTCACCAGATAGTAGGCGATCAGCATTGGGCTGGCCTGGCGGCCGATTTTGATTTCGCCGCCTGGCGTAGTCAGGCCGACATATGCCTGGCGGCCGAACAGCCGGCCATCGTTGGCAGTGCTGCCGTTATCGATGGTGACGCCGCCTTCCAGCACGAACAGGCCGCGGTAGCCGCCCCCCAGATCTTCCACCCCTTTAAAGCCGATATTGCTCTGACGCGTATGCGATGGACTGATGCGCGTGGCGACACTGGCTGGAGCGGCGATGCTGTTGGGGACTGGGGTAGAACCACTGACGCCGAATACGGTGCCCTGGACATTGCCTTGGCCTTTATCGATACGGTCCCAGCCCACATCAAGGGTGCCGTACATGGTGACTGAGGATTGCGCGGCGGCTTGGCCGGCAAACAGGGCGAGTGCGGACATGCATGCTGCGTAAGCGGCATTTCTCTTCATGAGTGGTTCTCCTGTCGTTGTTTATGCTTGTAGTACGACTCTATAGCAGAGTTGAGGAATTGGCACGTGTGTTCTTCTTTTAACGTGCATTGATCGTGGCATTAAAAACACACTAAACGATATGAACGATTACTTCGCCTTTGCAAGCGAGCGTGCGGAAAAAATTGTGCAGCGCGGCTAAAATGGCGCATTCACGCAATCAGGATGCGATATGCAGAGCAGCACGCAGTCGCCGGTGAACAGCAGGTGGATCGCCTTGCTGGTCGCTGGCGCATTCTTTATGGAGAATCTGGACGGCACGGTCATCACAACCGCCGTGCCGGACATCGCCCACGCGTTTGGTGTGGCGCCGCTGGCCTTGAATATCGGCGTCAGCGCATACCTGCTGACGCTGGGCGTATTCATTCCGATCAGCGGCTGGGTGGCGGAGCGCTTGGGCGCGCGCCGCGTATTCGCTGCGGCGCTGGCGATCTTCACGCTGGCTTCAGTGCTGTGCGGGATGGCGGACACGCTCACGGAATTCGTCTGGCTGCGCGTGCTGCAAGGCGCCGGTGGTGCGATGATGGTGCCGGTCGGCCGCCTGTTGGTGCTCAATAACACGCCCAAGGAAAAACTCATCGCAGTCATCGCCACGCTCACCTGGCCGGCGCTGGTGGCGCCGGTGCTGGGGCCGCCGGTGGGGGGCTTCATCACCAGCTATGCGAGCTGGCGCTGGATCTTTTATCTGAACCTGCCGCTGGGCGTGCTGGCACTGGCGGCAGCGTGGTGGCTGATCCCGGACACCCGCGCTGCCGGCAAGCGGCCGTTTGACTGGCCGGGTTTTCTGCTGAGCGGCAGCGCCTTGTTCCTGCTGACCTGGGGCGCGGAAGTGATCGGCGGCCAGCATCCCGACTGGCGCGAGGCAGGCGGCTGCCTGCTGATGGGCGTATTGCTGCTCATCGCGCTGGGCTGGCACTTGAAACGTGCCGCGCATCCGCTCATCGACTTGTCTTCGTTTGCGATTCCCACGTTCTCCATCACGATCATCGGCGGCTCGTTGTTCCGCATGGCGATAGGCGCTGTGCCTTTCCTGCTGCCGCTGATGTTCCAGCTGGGTTTTGGCCTGGACGCCTTCCATTCCGGCCTGCTGGTGATTGCCGTCTTTGCCGGCAATCTGATGATGAAGCCCGCCACCACGCCGGTCCTGCGCCGCTTCGGCTTCAAGCCGGTGATCCTGGTGAACGGCCTGACCAATGTGAGCGCGCTGGCCGCTTGCGCATGGCTGACGCCAGCCACGCCGGTGTGGCTGATCGCGGCCGTGCTGTTTGTCGGCGGCCTGACGCGCTCCATGCAATTCAGTGCGCTCAACACGATCGCGTTTGCCGATGTGCCGCAGGCGCGCATGGCAGCGGCCAATACCTTGTTCAGTACCGCCTTCCAGGTCGCGCTGGGATTGGGCGTGGCGCTGGGGGCGACGGGCGTGCGGGTCGGGCACTGGAGCGCGCAGCAGCTGGGCATCGCCGGCTGGCCTGCCATCGATTACCGGCTGGCCTTTCTGCTGGTGGCGCTGGTCAGTTTGCTGGGCCTGGCGGATGCGCTGCGGCTGGCGCCGGACGCCGGCGAGCAAGTTGCAAGGGGCGCAGGCCGGTAAAGCGTTATAATGTTTCCATGGAAAAACTAAGAGACTTCTCGCAGATCGTCGCGCAGGCTGCGCGTGGCGAGCTGGTCCTCCCGACCAGCGTGAATGCGGCCTTGCGCCTGCAGCTGGCGCTGGCCGATCCTGATTGCGAGATGGACGACGTGATCCGCAAGGTGCTGGGCGAGCCCTTGCTGGCCGCGCGCACCGTGGCGCTGGCCAATGCGGCCGTGTTCAACCGCAGCGGCGCGCCGGTCACCAGCGTGCGCGCGGCAGTGCAGCGCGTGGGGTATCGCAATCTGTACACCATGGCTGCGGCGATGGTGGTGCGCCAGTTCGGCGCCCGCATCCGCGACGACAAGCTGCGCGCGCAGGCGGATCTGCTGTGGCGCCACACGGCCCACGTGGCGGCGCTGGCGCATGTGGTAGGCCGCAAGCTGACCGCCACTGATCCCGATACGGCGCTGTTTGCCGGCATTGTGCATGAGGCCGGCGGTTTCTACCTGCTGTCGCGCGCCGACGAGATTCCCGGCCTGCTGGACGATCCGGCCGAGTGGATGGGCGCAGCGCAGGAGATCATCTCGCGCGAGATCATGAAAAAGATGGCGATACCGGAGCCGGTCGCCCAGGCCATCGTGTCGCTGCGCGGCGCCACGCTGACGCCACCGCCGCTGGGCCTGCGCGATACGCTGCTGATCGCCAAGCGCCTGGCGCCGGTACGTTCACAGTTCACGGCGGGCCAGGACAGTCCATCGCTGGCGGGCTTTGTCGACGACAACGCCTTGCTCGACCAGATCCTGCTGGAATCCTCCGACGAAGCCGCCTCCATGAGCGCAGCGCTACTAGTTTAAGTTTTCGCCTCTAAATTGTGGCGAAAATGATGTTGAAGATACAATTTGGTCCGAAACTCTGGCAATATGCGCAGCGCGGTACACATCAATGCGTGTATCCTAATAGTCGTCATACAACAGTAAAACAGCCATGAATCAGACCGTATCAGTATCCGCCGCGCCTGCCGCGCCAGCCCTTGTGCCTAAAAAGAAGCATCGCAACCTCGCCCAGGGCGTGGTGGAGAGCTTCACTTCCAGCATCCAGGCCGGCACGCTGAAGCCGGGCGAAAAGCTGCCGACCGAGTCCGTCATCATGGAAATGCACGGCGTCAGCCGCACCGTGGTGCGCGAGGCCATCTCGCATCTGCAGGCCGCCGGCCTGGTGCAAACCCGCCACGGCATCGGCACCTTTGTGCTGGAGCCGCAGCCGGCCAACCTGTTCTCGTCCGATACCATCCGCACCATCGGCGATGTACTGGCCATCCTGGAACTGCGTATCAGCCTGGAGACGGAAGCCGCCTGGCTGGCCGCCACGCGCCGTACGGAAGAGCAGGTGCAGCAGATGGAAGCGGCATTGAAGCGGATCGTCACGTCGCAAAACCGCGCCGGGGCAGTGGAGTCGGATAAGGCCTTTCACCTGCTGATCGCACAGGCTACTGGCAACCGTTACTTTGTCGATATCCTGAGCGACCTTGGCAACACCATCATTCCGCGGGCCCGTCTGGACTCGGCACAGCTGACGCATGACGATCCGGTGGCCTACCAGGAGCGCGTCAACCGCGAGCACGACGACATCTACAACGCCATCCTGCGCAAGGATGCGGAAGCGGCGCGCGCCGCCATGCGTACCCACTTGAGCAACAGCCGCGAGCGCCTTCGTCGCGCCCAGCAGGAAGCCGGCAACGCCTGATCCCTTTCACTTGCCGAGGTAGCGGTTTGACGGTTTTCGTTAAATCGCTTGCATCCTTACAGATCTAGTTGTACGATGTCATACAACGCGACACGGAATGGGTCGCCTTCATCCTCACCAGACGTCAATATTGGAGACTGTAATGCAACCGAATGACCTGAAAAAAATCCTTTCCTCCGGCCTGCTGTCGTTCCCGGTCACCGACTTTGACGCCGAAGGCAACTTCCGCAAGTCGACCTACATTGAACGTCTGGAATGGCTGGCTCCCTACGGCGCCAGCGCGCTGTTCGCCGCCGGCGGTACTGGCGAGTTCTTCTCGCTGACCCCGCAGGAGTTCCCGGAAATCATCAAGACCGCAGTGGACACCTGCCGTGGCCAGGTGCCGATTCTGGCTGGCGTTGGCGGCCCGACCCGTGTCGCTGCCGCGTACGCCAAGGAAGCCGAGAAGGCCGGCGCACAAGGCCTGCTGCTGCTGCCGCACTACCTGACCGAAGCCTCGCAGGATGGCCTGATCGAACACGTGGCGGAAGTCTGCAAAGCCACCAGCCTGGGCGTGGTGGTGTACAACCGCGCCAACTGCCGCCTGAGCCCAACCTCGCTGGCGATCCTGGCCGACCGTTGCCCGAACCTCATCGGCTTCAAGGACGGCATCGGTGACATCGAACTGATGGTGTCGATCTGGCGCAAGATGGGCGACCGCTTCAGCTACCTGGGCGGCCTGCCAACTGCGGAAGTGTATGCCGCTGCCTACAAGGCGCTGGGCACGCCGGTGTACTCGTCGGCCGTGTTCAACTTCATGCCGAAACTGGCGATGGATTTTTACCACGCTGTGGCGTCGGACAACAAAGCGGAACAAAACCGCATGCTGGACGAATTCTTCCTGCCGTACCTGGAAATCCGCAATCGCAAGGCCGGTTATGCCGTTTCCATCGTAAAAGCTGGTGCAAAACTCGCAGGCCACGATGCAGGCCCGGTCCGTGCGCCGCTGACCGATCTGAACGGCGAAGAAATCGAGATGCTGCATAAGCTGATGCTGAAGCAAGGCGCCCAGTAATCCGCTAAGCTTACGGAAAAATCAAATCAAAGCGCGGCTACGACCGCGCTTTTCATACATAAGGAGTCAACATGCAAGTAGTAGGCGAAATGATCATCGGCCGCAATGCAGTCCTGGGTAAGGAAGGCACGATGAAAGCCATCGACCCATCGCGTAACGCGGAAATCGAACCGGCGTTCGGCCTGGCCAGTGCCGCCGACCTGCAACGCGCCTGCGAACTGGCAGATGCCGCTTTCGATGCGTACCGCGCCACCGGTCTGGAAGCGCGCGCAAAATTCCTGGAAACCATCGCTGACCGCATCATGGATCTGGGTCCCGCCCTGATCGAGCGCGCCATGCAGGAAACCGGCCTGCCGCAAGCGCGCCTGGAAGGCGAGCGTGGCCGCACCTGCAACCAGCTGCGCCTGTTCGCCAAGGTGGTGCGCGATGGCCGCTTTCAATCCGCGACGCTGGATAGCGCGTTGCCTGACCGCGCACCGGCGCCACGCCCGGACCTGCGCCTGCGTAAAATCGGCCTTGGCCCGGTCGCAGTGTTCGGCGCGTCGAACTTCCCGCTGGCGTTCTCGGTGGCGGGCGGCGATACCGCGTCGGCACTGGCAGCCGGTTGCCCGGTCGTGGTGAAAGCTCACTCGGCGCACTTGGGCACGTCGGAACTGGTCGGCAAGGCTGTCGCCCAAGCCGCTGCTGAATGCAATATGCCGGAAGGCGTGTTCTCCATGCTGATCGGTTCGGGCCAGACCATCGGCCAGAACCTGGTGGCGCATCCGACGATCAAAGCCGTTGGCTTCACCGGCTCGCGCGCTGGCGGTATCGCACTCATGAAAACCGCCGCCGCACGTAAGGAACCTATCCCTGTGTACGCAGAAATGAGCTCGATCAATCCTGTGTTCCTGCTGCCAGGCGCACTGGATAACGCCAAGCTGCCGCAGGCGTTTGCCGATTCGCTGACGCTGGGCTCCGGCCAGTTCTGCACCAACCCGGGCCTGCTGATCGGCCTGAAGTCGGACAAGCTGCAAGCCTTCGTCGATGGCGCCGCCGGCACCATCGGCGCCAAGCCTGCGACCACCATGCTGACCCCTGGCATTCATAAGGCGTACACCAGCGGCGTGAAAGGCCTGGCGGGCGTGGACGGCGTGCAGCAGGTTGCGGCCGGCCAGACCAATGATCTGCCATGCGGCGCGCAAGCGTTCCTGTACCAGGTGGAAGCCAAGCGCTTCCTGAGCGACGCTGCGCTGGAAGGCGAAATCTTTGGCCCAGCCTCGCTGCTGGTGGTCGCTGATAACGAGGAAGAGCTGCTGGCGGTGGCGGAACACGTGGAAGGCCAGTTGACCGCCGCCGTGCACGCAACCGCTGACGACAAGGCGCTGGCGGCCAGGCTGCTGCCGGTGCTGGAACGTAAGGTTGGCCGCATCCTGTTCAATGGCTTTGGCACTGGGGTTGAGGTGTCGCACGCCATGGTGCATGGCGGTCCGTTCCCATCGACCTCGGACAGCCGTACGACGTCGGTAGGCGCATCGGCCATCGACCGCTTCCTGCGTCCGGTGTGCTATCAGGACGTGCCTGCGTACCTGCTGCCCGAAGCGCTGGCGGACAATAATCCGCAGCAGATTCCCCGTGTGGTCAACGGCGATCTGGTATGGAACGCGTAAGCGGCGTTAGCTGCACGGTGGGCGAAAGCCCCACCTGGAATGCGGCCGAAGGCGCCTGGTACTGGGTGGATATTCCGGCCAGGCGCGTATGGCGCATGGATGGCGCCAGCGGCGCCGCCCGCTCCTGGGACAACGCCGAGATGGTCGCCTGCGTGGCGGCCAAGGCCGGCGGTGGACTGATTGCGGGCATGGAGACGGGCATCTTCAGCCTGGAACTGGGCGCGGAGCCAGCCGCCAGGGCGATCAAGCTGGCGACGCCGGTTTCCGGCCTGGGCGAAGGCATGCGCTTCAACGATGGCCGTTGCGATCGTCAAGGTCGCTTCTGGAGCGGCACCATGTTCATGGACATGGGCGCCGCCCGGCCAGTGGGACAGTTGTTCCGCTACGATGCGGCGCGCGGTATTTCGGCGCCGTTTGTGTCGGAGCTGATTACGCAGAACGGCACGGCGTTTTCGCCGGATGGCCGCACCATGTATCTGTCAGACTCGCATCCCACGCGTCGCATGGTGTGGGCGTTCGACTATGACATCGACGACGGCGTGCCAGGCAATCGCCGCGTGTTTGCCGACATGACGTCCTATGCGGGCCGTCCTGACGGCGCGGCGGTGGATGCCGATGGCTGCTACTGGATCTGCGGGAACGATGGCGGCTGTGTGCTGCGCTTTACGCCGGACGGCAAGCTGGATCGCCGTATCGATGTGCCGATGCTGAAGCCGTCCATGTGTGCCTTCGGCGGCAAGGATCTGGAGACGCTGCTGGTCACCTCCATCGTCTCCGGCAAGCCGGAAGACGCGGAGTGGGGCGGCGCGGTCGTGATGCTGCGCCCTGGAGTGAAGGGCGTCGCTGAAACCTTGTTTGGTGCATGACGATGGGGCGGATACTGACACGGTGTCTGCCCTTTTTGTTTGCGGCCTTGCTGGCCGCCTGAGGCCCCGCGCCAGTCGCGCGTCAGTCCTTGATGCGCTTCAGCACCATCTTGAACTGGGTGATCCATTTGTCCTTGACGTACATTTCGCTAAAGGCTTCGTAGGAGTCGGTGGCGATGGTCCACTGCCCGCGATAGGGCAGCACCATGGCGCCGTTGATGTATTTCGCCTCGGGGAATTCGAGACCGTTGGCGGATGGTTTCATGGTGCCGTGACTGAAGCCGCCGCTATTTTCAACATACAGATAGGCGACGACCTTGGCCGCTGAGTCGTAGTAGTACAGCGTCTCGCCAACATAGTCCGGCTTGCCCGGTGTCCGCACGGTGTGGACATCGCGTAGCGCGTGTCCGTCCAGCGCCCACTGGAAGCAATGCTCGTCCGTCTGCTTCCCGTCCGGGAACTCTCCCTTCCAGCAATGACCTGCCAGAAAAGCCATCGGCTTCAAAGCCTCGGCAGGTGCCGCCTGCGCGATGGCGGCGGATGATAGCAACAGCAGTGGGAGCAGTGGACGCATGGCAGGCCTCTTGACGTTATCCGGCCCAAGTATATGCCAATGCCCCCGCGCTGCGGTTGCGGCGATGCGACGCCTGTCAGGCCGAAAGGGTCGTGTTATGCACCTTGTCGCCAATGGTCACATTCTTCAACGTCAGGCCTTTGACGTTGTACAGATACCATGGCGCTTCCGTGTTCACAGGTGTGCCGAAATCACAATCGGCGATGGTGACGTCAGTGACCGGGAACACCGGCGGCATTGGCTGCGGCCCGTTGTAGTCCGACGCCACCGGCCCCAGAATCACAATCGCCTGGAAGCAGGAAGCGGTCTTGCCATCCTTGGTCACGTTGCCGGCCTTGATGTTGGAGATGTGGATATTGCTCACCACCGGCGGCCGAATACGCACGTTGTCGCTGATCGGCGTGTAGTCGCAATCAAAGGTAACGATGGCGCCCGCTGCGGTAGCCACGGTCTTCGATTGAATCGGCGAACCAGGCAGGGAAGCATAGAACGAGGGCGAGATCTGTACGCCGTTCGGCACCGTGCAATCGCGGACGTAGAAGTTGCGCAGATAACCGCCACGGTTCATATTGGTCTTCATGCGAATGGCCGTGTTGAGCGGGTTGGTTTTCCAGTTCGCGTTTTCAAACACCAGCTTCTGTGCGAAGACGTTCTGGATGCCGCCAGCCATCTCGCTACCGAGCGTCACGCCGCCATGACCGCTGTGCATGATGCAGTTCTGGATAACGATGTTCTGCGAAGGGCCATACTGCGTATCCTGGTCCTTGCCCGCTTTGATGGCGATGCAATCGTCGCCGGTGTCGAAGGTGCAGCCATCCACCAGCACATGGTCGCATGCTTCAGGATCGAAGCCGTCGCTGTTAGGGCCGTGGCTATGGGCGTACACATTGCGGATGACGATGTTACGGCAGTGGACAGGGTGGTGCTGCCAGAACGGCGTGTTCTGTACCTTGTAGCCCTGCAGCAGAACGTTGGTGCAGCTGATGAACTGGATCATCGGCGCGCGCAGGTAGTGACCGGCGCCGAATATGCGCTTCGACAGTGGCACGCCGGCTTCGGACAAGGCCGGCAAATACTGCGCGTCGGCGCGCCACTTACTGCCTTCACCCTGAATCAGCTGGCGCTCTTCTTCCGTCAGTGCTGGCGCCACGCTGGCCAGCGAGGTGGCATTGATCGGGTTCTCGGTGTTCTCCGACATCTTGCCGGCTTTGAAGTTGGGCGTGGTGCCCTGGCCGATGGAGTTGATGGTTTTCTGTTTGCCTTTCCAGGTCCACCAGCAATCGCCGGCGTCGTTGAACGGCACGCCGCCCTGGCCGTCGAGGATCGCGGTCCAGTCGTCGCCAGTCAAAGCGATGTTGTCCTGGCCGTAGGCGTAGATCATCGGCGAGTAGTTGAGGCAGTCGTTGCTCTGCCAGCGCGAAATCGTCAGCCTGCCGTTCTTGCCGCAATCGATGTCGCCGTACTTTGCGAAGTCGGCAGGATTGTGGCTGAAGTAGACGTGCGCGCCTTTGGCCAGGTGAACGTTCACGTTCGACAGCAGCACGATAGGGCCGGCGCAGTACCAGTCGCCAGCAGGAATCAGTACGCGGCCACCACCTGCCTTGTGGCAGGCATGGATCGCGGCTTTGATGGCGGCGTAGCAGTCGGGTGAGCCTGGGGCTGGTGTGTTCAGGCTGTCCTGATCCTCATGCGAGATCCATGCTGTGACCTTGGTTAGCTTGCACGGCCTGGCGCCGTAGGCAGTGATGTTGAAGTCCTGTTTGCGGAAGTGCAGCGGCCTGGAGACGTAATCGACAATCGCCTGTGCTTGCAGCCATGGATCGGGCGCGGTAGCCGCAACGGCGGGAAGGCTGAACGACATGCCCGCAGCTGGCAGGGCTTTCATCAGATTGCGGCGCTGGGTGTTGATGGTCATGCTGTGATCCTTATTCATCCGAATTATTGAATTCACCGAGGAAGATGTCGGCTGGTGCCGCTGGTTTGCTGTAGCCCAGATCTTTCACCGGATCGATGCCAGCCTTTATCAGGTTATTCCAGTGATCGTCCGAGTTGTATTGGACCGGACGATAGGAGATCGTGCCTTTTTTGTTCCAGTCGGACCAAGGTTGCTGCTTGTTGATGTGAGCCCCGATACGCGAATTCAGGACCACCATTTTGCCGACCGCTTCCAGCGAGATGCGGGCCACGGTACCTACTGGCGCTTTGTAGCCGTTGCTTGGGCCGTAGGTGCAGCGGTAGCCCTCCAGTGGCAACGGTGCGTACGGGGTACAGCGCGAGCTGTGGAACCATTGACGCAGCAGGTAGAAGTTGTCGCTGCGTTTTCCTTCATGGGTGAAGCGGACGCTGTCGAAGACGAAGCCGTATTTGGTGTTCAGGTGGGTATCAGGAGCGGCCACGTAGGAGACGCCACGGTCGCCCAGCGTACGGATCTCGCTCTGATAGAAATAAGCCGTGCTGTCGCCGAAGATGAAATCGACATCGCCCTCAATGTAGGACTTGTTGAAGAAGCTGCGCACGGTGCTGCCGATTTGCGGCGACTTCAGATAGAGCGTGTCCTGGAAGCCGAGCAGGCGAATGTTTTCGAATTGCGCCTTGTCCGCACCATCCACTTGCAGCGCGAGGGCCTGGTGGTGGATGTTGTTGATGTTCGGGAGCGCTTCAGCGCGGGCATTGCCGGTGTCCTTGTTGTAGCCGTTTTCAAAAGTCAGGTTGCGCGCCTGGAAACCGCTGTTCCTGATCCAGACGGTGGCGGTACCGAAGGTGCCGATCTGCTCGCGGGCGTTGACGCCGGCGTACATGGCTTGAATCTCGGCCGGGGCATTTGCGAACTGCGCGCCATGTGCTGCGTCATATGCGGCGCCGGTCATGGAGGCTTCCAGTTTTGCGGTGATACGGGTAGACGCTGGCTCTTTGCCTTCGCCGTATAGCGTGATGGGAGCGGCGGAAGCGGGGATGTAGACCAGTTCCGGATACACGCCTGGCTTCAACAGTACATAGAGGCGCTCGGCCGGCTTCACGGCGCTGTCGATGATCGCACGGTTGATGGCTTCCTGGACGGTGTTGAAACTCCGCTTGCCATCGGCGGGAGCATTCTTATCGACGATGTAGTCGGGCGTGAATGACGCGCCTTTTGCCAGCGGATCGGACAGTGGATCCCAAGGGTCGACAGTTTCTTTGCCGGCGATGCCGACGTACTTCAGCACTTCGCTGTAGGCATACTGCCTGGCTTGTTCCTGCGTCAGCTGTGGGCGCGTGCTGGGCGCGGCCTCGGGGAAGGCGATAAAACGGCAGGTGCCGCTGCCGATGCTGCCGATGGCATCGCCGGACAGGTTGGCGAATTCAATCTTGCGTTCTGCCTTGCCAGCGATGCTGACGTTGCGCAGTGTCGCCTGCACCGGGCGCTGTTCGTCATAACCTTGCACGATAACGCGGCCAGGCGTGACGCTATGCACATCGTCAAAATGGATGTTGGTGTAGACGGGAACTTGCGCGCCGTCGGCTTTCTTGTTGTAGCTGGTGCTGATGTCGATGGGCGCTTTTACATCGCGCAGACAGATGTTGCGGTAGTTGACCTGATCGACCACACCGCCGCGCGAGACGTCGCTCTTGATGCGCAGGCCGGACGTGGTGCCATCCATGGTCAGATCCTCCACCAGCACGCGCCGCACGCCGCCATTGGTTTCGCTGCCGATGGACATGCCATGGCCGCTGTAGAAGTGGTTGTGCAAGACCGAGATATTTTCCGTGCCGCCGTTGTTGCCTGCTTTGATGGCGACGTTGTCGTCGCCAGTGCGGATATAGCTATGGGCGATGGTGATATTGCGCGAAGAGATGGGATCGATGCCGTCGGTGTTGCGCGCCGTGGCTGGCGTATTAATGCGTACGCCCCAAGCCGTGAAGCCATCTACTTTGTTCAGCGTTACGTGAAAGTTGGGCGAATTGCGTAGCGTGATGTTGTGCAGGGTGATGTCCTGCGAGTTGGTCACTTCGAGCAGGCGTGGAACGTTCTGGCGGGCGTCCTCTTTCTGCGCGCGGCGGGCAAGCTGCCACCAGGATTCTGAGCCGCCATCAACCACGCGGCCACCCTGGCCATCAATAGCGCCCGGGCCGTAGATGCCGCTGGAGCTGGCGTTGTCGATGGTGATGAAGGGCTTGCAGCCGCGGCCTTGCTGGTCGATGGTGCCGCAGGTATTGGCGCCGCGGTCATACAGTTTTGGATTGGCGCTGGCTTGCAGGACGGCGTTGGCGTCAATGATGAGACTTACGCCGCTGCGCAGTTTCAATGGGCCGGTAGTGAAGACGCCGGACAGGCGCACGGCGCGGCCAGCGGGGCACTGGTCAATCGCGGACTGGATGCGCGCGGTATCATCGCCGCCTGGCTCCGTGGCGGTCAGCTGGATGCAAGACGGTGGCGCGACCGGCTCCGTGACCTTGCGTGAGTCCTGCGCGCAGGCTGGCGCGGTGCATAGCGCGGAGAGCAATGCTGCGGTGATGATTATCGCCGCATGGTGTCGAGCTGCAGGCGTTGCGCTCCTTGTCACTGCTCGTTCTCCGGTTTGAACTGGTCGGACGTTTCGGGGATGGCGCGCTTGACCTCTTCCATCACCATGCGCGAGAAATAGGCTGCACCTTTGACCCCGAGGTGAGTGCGGTCAAAAGCTGTCCTGGCGGCGCCCGCAACCTCCACTTTGCCGGCGGCTGGGGTGTCGTAATCGGCTGGGCGCGGCACCATGGCCAGCGTGTCCGCTTCATCCTGACCCATGGGCTGAACGGCTGCATAGCTTTCTGCATTCAGATCCAGCAGCGGCGTTTTTTGCGCGTTGGCGGTGGCGCGAATTACGTCGGCCCACGGCGCCAGGTTGTTCTCCAAAATGCCGTCCTTGAAGGTTCGGCGGGTCAATGGCGTCAACAGCACCGGTATGCCGCCGAGTGCTTTCACTTCCTGCGCATAGCGTGCCATATTGACGGGGAATTCGGTTTTCAGGTCGGTAGATCGGCCTGGCTTGCCCGGCTGATCGTTATGGCCGAACTGGATCAGCACGTAGGTTGTACGGTAGGCAGCTGCACCGCGCAGCAAGCCTTCCACTTCGTCCCAGCGGCCTTCGGCGCGGAAGCTGCCGGAACTACGGCCACCCTTGGCCAGGTTGATGCAAGTATTGGCATGGTTCACACGCGCGCAGAATGCATCGCCGTAGCCGCTGCTACTGGCCATGGTGGAATCGCCAACCAGAATAAAACGTATAGGCTTGTCGGCGGCGTGAGCCGCGCTGGCGAGCAGGGTGGCAGCGGCGAGAGACGTAATGAGGTGTTTCATATGTTGTCCGGATAAAAAAGGGCGCCGGCCGTGATCGCGGTCCGGCGCCCAATGCTCAGGCGGAGAGGTTCAATTTATGCGACCAGGTTTCCATCAGAAGTTGTAGGTTGCACGGACGTTGTATGCGCGGCCGATAGGGCTGGCTGCGCTGCTCAGGTAACCGTAGGTGTACAAGCTGCTGTTGGTGGCTGGCGGCGGTACGTTGAACAGATTGGTGATGCCGCCGGTCAGCTGAATGTTCTTGAAGCCGTTGTACGTGGTCGTGAAGTTCCATACCTTGTACGAGTTGATGTTACGCCAGTATGGCTTGGCCACCAGATTCTGGTCGGTGTACTTCGAGTTGTAGTTCTGGGTCAGTTGCGTGTTCCAGTTGCCGGTCGCCCAGTTCAGCTTCAGCGTGTGCTTCCAGCGATAGGTGATGATCGGGAAGCTGGACGTGGTGCCGTTGCTGGCCAGGCCAAACTGGCCGATATTCGACGCGAACGGGCTGCCGTCATACAGCTGGTTGTCGAACTGGGTCAGGTAGGTGCCATCCAGCGCAACCTTGAATTCGCCGTATGGCGTTTTCGGGAAGGTGTACGAACCCGAAACGTCCACACCTGCTGCACGCTGGCCGCCCAGGTTCATCGTGGTGTTGTTGATGTAGTTGATAGTGCCATCGGCATTGCGCACGAAGTACGATGCATACTTCACCGGATCCAGGAAGTAGACCTGTTCTGGCAAGTTGGCCAGCATATTGGTCATCTTGATGTTCCAGTAGTCGAACGACACCATCGCATTCTTCACCGGTTCCATTACCACACCCAGCGTGTAGCCCTTCGACTTCTCTGGTACCAGGCTGGCGTTGGAGCCGGTCTGTTTAGGCAAGGTGGTGTTGCAGACGGTTGACGCGACAAGGCCAGGCAGCGCGGTGCCGGTGCCAGCCACGCCTGGCGTACCACCAGGGCACAGTACCGGATCATCCCACTTCGCTGCCGTGGTGGTGGTGGCGCCTGGCAGACGGTAGCCGTAGCGGTCGAACAGGGTCGGTGCACGGAAGCCGGTATTGGCCGAGCCACGGAACATCAAGGTCTTGGATGGCTCCCAGCGGAAACTGAGCTTGGGATTGACGGTGGTGCCGAAGTCGCTGAATTTGTCGGCACGCACGGCGCCGTTCAGTTCCAGCGTTTTGGTGACAGGCGCGTTCACCTCGGCAAACAGCGCAGCGACATTGCGCGCGCCTTCACCATGCGCCGGCGAGGCGTTGGCGTAAGTGACCTCGCCGCCGATTGGCAGTTTGGTGTCTTCGGTGGTGTCGCGATGGAAGTCGGCACCCAGTGCCAGTGCCAGCGAACCGCCTTGCAGGTCCATCAGCGCGCGGCTGGCGGTAACGTCGACACCGGTGAAGGTCGATTTGGAGGTGCGGTTTTTGGCGCCGTCGACGCTGATGGTAGCCAGGTAGGCTTTGCCGTCCGCATCCTGCAGGCCGAATGGATTCAGCTTGCCGTTCTTCAGGCCGTCCAGAAGGCCCTGGCCTTTGACATAGCCCGAGTAGTAGTAGTTGTCGCGCTGAGACACACCGATGACCAGGCCAGCCTTGTAGTCCCAGCCTGCGATCACGCCTTCGTCGCTGATGGCCAGGCGCTGGTTGAGCTGCACGTCTTTGGTGGTGGCCAGACCCAGATCGGCCACGGCCCAGGTCAGGGTCAACGGAGCATTGTTCAGGCCTGCCACTGCGGGCACGCCACCGCTGCCGCCCGGGTACCATTTGCTGGTCGATGGCAGAATCGCTGCCACGCCGTTGACGTTGACGGCGTTGGTCGGGTTCTTGGTGCCGAGGATGAACTCTTCACCACGCGAATAGTCGACGGTGACGATATGGTCATCGCTGATTTTCTTGGCGCCGCGTGCGTAGAAGGTAACCTGCTGGTTGGCATACAGCGCGGTGCCGTATTCATTGTTATCCAGGACGCAGGTATTTTTCTGGCCGGTGATCGAGTACGGCGCCAGGCAGCCCTTGGTGCCGTAGGGGTTCTGCGCGGTCTTGTTGGTTGGCGTGGTGAAGTTGGCCGGTGTGGCATTGCCGCCGGTGCCCAGCGTCGGTGCGCGACCCAGTGCGGTCAGCTGATCGGCGGAACTCAGATAGGCGCGGTCCGATTGTGCCAGGCGCGTACGCTGGTGCGCGTCGATGGTGGCGTAGAAGCTCCAGCCATCGCGTTCCAGGTTACCCTTGCCCCAGGTGGCGCTCAGACGCTGTTCATCGCCACCGCCTTTTTTCTCAGGCTGCACGGCTTGCGCAGTAATCGATGCGCCTTCGGACGATGTCTTGGTGATGAAGTTGACCACGCCGCCGATGGCATCCGAGCCGTAGATCGAGGAGGCGCCGTCGCGCAGGATCTCGATACGCGCTATCGCGCTGATCGGAATGACATCGAGATTGGCGTAGCCGTCGGCGATTGCTTCATTGGCCAGGCGGCGGCCGTTCAGCAGCACCAGGGTGCGGTTCACACCCAGGCCGCGCAGGTTGATGTTGGTACCGGAGCCGGCGTTGGAAGGCGCCAGCGATGCCGACTGCGGCAGCGCCATCATGACGTCTGCCAGCGTGGTCATGCCTTGCTTGACCAGGTCTTCTGCTTTAATGGTGCTGACCGGCAGAGAAGCTTCGCTGGCCACGCGCTTGATGCTGGAGCCGGTGACTTCGATACGGGTCATGTTTGCATCGTCGCTGGCGGTTTGTGCTGCGGCCTGATTGGCCAGCGTGAGCACGGCCAGGCTAATGGCGGTGAGCAGCAGGCGTGGCTGGGCGTAACGGTTCTGGACCGAGTGCGCGGACTTCATGATGTTGTCTCCTTCGTCTCTTGAATAAAGTTATACGCCGCGTTGGAAACGCTTGCGTGAGTGGAGTACCTCGCGTACTCCGTGCCGCTGAGACGAGGACCGCTGCGCTGAAAGCGCAGGCCGGACGAGGTCAAGCCGGTCATAACTTGATTACTTTATGCGCGGTCCGGCATCGAGGCCGGACCTGCGTTTGCTACAGATGCTGCTTATCCTCGCGAGAATGTACGGGTCACGCGTTCAAGGTGGGCGCGCATGGCTTTGCGCGCCGCCGCCGGATCGTGGGCGGCAATCGCCTCCAGGATGCGGCGGTGGTCCTTCAGCGTTTCCTGACGCAGTTCTTCGGTCTGGAAGTGTTCCTTGAGCTTGTGCCACAGGCGGCCGCGCTGATCCCACAGGTAGTTCAGCGATCCGACCAGCGCGCTATTGCCGGTGGCGCGCGCGATGGCCAGGTGGAAGTTGCGGTCGGCCTGTTCATTGCTCGAATAATTGGCGTGGTGTTTTTCCATCTCTTCCACCGCCTTGAGGATGGCGTCGATGGCGCTGTCGGTTGCTACCCGTGCGGCGATCGCGGCGATCTCCGATTCGATCAGGCGGCGTGCGGACAGCACTTCAAATGGACCTGGGCCTGCTTCCGGCAGGTCGGTTTCCGCAGGTTCCGGCAGTTCGCTGACGTAGACGCCGGAGCCGCCGCGCACTTCGATCACGCCACCCAGTTCCAATGCGATCAGTGCTTCGCGCAGGGAAGCGCGGCTGACACTGAGCTTGGTGGCGAGGTCGCGCTCGGACGGCAGGCGCTCGCCGGCGGCGATGTTTTCGTTGCGGATCAATTCCTGAATGCGGTCCGCCACCACGCGGTACAGGCGCGGTTCGTGCGTATTGCCATCAGCAGGAAGTGCAGTCTTTTTCAACATTGATGTCTCGTCTATATCGGTGGCTTATTGAATTGCCATCTGGTCAGGCCATTCTAAGGTGGTCAGACCAAATACGCAATGTGGACTAGCCAAATTAATTTTTAACTGGCATACTGAATTCATGGAGCAGCCATCTTCAGCCCCTGTTTACAGGGCTAAACCCTGGCTAACCATGGGGGTTTCAGAGTGTAGCATGCAGGCCACAGATCGAGCTGGCCAACCAATAACAGAAGTGGTCAGGCCACTTTGCGAGACTAAAAAACAACGTAGGAAAGCCAGATGACGACATCGCCGAGCGCCAATACGCCGCGCTACATCCTCATGCACGACAACGATAACGTTGCGATTGTCGTCAACGACGGCGGCTTGCCTGCCGGCGCTGTTTTCGCCAACGGTCTGACGCTGCTGGAAGCGGTCCCGCAAGGTCACAAGGTGGGCCTGCGCGATCTGGCCAAGGGCGATGATGTGGTCCGCTACAACGTGACCATTGGCTTTGCGGCCAAGGACCTGCCGGCGGGCAGCTGGCTGGCCGAGCACAATGTCGAGATGCCGGCGGCGCGCGAGCTGACCGGCCTGCCGATTTCCACGCGCGTGCCGCCGGCGATGGAACCGCTGGAAGGCTATAGCTTCGAGGGCTACCGCAATCCGGATGGCAGCGTCGGTACGCGCAACATCCTGGCGATTACCACCACCGTGCAATGCGTATCGGGCGTGGTGGATTTTGCGGTGGAGCGCATCAGGAACGAACTGCTGCCGAAGTATCCCAACGTTGATGACGTGGTAGGGCTGGAGCACACCTATGGCTGCGGCGTGGCGATTGATGCGCCGGGCGCCAACATCCCGATTCGCACCATCCGCAATATCGCGCTCAATCCCAATTTCGGCGGGCAGGCGATGGTGGTCAGCCTGGGTTGCGAGAAGCTGCAGCCAACGCGCCTTTTCCCCAAAGGTTCGATCCCGATCCAGAACGCGGGCGGCGCCGACCCTGGCCTGGTCTGTTTGCAGGATGCGCAGCATGTGGGCTTCATGTCGATGATTGACTCGATCATGAAGCAGGCGGAAATCAATCTGGCGGAGCTGAACAAGCGTCAACGCGAAACCGTGCCTGCATCGGAGCTGGTGGTCGGCGTGCAGTGCGGCGGCAGCGATGCGTTTTCCGGCGTGACCGCCAATCCGGCAGTGGGCTTTGCTACCGACCTGCTGGTGCGCGCAGGCGCCACCGTGATGTTCTCGGAAGTGACGGAAGTCCGCGACGGCATCGATCAGCTGACGTCGCGCGCCACCACGCCGGATGTGGCGGAAGCCATGATCCGCGAGATGGACTGGTACGACAATTACCTGAAAAGCGGCGGCGCGGACCGCAGCGCCAACACCACGCCGGGCAACAAGAAGGGCGGCTTGTCCAACATCGTCGAGAAGGCGATGGGTTCTATTGTCAAATCGGGCAGCGCACCGATCTCCGGCGTGCTGTCGCCCGGCGACAAGCTGACACAGAAAGGCCTGATCTACGCCGCCACGCCAGCCAGCGATTTCATTTGCGGCACGCTGCAACTGGCGGCGGGCATGAACCTGCACATTTTTACCACGGGCCGCGGTACGCCGTATGGCCTGGCTGAAGTGCCGGTGATTAAAGTCGCCACGCGCAATGATCTGGCCAGGCGCTGGCACGATCTGATGGACATTAACGCCGGCCGCATCGCCAGCGGCGAAGCCACCATCGCGGAAGTAGGGTGGGAGATGTTTCAGCTGATGCTGGACGTCGCCAGCGGCCGCGAAACCTGGGCGGAAAAATGGAAACTGCATAACGCACTGGTGCTGTTCAACCCGGCCCCAGTGACCTGATTAAAAACATCTGAGACGACCATGGCAAAACCATTTAAACGATTACTGCTGACCGGCGCCGCCGGCGGCCTGGGCAAGATTCTGCGCGACCGCATCAAGCCGTGGGCCGATGTGGTGGTGCTGTCCGATATCGCCGATCTGGGCGAGGCACGCGAGGGTGAGGAAATCGTCCAGTGCGACCTGGCCGACAAGGCTGCGGTCATGAAGATGATGGAGGGCGTGGAAGCGGTGCTGCATTTCGGCGGCATCTCGACCGAAAACACCTTCGAGAACATCATGCACGCGAATATTCTGGGCACGGCCAATGTCTACGAGGCCGCGCACAAGCAGGGCGTGAAGCGCATCATCTTCGCCAGCTCGAATCACACGGTGGGCTTCTACCGCAACACGGACTATATCGATGCAAGCGCACCGACCCGTCCTGATTCGTTCTATGGCGTGAGCAAATGCTTTGGCGAGCAGCTGGCCAGCTACTACTGGGACCGCACTGGCCTGGAAACGGTGAGCTTGCGTATCGGCTCTTCGTTCCCTGAACCGAAAGACCGCCGCATGATGGTCACCTGGCTGAGTTACGACGACCTGGTGGAGGCGCTGCGACGTTCATTGTTTGCGACGCGGGTGGGCTACACCATCCTGTTTGGCATGTCGGACAACGACGTCGCTTGGTGGGACAACAGCAAGGCTGCGCACCTGGGCTACCAGGCCAAGGACAGCTCCAGCCAGTTCGACGCCCACTTCCCCGATACTGGCGAATACCCGGATCCTGACGCTGCGGTGACTTACCACGGTGGCGCCTTCGCGCTAGCCGAAATGCGCTACAAGGACTAGATCTTCGCCATCAACTCGTCTATCCATGCCATGAACACGCGCAGCTTGGCGCTGACGTGGCGATTCTGCGGATAGGCGAGATACATCGGCATGGCGTCCGCCTGCCAGTCATCAAATAACGGTATCAGCTCGCCGCGCGCTACATGGTCTCTGGCCATGTAGCGTGGCAGCCAGAGCACGCCCATGCCTGCCAGTCCGGCGGCGAGATAGGCGTTACCGTCATCTGCGGCGACGGTGTGGCGGGCATGAATCTGCAGCGATTCGGCCTCGCGCCGGATTTGTATTGGTGCGATGGTGCCACTGCTGGAGCGCAGAAAACCGACGATGCGGTGTTGTGCCGTCTCCAGTTCCTGAGGATGCGCGGGCGTGCCTTGTTCCTGCAGATAGCCTGGCGCGGCGTAGACGCCCAGCGGCAGATCGCCAACGTGGCGCGCGACCAGTGACGGCACGGTGATCTCACCGCCGCGCACGACGCAATCGACGTTCTCGCCGATGACATCAATGTTACGGTCGCTGACGCCCATGTCGATTTGAATGTCGGGGTAGCGACGGTGGAAGTCCGGCAGCGCCGGCATCAGCACGAAGCGGGCGAACGGGCTGGGAACATCAATGCGTAAGCGGCCGCGTGGTACGGCCAGTTCACCAGTGATGCCGCTATCTGCCTCTTCCAGGTCGCCCAGTACGCGCACCACGCGCTGGTAGTAGGCGGCGCCTTCCGGCGTTACCTTGACCTGGCGCGTGGTGCGGTTGAGCAGCTTGACCTGCAAGCGCGCTTCCAGCTGCTGCACCAGCTGCGATACCGTGGTCTTGCTCATGTGGAGCGTCTGTGCTGCCTTGGTGAAGCTGCCTGCTTCCACCACGCGTACAAACGCCAACAGGGTGTCGAATCGGTCCATGGGATTGTGTGGAAATACCAAACAGTCATTGTACGACTTGCCTGTTTATCGGGTGGCGCGATGTTTATACAGTCTCGTTACCGCTTTATTCAACAAGGAGTTTTTATGTCTGTACGTGACGTTGTTTTCCCGCCGGGCCGCCAGGATCTGTATGAGCGCAACCGCTATTCACCGGCCGTGCGTTCGAATGGTTTGCTGTTCGTCTCGGGGCAAGTGGGTAGTCGGCCGGATGGTTCGCCTGAGCCGGAACTGGAAGCGCAGGTGCGCCTGGCCTTCCAGAACCTAAACGCCATCCTGGCGGCAGCTGGTTGCACCTTTGACGATGTGATCGACGTGACAGTGTTCATCGTCGATCCGGAGTCGAAGTTTGAACGTATCTGGTCGGTGGTCGGTGAATTCTGGGGCGGGGCGCCTCATCCGACCGTGACTGCTGTTGGCGTGACCTGGCTGTATGGCTTTGACTTCGAGATCAAGGTGATTGCCAGGGCGGCCTAATGTTGGCCGGCAGTGCCATGGCTGGAAAAGCGGCTGCGGTACTGTCCCGGGCTGATGCCCAACTGGCGCTGGAAGACGCGCCGCAGATTCTGTTCTTCCATGTAGCCCATATTGGCCGCGATGGTTTTCAGCGGCAGGGCAGTTTTCTCCAGTGCGCGGCAAGCCGCTTCCAGCCGCATGGCTTCTACCATGCGGGCTGGCGTGCGTCCCATCTGGCTGGCGTAAGTGCGGGCGAACGTGCGCGGCGTCATGCCGGCTTGTTCTGCCAGCCGTTCTACTGTCAGGTTTTCATGCAGGTGGGCGGCTACCCAGGTGTGTAGTGCGTCGAAACGGCCGCCTTCCTGTGTCTGTGCCGCCAGTGGTACGCTGAATTGCGACTGCCCGCCTGAACGCTTGATGAACATGACCATCTGCCGAGCCGTTTCGATGGCGACGTGATGGCCGTAGTCTTCCTCGATGAGCGCCAATGTCAGATCGATGCCGGCGCTGACGCCGGCCGACGTCCATATGGCGCCGTCCTTGATAAAGATTTTGTCGGCATCGATGTCCACCTGGGGATACAGCTGGCGCAAACGTTCCACCCATTCCCAATGCGTGGCGACACGTTTGCCTTGCAGTTGGCCGGCGGCGGCCAGCAAAAAAGCGCCCGTGCACACAGAGCACAAGCGCCGTGCATGCGGCGCTTGCCGCACTATCCATTTGACCAATGCCGGATGAGCGTAGAACTCCTGGCCTTTGCACCCGCCTGCGGCGATGATGGTGTCGATTGCCATGCCGTCCAGCGTGGCGATGGGTACGGTCATCACCGGCAGGCCGGCGCTGGTGTTGATCAAGCCACCTTCCGCAGACGCGACGATGGTGTCGTACAACGGCCCTGCGCTGCCGCCATGGCGCTTGCTGGCGGTCGTCAGCGCCTGCAGTGGGCCGCTCAGGTCCAGCAGGTTCATATCGTCGTAAGCCAGCAAGACGACGCGCAGGGTGGTGTGGGCTTTCATCGATAAGAAGGATACTCGAATTCCAGCGCCACGAAGAATGCTGTGCGCTGGCCGTAGCGCTGCGCCAGTTCGGCCAGTGTGCGGTCCAGTGCCTGCCCGGGCAGCGTGGATGCCGGCGATGGCAGGGTTGGCGGCGCTTCGGCATCCGTCGCCGCGTAGTCGGGAAGGATGGTCAGGCCATTCTGTGATTGCAGCGCATTGGTGCTGCTGGCGACGGCATATACTCGGCTGCGTTTGGAGCGCGCCCACGCATCCGCGCTGAAGGCCAGCACAATCTCATCGACGCCTGCCGCGACAGGCACGCCAACCCGGTCCGGTGCATGGAACCATTGATTGGTGTAGCGAGTGATATAGGCGCCCAGATTGACACCCAGCGTGGGGTGGAAGACGTCGCTGTTGTGCGTGGTGCTCCAGTCGCTGACGCCGATGCCGCGTGCCAGCGTTGCCGCGCGCTCGTTGCCAGCGATGGCTTCCACCAGGGCGAGCGCCGTAGGCATGGCGGCACTGATGCCGGCGCTGGATACAACGCGGCCATCGGCTACATAACGGACATTGGTTTGCCAAATGGTGTCGGGGTAGTGCTCCTTGCGGTAGGATTCGCTGGCCCAGTGCGCGGTGGCACGGCGGCCTTTGAACAAGCCGGCGTTGGCGACCACCACCGCACCGTCGCAGATGCTGACGATGGTCGCGCCTTTGCTGCTTTGGGCTGCTATCCACGCCACCAGCGTTGCATCGTCCGGTTTGACGACGGCCGGCACGATGACGTAGTCAGCGCCACCGGAGAAGCTGGCGTCAAACTCTGCGGTGGTTTTGTCTGGCTGGATGCGCAGGGCCGGCTGCATTTTCAGCGGACCGGCTTGCGTGGCGACCGTCAGCACCTGCGCGACACCGGAGCGCGCCAGCACGCCGTAGGGAATCGCAAAGTCGGTCAGTTCGGTGCCGCCGTTATAACCAACGACAGCAATCACAGGCTGGGTGCGGCCATGCGGATTCTGATAGCGGGGAATCTCGCCAGCAGTGGCAAAGCGGCAGAGCAGCAGCAGGGATAGGAGTAATGTACGCATGCATACATTATCTGGCTGCTGCTTCGTGGCGGAATGACATAAAACAGTCAATTCCTGCCACCAGGTGCGATCAGGATTGCTGTGAGAGGATCATGGCGTTGTACACCGCGTGGACCAGCATGGGCGCCAGCAGGGTCTTGCTGCGTTCATAGGTCCAGGCGGTGCACAGGCCCAGCATGAATACCGGCAGCATCGATAGCGGCGGGTGGACCACTGCGAAGACCGCTGCACTCATCAGCATCGCTTGCGGCGCTTTCATCGAGCGGCGCAGACCGCCGTAAATCAGGCCACGGAAGATGAATTCTTCGCACAGTGGCGCTGCCACCACGGCCAGTGCCCATATCCAGCTACGCGCACCTTGCAGTGCCGTGGCGCTTTTGCTGATCTCTTGCCATAACGCGGTGTGCTGCAGGATCTGCATATAACCCAGGCCCACAACGCCGGCGACAGCGGTTGCGATGGCGGCGCTGCCCAGTGTTTGTTTGAGCTCCATGCCGCGCCAGATGGCCGGCACGCCGGTCGTCCTGCTGCGCCAGTAGACCAGCCGCATCAGCCCATACACCGTGATGCCCGCGATACCGAAGGCGATGCTGATGGTCTGTATATTGGCATTGCCGAAAAATAGCAGCACGATGCCTTGCAGGATAAAGAATGCAGTGGCGGCGATCAGGCCATCCGCAGTGGATACGCGCGATGGCGGCGCGGCGGCGGGATCGAGCAGGTAGGGCAGGGAGTCGCGCGCTTTCTGCCACAGGGCCAGTGCCATCGATGCGGTCAGCACCATTACCACCAGCTTTTGCGACCATACGCTGCTGTAAATCGACCAGGTGTAGAAGCTGGCCAGCAGCATGTACAGATACACATAGGTCGGCCTGACGCGCGTACGGACATCGACTGCCTGCGGATCGCACGCGAACACACCCAGCGATACGGCGATCATCGAATAGATCGGAATGCCGATGGCGACTGTCAGCACGAGCACCAGCATGTACCAGTCGTAGTGCGGGGAGTACCAGGCACAGATGCCCAGCACAATGGCGGGATACAACAGCGTCAGCATGCCCCACAGCTGCGCCTTCTCTTTCAATACACTTTCGATGGAACGCGGCACCGTGTACAGCAGCCAGAGTACCTGGCCCTCGTTGTTGAGCGTCTGGAAGGCTGACAGCATCAGCACATATACGCCGATGCCGAACGCGATGGCGGCGGCCAGGGTGTGATGTTCGCCCAGTTCGGCGAGGCTATTCAGTTTGCCATTGAAGACCATCTGGCTGCCGACGATAATCACCGGCAGCAGCAAGGTCTGGAACAGGAAATTGCGGTCGCGGCCAAGCAGGCGCAATTCACGGCGCTTGACCGGCGACAGCAGCGCGTGCCAGCCAGCGCTGTTTGTCGCGCTCACCACCTGCTTGCGCCGCGCACTTTCGCGTGCACCGGAATTGACCACGCCATGCCGCAATTGATAACGCAGCAGCTGCATGCCCGCCCATACCATCACAACGATTTCGGCCAGCAGCAGCGCGCTGTGCATCGCCAGCTCACCCAGGCCATGCGCCTGTATCGCTTGCAGCACCTGTCCGGGCGGCAGCCAGCTCACCCACACCGGAAAGCCTCGCGCCCACTCCATGACAAAGCCATTCGCTTGCGGCATGCCGAGCGCCATGACGAAGTAGATCAGCGGCAGGTTGAACAAGCCGGTCACCGCTTGCAGATTGCGCAGCTGTGAGGCGGGTAGCCACATGCGCAGCCCGGTGTCGGCCAGTGTGTGCAGCATCGCTGCCAGCGGCAGCAGGACGACGGTGGACAACAAGGCCACCGGCAGTACGGCCCATGTGTGGCCTGAATGCCAGGCGATGACCCCATATGCCGGCATCAACGCAAACCAGCCGCTGATGTTGCTGACACTGCGTTCCAGCACGCGTCCCCACAGCAGCAGGGAGCGTTCCACCGGCATGGTCACCAGCCATTCCAGATCCCAGTCCGGTTGCGCCATTTCCTTGTTCCCCAAGGGGAGCAGCACGGCGATCAGGAACAGGGTGCTGAGCTCCATCGTCAGGCCGTTCATCAGCGCCGGCGCGAATGCGGTGGGGATCGCTGTGTGCGGCGCGTCGCGGCAGACGCTGTCCGCATCGAGATGACAGTACATATTTGTCACCACGTTGTCGGACATGCTGACAAACGAGAACGACATGAACACCACCATCAGCGCGGTCAGTATCCACAGGTTGCTGCGCTTGCCGGCGATGCCATCGCGCGATTTTTTCTTCTTGAAGCGGAACAGGTTATTTGCCAGCATATTGCGCTGGCGCGTCAGCCGCATTCTGGTCATGAGCCAGATGGTGTGGGCTGCGCTCATTGCGCTGTCTCTTCAGCTGCTTCGTCGGTAATTTTGAGAAACACGTCTTCCAGCGAACCGCTGGCCGAAGACTCGGCGCGGATTTCGTCGAGCGTGCCGGTGGCGACCAGTTCGCCGCGATGGATGATGCCGACGCGGTCGCATAGCTTTTCCGCCATGTCCAGCAAGTGGGTGGAAACAAAGATGGTGACGCCGCGCGCCGCCGCTGCCAGCAGGCGCTCCTGCACATCGCGCGAGGCGCGCGGATCGAGGCCGTTGATGGGTTCATCCAGTATCAGCACGGCGGGATCGTGTATCAAGGCGCAGGCCAGGCCCAAGCGTTTTTTCATGCCCAGCGAGTAGTTGACGGCGTAGTCTTCGCCCGCTTCTTCCAGGCCGAATTCCGCCAGCAGGCGCGCGCTGCGCTGGGCCGATTCGGCGCGTGAGTAGCCGTGCATCTCGCCGACGAATTGCAGTATCTCGCGGCCGCGCAGGTAGTCGTAGAAGATGGGCGTGTCGGGCAGATAGCCGACGCGGCGCTTTACTTCCGCCGGCTCGGCGTGGCAATCGAGGCCGTCGATGCGGACCTGGCCGCCGCTGGGCACCAATATGCCCATCATCATGCGGATGGTGGTGGTCTTGCCGGCGCCGTTGGGACCTAGGAAGCCGAACACTTCGCCGCGCTGGACGGTGAGTGTCAGCGGCTTGACTGCGTTGAAACTGCCATAGACTTTGGACAGTCCTTGAAACTCGATCATGAGGGCACCGGCAACGTTATGAATTTACTACCCCATCATAACACTGCGCGGCGCCTGCTCTTACTGCCTGGGATAGAGGCTCATGCCGAAACGTTCGGTGCGTGGCATCCAGTTGCCGGTGATGTCGGCGGAAGCCAGCACCCGTTCGGCGCGGCCGATCAGCAGGGCGCGCGGCACCAGCCCGATATAGCGCGAGTCTTCGCTGTTGTCGCGGTTATCGCCCAACATCATGTACTGGCCGGCAGGCACAACGATGGTGTCGAAATCGCGGCGCGCCTTGACCTGCGGCAGGAACTGGATGGCGTGGCTGTGCTGGCCCAGTGATTCATCGACGCGGACCGCGGCCAGTTCGCCCACGCCCTGGATGTTTTCAGTCGTGTGGCCCATGGCGGTATAGCCGGCCTGCTGGCCATTGATGATGAGCTGTTCGTTGTGCATGGCGACGCGGTCGCCGGGCAAGGCGATCACGCGCTTGATGAGGCGCATGCTGTTGACCGGCGAGGAAAAGGTGACGATGTCGCCACGCTGCGGTTCGCCGGTGGCGCTGATGACGATGTCGGTCAGCGGCACTTTCACGTTGTAAGCCAGGCGGTTGACGAACACCACGTCGCCCTCCAGCAGATTGGGATGCATGGAGGCGGACGGAATCGGATTCCAGTCGGCGACCGCCGTGCGGAACACGCCAAACAGTGCCAGGAACAGCAGGAATCCTTTGTTGGCGCGTACCCAGTTTTTCATCGTTTGTTCTCCCAAGTGAGTGGTGGTGGCGCACTCATATTGTGAGCAGATTCTTAACGATGGCTTAGTGCGCGGTTTTTTGTACCAGCGCGCTGCCGACGCCGTGGCGATGGCCTTCGCTGACGGCGGTCACCGTGCCGTCCTGGTTGAACACCAGGGCATTGGCGGCGCCGATTTCCTCGGGCGTCTTGCTCCAGTGCTGGCCGGTTTTCTCCAGCGCGAGTGCTTGTGCGGTGCCGGCGAAACCGGGTTCGATATCGGTGTTCATGCCGTTGCGTTCGGACAGACGCGGTGCGTTCACGGCATCCGGCATCGACATGCCAAGGTCCACATGGTTGAAGATGGTTTGCAGCACCGTGGTGATGATGGTTGAGCCGCCCGGGCTGCCGATCGAGAATGCCGGCTTGCCGTTCCGGAAGGCGATGGTCGGCGACATGCTGCTACGTGGGCGCTTGCCCGCTTCCGGTACGTTGGGAGCAGGGCCGGAGAAATCGAAATCGGTCATCTCGTTATTGAGCAGGAAGCCATAGCCCGGCACCACGATGCCGCTGCCGCCCCATGCTTCAATCGTAAAGGTGTAGGCGACGATGTTGCCGTCCTTGTCGGACACCGTGAGATGGGTGGTGTGCGCGCTTTCTGCAATCAGCTTGTTGGCGTTGGGACGCAGCGGGATGCTGCTGTCGTTCTGGAACGGGTAGGGATCGCCCACCGGCGCCTGCACGCTGGCCTGCTCAGGGTTGATCAGCTCACGGCGGCGCGCGGCGTATTCCTTGCTCAGCAGGCCGGTCACCGGGGCATCCACAAATTCGGGATCGGCCAGGTAGGCGTTGCGGTCAGCGAAAGCCAGACGGCTCGCTTCCAGATACAGGTGTTCGGCCTTCTCGCGCGGCATCGACTTGAGGTCATAGCCCTCCAGAATATTGAGCGCTTCGGCGATCGCGATGCCGCCACTGCCAGGCAGCGGCATACCGTATAAATCATAACCACGATAGGTGCTGTGTACTGGCTGGCGCAGGCGCGCTTCATAGTTGGACAGATCGGCCAGCGTCATCTGGCCGCTGTGGGCGTTGACCGTATCGACGATCGCGCGCGCCATTTTGCCGCTGTAGAAAGCCTTGACGCCGCCCGCTGCCAGCGTGCGATAAGCGTTGGCCAGATCGGGATTGCGCAGCAGCGTGCCTTCGCTGATGGCTTTGCCGTTCCGCAGATACAGCGCGGCAGTGGCGGGGAACATGGCGAACTTGGCTTCATTCTCCTGCGCCAGATGGGAAAAATTGGTGCTCACCTTGAATCCCTTGTCGGCCAAGACGGTGGCTGGCGCCAGCACTTGCCGGAAGCTCATGCTGCCGTAGCGGTCCAGCGCCTCATGCCAGCCACGCACGGTGCCCGGCACACCCACCGACCTGCCGCTGGCGACCACCGTATCGAAATCCATCGGCTTGCCGTCCTGCTGGAACACGGTGGGCGTAAAACTGGCCGGCGCCGTTTCGCGGTGATCGATGGTGATGACGCGTTTTTCCTTGGCCAGGTAAATCACCATGAAGCCGCCACCGCCTATGCCGCAGCTGAACGGATCGGTCACACCCAGCGTGGCCGCCGCCGCGACTGCCGCATCGACCGCATTGCCGCCCTGGTTGAGGATGGCAATTGCGGCCTGCGATGCAGGCTCGCTGATGGTGGCCACGGCGCCGCCCGTGCCGGTGGCAACCGGTGTCTTGGCGGCGGCCGGCAAGGCCAGGGAAACCAGGATGGAAAGGGTGAACGAAGCGGCGAGAACGGTGCGGGTGGGACGTATCAACGTGGTCATGTGGGCAAGGTTCAAGGTGAGTTAGTGTTGCTCACCTTTAAGCTTACCCGATAATCCGGCGTTGTTTCATTTTTTGCAGGGACTTCCTTGGGATCAAATTCGACCAGCGTGAAGTTGAGGCCACCCTGGTTGATCGTAGTCGTGCCGTTGGGCATGTTATCTGACAGAACGAAATTACTGGTGCTGCCATCAGGCTGGACCAGCGCGAAACTGAAGCTGATGTAGCCCGCCCAGACACAGACCGCGTCCTTGCGGCAGCGGCTATCGTTGACCCGGTCCAGCTTGAGCGCGGGCGCGCTGGACGCCACACCCGCGCCGCCCGTTGCGGCCGACGTGAGGGCAACGCTGCCGCCCTGGTGCAGCACGTAGGTGGTGGTGAACGGGGCCGGTGCGCGCACGCTGCCCGTGGCGCTGCCGCAAGCATGTAGCGCGGCCATGACGGCTACCAGTAGCGGTAGCACGAACAGCTGCCGTAGTATATTTTTTTTCATTAGAGCGCTCCTGCATCCTTTGAAAGCAAGCTTAGCAAAAAGACCATAGGCGCGGCGCACGAACGGCACGTGGTCAGCGCCACGTCAAAGGAGGGGCAAAAAAAATGCCGCTCGGCTTGCGCCGGCGGCATTCCGGGGGAAGCGGGGAGGTCTTACACGTACGCGGCCAGCGCACCTTTCATTTTCTTGAGCGCAGCGGCTTCGATCTGGCGGATACGCTCAGCAGACACGCCGAATTCATCGGCCAGCGTGTGCAGCGTGGCGCCCGAACCGTCGTCGTTGGCCAGCCAGCGCGCTTCGATGATGCGGCGCGAACGGGCGTCCAGCTTGCCCAGCGCTTCTTCCAGGCCTTCGGACTGCAGACGGGTGACCTGTTCGGCTTCCAGCACGCGGGTCGGTTCGGAGGCTTCCGACGACAGATAGGCGATGGGCGCGAACTTGTCATCTTCATCATCCGTCGGCGACTCCAGCGCAATGTCACGGCCGCTCAGACGGGTTTCCATTTCGATCACTTCTTCGCGCTTCACATCCAGCGTTTTCGCCAGCTGATCGATCTGGGCAGGCGTCATCGCGTCCAGACCTTGCTTGTGGCTGCGCAGGTTGAAGAACAGCTTGCGCTGGGCTTTGGTGGTTGCCACCTTGACCAGACGCCAGTTCTTCAGGATGTATTCGTGCATCTCGGCCTTGATCCAGTGCATGGCGTAAGACACCAGGCGCACATTCTGATCAGGGTCGAAGCGTTTGACGGCTTTCATCAGGCCGATATTGCCTTCCTGGATCAGGTCGCCATGTGGCAGGCCATAGCCCAGGTAGCCGCGCGCGATCGACACCACCAGGCGCAGATGGGACATCACCAGTTTCTGGGCGGCGCCCAGGTCGGCTTGGTCTTTGAGGCGCTTGGCCAGCGAGATTTCTTCTTCGTGCGTCAGCATCGGCAGGCGATTGACGGCCGAAATGTAGGCATCCAGGTTACCCAGGCTGCCGCTGAACCCGAGTTCCAGAGCGCTGTTATTGGCAGGTACCACGGACATCATAGTCATTTTCGTTCCCTTCGCTTGAGATTGCTTATGAGCACTAACGTACTCTTTCGAACATATATTAGCACTCTCTGTCGTTGAGTGCCAATCGTTCAAAATTTATGAGCCTGATAGTAAAAATGCTATCAAGACTTTGGATGCATTTAGGATGCTGGATGGATCTTAGGTCTGACTTAACGATGGAAAACATCGTAGACCTGCATTAGGGCGCGGTTCCGTACGCGGACGCACGGAACCGGGAGAGGACTTAGTTGAGACGGGCGGTATGGCGCTTGACCGACAGGCGGGCGCCAATCAGGCCCAGCGTCGCCGACAGCGCCAGCAGGGCGGCAATCGCTATGGCCGGCAGCGGCGCCAGCTGGAATTCCGATGCGTACAATTTTGCAAATTCGGCAATCGCGGTGTTCAGCGGGCGCAGCGCCAGCGTCACTGCGCCGAGCGCCACCGCGCCAGCACTCAGGCCCAGCAAGGCGCCCGTGTAATAGAAGGGCCGGTGGATGAAGCTGTCCGTCGCGCCGATCAGCTTGGACACCAGGATTTCCTCGCGCTGGGTCAGCACCTGCAGGCGGATGGTGTTAAAGATCACCGCCACCACCACCGTGCCCAAGGTAGCTGCGAGCAGCAGCAGCGCCAGGCGCAGGATGTTCAGCAGTGCGGCCAGGCGTTTGACCCAGGCCGAATCCACCTGCACGGTATCCACGCCGGGCAGGCTGCGGATCTGTTCGGCCAGCTGGTCGACATCGCCGCCGGCCTGGGCGTTGCGGAAGGCATCGAGCTTCAGCACATAGCTGTCCGGCAGCGGATTGTCGCCCAGGGTGGCCAGCACATCGGCCAAGCCGTTCTTGTCTTTCAGGTTTTCCAGCGCCTTTTCGCGCGGCGTGAAGATGATCTTCGCTTGCCGGTCTTTCACGGCCTGGCGCAGTTGTACCGCCAGCGCTTCGGCGTTTTCACGCGAAGTTTCCTGTTTCAGAAACACGCTGATTTCCGGATCGACCGACAGCGATTCCGACATCGGACGCACATTGTCCAGCAGCGTCACGCCCATGAAGGGCAGGGCCAGTGCAATCGCCACCACCAGAATATTGAACAGGAAACCACCGGGCGAACGGCGCAGGTGCACCAGTGCCGCGCTCAGCGCGTAGCGGTGTTGGCGGAACCAGTAGGTCATGCTGCCACCTCCAGCTGACCCTGGTTGAGGTGGATCACACGCGCGGCGGCATCCAGCATCTGTTCATCGTGGCTGGAGATCAGGCAGGTCACGCCCACCGAGTTGAACGCCTTGAGCGCATCCAGCACCTTGTTGGCGCTGGCGCGGTCCAGATTGGCAGTCGGCTCGTCGGCCAGGATCACTTGCGGACGGTTGACGATGGCGCGCGCGATCGACACGCGCTGCTGCTCGCCGCCCGACAAGGCCAGCGGCTGCGCATCGGCGCGGTCGCCCAGGCCAACCTTGCCCAGTGCGGCGCGGGCGCGCTGCTCGGCCTGCGTCTTGGAGGCGCCGGTCACCAGCAGCGGCAGCATGACGTTGGCCAGCACGCTGCGGTCGGTCAGCAGACGCTGTTGTTGAAAGATGAGTCCGAGATTACGGCGCAGGAAGGGCACGGCAGCCGGCTTGATGCGGGCGATGTCCTGGCCATTGACGATCACCTGCCCGGAGCTGGGACGCTCCATGGCGGCAATCATTTTCATCAGGGTGGATTTGCCGGCCCCGGATGGGCCGGCCAGAAAGACCAGTTCGCCTTTATTTACCGTCAGCGAGATGTCGCGCAGCGCCATCACATCGGAAGAGTATTGTTTCGAGACGTTCCGGAATTCGATCATAGAGGTCTGATTATCCAAGCAGTGCTTCTACAAATTCGGCAGCCACAAACGGCTGCAGGTCTTCAATCTTCTCGCCCACGCCGATGAAATACACCGGCACTGGACGCACACGCGCAATCGCTGCCAGGATGCCGCCCTTGGCAGTGCCGTCCAGCTTGGTAATCACCAGGCCGGTCAGCTTGAGGGCGTCGTCAAAGGCTTTGACTTGCGCCAGCGCATTTTGCCCGGTATTGCCGTCGATCACCAGCAGAGTTTCGTGCGGTGCGCCGTCCATGCCTTTGCCAATCACGCGCTGGACCTTTTTGAGTTCTTCCATCAGGTGCAGCTGGGTCGGCAGGCGGCCGGCGGTGTCGATCATGACCACGTCCACGCCCTTGGCTTTGCCGGACTGCACGGCGTCAAACGACACGGCTGCCGGATCGCCCGACGCTTGCGAGATCACGGTGATGTTGTTGCGCTGGCCCCAGACCATGAGCTGCTCGCGCGCGGCGGCGCGGAAGGTATCGCCGGCTGCCAGCAGCACCGACTGGCCGTGCGTCTGCATATGCTTGGCCAGCTTGCCGATGGTGGTGGTCTTGCCAGCGCCGTTGACGCCGGAAATCATCATCACGGTGGGCGTGTGGCGGCCCAGCTCGAAGGGATGTTGCAGCGGGGTCAGCAGTTCGATCAGCAGCTGTTTGAGCGCGGCCTTGACGGCGGCGGCGTCCAGCAGCTTGTCTTCCTTGACCTTGCGTTTGAGTGCATCGAGCAGGTATTCGGTGGCGTCGACGCCAGCGTCGGACATCAGTAGCGCCGCTTCCAGTTCATCGTACAGGTCGTCGTCGATCTTGGCGCCGACAAACAGGATGGACAGGTTGTTGGAGGTTTTGGACAGGCCAGCCTTCAGGCGCGCCATCCACGACTGTTTTTTCTCGGCCGGTTCTTCGATCGGCAGCAGGTCAGGGACTTGGATGGCGGCAGGCGCCTCGGCTGGGGTAGGGGCGACGACAGGCGCCGCAGGCGCTTCGGGAGCGACAGGTTTTTTCTTGAAGAAGCTGAACATGGATATGTAGTTGGGGTGCTGGCCAGCACGAAGTTTGCCTATTTTACCAGAGCGCCACCGCGCACCCCTAACCAAAGGGGTCTGACCCCATGCGGGGTCAGACCCCGGGCTATGCGGTGTGCGGGGTGCTGCGCGCGCGCCACTCGGCAATCGCGCCGGCCAGATGCGCCAGCTCAAACACGCGCACATACGGCGGCCGCCGGCGTTTCAACGCAGCATTGGTGCCACCGGCCCACAGCTCGGCGCAGCCATTCAGGCGTTGATGCAGTTCCGCCAGACCATCGAGCGCCTGGCGCGGATTCATGGCTACCGAGAACGACAGCGCAATGATATCGACGCGCTGCACGCGTGCCGCTTCGACGATATCCAGCAGCGGCGTTTGCACGCCCAGCGAAATACAGTGGGCGCCTTCCGCCACGCACATGGCTTCGGCCATCAGCAGGCCCAGGCCATGCCGTTCCTGCGGCAGCGTGGTCAGCAGGATGCGTGGCGCACTGATATGGTTGCCATTGGCCTGCGGCATGGCAAAGATCGCGCTGCGCATCACCACGGTCAGTGATTCGGTATATAAGTGTTCTTCAAATGTCGCCAGCTGGCCGCTGGCCCAGGCTTCGCCGATCAGCGTGGTCAGCGGCGCCACCAGCTCGATCACAAAACTCTTCAGCCCCATCATGAGCAACGCCTGCGACAGCTTGCGGCGCAGCGCTTCCATTTGATGGCTCTTGCATAAATCCAGATAGGTCTGCAGCTCCGGCGCAGGCGTGGCCGGGCCGTTGCCCAGGCCGGTAGCCTTGCCGGTCAGCGCCTGTAATTCCGCTGCACTGTATTGAATCACCTTGCCCGGACGGAAGCCGAGGTCGATGAGGCGTTTGACCAGCCGCAGCTTGTGCACCTGTTCAATCGGATAGACCCGTTCGCCATGGGGATCGCGCAGCGGTTGCGGAAAATCGTAACGCCGTTCCCACACGCGCAAGGTTTCCTTGGCCACGCCGGTGTCGCGTTCGACGTCGCTGATCGTGCTCGGAACAGATTGTGATGGAACTGTATTCGTCATCAGGCTTTAGCGGCTGCGAT
The DNA here is from genome assembly GCF_009857555.1 of Duganella sp. CY15W. Classification (NCBI taxonomy): domain Bacteria; kingdom Pseudomonadati; phylum Pseudomonadota; class Betaproteobacteria; order Burkholderiales; family Oxalobacteraceae; genus Duganella; species Duganella sp. CY15W. Next base: position 266,181 of record NZ_WWCQ01000004.1, on the reverse strand, counting down.
TTTTGGGGCAGCTGCGTGGGTTGGCACAGGGACCGGGTGCACACACATCTGAAGCCCTTGCCGCCTCAGTGCGACCTGCATTTTACATTCGTTTTTCGCCAGCAAGCACCGTGGCTGTATTGACGTTTTCGCTCATTTCAGCGGGCGCCGGGAAGCTTGTCCACGACACACAGTTGGCATACGGAACTATTTAACCGAATATCGTTTTTGCCCCGCCTTTGTCCATGACAAAAATGTTTGAGAAAGTTGAAAAATAATGAAGGCAGTTGTTGTAGACAGCAGAATTTCTGGCAAGACCGATGTCAGGCTTGTAACTTTCGGTGGCGAACGCCGAAAACAGCGGTGCTGGAGCGCTTAACCTGGATGAAGTGAATCAATTTCATGCACCAAACCGGTGCGATTGTGCAAGAAAATGCACTATTTTGTCTCCTAAACACAACAGGTAGCAATTTCTTACAAATCAGTAACGGGATGCAAGTGAGCGCTGTTTTTGCAGAATTTACTACACTAATAAAGCTGTAATACTAGGGGCAAAGTTGGTTTCGGGGCCATTTTGAGCCGAAAAGCCACCTGAACAAAGTCTGGAGGCGTTAGCTTATTACCATTCGGTAGAGGCAAGGGATTCCAGGGTTCAGTATAAAATAACGTCAGAAATAGCAATGTAGCTATTTTTACTTGGTCCGTCGAAGAAGTGGTACACCCACCGTGTTCATCGTGCGGAAAGACTGGCCTGTTTCGCTTGATCGGCAGGAAATATTGCGATGCGGTAAAATACCGCTGCTTTTGAAAAAAACAAGAGTGCAGACTGTTCAGTATGAATGGTTTTACACTTGTTGAAGTTTCTCAGCATCAGTATAGTGCCGCCTCCAGCGCTCCGGGAGAGCGCTGCGATAAAGCCGGCGTAGATTTATCGGCCGCAATACAGTGAACGCATCCCACCGGGATGCACAGTGGCAGCTGGGGAGTTTGCCCTCACGCACAAAACGGCACAAAGCCGAGAAGCACCGAACACGCCGTACTACTGGCTCAATTTTTACAGCAACACAACTGAAGGAAACACGTAATGAAAAAATCCCTTATCGCTATCGCCGTACTGGCAGCTACCAGCTCCGCTGCGTTCGCTCAATCGAACGTCACCATCTACGGTATCCTGGATGCCGGTATCGTCAGCGAGCGCGGCGGCGCAGTTGGCAACACCACCAAAGTAACCAGCGGTGCCGCTTCGGCTTCCCGTCTGGGCTTCAAAGGCACCGAAGATCTGGGCGGCGGTCTGAGCGCAGTCTTCAAGCTGGAAGCTGGCGTGAAGATCGACGACGGTACCCTGGACAACACCGCGAACCGTCTGTTCAACCGCGAAGCTTACGTTGGTCTGTCGTCGAAAACCGCTGGTACCCTGACCCTGGGCCGTCAGTACACTCCGTACTACGAAACCCTGCGTGACGTAGGTGACCCGTTCGCAATGGGCTACGCTGGTACCGCTAAAAACCTGTTCCCAGTCGCTAGCTACATGACCCGCAACGACAACGCTGTTGTCTACAAAACGCCTAACCTGAGCGGCTTCACCGGCGCTGTTTCGTACAGCCTGGGCGAACAAGCTGGCGACGCTTCGGCACAACGTCAGATCGGTGGCTCGCTGGGTTACAACAACGGTCCTCTGAACGTTGCCGTTGCTTACAACAGCAAAAACAACGACACCACCACCCTGAAAACCGCTGGTGTTGGCCACAACGCTCTGATCGCTGCTAACTACGACTTCCAAGTTGTTAAAGTGTACGGCGCTTACTCGAAAGACAAAGGTCTGGGTTCGGCTCCTCTGAACAGCACCACCAACGCTTTCGGCTACACCTTCGCTCCGTCGACCGACAGCAGCGACGCTCTGATCGGTCTGACCGCTCCAGTTGGCGCGGCTGGCACCGTGATGGCTTCGTTCATCCGCAAAAACGACAAAGAAGTTGCTAACCGTGATGCTGACCAATGGGCAATCGGCTACAGCTACGCTCTGTCGAAACGCACCAGCACCTACGTTGCTTACGCTAAAATCAAAAACAAAAACGGCGCAGGCTACACCGTTGGTAACAACACCGAAGCTGGTTCGGGCGACAAAGCCTTCAACCTGGGTCTGAAGCACTCCTTCTAATCTGATTATTCAGGTTTAGATGCAACAACGGCTGCCCAGTGCAGCCGTTGTTCTTTTCTGAAAGCGTTTTATGACGAAGATGACACGACGTACTTTGCTGGCCGGTGCGATCCTGCTGGCTTCCTGCGCCGTGCTGGCTGCGCCTAAATCCAAAGCCAAGCCTGGCGCGTTGCCGCGTTACGGCATGCTGGTGTTTTCCGATCTGTGCGTCCATCCCGACAGTGGCGAATTTGGCGGCCAGCGCATCACGCTGCAGCGCTTTGCCGAAGTCGATACGATTTTGTACGAATACACCGCCGGCGGCTTGAGCTGGCCGGTAGTGGCCAGCGACGTGACGATTGATCCGCGCGGCCAGCAGTTTTATTTCACGGTGCAGCCGCCCGATGAGGAAGAGCGCACCATCAACGCCAAAGTGGTCGATAACGGCAAAGCCGTGGTGCTGGACGGTGGCTATTGCGGCGATGAATCGGTGCCGATGCGCTTGCCGCTGGTGACGGACTTCGGCCGCAAGACCGGCACCTGCCGCGCCTGCCCTGCGCCAAAAATCAAGCAGGAAAAAGAAGAGGAAGAAAAGCCGGTGCTGGACGCCGGCTCCACGCGCACCGCCGGTTTATAAGCCGGCGGCCTGGCTTACTTCGCCGCCTTGGCGGCTTGCGCCGTCTTGCGGATGGTTTCCAGCGTCGCGCCCGGCGTGATCAGGTTGCCGTCGTAGCGCAGCTCAATCACCGCTGGCAGATGCTTGTCGCGCGTGAAGGCCAGCGCGCGTTCCAGTGCGGGCGCAAATTCCTCGGTCCTGGTCACCACTTCACCAGCGCCGCCATACGCCACCGACAGCGCGGCAAAGTCCGGGTTGTGCAGCGTGGTGCCGGACACGCGGCCTGGATAGTCGCGCTCCTGGTGCATGCGGATGGTGCCGAACATGCCGTTGTTGAACACGATGATGACGACGCCGGCCTGATACTGCACCGCCGTGGCCAGCTCCTGGCCATTCATCATGTACTCGCCGTCGCCAGCAAAGGTGACCACCGTGCGTTCCGGCGCGATGATCTTCGCCGCCACGCCGGCCGGCACGCTGTAGCCCATGGCGCCGCTGGTTGGCGCCAGCTGCGTACGCATGCCGCCGTAGCTGTGGAAGCGGTGCGCCCAGGTGGCGTAGTTGCCGGCGCCGTTGGTGATGATGACATCATGCGGCGTCAGCTTGTCGATCTGCTGCACTACCTGCCACAGGTCCAGCGGCGCCTTGCCGTCCTTGAAGATGGCCGGCTGCTGCTGCCATGCGTGCAGATCGGCCTTGGCCTCGGCCACGCTGGTCTGCCATGCGCTGGCGTTCACCGGTTCCATTGCCGCCAGCATCGAAGCGACTTGCGGCATGCCGCTGTTGATCATCAACTCGGCCTGGTACACACTGCCCAGTTCCTCGGTATCCGCATGCACGTGGATCAGGCGCTGCGCCGGTACTGGGGACGCCAGCAGCGAGTAGCCGCTGGTGGTCATCTCGCCCAGGCGTGGGCCGATCGCCAGAATCACATCCGCCTCGCGCACGCGCGCCGCCAGCTTGGGATTGATGCCGATGCCGACGTCGCCGATGTAGTTGGGATGCTCATTGTCCAGCAGGTCCTGGAAGCGGAAGGCGCACGATACCGGCAGGTCATTGGCTTCGGCAAAGCGCTGGATGTCGGCGCAGGCCTGTTCATTCCAGCCGCCGCCGCCCAGCAGCACCAGTGGCTTCTTCGCTTCGGCCAGCATTGAGCGCACGGTGGCGATCTGCGCGGCGGAAGGCGAGGCTTGCACGGTCTGGTAGCTGCGCGTGTCGGCGACGGCGGCCAGGGTGGTCAGCATATCTTCCGGCAGGGCCAGCACCACCGGGCCAGGGCGGCCACTGGTAGCGATCTGGAAGGCGCGTGCGATGTATTCCGGCATGCGGTCGGCGCGGTCGATCTGCGCTACCCACTTGGCCATCTGGCCGTACATGCGGCGGTAGTCGATTTCCTGGAAGGCTTCACGGTCCATGAAGTCGCTGCCCACCTGGCCGATGAACAGAATCATCGGGGTCGAATCCTGGAACGCCGTGTGCACACCGATCGACGCATTGGTCGCGCCCGGGCCACGGGTGACGAAGCAGATCCCCGGCTTGCCCGTCATTTTGCCGTAGGCGTCGGCCATGAACGCGGCGCCGCCTTCCTGGCGGTTGATGATGAAGCGGATGTCGGAATCGTGCAGGGCATCGAGTACGTCCAGATAGCTTTCGCCGGGTACGCCGAAAGCGGTGTCCACGCCGTGGATCTTCAGGGCGTCGACCAGGATCTGGCCGCCGGTGCGGGATGGTTGCGTCATTATTGTGAGCCTCGTGGGTGAATTATCAGAGCATTCTAAGGCGGAGTGCGAAGGGCGGCTTTTGGAATGGCGACACCAAATTTCAGATTTGGAGGCCCGGACTGGTACAATACCGCCTGAAGCAAGCCAGACAGCCGCTGGTCAGTGCGTAAGGCCTGACGGGAGGAAGGTCCGGACTCCATAGAGCGGGGTGACGGTTAACGGCCGTCCGCCGAAAGCCTAGTCCAGCGCACTTGTGTGCTGGAGGCGGTATAAGGCGAGGAATAGGGCCACAGAGACGAGCGTATTAAGTTACGGTGAAACGCGGTAACCTCCACCTGGTGCAATTCCAAATAGGCACGCGATGATGTTGCTCGCGGAGCGTGCGGGTAGGAAGCTTGAGCGCTGGAGTAATCCAGCGCCTAGAGGAATGGCTGTCATAGCGCAGGTTCGCCTGTGCCGTAACAAAATCCGGCCTATCGGCTTGCTTCATCTAACAACGTATTCGCGGCGGACGCGGACCCAGGCGCACGCCGCGCTGGGGACTACTGCCGATGAAGAAATACATATTGGCCCTGGATCAGGGCACTACAAGTTCGCGCGCCATCCTGTTCGACCATCAGGGTCAGATCTGTGGCAGCGCGGCGCAAGAATTCCCGCAGCATTTCCCGCAATCCGGCTGGGTCGAGCATGACCCCAACGACATCTGGCAAAGCCAGCTCGCCGTCGCCCGCAAGGTCCTGCACGACAATCAGATCGACGCGCACCAGGTGCTGGCCATCGGCGTCACCAACCAGCGCGAGACCACGCTGATCTGGGACCGAAAGACGGGCGAACCACTGGCGCCAGCCATCGTCTGGCAGGACCGCCGCACGGCCGACCTGTGTGATGCCTTGCGCGCCGCCGGCAAGGCAAAAAAGATCAGCGACATCTCCGGGCTGGAACTGGATGCCTACTTTTCCGCCTCCAAACTGAAATGGCTGCTGGACCATGTGCCCGGCGCGCGCGCGAAGGCGAAGCATGGCGGTCTGGCGTTCGGCACGGTCGACAGCTGGCTGGTGTACAAACTCACCGGCCAGCATGTGACGGACGTCAGCAACGCTTCACGCACCATGCTGTTCAACATCCACCTGATGCGCTGGGACTACGACCTGCTGCACCTGTTCGATATTCCGGAGTCGGTGCTGCCGCAGATCGTCTCGTCCAGCGAGGAAGTGGGCAATACGCATCCGGGCCTGTTTGGCGCAGCGATTCCCGTGGCCGGCATCGCTGGCGACCAGCAGGCCGCTACGTTCGGCCAGGCTTGCCACAAGCCGGGCATGGTCAAGAACACCTATGGTACGGGATGTTTCATGCTGATGCATCTGGGGCGCCATCCGGTGGCCTCGCATAACCGGCTGCTGACCACTGTGGGCTGGCGCGTGGATGGCGAGACCGACTATCTGCTCGAAGGCAGCGTGTTCATGGGCGGCGCCACCGTGCAGTGGCTGCGCGATGGCTTGGGCATCATCCGCTCGTCGGCGGAAGTAGAGGAGCTGGCGGCCAGCGTGCCGGATAGCGGCGGCGTGTTCATGGTGCCGGCCTTTGTCGGACTCGGCGCCCCGCATTGGGATGCCTACGCGCGCGGCTCGCTGTTTGGCCTGAGCCGCGGCAGCACGCGCGCCCACATCGCCCGCGCTGCGCTGGAAGCCATCGCCTACCAGAGCGCGGAGCTGATGACGGCGATGCAGAAGGATGCATCGATCCCGCTGACCGAAGTGCGCGCCGACGGTGGCGCCGCCCGCAATGATCTGCTGATGCAGTTCCAGGCCGACCTGCTGGGCGTTCCCGTGGTCCGGCCGCTGGTGACTGAAACCACTGCGCTGGGCGCTGCCTACCTGGCCGGCCTGGCTGTCGGTTTCTGGGACACGCAGGAAGAAATCGCCGCGCAATGGCGCTGCGGCCGCCGCTTCGAACCAGCCATGGGCGCCGATCAGCGCGCCGACCTGTTATCTACCTGGGCGCGTGCAGTTGAGCGCTCCAAATCCTGGACCGACTGATGGATCAAAGCGAACAAAAGGCGTTGGCCAATATCGCAACGTATGGCCTGCATATTCTGAATGTGATGGGGGAGGACGAGCTGCCGCCGTTTTCCTATTCGATCGGTATCGAAAAATCATTGGGCCTGCCCGAGCTGATTGTGGTGGGACTGGGTGCCGACGTTGCGCAGCCGGTCATCAACGAGTGCTATCGTCAGATGAAGGAGGGCGGCGCCATCGCACCGGGCGCGCGCGTGGCCGATTTGCTGGGTGGCGATTTCGAGTGCGTGATCGGCGAAGTCGATCCGCGCCACTATGAGGAGTACATGGGGTGGGCGCTGTGGCTGCACAAGGGGCCGCACTTCCGCGCCTGGCAGATCATCTTCCCGAGCACCGCTGGCGTCTTCCCATGGGAGCCGCAAGCCAGCGACGGATTCCGTAACTGGCAGCCATTGCTGAACGCCTGAGCTAAAGGTAAGATTGCCTATCTTGCTAAAAGAGCATGGGGGCAGGGATGCAGAATGTCGAACTGGCGGCCATCGAAATCCTGTTTGATGAGCTGAGCGACGTCGCGTTTTTCGTCAAGGATCGCGCAGGGCGCTATCTGGCGGCCAACCGCACACTGGTGCGGCGCTGCGGCCTGCGCACGAAGCAGGAGATCGTCGGCAAAACCGTGATGGAGGTGCACCCGCGCCACCTTGCGCAGACCTATATGGCGCAGGACCGCGAGGTCATTGAAGCCGGCAGCACGATCAAGAAGCATCTTGAACTGCACCTTTATCCCAACCGCTGTCACGGCTGGTGCCTGACCCACAAGACGCCGCTGCGCGACGCGGCAGGCGTCATCGTTGGCCTGGTCGGCACGTCGCATGACCTGGGGCTGGCCGACGCGCAGCATCCCGAGTACCGCAAGATCGCCAGCATTGCGCAGCATATCCGCGACCATTACCGTGAATCCCTGTCCCTGAATGATCTGGCGCAGGACGCGGGCATGCCGCTGGCGCGCGTGGAGCGCCTGTTCCAGCGCGTGTTCCATTACAGCCCGCGCCAGCTGCTGCTGCAATCGCGCCTGAGCGGTGCGCTGGCGATGATCGAGTCGGACCAGTACCGCAGCATCGCCGATATCGCCAATGAGTGCGGCTACACCGACCACAGCGCCTTCAGCCGCCAGTTCAAGTCTTTCACCGGCATGACGCCGGTGCAGTATCGCGCCTCCCATCATGCAAGGCCGGAGACCTCGGTCGCCGCGCTGTGGGAAATGCGGCCCTGAATGTCGTTTTTTCGTGCGGCGGCTGTGCTGATTGCGCGAGCTCCTGCCTCTAAATCTACCGAACCGCCAGTCTCCGCAGGGCCGCTGGCCCGTTCGGCAAGCTTATCAAGATAGTATTTTTCCTGCCGCTCGCCGGCAAATAAAAACACAAATAACACCCCTATCTTGAAGGAGAGGCAGACATGTCTTTGTCGAGAAATACCCTGTACTTTACCGCTTTGCTGGCCACCAGCCTGTCGCTCGGCGCCCGCGCCGACCAGAGCGCCGATCCCGCCGCAGACCAGCAAGGACGCCTGAAACAGGCGCCCATGCCGCACCAGCGTCAAAGCTTGCCACCGACGGCGGAACAGTCGCAGTTCAAGCTGCCGGCCACCACCAAGCCGCGCTACGACCTGCTGCCCAAGGAGCAGCGCAGCCGGCTGAAAGCACAACTGGCCACGCCTGAATGCAAGGACATGAACAAGCTGGCGTCCTACAGCGGCGCGGCGCTGGCCGATTATCTGGTCAACCTGCCGGATTATGAGTGTACGTATGGCCTGTTCTCGCTGAGCGCAGCCCAGGGCGCCACCGTGTACTCGGCCAGCAACTGGAGCGCCATCGCCAGCCGCTTCACGCAGGAAGCGGGCAATTACAACGCCACCAATCTGGCGCTGGTGAACCTGGCGCTGTATCTGCGCGCCGGCTACTACCTGTCCAGCGGCGGCACCATTCCGGAACCTGCGCAGACGCTCAAGATGTCGCTGCGCGCACCGATCAAGCAGTTGGCGGATGGCACCCAGCTGTATGCGCCCAACGCCACCGGCTATACCACGGCGGGAGAGGTGATCCGGCTGATCACCAATATGCATGACGAGCCTTACTACCTGTCCAGCGTGAAAGCGCTGGTGCAGCGCTACACCAATCGTCCGGACGCACCCAACGCGGTGAATGGCTTGCGTGACGCCAGCGCCAGTGGCGGCTTCACCTCGGCGCTGACGGTGATCTTTTACGCTCACTATCGTCCGGAAGGTACGCCGCTGCTGCAGAATGACCTGTCCTACGCGACGGCGCTGAACAACTTCGTCACCGCCAACAAGGCGGCGCTGCTGGGCGGCGACTATGGCTACCAGCTGACCGATGCGACCAATGAGGCATTCCGCTTCATGCAGTATCCGGCGCTGAAAAACAGCATCAAGCCGATGGTCAAGAATATGCTGGCCACCAGCACCATGACCGGCGCTGATAGCGGCTTATGGCTGGCCGCCGCCAGTGCCGTCAAATACTACGACAACGCCAGCTGTGCGGAATACGGCACCTGCGACTACACCAGCAAGCTGGCCGACGCGGTGCTCAAGTACTCCAAGTCGTGCAGCCCGACGCTGCATGTGCGCGCACAGGAGATGACGCCCGCCCAGCTGCAGGAAATCTGCGACAAGCTGGCGCGCGAAGAGAACTATGTGCACGACATGCTGCAGACCAAGCGCACGCCGGTCGCCAACGACGGCAATACCTCGCTGGAGCTGGTGGTGTTCGACGACTATGCCAACTACAGCAAGTACGCGTCTGTCATCTACGATATCAGCACCGACAATGGCGGCATGTATCTGGAAGGCGAGCCTGACGTGCCTGGCAACCAGGCCCGCTTCATCGCGCATGAAGCATCGTGGCTGCGTCCCGTCTTCCAGGTCTGGAACCTCGAGCATGAATATGTCCACTACCTGGACGGCCGCTTCGACATGGAAGGCGACTTTGCCGCCGCCACCGCCAAGCCCACCGTCTGGTGGATCGAGGGCATTGCCGAGTACCTGTCGCTGAAAAACGATAACCAGGCTGCCATCGACATGGCCAAAACCGGCACCTATCGCCTGAGCGACATCTTCGGCAACACCTACGGCATGGCTGACTATGTGAACCGCGCCTATCGCTGGGGTTACATGGCCACGCGCTTCATGATGGAGAAGCACCGCGCCGACGTGGACGTGGTGCTGGGCGACTTCCGCGTTGGCGACTACGATCGCTATCAGAACTTCATGGGCCTGATCGGCACCCGTTACGACGCCGAGTTTTCCGACTGGGTCGCCAGCGCTACCACGGCCGGCGAGCCGCCGATGCCGAATCCTGCTCTGCCGGCGTGCTCCTCCACTTCCTACCTGGGCAAGAACTGCGGCATTGGCAACCTGGCGTCGTCAGGCCAGGCATACGCCTATCTGATGCTGCCCGCCGGCGCGAAAAATGTGCGGGTGTTCACCAAGGGCGGCACGGGCGACGTCGACCTGTACGTGGCGCTGGACCGCTACCCGACCATCGCCTCGCATGACCTGGCATCGGCCACCGCCGGCAACGCGGAAGCGGTGAACCTGACCACGCCGGTCAGCGGCCGCTGGTACTACATCCTGCTGCAGGCCCGCCAGCCATTCAGCGGCGTGACGCTGTACGCGACGTACGATTAAGGCGGTCCGGCAGCGCGTATAATGGCGCTGAAGCAGTCGTGGTGCAGTGCAAAATTTGTATATACAACTTGCGCTGCACCCGTTGCTGAGAAGTAAATTTTGTCCTGGCTTGCCGCTGTTTTGTGAAGGTTCTGCATTCCGCCTGAGCGCGCTGTTGGCGCGCCGTCCGGCATTTCCCCTCCTTAATACCCGCATTTTCCACCCTCATTTCCCTGTTGCTCATTTGATACCGCAATGTTGGCTGTTTGCAACTTTATGCTTTTCATTCAATTTTTTTATATAAGCATTTTCACGTTCAAACACATGGGTACAGATGAAGTAGCACCTTCACAACCTTACATAAGTACTTAATTTATTAGGTAATTTTATTTCTAGCTGGCTTCAAGGAATCGCGCTAAGTCCTTAATTTCATTACTAAAATCCGTGTTTCGATTGGCTGAAAGCGCTTGACCACTGTTATTGCTTCCTCTAAAGTGGGCATCTGTGTGAAAAAGTGTCTTTTTGTGGGAAATTTTGCCTGACTTAGCGGACAGGGGAGATGAAAAGCAAATCGCCATCATTTCATGCTCCGCTAACCAACTGAGGTAAAAGGTAATCACGTGTTTCAAGGCGCGTCCGCAATCAATCTCGATGCCAAAGGCAGGATGTCCATTCCTGCCAAGCACCGTGACGCGCTCTCGATCCAGTGCGAAGGCCGCCTCACCCTGACGCGCCACCCCGACGGCTGCGTCATGCTGTTCCCCCGTCCTGTGTGGGAACAACACCGTCAACAAATCTCCAGCTGGCCCATGCAAGCACGCGCCTGGCAGCGCATTTTCCTCGGTTACGCGACCGACGTGGAAATGGACGCCGCCGGCCGCATCCTCATCTCGCCCGAACTCCGCGCCGCCGTCGGCCTGGACAAAGAGGTCATGATGATGGGCATGGGCTCCCACTTCGAGATCTGGGACGCCGCCAAGATGGCGGAAAAAGAAGCGCTGGCCATGGAAGCCGGCACTCCCGATGTACTCGCTAATTTCTCTTTCTAAGGCCCCGCCATCATGACCACGACAACGGTGCCTGAATTCCAGCATCGCACGGTGCTGTTAGACGAAGCGGTGGATGCGCTGGCGCTGGATGGCGCGCGCGCCAACGGCGTGTTCGTCGACGGCACGTTCGGCCGTGGCGGCCACTCGCGTCTGATCCTTTCCAGGCTGGGTCCTAAGGCCCGCTTAATCGCTTTCGATAAAGATCCGCAGGCCATCGCCACTGCAGAACAAATCAATGACCCGCGTTTCACGATTGTCCACGACAGCTTTGCCACCATGCGTGAAGCGCTGGCCGAACGCGGCGTGAACCAGGTCGACGGCATCCTGCTCGATCTGGGCATCTCGTCGCCGCAGGTGGACGATGCCGCGCGCGGCTTCAGTTTCCGTAACGACGGCCCGCTCGACATGCGTATGGATACCACACGCGGCATGTCGGCGGCGGAGTGGCTCGCCACTGAAAACGAACAGACACTGGAAAAGGTGATAAAGGAATATGGGGAAGAACGGTTTGCTTTTCAGATTGCAAAGGCGATTGTTGCTCGCAGGGCAGTCGAGCCAATTTCAACCACACGACAGCTTGCCGGCATCGTGGCAGGCGCGGTCAAGACTCGGGAAAAGGGCAAGGATCCGGCAACCCGCACCTTTCAGGCTATCCGGATTTTCATCAATAAAGAGCTTGAAGACCTCGAAGTCGGTTTGAACCACGCTTACGACAGTCTGGCTGCCGGCGCCATCATCGCGATCATCAGCTTCCATTCGCTGGAAGACCGCATGGTGAAGCGCTTCTTCGCGTCCAAGGCCAACGTTGAGCAGCCGGACCGCCGCTTGCCGATCCGCGCGGTAGACCTGCCGCAGCCGGAACTCAAGCTGCTGTCGAAAATGAAGCCGTCCGACCGCGAGGTCGACGAAAATCCGCGCGCCCGTTCGGCGGTGATGCGCGTCGCCCGCCGTCTGCCGGTTCCGGAGGGCGTGTGAGCAATAAGGTCAACCTGGTCCTGACGTTGCTGCTGGTCGCTTGCGGCCTGTCGCTGGTTAACGCGCAGTATCAGGCCCGCCATCTGTTCATTGAACTGGAGCGTGCGCAATCGCAGGCACGCCAGCTGGATATCGAATGGGCGCAGCTGCAGCTGGATCAGTCGACGCTGGGCAAGCATGCCCGTATCGAGGAAATCGCACGCCGCGACCTGAACATGACGCCGCTGACCGCAGCGCGCACGCAGTACCTGACGCCAGAGGCCACCAAATGAGCCGCGGCAGCAATCTGAACACCTCCCGTGTGGCCGCCTCCAAAGGTGTGGCCTTCTCCAAGAGCCCAGTGCTGGCAGTGCGTCTGCCAACCTGGCGTTCGCGCGTGGTGCTGTTTGTATTGTTTGCCGCCTTTGCCGCACTGGCCGGCCGCGCATTGTGGCTGCAAGGCCTGTCGACCCAGTTCCTGCAGAAGCAGGGTGAAATCCGTTACGCACGTACGCTGGAACTGCCGGCCACGCGCGGCAAGATCACCGACCGCGATGGCCAGGTGCTGGCGTCGTCGGTGCCGGTCAAAGCTATCTGGGCGATCCCTGACGATGTGCAGGAAGCTCCGCCGGCCAAGCTGAAACAGCTGGCCAGGCTGCTTGAGATGAGCGACGCCGAACTGCAAAAGAAACTGGATTCGGACCGCAGCTTCGTTTACCTGAAACGCCAGGTGGAGCAGGACGTGGCCGAGCAAATCACCAAGCTTGGCATCGAAGGTATCCAGACCCGCAAGGAATACAAGCGTTTCTATCCGCAGGGCGAAGTGACGACCCACGTGGTGGGCTTCACCAACGTGGAAGACCAGGGCCAGGAATCGATGGAACTGGCGCAGCAGAAGACCTTGCAAGGTGTGCCGGGCAGCCGCCGCGTCATCAAGGACCGCCTGGGCCGCATCGTGGAAGATATCGAGTCGGTGCGCGAGCCGCACGATGGCAAGGATCTCACCCTGTCGATCGATAGCAAGATCCAGTACATCGCTTTCACCCAGATCAAGGACGCGGTTGAGAAATTCCGCGCCAAGGCTGGCGCCGCGCTGGTGCTGGATGTTCACACCGGCGAAGTGCTGGCGCTGGCCAACTGGCCGAGCTATAACCCGAATGACCGCTCCAAGCTGACCGGTGAACAGCTGCGTAACCGCGTGATGACCGATACCTTCGAGCCGGGATCTTCGATGAAGCCATTCCCGGTTGCGATGGCGCTGGATGCCAAGAAAATCACGCCGCACACCATGTTCGACACGGGTAATGGCTCGATGGTCATTGGCGACCGTGTGATCCACGACACGCACGCGCACTACATGATCGACGTGCAGACCATCATCCAGAAATCGTCCAATATCGGCACCACCAAGATCGCCTTCGGCATGCCGGCGCAGGACCTGTGGGAGATGTTCACCAAGCTCGGTTTTGGCCAGCAGCCCAAGTGGGGCTTCCCGGGGGCAGTGGCAGGCCGCGTGCGTCCTTACAAATCATGGCGTCCGATCGAACACGCCAACATGAGTTTCGGCCAGGGTATCTCGGTATCGCTGATCCAGCTGGCACGCGCCTATATGGTGCTGGCGCGTGATGGCGACATTATTCCGCTGTCGTTTCAGAAGGTGCATGAAGCGCCGCATGGAACGCAGGTCATCAGTCCTAAAACCGCAGCCGAGATGCGTGAGATGCTGGAAATGGTGACGCTGCCTGGCGGTTCTGCCGTCAAGGCGCAGGTGCCAGGCTACCGCGTGGGCGGCAAGACCGGTACCGCGCAGAAGTTTATCGGCGGCCGCTATTCGCACACCAAATACATTGGCAACTTCGTCGGCATGGCGCCGATGTCGGATCCGCGTTTCATCATCGCCGTCATGATCGACGAGCCGGGCGGCCCGGTGACCTACGGCGGCGACGTGGCAGGTCCTGTGTTTTCGGCACTGGCAGCGCAGGCACTGCGCGCCAAGAACATTGCGCCGGACTCGGACCTGACCCATATCATCATTCCTGAATCTGCAGCACAGGGGAACATGTGACGACTTCTACTTTCGACCCGTTGGCTATTGCAGCCGCAATCCGCAAGCTGGCGCCAACGGCGAACCTGGCTTCGGACTCGCGCCGCATCAAGCTGGGCGATGTGTTCTTTGCTTTTGCACCCGTCGCCGGTGAAACCGCCGACGGGCGTAACTTTATTGATGGCGCCATCGAGCAGGGCGCCTCGCTGATCGTGCTTGATCCCGCCGGCTTCACCTGGAACGACAAGTGGACCGTGCCTTACCTGACGGTCGAGAACCTGAAGAAGAATGCCGGCGACATTGCCCATGCTTTCTATGCGCAGCCGGATGCCGCCATGTTCACCGTCGCCGTCACGGGCACCAACGGCAAGACCTCCAGCGCTGTCTGGTTGGGCCAGGCCCTGTCGCGTGCTGGCGAACCAGCCGCCGTCATCGGCACGCTGGGCGTTGGCGTGTTCCGTCCACGCGGCGAAGTGGAATACGACGTCACCGGCTATACCACGCCGGATGCAGTGCTGCTGGCGCGCTCGCTGGCGGACCTGCGCGAGAAGGGCGCGGCGTCGCTGGCGATTGAAGCGTCGTCCATCGGCCTGGAACAAGGCCGCCTGTCCGGCATGCACTTCGACGTGGCGCTGTTCACCAACCTGACCCGCGACCATCTGGATTATCACGGCACCATGGAAGCCTACGAGGCGGCCAAGCTCAAACTGTTCGACTGGCCAGGCCTGAAAACGGCGGTCGTCAATCTGGACGATCCTGCCGGTGTACGCATCATCGACCACCTGAAAGCCAAGCCTGCGCCGCTGGCAGGCGAATTCCCGCTGATCGGCTACACGCTGCACGACAGCACCGCGCGTCCCGACATCGAAGGCGTGACGCTGCTGCGCGCCAGCCAGCTGCGCGCCGGCCGCAGTGGCGGCACCGAATTCCATCTGGAGTGCCCGCTGGGCATTGCACAAGTGCGTACGCACCTGGTCGGCGCCTTCAACATCAGCAATGCACTGGGCGTAATGGGGGCGGTGCTGGCAAAAGGCCTGGGCCTGCGCGCCGCGATCGAAGCAGTCGAAGCGCTGGAATCGGCGCCTGGCCGCATGCAGCAAGTTGGCGGCCACGATGCTCCGTTGATCGTGATCGACTACGCCCATACACCGGATGCACTGGAAAAAACCCTGGCCGCGCTGCGCCCTGTGGCGAATGACCGCGGCGGCCAGCTGTGGTGCGTGTTCGGCTGCGGCGGCGACCGCGATCCCGGCAAGCGTCCGCAGATGGGCAAGCTCTCGCAAGCAGCGGACCACGTGCTGGTCACCAGCGACAATCCGCGCAGCGAAGATCCGCACTCGATCATCGAGCAGATTTTGGCTGGCATGGAACAGAACAATCCGGCATCGACGGTGCAGGCGCTGGACGACCGCGCTGCCGCCATCCTGTCGGCGATCAAGCACGCCGCCAAGCCGGACGTGATTCTGCTGGCAGGTAAGGGCCACGAGCCGTATCAGGAAATCAAAGGCAAGAAACTGCCATTCTCCGACGCTGACCACGCCCAGCTGGCGTTGTCGGCACGTTTAACCATGATGAGGACGAATTAATGCGTGCAGCAGTTGCACAAATTCTGCCTTCTCTGACCGGCGCACGTCTCGTGAACGCCGGCGCGCAGTTGCTCGACCTGGTATTCAGCGGCGTCTCGACCGACAGCCGTAGCGTCACTGCAGGTGCTTTGTTCGTCGCCTTGCGCGGCGAAGTGTTTGACGCCCACAACTTCCTGAACGAAGTGGCAGGCAAGGGCGTGGCCGCTGTCGTTGTAGAAGAAGTGCCGGAGGGCTGGACCCTGCCTGCCATCGTTGTACCGGATACGCTGGTGGCCCTGGGCCAGATCGCCAACTACTGGCGCAGGCAGTTCACGATGCCGGTCATCGGCGTCACGGGCAGCAATGGCAAGACCACGGTCAAGGAGATGATTTCCGCGATCCTGTCGGCAGCCTATGGCGACGAAGGCCGTCTGGCGACGCGTGGCAATCTGAATAATGAAATTGGTGTGCCGCTCACGTTGTTCCGCATGGACGCTGGGCAGCAAGCCGCGGTGATCGAAATGGGCATGAACCATCCGGGTGAAATCGGCCGTCTAGCGTTGATCGCTGGCGCCAATATCGCCATGGTCAACAACGCCCAGCGCGAGCACCAGGAGTTCATGCATACCGTGGAAGCGGTGGCGCGCGAGAATGGCTCGGTGCTGTCCGCGCTGCCGACCGATGGCGTGGCCGTCTTCCCGTATGGCGACGAGTTCACACCGGTCTGGGAAGAGTTGTCCGCCGGCCGCCGTTTGCTGCGCTTTGGTACGACCAAGGATGCTGAAGTGAGCTGCACCTTCCGCGCCAATGATTTTGGCAGCGAAGTGTTCATCACGATCTGCGAAAGCGAAGCGGATCCGCAGCAGTTCTTCGTGCGCCTGCAAGCCGCAGGTGAGCACAACGTACGCAACGCGCTGGCCGCAGTGGCATGCACCTACGCTGCCGGCGTATCGCTGGAAAAAATCAAGCTGGGACTGGATACGTTTGCACCGGTCAGCGGCCGTTTGCAGAAGAAAGCAGCGTTCAACGGCGCCGTCGTGATCGACGACACCTATAACGCAAACCCGGATTCTGTACGTGCTGCCATCGACGTGCTGGCCAAGGCTGCCGCCCCGCGCGTGCTGGTGCTGGGCGACATGGGCGAAGTTGGCACGCAGGGCCGTGAGTTCCACGAAGAGATTGGCGCGTATGCGCAGGATAAAGGCATCGATGCGGTGCTGGTAACAGGCGAACTGGCCGCGCACATCAAAGGCGCCAACATTCGTCATTTTGAAAACTTTGGCGATCTGCTGTCTGCGGTTGACGCAGCGGTGTCGCCTGATGCAACTGTATTAATCAAGGGCTCCCGTTTCATGAAGATGGAGCGGGTCGTGCAGCATTTGATTGGGTCGCAACAAGCTAACAAGGAAAGTCACTAATCATGCTGCTCTGGCTCGCACAATTCTTCCAGCAGGACGTCGGATTACTCCGCGTCTTCAACTTCATTACCTTCCGCGCGGTGTTTGCCACCGCGACGGCGCTGTTCATTGGCCTGGCGGCTGGC
Organism: Duganella sp. CY15W; assembly: GCF_009857555.1. Lineage (NCBI taxonomy): Bacteria > Pseudomonadati > Pseudomonadota > Betaproteobacteria > Burkholderiales > Oxalobacteraceae > Duganella > Duganella sp. CY15W. Next base: position 248,880 of record NZ_WWCQ01000004.1, on the reverse strand, counting down.
CCGTTCGTGATCCGCAAGCTGACCGCCATGAAGTATGGCCAGGCTGTGCGTACCGATGGTCCGCAGACCCACCTGAAAAAACATGGCACGCCAACCATGGGCGGTGTGCTGATTCTGCTGTCGATCGCGATTTCCACGCTGCTGTGGTGCGACCTGTCGAACCGCCTGATCTGGCCAGTGCTGATCGTCACGCTGGGCTTTGGCGCGGTAGGCTGGGTGGATGATTACCGCAAGGTGGTGTACCAGGACCCGGAAGGCATGCGTTCGCGCGAAAAGTATTTCTGGCAGTCGCTGGTCGGCATCGCTGCGGCGCTGTATCTGGCGTTCTCGGTATCCGCGCCGGGCACTTCTCAGGTGTTTGAGCTGTTCTTTGCCTGGGTGCGCTCCGGCTTCTCGATGGATCTGCCGCCCAAGGCCGACCTGATTGTGCCGTTCTTCAAGACCATCAGCTATCCGCTGGGCGTGTGGGGTTTCATCGCGCTGACATATTGCGTCATCGTTGGCTCGTCGAATGCGGTTAACTTTACTGATGGTCTGGATGGCCTGGCGATCATGCCGACGATTATGGTCGGTTCGGCACTGGGCCTGTTTGCCTACCTGACTGGTAGCTCGACGTATTCGAAGTATCTGTTCTTGCCGCATATTCCGGGCGCGGGCGAGTTGATTATTTTCTGCGGTGCGCTGGCTGGTGCCGGTCTGGCGTTCCTGTGGTTTAACACCCATCCTGCGCAGGTGTTCATGGGCGACGTCGGCGCGCTGGCACTGGGCGGCGCACTGGGGACCATCGCGGTGATCGTGCGTCAGGAAATCGTGTTGTTCATCATGGGCGGCATCTTCGTTGCGGAGACGGTGTCGGTGATGATTCAGGTGACGTGGTTCAAGTACACCAAGAAGCGTTATGGCACTGGCCGTCGCGTGTTCCTGATGGCGCCACTGCACCATCACTTTGAACAAAAAGGCTGGAAAGAGACCCAGGTTGTCGTCCGCTTCTGGATTGTGACGATGATTCTGGTACTGGTTGGACTCTCGACGTTGAAGCTGCGCTGATGATTTACGAAGGCAAAAACGCGCTGGTATTAGGGCTGGGGGAATCCGGCCTGGCGATGGCGCTGTGGCTCGCCCGCAGCGGCGCGCGCGTGCGCGTGGCCGATACGCGTGAGGCTCCTGATCGTCTGCCGGCGTTGCGTGCTGCCGTGCCTGACGTGGAATTCATCGCCGGTGCGTTTGGTGCTTCGCTGCTGGATGGCGTGGACTTTGTGGCCGTCAGCCCTGGCCTGGCGCCGAACCGTGAGCTGGCAGAGATCAATCCGGCCGCCATGGCCGCCGGTATTCCGGTATGGGGCGAGATTGAGTTGTTCGCGCAGGCGCTGGAATCGCTGAAAGAAGCGCGCGGTTATACGCCGAAGATCATCGCCATCACTGGCACCAACGGCAAGACCACCGTGACCACGCTGGTAGGCCAGTTGTGCGAGCGCGCCGGCAAGACCGTGCGCGTTGCCGGTAATATCAGCCCGGCCGCGCTGGACGTGCTGCGTGAAGTCCTCGACGCCGCCGGCCCGGTCACCGCGCCAACCGATGCCGCGCAGCCCGACGACGCCGTGTCCGAAGTCACCGCTGCTGCGCCGGCTGCGCTGCCGGATGTCTGGGTACTGGAGCTGTCGAGCTTCCAACTGCAGACCACCTTCACGCTGGAAGCCGACGCGGCGACCGTGTTGAACGTCACGCAGGACCACCTGGACTGGCACGGCGACATGCCGTCCTACGCCGCCGCCAAGCACCGCATCTTCGCCGCCAACACCGTCCGCGTCCTGAACCGCGAGGACGCAACGACCATGCGGATGGCCAGTGCCACCGGCAATAACGTCACCTTCGGCACCGACGCGCCGACGTTGCGCGACGACCTTGGCCTGAACAACGAGCGTGGCATCCTGTGGCTGGCTACCGCCATCCCGGCCGAAGAAGAGGGCGAGCCGAAGAAACGCAAAAAGAACGATCCGCCACCACCGCCGGTGGAATGCATCGTCAAAAACCTGATGCCTGCGGACGCGCTGCAAATTCGTGGCATCCACAACGCCGCCAATGCACTGGCCGCGCTGGCCCTGTGCCGCGCCATCGACCTGCCACTGGCGCCACTGCTGCACGGCCTGCGCGAATACCGCGGCCAGCCGCATCGCGTTGAACTGGTCAGCGCCATCAATGACGTCGAATACTACGACGACAGCAAAGGCACCAACGTCGGCGCCACCGTGGCCGCACTGAGTGGCCTGGGCAAAGCCTTCACCGGCGACAACCAGCGCCTGCTGGTCATCATGGGAGGCGATGGCAAGGGCCAGGACTTCACGCCATTGGCCGAGCCAACCGGACGCTATGCGCGCGCCGTGCTGCTCATCGGCCGCGACGCCCCGCAGATCCGCGTCGCGCTGGCCAACACCGGCGTCACGCTGGAAGACTGCGGCACCGACCTGCCGCACGCGGTCAAGCGCGCGAGCGAACTGGCGCAAGCCGGCGACGCCGTGCTGCTGTCCCCGGCCTGCGCCAGCATGGACATGTTCAAGAACTACGCGCATCGCGCCCAGGTGTTCATCGACACCGTGCGCGATATCGCGCTCGACGCTGGACAGGAGATCTAAATGGCCTTGCAGCTGCCGTTCCGCTTTGGCGCCAAGTCGGCTGAAACGCCGATGGAGAGCCGCGCGCGGCAGTCGAAGATGATGGAGTACGACCAGCCCCTGGTCTGGGTCACGCTGTTGCTGATGCTGCTCGGGATGGTGATGGTGTACTCGGCGTCGATCTCGCTGCCGGATTCGCCCAAGTTCGCCAACTACGTCCGCTGGCAGAACACCTACTTCCTGCAACGCCAGGCGATGTTCATTGCCGTGTCCCTGCTGGTGGGGCTGTTCGTCTTCCGCGTGCGCGTCGCCGACCTGCAGAAGGCCGCGCCGTACCTGTTTATCGGCACGCTGGTGCTGCTGGTGCTGGTGCTGATTCCGGGCGTCGGCGTCGTCGTGAACGGTGGCCGCCGCTGGTTGTCGCTCAAGGTATTCAACGTGCAGCCATCGGAACTGATGAAAGTCGTGGCCGTGCTGTACGCCGCCGATTACACCGTGCGCAAACAGGAATACATGCACAAGCTGACCAAAGGCTTCATGCCGATGGCGGCCGCGGTTGGTTTCGTCGGCCTGTTGCTGCTGCTGGAGCCGGACCTTGGCGCCTTCGGCGTCATCGTCTGCATCGCCATGGGCATCCTGTTCCTGGGCGGGATCAACGCGATCTGGTTCGGCGGCATTGGCGCCGTGCTGGTGCTGCTCTTCGGCTCTATCATCGCGCTGTCGAAATTCCGCCGCGAGCGTTATTTCGCCTACCTGAATCCGTGGGAAGAAGACAATGCGCTGAACAAGGCTTACCAGCTGACCCACTCGCTGATCGCTTTCGGGCGCGGCGAGATTTTTGGCGTTGGCCTGGGCGGCAGCGTGGAAAAACTGCACTACCTGCCGGAAGCGCATACCGACTTCCTGCTGGCGGTGATCGGCGAAGAACTAGGCCTGGCCGGTGTGCTGGTGGTGATCGCGCTGTTCTACTGGATCATCAAGCGCGCCTTCGACATCGGCCGCCAGGCCATCGCCATTGACCAGACCTTTGCCGGCCTGACGGCCAAAGGCATCGGCATCTGGATCGGCGTGCAGACCTTTATCAATATGGGTGTGAACCTGGGCTTACTGCCAACCAAGGGCTTGACCCTGCCGCTGATGAGCTATGGCGGCACGGGCGTTGTAATTAACTGCATCGGACTCGCGATCCTGCTCCGGATCGATTACGAGAACCGGGTCCTGATGCGCGGTGGCAGACTATGAAACGATTAATGATTATGGCGGCCGGTACGGGCGGTCATATTTTCCCGGGCCTGGCGATTGCGCAAACCATGCGCGCGCGCGGCTGGGAAGTGAGCTGGCTGGGTACGTCGGCCGGCATGGAACAGGATCTGGTGCCGAAACACGGCATCGCGATGGACAGCATCGACTTCACCGGCATGCGCGGCAAAGGCCTGAAGCATACGGTGTCTGGTGCGTTCAAGATGGTGAAGGCGTTTGCCGACTGCTTCAGCTTTATTGGCCGCCGCAAGCCGGACGTGGTGATGGGAATGGGCGGTTATGTGACTGTGCCTGGCGGCTTCATGGCGCGTCTGCGCCGCACGCCGCTGGTGCTGGTGAATGCCGATGCCGCCCTGCTGCTGTCGAATAAAACGCTGGTGCCGGTCGCAAGCCGTGTGTGCTTCGGCTTTCCGGCCAACTTTGGCAGTGCGGCCAGCAAGGCTATCGTCACCGGCAATCCGGTACGCAAGGAGATTCTGGACCTGCCGTCGCCAGCCCAGCGCTTTGCAGGCCGCGAAGGTCCGTTGCGCATCCTGGTGGTGGGCGGCAGCCTGGGCGCGAAAGCGCTGAACGACAGCCTGCCTGCGGCGCTGGCGCTGATCCCTGAAGGTCAGCGTCCGCAAGTGACGCACCAGTCGGGCAAGAAGAATATCGATGCGCTGCGTGCGGCGTATCAGCAGGCCGGTGTGACGGCCAACGTGGTCGATTTCATCGACGACATGGCGGCGGCATACAGCGCCGCCGACCTGGTGATCTGCCGTGCCGGCGCGATCACGGTGTCTGAACTGACGGCCGCCGGCGTGGCCAGCGTGCTGGTGCCGTTCATGGCATCGACCACCAGCCACCAGCGCGACAACGCGCAATGGATGGCGAAGCAGAAGGCGGCGATTCATATGCCGCAAACGGAACTGAGCGCGCAATCCGTTGCGACGCTGCTGGAAACGCTGACCCGCGCATCGTGCCTGGCCATGGCCAACGCCGCGCGCGAAGTCGGCAAGCGCGATTCGAATGAAGCCATCGCGCAGGTATTGGAACAATTAGCATTGGATAAGCTGTGAAACATAAAGTACAGAACATACACTTCGTCGGCATCGGCGGCAGCGGTATGAGCGGCATTGCAGAAGTGCTGCTCACGCTGGGCTACACCGTGTCCGGCTCGGACCTGGGCAGCAATATTGTCACCCAGCGCCTGGCCGGCATGGGAGCGATTGTGTATCAGGGCCACGCGGCGGAAAACATCGGCAAGGCCGATGCTGTCGTCACCTCGACCGCTGTACAGCAGGACAATCCTGAAGTGGTCGCAGCCCGCAGCCGTAAAATTCCTATCGTCCCGCGCGCAGTGATGCTGGGCGAGTTGATGCGCCTGAAGCGCGGCATCGCCATCGCCGGCACGCACGGTAAAACCACCACCACCAGCCTGGTGGCGTCGGTGCTGGCACAGGGCGGTCTCGATCCGACCTTCGTCATCGGCGGCCGGCTGACTGCGGCTGGCGCCAACGCCAAGCTGGGTACCGGCGACTATCTGGTTGCCGAAGCGGACGAGTCGGACGCCTCGTTCCTGAATCTGACGCCGATGATCGAAGTCATTACGAACATCGACGCCGATCACATGGAAACCTACGAGCACGATTTCGAGAAGCTCAAGCAGGCCTTCGTCCACTTCACGCACCGCCTGCCGTTCTACGGCCGCGCCATGCTGTGCATCGACGACCCGCACGTGCGTGCCATCCTGCCGCAAGTGACCAAGCCTGTGACGACCTACGGTTTTGCAGAAGACGCCGAAGTGCGCGCCGTGAACGCGCGCGCCGTTGGCGTGGAAATGCACTTCACCGTGAAGCAGGAGGGCTACCCGGACCTGGACGTGGTACTGAACCAGCCAGGCCTGCATAACGTGCAGAACGCCTGCTCCGCTGTGGCGATCGCGCGCGAAATCGGCATCGCCGACAGCGCCACGCAAGCCGGTCTGGCCGGCTTCGCAGGTGTCGGCCGCCGCTTCACCAAGTATGGCGACGTAGCGATTCCTGGCGGCGGGGCCTTCACGCTGGTGGACGACTTCGGCCACCATCCGCTGGAAATGGACGTGACCATGGCTGCCGCACGCGCTGCTTATCCGGGCCGCCGTCTGGTGCTGGCTTTCCAGCCGCACCGCTACAGCCGTACCCGCGACCTGTTTGAAGATTTCGTCAAGGTGCTGGGCGCACCGGACGTGCTGGTGCTGGGCGAAGTGTACGCCGCAGGCGAGACGCCAGTGGTGGCCGCCGATGGCCGCTCGCTGGCGCATGCTGTGCGCGCACGCGGCAAGACCGAACCAATTTTTGTTGAGGCCATCGGCGACATGCCGGAGACCATCATGGGCGTGGTACGCGACGGCGATGTCGTGATGACCATGGGCGCAGGCTCGATCAGCGGCGTCCCGGCCAAACTGACTAATTATCCAAAGGTCTGAATCGTGAGCACACTGAATCCACAAGACGCAAAAGCATTCGGTAAGGTCGGCGTGCTGTTTGGCGGCCGCTCGGCAGAGCGCGAAGTATCCAATATGTCCGGCGCCGGTGTGCTGGCTGCGCTGAAAAGCAAAGGCATTGACGCTCACCCCTTCGATCCGGGCCAGCGTTCGCTGGCTGAACTGGCGGCAGAAAAATTCGATCGCGTGTTTATCGCGCTGCACGGCCGCTTCGGCGAAGACGGCAGCCTGCAAGGCGCCCTGGAACTGCTGGGCATTCCCTACACCGGCAGCGGTGTGATGGCCAGTTCGGTCGGCATGGACAAGATCACCACCAAGATCGTGTGGCTGCACCAAGGTTTGCCAACGCCTCGCTACGCCGTGCTGAATGCGCAATCGGATCTGGCGGCCACCGCCGCCGATCTGGGCCTGCCGCTGATCGTCAAGCCGCCGCATGAGGGTTCGACCATCGGTATCACCAAGGTCAGCGAGGCAACTGGCTTCAAGGCTGCCTACGACATCGCCGCCGCGCTGGATGATTCGGTGATGGCGGAAGAATTTGTCACCGGCCGTGAATTCACGGTGGCGATCCTGGGCGGCGGCGCCACCGCGCGCGCATTGCCTGTGGTGGAAATCGTCGCGCCGGAAGGCAATTACGACTATCAGAACAAGTACTTCACGGACGACACCAAGTATCACTGCCCAGCCGCGCTGCCGGATGCGCTGGCCGCGGAGATGCAGCGTATCGCCGTGCAGGCTTACCGTGCACTGGGTTGCGAGGGCTGGGGCCGGGTTGACGTGCTGCTGCGCGAAACCGACCAGAAGCCGTTCCTGCTCGAGGTGAACACCTCGCCAGGCATGACCAGCCACTCGCTGGTGCCGATGGCGGCGCGCGCGGAAGGCATCAGTTATGAAGACCTGTGCGTGGAAATCCTGCGCACTGCACGTTTGAAAATGAAGGGTTGAGTGGTCGATGTGGCATGACGTGAGGGCTTTGAATGCTACCGCCAGCGGACTGTTCGCGCTGACGATACTGGCATGCATCGCGTCCGGCGTGTGGTGGGTGTCGCAGCGGCCGATGTTCAACCTGCGCACCATTCGGATTGAGACGATTAGCAATAACGAAGAACTGAAGCATGTGAATCACCTGACGCTGCGTAACAACGCGCTGGGCCGGATCAAGGGCAACTTCTTCACCACCAACCTGGATGCAGTACGCCAGGCGTTTGAGTCGGTGCCCTGGGTACGCCGCGCCACGGTACGCCGCGAATGGCCGGACCAGTTGATTGTGGCGCTGGAGGAGCATGAAGCGCTCGGCACCTGGGGCGAGGACGGCAGGCTGTTGTCGACCAAGGGCGATGTGTTTACCGCCAATCTGGCCGAAGCGGAAGAGGATCATGCGCTGCCGGAGTTTGAAGGGCCGGATGGCAGCGAGAAGGAAGTATTGTCGCGTTACGACGAGTTGCGGAAATGGTTTGCGCCGCTCCAGCTGGTGCCGCAAACGTTATCGCTTTCAAGCCGGTACGCGTGGACGGTGAAACTGAATAATGGCATGAGCGTGGCGCTGGGCCGGGAACAGACCAGCGCGACGTTGAAGGAGAGGGTGGACCGCCTGATCGGGATTTATCCGCAACTGGTGGAACACCTGCCGAATATTGACACGATAGACATGCGGTACCAGAACGGTTTGGCGTTGAGCGCACAGGGGCTGAAGATGCCCGTGGAAGGCGCAAAACCCAAATCACTCATCAAGAAACCTACGGCCAAAAAACCGGATACAAAGCACACATAGCAGGCAAAGAGAAATGACAAAAGACGCTAAAAACCTGATCGTCGGCCTCGATATCGGTACCTCGAAGGTGGTGGCCGTGGTGGCCGAGGTGATGGGCGATGGACGCCACGAAGTAATTGGCCTGGGCCAGCATGAATCGCGCGGCCTGAAAAAAGGTGTGGTGGTCAACATCGAAGCGACCGTGGAATCGATTCAGCGCGCGCTGGAAGAAGCCGAGCTGATGGCCGACTGCAAGATCCGCAACGTGTACGCGGGTATCGCGGGCAGCCATATCCGCAGCTTCAATTCCAGCGGCATGGTGGCGATCAAGGACAAGGAAGTGACGGCGACCGACGTAGCGCGCGTCATTGAAACGGCAAAGGCGGTTAACATTCCGACCGACCAGCAATTGCTGCATACGGTACCGCAAGAATTCATCGTCGACAGCCAGGAAGATGTGCGTGAGCCGATCGGCATGAGCGGCATCCGGCTGGAAGTGAAAGTGCACATCGTCACCGGCGCCGTGTCGGCGGTGCAGAACATCGTCAAGTGCGTGCGCCGCTGTGGCCTGGAAGTATCGGACCTGATCCTGCAGCCGATGGCCTCGGCCGATGCGGTACTGACCCGCGATGAAAAAGAACTGGGCGTGGTGCTGATCGATATTGGCGGCGGCACCACCGACGTGGCCGTGTTCTCGGACGGCGCGATCCGTCACACCGCAGTGATTCCAATTGCCGGTGACCAGATCACCAACGACATCGCCATGGCGTTGCGTACGCCGACCACGGAAGCGGAAGAGATCAAGATCCGCTACGGCGTGGCCAAGCAGGTGCTGGCTGATCCGGGCGAATCGCTGGAAGTGCCGGGACTGGGCGACCGTGGTCCGCGCAACCTGTCGCGTCAGGCGCTGGCGGCGGTGATCGAGCCGCGCGTGGAAGAGCTGTTCGCGATGGTGCACCAGGTGGTGCGCGAGTCGGGCTACGAAGGCGTGCTGTCCTCGGGCATCGTGCTGACCGGCGGCACCTCGATCATGCCGGGCATGGTGGAGATGGCGGAAGACATATTCCTCAAGCCGGCGCGTCTGGGCACGCCGGATTACCGTGGCCAGTTGGCAGACGTGGTGCGCAGCCCGCGCTACGCGACCGTACTGGGCCTGTTGTTGGAAGCGAAAAAGCAGTACCTGCGTGGCCACATCGTCACGCGGCAGGATGGATCGGTAAAAGCAGTCTGGCAGCGTATGAAGGAATGGTTCCTCGGGAATTTCTGAGGCCTGTCTCTAACTAACACAAATTTTTATATTAAACCGCAGTTTTCAATCTCCAGTTCTCCTACAATTATGAGGACTGGCGCTTGAAAACCGCATTCTGATAGGAGTCACATCATGGAGTTCGATATGGTCGATAACGCAGCTTTGGGTACTGTCATCAAGGTCGTTGGGGTCGGCGGTGCGGGTGGCAATGCGGTACAACACATGATCAACAAAGGTATGTCCGGCGTCGAGTTCATCGCCGCCAATACCGACGCGCAGGCGCTGTCGACCTCCAAGGCCGACAACATCATCCAGATCGGCGAGACCGGTCTGGGCGCAGGCATGAAACCTGACGTCGGCCGCAAGCTGGCGGAAGAATCGCGCCAGCGCATCGAAGACTCGCTGCGCGGCGCGCACATGGTCTTCATCGCTGCCGGCATGGGCGGCGGCACCGGCACCGGCGCCGCCCCTATCGTGGCGGAAGTCGCCAAGTCGCTGGGCGCGCTGACCGTGGCAGTGGTATCGAAGCCGTTCTCGCACGAAGGCCAGAAGTGCATGGACATCGCCGACGAAGGCCTGGAACAGCTGTCGGCCAACGTCGACTCGCTGATCGTGATTCTGAACGAGAAGCTGGAAGAGATCTACGAAGACGAATCGCTGATCGAATGGCTGCAACACGCTGACGATGTGCTCAACAACGCGGTGGCCGGTATCGCCGAGATCATCAACGTGCCGGGCCACATCAACGTCGACTTCAACGACGTCAAGACCATCATGGGCGAGCAGGGCAAGGCGATGATGGGGACCGCCACCGCTGCTGGCGTGGACCGCGCGCGCATCGCTGCCGAGCAGGCCGTGGCATCGCCGCTGCTGGATGGCGTTGACCTGTCGGGCGCACGCGGCGTGCTGGTGAACGTCACCGCATCGCGTGGCCTGAAAGGTAAGGAGATCAAGGAAGTCATGGCGGCGGTGCGCGCGTTTGCCGCGCCGGACGCCTCGATCGCACAAGGTATCGCTTACGACGACGAGATGGGCGACAGCATCCGCGTGACCGTGGTGGCCACGGGTCTGGGCAAAGCCAAGAAACACGTGCAGCTGGTACCTCAGCAGATGCTGCGTACCGGCACCCACAACAGCCCGATGATGCCATCGGCTGCCATGGGTGGCGCGGCGGCGGCGCAAGGCCTGTCGATGGGCGCGGCCGGCGGCATGGGCGGCGGCGCATCGCCAGCGTTCGACGGCATGAAAGCCCCGGCCGTATGGCGCCGCGAATCGGCTTCCGAGCAGGTGCGCGCAATGGAAAAGAACGGCATGGAAACCTACGACATTCCTGCTTTCCTGCGCAAACAGGCCGATTAAGGCATACTGCCGGTTCTATCCGGGGAAAAAGCCGCACCTCGGTGCGGCTTTTTACATTCAACATATAAAAGGAGTCATCCATGACCATCAAGATTGGCGATAAACTGCCAGAAGGCACCCTGTCCGAATTCATCGAAACCGAAACCGAAGGCTGTTCGCTCGGCCCGAACACCTTCAATGTACAAGACCTGGTCAAGGGCAAGAAGATCGCGATCTTCGGTCTGCCAGGCGCCTACACCCCGACCTGCTCGGCACAGCACGTGCCGGGTTACGTCAAGCACGCCGCCGAGCTCAAAGCCAAGGGCGTGGATGAGATCTGGTGCATCTCGGTCAACGATGCTTTCGTCATGGGCGCATGGGGCCGCGACCAGAAAGCCACCGGCACTGTACGCATGATGGCCGACGGTAACGCCGCTTACTCGAAAGCGCTGGGCCTGGACGCCGACTTCAGCAAATTCGGCATGGGCACCCGCTCGCAGCGCTACTCGCTGCTGGTGGAAGACGGTGTGGTCACCCAGCTCAATATCGAACAGGGTGGCAAGTTCGAAGTATCGAACGCAGAAACCCTGCTGAGCCAAGCCTGATCACCCTACTGCTTTATCGATGTCAATAAACGGCGCTGCGGCGCCGTTTTTCATTTTCGCCAGCGTTCTCCACGTCAGCGCTGCATTCCTTCTCGCATGATGCTCCGGCCTTGGCATGCCGCCTGCGTCGTCATACGTTTTTTATTCTAGTTAATAATTAAATATTATACGTATTTTCTCTGGTTTGTTACATTTCTATAGAATTCATCAATTACTTGCAAATAGAATAGCTGCGTTGCCGGATGTATTAATCGATATTTCCGGCCTGCGTTTTTTTAGCTATAACGCGGGTAATAACAAAGCTTAAATATACTAGGACTTAAAATGGAAATTGTTCAACGCATTATGGCCAAGGTGGTTGGCCAGGAAATCAGTAAAGAAGAGCTGGAAAAAGTAGCCGGTGCCGGCAAGGGCAAGGACGTTCCTTGTGAGGGTACCAGTGGTCCTCCTACCTATTACAGCAGCGGCAAAGTGGTTTGCAAAGATACGTAATATTTAATGCTAGACCCCGTGCTGCAAGCATGGGGTTTTAGCTGGCAGGCTTTGATTTTGGTACTGGTATGAAAAAGATTTTAATTATTACGCAGCTTAACGATATCCATGCGCATGCTGTGTACTGGGGCCTACGCCAGCGCGGAGCACAGCCAGTGCTGTGGTACTGGGCTGACTTTCCGGAAAAGAATGTGTCGACGTTTCAGATTGGTAACCACACCAAGGCCAGTGCCCGGTTTGAATCAGTGGCTGGGCCGGTTGCCGGCCCCTTCGATGTGATCTGGGTACGCCGCAAAGGTATGCCACAAGCCAGGAAGGGCGCGCATCCAGATGATCTGGAGGCTATCAAGTCGGAATCCGAGGACTATCTTCAGAGTATCTTGCCGACCTTGGCGCACGGTAAAACCGCATGGATTAATGACCAGGCCTCTGATCTGCGCGCCGGCAATAAAATCGAGCAGCTGGTTGTCGCAAAAAAAATAGGTTTTAAAATACCAGAAACCTTGATTGGAAATGATTATAACGAAATACGGGAATTCTTCCGGAAACATAATAAAAATGTGATTGTCAAAGCATTTTATCTATGGGATTGGGATAATCCTGACGGATCAAAAACCGTCGCCAGAACCTCACGTGTCACGTCCGTGCATTTTGAAAGCCGTTACCCTATCGAAGGTTGCCCGGCAATCTATCAGGAATTAATTGAAAAGACTATCGAATTACGCATCACCGTGATGGGCGAAAAAGTCATTGCTGCGGCGATTGACAGCCAGCGGGATGGCCCGACGATAGACTGGCGCTGCGAGGGGGGACGCGGACAAACCAATCTGTTGCCTTACGAGCTAGATAGCGCACTGGAACAGCGCTGCGTACGTCTATGCCGCGAGCTGGATATTGTTTTTGGCTGCATTGATATGATCGTTGATAAGAAAGGCGATTTTATATTCCTTGAAGTGAACAAGATGGGGCAATTCCTGTGGAAGGAAGATGCCATGCCGGCGCTGGCCATGCTGGAGCATTTCTGCCACTTCGTGCTGGGCAGCGCGGCGCCAGCCCAGCACGCTCCCCTGAAACTGGCCGATTTTTACCGCTCCGAGCACTATCGCCAAGTCATGGCCGCGCTGCCATGAAGCAGGGCCTGTTCCGCGAAGAAGTGCTGGCGGCGAAACAGACTTCGCCGTTGGGCGCCGTCTTTATCATGCAGCCCTTGTCGCTAAAGCTGCTGGCCGGCCTGGCCTGTGCCTGCGCGGTCGGTTTGATACTGTTTCTGGGCTTAAGCCAATACGCGGCACGCGTGACAGCCTTCGGCATCATTGCACCCAGCATGGGACTGCTGAAAGTACAGAGTCCCAATAGCGGCATTGTGCTGCGCCGTAGTGTCCAGGCCGGCCAGCAGGTGCGTGCCGGCCAGGTGCTGTACACGGTGTCCAGCGAGATGCTGTATAGCGGTGGCCGGGTGGGCGCGCTGGCAGAGGGACTGCAGAGTATTGCCGCGCGCGCGGGCAGCCTGGCGGCAGAGCAGGGCAACACCACGCGCGCACTGGAGCGCGACATGGACAACAATGCCGGCATCGTGGCCAGCCTGGCTGCTGAAATCCGGCAAAGCGAGGTGGAATTGGCGATTCAGGAAGAGCGGTTTGCCGTGGCAGGGCAGCAGTATCAAAAGCATGTGGAGGCGCAGGCCCAGGGGTATATCTCGTCCTCCGCCTTGCAGTTGAAATATGAGCTCGTGCTTGAACAAAAAGCCAGGTTGCAGAGCATGCGGCGCGAGCAGCTGACACTGCGCCGTTCACTGGCGGGCGCCGAGCACGATGCAGTCACGCTGCGCAGCAAGAAGACCAATGTGCTGGAGCAGTTTGAACGCCAGCAACTGGCGCTGGAACAGGAGCGCGTCACCATGTCGCTGGCCAAGGAAAGCCTGGTGACGGCGCCGGGCGCGGGAACGGTGGCCAGCGTGCTGATCGAACCTGGCCAGCGTATCGACAAGCAGGTGCTGCTGACCATCTTGCCTGACGGCGCGCGCTACGAGGCGGTGGTGTATTTGCCGAGCAAGGCCATCGCCCATGTCCGGCCCAACGATGCGGTGCGCCTGCGGATAGCGGCCTTTCCCTACCTGCAGTTCGGCAGCCTGAGCGGCACTGTGCTGGAGGTATCGAATGTCGCCATGTCGTTGCAGGAGATTGCCGACGAAGTCACGCCCAACAATATTCCGGTGGCGAAGAATGACGGTCTGTTCCGTGTGCGCGTGGCCTTGCCGGGAACGCAACTGCTGTTGGCGGGGAAGACCTATCCCTTCCGCACCGGCATGCAGATTGAAGCGGAATTTTTGCATGAGCGTTTGAGCCTGCTGCGCTGGATTTTCCGCCCGCTCTATGAATTGCAAGCAAAAGGATGACCATGGCGCTGGATCTGAGTAAATTGAACTTGAGCTTCCGCAAACGCCTGCCCGTGGTGTTGCAGAGCGAATCCGCCGAGTGCGGGCTGGCTTGCCTGGCGATGGTGCTGGGCTACCATGGCCACATGATCGACCTGAGTGTGCTGCGCAGCACGTATTCCGGTGGCGCGCGCGGGCTGAGCATGAAACATCTGGTGGATATTGCCGAACATCTCAAGCTGGATACGCGGGCGGTCAAGGTGACGCTGGATGACCTGGCGTACTTGAAAAAACCGGCGCTGCTGCACTGGAATCTGGACCACTTCGTCGTATTGAAATCGGTGTCTGCCACGGCCGATGGCCGTTTGCTGTCGGCCTGCGTTCATGACCCGGCACATGGCGAGCTGCGGCTCGACCGTGCAGCCATTTCGGCAGCGTTTACGGGCATCGCCTTGGAACTCGCGCCCGGCCTGGCGTTCACTCCGAAGGTCGAGCGCAGGCGCATGGCCCTGGCCGATCTGCTGCGCGGGGTGGGCGGACTGGGGAAATCGCTGCTGACCGTGTTTGGCCTGGCGGTTTCGCTGGAGCTGTTTGCGCTGACGGCGCCCTTGCTGATGCAACTGGTGGTCGATGGCGTCGTCCCTGCGTCCGACCGCGAATTGCTGGCTGTCGCCTGTCTTGGATTTGCCTGCCTGGCTGCGCTGCAGGTTGGCGTGGGCGCATTGCGTTCGTGGACCATACTGTATATCAGCTCGCAGTTGAATCTGCAGATGACGAGCGGAATTTTCCGCCATTTGCTGCACCTGCCGCTGTCTTATTTTGAACGGCGCCATCTGGGTGACGTGGCCTCGCGCTTTGCCGCCATCCACGAAATCCAGGACAAGCTGTCGACCCGATTTATTGAAGCGGTGATCGATGGTGTGCTGGCCGCGACGTCGCTGCTGGTGCTGTGCTATTACCGTCCGCTCCTGGCTGCTGTTGTGCTGGCGTTTTTCCTGGTCTATCTGCTGTTTCGCTGGACCACGCAGAGCGTGCTGCGCGAAGCTGGCGCCCGGCATCTGGTGCTGCAGGGCCGGGAACAGTCGCTGTTTCTTGAGTCGGTACGCGGCATACAGACCATCAAACTGTTCAACCACGAGCGTGGCCGGCTGGCGCGCTGGCAGGGCGCGGCAGTGGATGTGGCCAACCAGAATATCCGGCTCAGCAAGCTGGGGCTGTATTTTTCTTCCGCCAGCGCGCTGTTGGCAGCGGTGGAAAATATTCTGGTGATATGGCTGGCCGCGCTGGCGATCCTGGATAGCCGGTTCACGCTGGGCATGCTGTACGCCTTCATCGCTTACAAGATGATTTTTACCGCGCGTGCTTACGCGCTGGTGGACAAGCTGCTGGAGTTTCGCATGCTGGGTTTGCAGACGGAGCGGCTGTCGGACATCGTGCTGGCGCAGCGCGAGGAACACGATGGTGTCGCTGCCGCAGGCCAGCTCGCGCCCCTGGTTGCCAGCGCCGCGCCCAATGTGATCGAATTGAGGAATGTGTCGTTCCGCTATTCCGAGGCGGAGCCTTGGGTGCTGTACCGGGTCAGCCTGGTGGTGCGGCGCGGCGAATCGCTGGCCATCACGGGGCGTTCGGGGTGCGGAAAAACCACCTTGCTCAAGCTGCTGACTGGCATATTGCCGCCATCTTCCGGTGACATCCTGGTATTTGGCAAGCCGCTGGCGACGCTGGGTGCCAGAGAGTACCGCCGATACATCGCAACTGTGATGCAGGAAGACCAGCTGTTTGCCGGTTCCATCGAAGAAAATATCGCTTTCTTTGACAGCACGCCCGACCGCGAACGCGTGCGCGAGTGCGCACGGTTTGCCGCGATCGAAGAAGACATCGAAGCGATGGTGATGGGCTACCAAAGCCTGATTGGCGATATGGCCAGCGGCCTGTCCGGCGGCCAGAAGCAGCGTTTGCTGTTGGCGCGCGCGCTGTACAAGCAGCCTGAGCTGATCTTGCTGGATGAAGCCACCAGCCACCTGGACAGCGAGAATGAACGGCTGGTCAATCACGCCATCAGCCAACTGCAAATGACGAAAATTATTATCGCTCACCGGCGCGAAACCATCGCATCGGCCGGGCGTGTGGTGGAGCTGGCGGATGGCGGCATCGTGCGCGACTTCCGCCAGAACTATGAAGCAGAAAGGTTGGCCTGATGAACGGTTCAGATGTCCCGGTGCTGATGGCCGGCGTATCGATGGCCATGGTGTTCCAGATCTTTGCGCTGGCTGGCATCGGCCAGATCTTTTATTGTGGCGGCCAGAGTGCGCTGATTTGCCGGCGCGCCGTGTTTCACTTGCTGTTCGCTGTGCTGGCTGGCGTGAGCAGCGCGCCATGGATGCAGCTGGCGTGCGCCGCGGCGGCGCTGTTGCTTGGCGCGGGTGGCCTGCTCAGCAAGGCCTTGCTGCCGCAGCGGCCATGCAACTGCTTTGGCGTATTGTCGTATCACCTGGAACCGTGGGTGCCTGCCATCCGGCTGGGTTTGCTGGGTTTTGGCGGGCTTGCCTGCGCCACTCTGGCCGGCCTTGACCGTACCCAGCTCGACGGCGCGGCGTATCAGCAGGCCGCTTGCTGGACGCTTAAACTGGGTTTGCTGGCCCAGGCGTTCTGGCTCATAAGGGTGATGGTCGCGCGCGATGCGCTGGCACAAGCAGCGCTGGCTGCGGCGCCGAAAGAAGTCGCCTTGGCGGATACGGTATTGGCGGGCTATGCCGAGGGGCAGCGCGCCCTGGATGTCGGCGCCATGCTGTCTGCCGTGCCAGCTGTGGCGGTGCTGATGGTGTCGCCGGCGTGCGAGTCCTGCGCGCAGGTCACGCGGCAGGTGGCGGCACTGGCAGCTGCCGGCCGTTTGCCGCTGCCGCTGTACTTGCATTCCAGCGCGCCTTACGCCGGCAAGGATGGCGCCCTGTTGCTCAGCGATCCTCGCGGCGTTTTTGGTGCTGCGCTGGGCATTTCGGCGACCCCATTGCTGGCGGTGCTCAGCCGCGAGCCAGCCTCGGTGGTGGCGCGGCTGGCGCTGGGCGAAGATGAGATCCGCCGTGTCCTGCTTGATTTAATGGTTTAAATGCTGTGTCAGCGTTGCCGCTGGCGCAGCAATACTGTGTGAAAGGAAGTGAGATGCCGATGCAGTTATCTTGGTGCCGTAGTGCATTGTATGTGATGGTGCTGGGCTGGCAGGCCATGGCCGGTGCGGCCGAGGCGGATCCATTGACCTGGCGCTGGACGCCAACCTGGCGCACGCTGGAGGCGGCTGTTGGCCAGTATGCCCAGGCGCAGCGATGGCGCACGCCAGCGCAGCGCGAGGCCGTCGCCGATATGAACAAACGCGCCACCGATCTGGCTGCGCTTGGTACCTACCGCGTCTTTACTGGCGACGAAGCGGGAGCGATGCGCGCCATGGATGCCAGTGCTGTGATGCGCGGGGAGACTGCGGCATCGGAAGCGGCGGACTTGACGGCGCTTGACGGCGCTGAGCCGGTCGAGGCGCTGGCCGCCATCGTGGAAGAGGCCAGGTCGCACCAGATCGTCATGCTGAACGAAGCACACCACGTGCAGATGAACCGCGCCTTTGGCATGCTGCTGGCGCGCGAGCTGAAGAAGATTGGGTTCGAGGTGCTGGCGTTTGAAGCCGTCTACCAGGCGCCTGCGCCTGGCGCGCCTATCCTGGGCAAGGCCGGGTTTTATGCGCGCGATCCGCAACTGGCCAATTTCCTGCGTGAGGCCGGCGCTAACGGCTGGCGCATCATCAGCTACGACAACGAAATTGAACAGAGCGACAACGGCAAGGTCCCTTTCCAGTTATGGCGCGAAACCACCGCCGCTCAGCAGATCCTGAAAAAGAGCATCAAAAATGGCCGGCAGCAGAAAGTCTTCATCTATGCCGGTTATAGCCACATTGCCGAACAGCCCGACAGAAAAGGCCAGACTTGGCTGGCGCGCCTGATCAAACAGAGCTCGGGGATTGATCCGCTCACCATCGATCAATCCGGATTCTTCGCGCACCCCGAGCCAGAAGATGAACAGCCTTTGTATGCGCAGATACCGGGAATCGGCACGTCTGGACTGCCGTTTGTGTTAAAACGCGGTGCCCATTCCTACGCCGTGCTCGGCGATTATGCCGGACGGGTCGATATGCAGGTGTTCTTCCCCAGGGCCTTGTCTGCACCGGGCGTAGGGGGGCGTAGCGGCTGGCGCTCGACGCTGCTGGGGCTGACGCCGCGCGCCATCCCTGCTGCATTGCTGCCGGCAAACGGGCAGCGCGTGGTATCGGCATTCAAGAAGAATGAGACGGTCGCCGCCACGCCGGTCGATAGCGTGCTGGTTGAAGCTGGCAAAACGCCGCCGAGCTTCATGCTGCCGCCCGGTGACTTCTATTTCCGCGTCAAGCAGTAAGGCATTGCCGCCTTCATCGTCGGCCAGCGCCTGGCCATCTTTTTCAACCATCACCTCGTCGCCGACCAGCGTATTGAAGACTTCCGACCCTGAGTACACCACCGCGTAGCCATCGCGTACCGCTCACGCTCTGCCGCAGCAAACAGTTAATGGCGTATCTTCATGATGATCTGCTGCCCCACCTTTTCGTTGTAAGCCTTGCATATAGCGCATGGTAAGCTGAATGTAGACCGAGGCCGATAGATCAACCTGTTGAGAACTGCGTGGACACGAACATGGTGGAATCGATGGTGACGGAGTCGTCAGCTTGCACGGCAAAGTATTGGCGCGTCTCTTCAGGTGCGCTGTGCAGCAGGCTGCGGATGGCGATGACGCGGTCGGCGGGCGTGCGCATGCGGGCGGTCCAGTCATCGAACTGCATCGGCAGTTTCCAACTGGTGGTTTTCCTTGCGAAGAAGCCGGCATCATTCAGCATCTGCAGCCATTCCGTAGCGCGATAATCGCGCACATGCGAGGCGTCGCGCAGCAGTTCTACGGCTTGCAGCGTGGTGTCGTGCAGCGCTTGTTCCGGCGCGGTGATATCGATGATGACCACGATACCGTCTGGCTTCAGCACGCGCCTTACTTCGCGCAGTGCGCCAGGGACATCCAGCCAGTGGTGAGCTGAGAAGCGCGTCACCACCATGCTGAACGAAGCATCGATAAAGGGCAGGCTGGCGACGTTGCCTTGCTGCGTGCCGATGTTGTGGTGGCCACGTTCACGCGCGGCGTTGCGGACCACGGTCAGCATTTCGGCGGACAGGTCAAATGCCGTCACGGATTCCGCCACGGGCGCCACGGCAAAGCTGGCGTGGCCGGCGCCGCAGCCCAGGTCCAGCACGACGGGATGTTGGCCCAGACCAGCGGCGATCTCGCGCAACTGCGCCAGGTCGGCGCCTTGCGCATGGACGGTACTGGTCAGGTAGGCACTGGCGGTATTGCCGAACTGTTGGGCGACAACGGCTTGCTGTTGCATGATCTCTCCTCAAAATGGCGCAGTCAGTGCAGAATAGGCGTGTTCTTATCCTGTAACAAGGCAAGGACTTATCCTGGTATAAGGAACTACCATGCAAAGCAAACTTGGCGACTTCATCCGCGCCCATCGTGAACGGACTACGCCGGCCAGTGTCGGCTTGCCAGCGGGCGGCCGCCGCCGCACGCCAGGCTTGCGCCGCGAGGAACTGGCGCAGCTGTGCGAGGTCAGCCCGACCTGGCTGACGTGGCTGGAGCAGGGCAGGGAAGTGGCCGCCTCCAGCAAGCTGCTGGCGCGCATGGCGGAGGTGCTGCATCTGAATGCGGCGGAACGCAGCTACCTGTTCAGTCTGGCCGAACGCCTGGACCCGCAGCACGATGCTGACGCAGGCGAGGCCGACGAATCGTTGGACGCTATCGTTGCCGCTATCGATGCGCCGGCCTATATACTGGACCGGCAATGGGATGCTGTGGCCTGGAACGGCCACGCGCTGGCCTTGTTCGGCGGCTGGCTGGACGTCGAGGAGACTGCGCCTGCGCGCCCCAATCTGCTGCGCTTCATGTTCCGCAGCGCCGCCGCACGGGGCCTGATTGTCGACTGGGATGACCGCGCGCGTCGCCTCGCCGCCGAATTCCGTGCCGACATCGGTAAACACGCCAGCGATACAGTGCTGGCCGCATTGATCGCCGAACTGTCGCAAGACAGCCCGGAGTTTTGCATGCTATGGGCGTCGCAGGACGTCGTCAGCCGCGAGGGCGGACTGCGCCGCTTCCACCATCCCCGCGCTGGCGAACTGAGCTTCAACCAGGTGACACTCCACATAGCCAAGCGTCACGATCTCAAGTTGGTGATGCTGCTGCCTTAGTCTTCAGCAGCTCCGCCAATATCCATTGACATAAGTGCCATTTTTTCTTCTGTATCCATTGACCCAGCATTGTTTTACTGTTGGCGTAGAGGGGATGATTACTGGTGACTCAACTGCAATGTCGTTTGCTTCGCAAGGTTTGCCATCATGGTCACGGTCCAGATAGGTATGTCCAGCAAGGTATAGTGCCTGTGCTACGGACGGCGTCAGCTGTGAGCACTTGTAAATGCCGGTGTCTGGAATAGGTGCTATTGGTACTGCTGAAACAGAAATGCTTACGATTGCTGGGCGGCTAGCCCGGACACCGTCATTTACGGTTAGCGAGAACGTATAAGTACCTACGGCATCAGGGACAAAATAGGGTTTGCTTGCAGATACCGAGGAAAGTGTATTCAGGCTCGTGCTTGGCTTGTTTATCACCGACCATTCATATTTTATCGAATCGTTATTTGCATCGGTGCTCGCGCTGGCATCTAACGTGACAGTAGATTTCATCGTCGTTTGAACATTGCTGCCAGCATTTGCTACAGGGCGATAATTCACGCCGCGTTCGACGTATGCGATACCCTTTTCAACGGTTGAAGCTAATGCGTTTTTGTTCTCTGTACTTTCTGAAAATCCCACAAGCACCTGTGCTCTGGTTAGTCCCAGCTGCATCGCTCTCAGCCAGGAAGCAAGGCCAGCTGCATCTGGATCACGATGTAATGCGTTGTTGTATAACTTGGTGAGGAATAAGGTGTTATCGGGATTGACGCCGTAAAGCTGTTGGAACTCAGCGCTCCCCACAAAACTTTCGGCAATGGTGACAAGTGAGGTACCACTATCCAGTATTGCAAGCCAATGACCCAAACCGGCGAGATCTGGTTTTCGGTTAAACGCGGCTTGGTAGAGACGGTAGATCTGGCTGCTGTAGTCGACGTCCAAGGCGAGCGATACGTCGGCAAATTGTACTCGTCGCAAAACGCTATAAGAGCGACTAGTGCCATCGTCCGGAATGTTTGTGATGACATAGCCGGATTCTTTGCTCTCTATGAGATATTGAGAGCGATCATTGGGTAGTACGACGTCGTCGTCATCGGCAGTCGGAGATGAACCTCCTTGAGTTCGCTGGGCGGAACGCATTTGAACTGACGATGTATCTGATTGGCCGCCACAGCCAATCAGGCTAGTGGCGATAAGCAGTGCTAGAAGACCGGATTGGTAGCGCATAGAAAATCCAATGTGTAAATTGTAAATATAATAACATATTAATTTCCATTTAGACACTTTGAAGAGTTGTTATAATCCATGCGATAGCGTCATGCGCCGTCCTGGCTCCCAACGTCGCCATCATGACGTTCTCCGTTCAAGGAGCTTCTTCTGTCTTCCGTTAGCCGCCAAGAAAATCTGCGCGCGATCTACGCGATGCTGATTGCCGTTGCCATGTTCTCCTTCATGGATACCACCATGAAGCTGCTGTCCGAACACTATCCCGCCCGACAAGTCACTGCCATGCGCGCATTGAGCTCGCTGCCGCTGCTGTGCGCCTATATGCTGTACCGCGGCGCGTTCAAGGGCATCTTCCGGGTGCGCTGGCCCATGCATTTGCTGCGTAGTGCGCTGGGTGTCGGCATGCTGACCATGTTTGCTTTTGGCCTCAGCATGCTGTCGCTGGCGGAAGCGTATTCGATCTTCTTCATCGCGCCAGCGCTCATTACCGCGCTATCGGTGGTCGTGTTGAAGGAGAAGGTCAGCGCTGGCCAATGGGTGGCAATCGCGGTTGGCTTGATCGGTGTGATTGTGGTGCTGCGCCCTGAAGGGGCAGGCTTCCTGTCGATTGGCGGTCTGGCGATTCTGGGCTCGGCGTTCTGCTATGCGACCACCGCTATCGTCAGCCGCGTGCTGGCGCGCAGCGATACCAACGAGTCCATGATGTTCTGGTATCTGATCCTGATGTCGCTCGGCGGCCTGGCCATGTCTGTGCAGAACTGGGTGCCGGTGCGGGCCGAGGATGGCTGGGTATTGCTGGCATTGGCGCTGAGCGGTTTCTTCGGCCAGCTGGCGATTACGCGTGCGTTCAGCACCGGCAAGGCTTCGGTGGTGGCGCCGTTTGAATATTCCGCACTGGCCTGGGGCGTGGCGATTGACTGGGTGTTGTGGCATACGCTGCCGGATGGCTATACCTTGCTGGGCGCGGGCATCATCATTGCCAGTGGCATTTACCTGGTGCGCCGCGAAGCCGTCCATGTGGAAGCTGAGCACCCTTAACCGCAGTTCGCTATAATCGCTGGATGTTAAAACAACGCACTATCAAAGAACTGGTCCGCACCACAGGTGTTGGCCTGCACTCCGGCACCAAGGTTGAACTGACCCTGCGCCCGGCCGCACCGGATACCGGCATCGTGTTCCGCCGGGTTGACCTGAATCCCATCGTCGAGTTTCCCTCGAGCGCCATGGCAGTGGGCGACACCCGCATGGCGTCGGTGCTGGTCAAGGATGGCGCGCGTGTCTCCACGGTTGAGCACCTGATGTCCGCCTGCGCCGGCCTCGGCATTGATAATTTATACATCGAAGTCAGTGCCGAAGAAATCCCCATCATGGATGGTTCGGCCTCGTCTTTCGTATTTTTATTGCAACAGGCGGGCGTGCTGGAGCAGCCGGCGGCCAAGAAATTCATCCGCGTACTGAAGCCGGTCGAAATCCGCGAAGGCACGGGCGACAAGGAAAAGTGGGCACGCCTGCTGCCGCACGACGGCTTCAAGCTGGACTTCTTCATCGAGTTCAACCACCCGGCAGTGGACGGTACGCAGCAGCGCGCCCAGGTGGATTTCGGCGACGTCTCCTATGTGCACGATGTGGCGCGCGCGCGCACCTTCGGCTTCATGCAGGACGTGGAAATGCTGCGCGGCATAGGCCTGGCACGCGGCGGTTCGCTGGAAAACGCGATTGTGATGGACGAGTACCGCATCCTGAATTCGGACGGCCTGCGCTATGAAGATGAGTTCGTGCGCCACAAGATCCTGGACGCGATTGGCGATCTGTACCTGGTAGGCCATCCGCTGCTGGCCAGCTATGAGGCGCACAAATCCGGCCATGCGCTGAACAACCAGCTGCTGCTGGAGCTGCTCAAGCATCCGGATGCTTATGAAATTGTCACATTTGAGAGCAATGACGTGGCGCCACAATCCTATGTGCGCCAGATGGCGCGCGAGTGGGCGCTAACTTGATTTAGCCTTGTCCGGCGCGGCGGCGGGCCACCATGGCCTTTACCGCGTCGATCAGCGCGCTATTCTGCGGGCTGGCTTCCAATGTGGTGCTGAGCTGGTCGAACGCGTCCACGGCAGCCGGCGGCAGTTCCAGCGAACGCATCTTCTCCTTGATTTCGGCGGCCTTGGTCATCTGCACCTTGAGGCGCACGCCAGTCACCTGCCAGCCGCGCCGCCCCAGCGTGTCTTGTAATTTAGGTAATTGCTGCTTGAGTTTGGCGGCCAAGGCGGTGGTCGGCAGCGATAACAGCAATTGGCCATCCTCAAACGCCAGGATTTCGCAGTGCTTGAACATGGCCGGCAGGGTGTCGGCACAGTCCCTCTGCAAACGCGCCATGCGTTCAACCGCCGGCAGCAAGGCCGCCATGCGGTCGTTGCGGCGCAGGAAATCGGTGGCGCCCACGGCCGTCGGGCGCTTGAGCGAGATGTTGGAGGAGTTGAAACGCATGCGGCGAACCATATCACAGCGCCCCAAAATCGTCACCACCGGGTAAAATCGGTTGATTTTGTGACATTGTGAACGCTTGGACTATTGTTATATAGACCAATAACCCAATGTAGCACCGGACGCGTGATAAAATCACCGTCTTTTGCCATAGTCGAATTCCGTGCGGTAAGGCGTTTTTCCCCTAAACAGGCTTTTTTTAACGGCGTTTTTTCAAGAATTCAAGCATGTCTTTTCTGACCAAGATTTTCGGCAGCCGCAACCAGCGCCTGCTCAAGCAATACCAAAAAACGGTACGCGAGATCAATGCGCTCGAACCGGCAATGGAAAAACTGTCGGATGCCGAGCTGCAAGCCAAGACGCCGGCTTTTAAAGAGCGCATCGCCAATGGCGAAACGCTGGACCAGATCCTGCCGGAAGCGTTTGCGGTGTGCCGCGAAGCGTCCAAGCGCGTCATGAAAATGCGCCATTTCGACGTGCAGATGATCGGCGGCATGGTTCTGCACTACGGCAAAATCGCTGAAATGGGCACGGGAGAGGGTAAAACCCTGACCGCAACCCTGCCAGCCTATCTGAATGCACTGTCCGGCAAGGGCGTGCACATCGTGACCGTCAATGATTACCTGGCACAGCGTGACGCCGACACCATGGCCAAGCTGTACAGCTGGCTGGGTCTGACCACCGGCATCAACCTGTCGCAGATGGAACACGCGGCCAAGCAGCAGGCTTACGCGTCGGACATCACCTACGGCACCAACAACGAATTCGGCTTCGACTACCTGCGCGACAACATGGTGTTCGACGCCAAGGACCGCGTCCAGCGCGTGCTGAATTTCGGCATCGTCGATGAAGTGGACTCGATCCTGATCGACGAAGCCCGTACCCCGCTGATCATCTCCGGCCAGGCCGAGAATCACACGGACCTGTATTACAAGATTAATGAAGTGCCACGCTTGCTGACGCTGCAGGTGGGCGAAGAAACCCCGGACGGCAAAGGCAAGGTCGACGTCCCGGGCGACTACACCAAGGACGAGAAGGCCCACCAGGTGCTGCTGACCGAAGCTGGTCACGAAAAAGCCGAAGCGATCCTGACCAAAATGGGTCTGCTGCCGGAAGGCGCGTCGCTGTACGACTCGGCCAACATCACGCTGGTGCACCACCTATACGCGGCGCTGCGCGCGCACGCGCTGTACTTCAAGGATCAGCACTACGTGGTGCAGAACAATGAAGTGGTGATCGTCGACGAATTCACCGGCCGTCTGATGACGGGCCGCCGCTGGTCCGATGGCCTGCACCAGGCGGTGGAAGCGAAAGAGGGCGTGAAGATCCAGAACGAGAACCAGACCCTGGCCTCGATCACCTTCCAGAACTACTTCCGCATGTATTCCAAACTGTCCGGCATGACCGGTACTGCGGATACCGAAGCTTACGAGTTCCAGGAAATCTACGGTCTGGAAACCGTGGTGATTCCACCTAACCGTCCCTCGCAGCGCAAGGACCGTCAGGACCAGGTCTACAAATCGGCACAAGAGAAGTACAACGCCATGATGCTGGAAATCCGCGAATGCTACGACCGCGGTCAGCCAGTGCTGGTGGGTACTACCTCGATTGAAAACTCGGAACTGCTGTCGGGCATCCTGACCAAGGCCGGCCTGCCGCACAACGTGCTGAACGCGAAACAGCACGCCCGCGAAGCAGAGATCATCGCCCAGGCAGGTTCGCCGAAAGCCATCACCATCGCCACCAATATGGCGGGCCGTGGTACCGACATCGTATTGGGCGGTAACGTTGAAAAACAAATCCAGTTCATCGAAGCCAATCCTGAGCTGAGCGATGCCGACAAGGCGGCGCAAGCGCAGGCGCTGCGCGATGGCTGGCAAGCGCTGCACGAGCAAGTGGTGGCGGCTGGCGGTCTGCACATCGTCGGCACCGAGCGTCACGAATCGCGCCGCGTCGACAATCAGCTGCGCGGCCGTGCTGCGCGCCAGGGTGACCCGGGCATGTCGCGCTTCTTCCTGTCGCTGGACGATCCGCTGCTGCGCATCTTCGCCGGCGACCGCGTGCGCGCGGTGATGGAACGCCTGAAAATGCCGGAAGGCGAACCGATTGAGGCGGGCATTGTGTCGCGCTCCATCGAGTCCGCTCAGCGCAAGGTGGAAGCACGTAACTTCGATATTCGTAAGCAGCTGCTGGAATACGATGACGTTGCCAACGACCAGCGTAAAGTGATTTACCAGCAGCGTAACGAATTGCTGGAAGCGACCGATATTTCGGAGCTGATCCAGTCGCTGCGTCATGGCGCCTTCACCGATCTGGTACGCGAATACGTGCCGGAAGAGTCGGTGGAAGAGCAGTGGAATATCAAGGGTCTGGAAGCTGCGCTGGCATCCGAGTGGCAGATCGACGTGCCGCTGCGTGCCATGCTGGAAAAGGATTCCAGTCTGAACGACGAAGAGATCCTGCACGCCGTGCTGGCGGCAGCGGATGCGCTGTACCAGTCGAAAGTGGATATCGTTGGCAAGGAATCGTTCGGCGGCTTTGAGCGCAACGTCATGCTGCAGTCGGTGGATTCGCACTGGCGTGAACACCTGGCGGCGCTGGACCACCTGCGTCAGGGTATCCACCTGCGCGGCTACGCGCAGAAGAATCCTAAGCAGGAATACAAGCGCGAAGCGTTTGAGCTGTTCGGCCAGATGCTGGACATGATCAAGAACGAAGTGGTCAAGCTGATTATGACCGTGCGTATCCAGTCGCGCGAAGAGATCGACGCAGCGGAAGCCGCGATGCAGCAGTCGCATGTTGAGAACGTGAGCTACCAGCACGCGGACTTCAATCCGAACGCCGCACCGGAAGACCTGCTGGCGCCAACGCCATCGCAGCTCGGCGGCCTGCCGCCAGAGCTGCAAGGCCTGAGCGGCGAGCAGCTGATGGAGCTGGGCCTGAAGGTTGGCCGCAACGATCCATGCCCATGCGGCAGCGGTAAAAAGTACAAGGCTTGCCACGGCAAGCTGGCTTAACCGTTTAAGCCACTCATGAAGACCCGCAGCGCCGCAAGGCCTGCGGGTTTTTTTATGTGTATTAGCTCATACTCGACCTGACACAGGGTGTCTGACTGATGACCGGCAGCATCCGCCCCTGACCTGCTACCCCAACTCGGACCTTCGTGCTTATTGTCGAATTCGCCCCATTGTGGAAGCCCAGCATTCCTAATTTTTAACCTTTCTTTTTGATGTAAAGGTGAAGTCGCGTAGCCAGTATTCCGCAGTACATTGAAGCTGCATTCTCCAATTTCCCATCTTTTCGAAGGAGACCAGCCGCCATCAACTTCGAGTCAGTGTCATCTTCAATATCCTTGCTCCAATATGCGTCACCAATTGCATCAAGCCCTCCTCGGCATATCTCAATGGCACTTTCAAATTTGCGTTGAGAAATCGCGGACTCGCCATCCTTTAGCTGCCTGCTGACTTCCTCAACATCAGGCGAATGCCCTGGAACTATCCCCTCACCATTTTCTCGCAGCCGAGAGGACACAACCCACGCCGTAATCTCTCGGTCACTCTTCTTCATGGCGATGAATGAGACTTTTGTAAATCCCTTGTAGACGAACTTTGCAAACAGAGTATCTCCGGGAAGGACAAACCAGCCAACCATCTTGCAACTTACGTCCGGTGCCGAGTAAAACTGCAACCGTCCATTACCCACGATATCGCGACCAGAGTCGAAATCTGGAATGACGTTTGCAATATTTTCACCAACTTCGTTCAGCTTGTCACAATCGACTCCGGCAAACGCTCTGAAGGGCAACAAAACTAGTGCGATAAATAAAAGCTGGACTCTGCTCATGCTGTGTTTAATTGATAAAATTTTTATAAGGCTAAATGCACACCGGAAGTTTAAGGAAACGGCTGTTTTTGGTTGCGGCATCATCGCTCTAGCACTTGAACCGTATGTTCGTGACCCGTTTTGAACATTTGCGCAAACGCGACTACCTCTTCTAGCGATTCGTTCCGATGACAGGTAGTGATGATGAGATGCTGTCCATTCCCGTCCTCACCAACACAAATCCAGTCCAAAGCATCCTCCCATTTATCAGCGTCCTGACCGAGTACACAGAAGAGCTCAATACGGTCCTGTAGTAATTCACGCAGAAAGCCATCGTCCTGCTCTGAACGATACCCAGATTTCGAAAGCAAAACAATTTTTCCAGAGTGAGCCATATTCTCAAAGGGTCTGTATTTGGCCGGTACACGTCATGTGCATAATTAGTTGTTCAGACGATAGATGCCCTCAATTTCATCCGAGGCCAACTTGCTAAGGCTATCTTCTATGTCAGCTAATAGTGCAGACTCAGGGAAATGTAAGGTGATAATTTCGCCTCCGGGCCGTTCGGCGGTGGTCCGGTAATCGTAGGGTAAGTCGCATTTGTCGCCGAGATAGTCTTCGATGAAGTCAGCCAGCTCATAATCGCCCACAATGACAACGACATGCTCATCGTTGTGCAGTCCGATTTGAATATGAGGTAAAACCTGCTTCATCTTTTCCCTACGAATTCATATAAAAACGCCGACGTGACCGGCAGCTTATGGCCGAACGCAGCCTTCAGCCAATACCCTGTCATTGATAACGCTGCCATTCCGCCCAAACTTTTGAGGCGATATCAGTATATGCCTCAGCAGGTCCGGCAGTTTCAACATCGAACCATTTGCAAAATTCGTCGTGAATTATGTGCTGCACTTCATCTTCAGAACTTGCGTGTCTTAGCCGTGATTATGCTACCGACTTCGGGCTCGTACTCGTCAGTATTCGTTTCAAAATTGATGCCAAGCGGATCGGCTTCAAACAATATCTTCGAGAGCGCATCGAACAGGACAGCATACTCTCTGCGGATAGCCTTCCGCTTCTCCACTTCGGCGCTACTGACCATGAATCTTTTCCTATGTATTGTTACCGACCGGCGGCTCCTGGCCGCCTGCCGTCGAATCCATTTATTCTGGTAAGGATTGGTCTCTCATCCATCGAAACAATTCACCGCCGTACGTATCAGGAACGTTAAATAATGCGTCACCTGTCGTAAGATCCAAAGATCTACTCAATATCTTGATGGGCCCTTGATCAGTTTCCATGCTCCACGGCGACGCCTGAAATAACCTGTCTGGTGGCAGCCGCTCACCCGCTCGATCTAAGTACCAGTCTTCGGGCTCAGACTCAACCAGCTTTCGCAACTGAACCTTTTGCTCCAAATTGAGCAGGAAGATACCTTCAAACGGAGAGCGGATGATTCTAAATTCAAATTTCTGGTTGCTGTGAGTCAATATCATTGAGATCGATAGCGCAGTTGAGTAAATTTTGTCCGCTTCTGGCCGACTCCTGCCTGTCGTGAGCGGCAAAACCTGACCCTTAGCGGAAGTTGAAGTAAAAATGAATGCGCCTAGTCTTCTTCATGCTTTAGAGTTTCCAGTCTCACACCCACTGCCGACAACTTGGCTGTGAGCTCCTGCTCACGATGTAGCGGAATGTCGCCGACCATTAGACCGCCGTCCGATATCAGCTCGTTGCGTAAAGCTCCCAGGGACATAACCCTTGCAGGCAGATGCTCCGCACGAATAACTTTCAGCGCATCTGCAGACACTGGAGGCGCTGCCTTAGCAACGAGAAATTTCGTGTGTATTGAAGAAAATAGTGGCTGACTACACGTGCCCTCTTCAGACCAGCCACAAAAATAGCATTTAATTAAAAACAATCCGCCTTGCGTTTCCATTGAAACGCGAGCGTGACATTGCGGGCAAGACGGCTTCATAAGCCAAGTCCAAGGCGAAATAATTGAGGATACTCAGGGAAATAAGCTGTCATTTAAATCTGTCTAGTGACTGTCTGCTGCTGGCCGAATGTGGGATCGTACATTCTAACCCCAATGCGTAGGTACAAAAAACGCGACAGTTGCTGCAAATAGACCGATACTAACGCCTGTCGAAAATGCGTACGCTACTGGGCCTCTCGACCAAGGAAAATAGTGCCATACGCCCCTGCCAACAAAGGCAAAAACAATTAACATAACTCCGAATAGCAATCGAGTTTGTAGCACATGCGTGAGAGCATAGAACGATAGTGCAGCGGAGCTGACTTTATGCGCTGAATAGATGTTTCAGCGATTCGGCTTCGGGTAGTCCATCGCTCCAGGTGCCCAGTTGCGCCATGCTGGCTTTGGCGAGCTTTTTGCGCACGGGTTGTGGTAACGGACCGAAGCGCCGGGTGAGTTGCCTTTCCAGTAACGCCACGGCGCCTTCCTGGCGGCCTTGCTCCAAACCTTGCTCCAGGCCTTTTTCCAACCCTCTTTGCCACCCTTTGTCGATAAACGACTGTTCCAATGAATTGAAAAGTTCCATCTCATGCTCCTTTTCAAGCTCAACGATCGCCTGCCAGTAGCGTTCCTGATATGGCTCCGGCAGGGCCATCATCCAGTTAATGACGTTGAATAATACGATTATGCGCCGTTTGCTCCACCCGTGCAGATAGAGGAGTTTCGTCAACTGCCATTTGGCGGCGTAGAGTTCTTCCGGGTCATGATGAGCCTGCTGCGTGCGCAAGTGGGCCAGCGTCACCCAGGCAAAAGGGTTGCGCGAGGCGAGCAATTCCTCACTGCGGGCGGCGTAATCGAGCAGCTTGGCGGTGGCGAAGGAAATGCCCATGCTGGTCCCCAGCAACTGGTTGTGAAAAGCGTGCGGACGCCAGTTGGGTTCATCATCGGCCAGTAGCACGAGGCTCGCCACTGGCCGTTCATACTCTTTGAAAATCCGGTAGTTGTAGTCGAGTACGCGCCGCGCCAGCGCGGGATCGCGTTGCGCCTGCACTTCAATGTGGATCAGCACCCACTGCAGGCGACCGTCATGCAGACACACCTCGATCAGTTTGTCCGCGACCAGGCCGTCCGGCGTGTTGCCTACGCCAACCCGCATCAACTCCTTATCGCGGAAGCGTGGCTTCTTTGACCAGTCTATCTGGGCGCTGAGATCGCTAAAGAAAAACCCCATGAAGGCTCTGAAGGCGTGCGTTAGTGCAGCTTTCCACGGCAGGTCGTAGCGTGCGGGAGGGTTCGGCATCTATCGAGTCTACGACCAGGCGCTGGCTGGCCGTATTGATGCGCTGCAAAGCTTATTTGCCGCTGCGTGTGCTGCCCATGGATGCGAGGATAATCAGGCCGATCGCCAGCCATTGCAGTGCGCTCAGATACTCGTCGAGCAGGATCAGCGCAAGGACGGCGGCTACCGCAGGTTCGAGGCTAATCATGATGCCAAAGGACTGGCGCGACAGACGCTTGAGCGCCACCATTTCCAGCGAAATCGGAATCGCGCTGGACAGCAGCGCCACGCCGACACCAACCGCGAGCACCGTCGGCGACAGCAAGGCGCTGCCGACGTGGATGACGCCGACCGGCACCACCAAGAGCGCCGCCATCAGCAGGCCCAGTGGCACTGACAGCCCGCTATGCAAATGACTGGCCCGCTTGCCGAAGACGATATAGGTACCCCAGCACACGGCAGCGGCGATGGCATAGGCAAGCCCGGCCGGGTCCAGCGCCTCGGCACTGGGGACAACGGGCAACAACAGCCCCAGTCCAGCGGCGGCCAGCGCCACCCACAGGAAGTCGATCGCGCGCCGCGACGACAACAGCGCGACGGTCAGCGGCCCGGCAAACTCGATGGCCACCGCTATCCCGAACGGAATCGTACGCAAGGCCATATAGAAGCACAGATTCATCGCGCCCAGCGCCAGGCCATACAAGGCCACCGTTCTGGCATCAGCCCAGCTGAGCTGGCGGCGCCACGGCCGGTAAAACAGCAGCAACAGCAGGGCGGAGAAGCCGACCCGCACCGCTGTCGTTCCCTGTGCCCCGACCAGCGGAAACAGCACGTGCTTGGCCCATGAGGTGCCAATGCCAAGAAAAGTCACGGCGCCCAATATGGCAAGAAAGGGAATCAAAGCACTGCGGGAAGTCGTCATGATGAAATGCCGGTTGAAAACAAAGTGATGAAAGTTTATTGTGTATGCGTGCTTATTTGGACTCGATTTTCACCCAGTTCATGCAACTTTCGCTCACTATGGACCTCGACACCTTCGATCTGGCGATACTGGACATCCTCCAGCGCGACAACACAAGCTCCCAGCGCGAGATCGCGCAGCGGGTGCATTTGTCCGCGCCTGCCGTACAGCGCCGCATCCAGCGCCTGCGGGACAGCGGGGTCATACGCGCCGAGGTGGCCGTGCTGGACGCGACCCTGCTGGGCCGTCCACTGACGTTGACAGTGGAAGTCCACCTGCATGAGGACCACCCGGACCGTTCAGCCGCGCTGCGCGCACGCATCAAAGCCGAACCGGCAGTGCAGCAGTGCTACGTGATTACCGGCGAAGCCGACTTCCTGCTGATCGTCACCGCCGCCACCATGGCGGATTATGAAGCGCTAACCGAGCGCCTGTTTGGCAAGGATGACAATGTGCGGCGCTACCGCACGTCTGTGGCATTGGGATGCCTGAAAGCCGGTTTTCATGTGCCTCTTGGTAACACAAGTTGAATTTCTGCTAGAATTGCGTTACCTACCTTAATTCGGCAGAGAAGCACCTCGTCGAATGCCCCTCGGCCCAAAAATCGCCGATAGCTGATTAATCCCTATCTGTCATTTTTGGAGCATTGCGTCATGCGCATTCAATCTATTTTGTTGTCTCTGTCCGCCGTTGCCGCCTTGAGCGCAGGCATGGCCCAGGCCTCGACCAACCTGGTGACCAACGGTAATTTCGAATCGACCACCAACGGCACCAACAAGCAGCTGTCGTCCGTGATGACGCTGGATGCCCACCGCACCACGCTGACTGGCTGGACCAGCAGCAATGGCAACGACGGCGGCTACAACTTCGTGTTGAGCAGCGGCCTGGCCAATACCTGGGATTCGGCCATCTGGCTGAAGAACAGCTATACCTCGTCGGCCAATGGCGGCAACATCTTCGCTTCCGACGCCCTGTACTACCCTGGCACGCTGTCCCAGTCCATCAGCGGCCTGACGGTTGGCGGCAAATACACGCTGACCTTCGATTACGCGCTGGGCCAGCAGGTGGGTTTCGATGGCGCCAACAGCAATAACTACTGGCAGGTTGGCCTGGGCGGCAGCACCCAGAACTCCACGGCGCTGAGCATTGCCAACGGCGGCTTCAGCGGCTGGAAAACCGCCAGCATGACCTTCACCGCCACCAACGCCAGCGAAGTGCTGTCGTTCCTGGCCAAAGGCGCCTCGCCAGGCGCGCCGCCATTCATGCTGCTCGATAGCGTATCGCTGACCAGCGCCGTGCCTGAACCGACGACCTGGGGCATGCTGCTGGGCGGCCTGGGCCTGCTGGGCTTCGTGGCGCGCCGCCGTTCGCAACAGGTCTGACGCACCCCGCATCAGCCATGGATACCGTACTGCGCCTCTTTCTGTGGCTGGTGCTGCTGTCGCTCCTGTTCGTTCCACTGGAACGCTGGTTCGGCGCGGCGCATGCGCCGCGTTCGCGCCGCGAGCAGTTGCAGAATCTGGCGTACTACGTCATCAGCAGTCTGGTGCCCATTGTCCTGTTGAGCGCACCGGCGGCATTGCTGGCGGTCGCGGCGCGGCATGTGGTGCCGGACGCGCTAGTCCTGGCAGTGCAGTCCTTGCCGCTGGCAGTACGCCTGCTGCTGGCTTTCGTCGTCGGCGAAACCGGTTTCTACTGGGGCCATCGGCTTAGCCATGAGCTGCCGTGGTTGTGGCGCTTCCACGCGCTGCATCACAGCACGGAGCATATGCATTTTCTGGCGAATACCCGCACGCATCCGGTGGACATGGTGGTGACCCGCCTGTTTGGCCTGGTCCCGCTGTATTTGCTGGGACTGGCCAGTCCCAATGTCGCTGGCAGTGGTGCACCTGCGCTGCTGCTGGTATTGGGAACACTGTGGGGCTTCTTCATCCACGCCAATCTGCGCTGGCGTCTGGGGCCGCTGGAGTGGCTGGTCGTCACGCCGGCCTTCCACCATTGGCACCACAGCCGCAACGACCATATCAACCGCAACTACGCCTCCACCTTGCCGTTCCTGGACCGGTTGTTCGGCACGCACTATCTGCCGCGGCACTGGCCGGCCGAATATGGCACCGATACGCCACAGGCGCCGACCTTGAGCGGCCAGCTGCTTGATCCGCTGCTGCCGGCCAAGAAGACCGCCGCCAGTTAGAGCTGCTGCTCGTACACGGCGCGTATGCCCACGCGGCCTGGCGTGGTGCTGTTGCGCGTGATCGCATACACACCGTCATCGTAAGCTTGCCCCGCCAGCTGCTGCTGGTGCAGCATGTTGAGCAGCGCGAAGCGCAGCTGCCGTTTGCGGTCGATTTTCCACAACGCGTAGCTGTCCAGCGTGCGCGTGACACCGGTATAGCTGCTCAAGCGGTCGCTCACGCGCACCGTTCCGCCGGTCTGGATGCCGGCGTTCAGGCCCAGTGTCCACGCGGCGCTTTCCTGGTAGTCCATGCCAATGTTGGCGCTCAGCGGCGTTTGCGTCGCGAGGCGATTGCCCGGCCCCGGTACGGCGTCAAGCCGCGACCAGTTGCGGGCCGCGTTGGCGCGCAAGTCTATTGGCGGTGCGCCGGGCAGCAGCGTGGACATGCGCGCGTGCATATCGAATTCCACGCCCATCGTGCTGGCTTTGCCGTCGTTGGCAGGTGTCGTCACCCATGTGCCGTTTTGCTGGAATAGCCGCTGCATCGTGACGTCGCGGATGCTGCGCGCATAAGCGGAGATGCTCAGCGAGCCGTTTTGCGCGAAATAGGATTCATAGGCCGCATCCAGTCCCCACGCCAGTTCCGGCCGTAGATCAGGATTGCCTTGTACGTCCGGCGTGGCGGGGCTGTTGCCGTTGTTGACGGTGTAGCGGCGCGGCAGCAGATCGCGTGTCGGCGGCGCCTTGTAGGTGCGTGCCAGCGCCAGGCGGATCTGGTCGCGCTCCTGGTTCGGCAGCTTCCACATCATCTGGGCGACGGGGCTGAACACGCCGGCGCGGTTGCGTACTGGCGTCAGGGCTGCACCTTCGGTGCGCGTATCCAGCGTTTCCCAGCGCAGGCCAAGGTAGGCTTGCAGGCGCGGCGTAACATCCCATTCATCCTGGGCGAACAATGCCATGCGGCGCACGCGGGCCTGGTAGGCTTGCAGCAGCTCGCCAAGGAAGGCGCCATCGGCGGCGCTATCGTGCTGCTGGCGCACTTCGCCGCGGCGTGTGTCTGCCCCATCCCAGCCCAGCGCCAGGCTGTGAACCGCGCCGATGCGGCTCAGGTACTTGCCGCTGGTGGTGACGCTGTCGTCGTTGGCGCTGGAGATGACGCTGCGTGCCAGGCGCGGCGTAGCGTCGGCCGCTGCGCCTTGGAATAGATAGTCGGTGTTGCGGTGGTTGTAGTCCCATCCCAGTTTGGCGGTCAACTTGCCCGCGCTGAGATTGTGCATCCACGTCAGGCCGCTGCGCAGAAAATTGGTGCGGGATGCCGAGCGCCAGTGATTGAGGGGATAGGTTGTCGCCGGACCTGAAACGTCGGTTTCGTGTGAGTCGCCATGAGCGCGTGTACGCACCACGTCCAGCAGATTTTGCCACGCCAGCGTATCGCCGCCGTCCAGGCTCCAGTTCAGGCGCGGCGCCAGATTCAGCTTGGCTTGCCGTGAGATGTTCAGGTCGACGATGTCGCGCAGCGCGGCCGGGCCGCGCGTCTG
This sequence comes from Duganella sp. CY15W, assembly GCF_009857555.1. Classification (NCBI taxonomy): domain Bacteria; kingdom Pseudomonadati; phylum Pseudomonadota; class Betaproteobacteria; order Burkholderiales; family Oxalobacteraceae; genus Duganella; species Duganella sp. CY15W. Next base: position 212,987 of record NZ_WWCQ01000004.1, on the reverse strand, counting down.
TTCGGTGGTGCCGGAGGTGTTGCGGAAGCCGCTATCACTGATGGTGCCCGTCAGCCCGTAGGCAAGGGCGTCATCGCGGCCGGCGATTTGCAATGTCGCGGCTGGGCTGTCGATGCCTTGCAGGTTTTCGTAAGCGAGTTTGATGTCGCGCTGCGGGCGAGTACTGCGGCGCAGAATCACGTTGATGCTGCCAGCCATCGCCTGCGCACTGTATTCCGCCGACGCCGTACGCAGAATTTCGATACGCTCGATCAGTTCCGGCGCGACGCTGTCAATGCTCATGCCCTGTGGCGCCGGTTCGCCATTGATCAGCAATTGCGTGTAGCCAGCACCCAGGCCGCGCATGCGGACCTCGCTGCCGCTGACAGTGATGCCCGGCTGGCGCTTGAGCAAGGCAGTAACTGTGGAGTCGCCGTACTGTTCGATATCGGCGCGGCCGATGACGATTTTGGCGGCAGTATCATTGCGGCGCAGCGCTTGCGTGGCGGAGCCGCTGATTTCTACGCGCTGTATTTCGTCCTGCGCATGGGCGCTGGCAGCCAGAAAAAGTAGTAACAGATGTTTCATGATGGGGGGCGTGAGTTGTTCCGGCGCCGAGTATCCAGCCTTTGCACGCACCGCCGAATACCTGTGTGACGAGTGGGCCTAACGCCGTGACGAGGGCGGCGAAAGCGGTGCAGGGCGCTGCTATACTCGCCGCCATGGAACGACATCAACTCACATTGCGCGAGGTGCGCAATACGCTGCTGATTAACCTGCTGGTCTGGGGCGTAATTTGCGCCAGCGGTGCAGGAGGCGTATATAGCGATGCACTACGTGCCGGTGATGGCCGCAGTTATGACCACATCATGTCGGCATGGGTTGCAAATCATGCGCTGATTGCGCTGTTCAGCTTTGGCCTGTACCTGGCGCTGCGCCACTGGCCCGCACTGGCGGCCAGCATGCAAAACATCCTGCGCAGTTACTTGCTGGTGCTGCTGATTTTCCTGCCGCTGCAACTGCTGTACATCGCGGCGCTGGATGGCGTACGCGAAGGAGGCGGACCATTGCTGGTGGCACCGCGTGGCTTCAATGTGTTTCTGGAGCTGGCCTGGACCACGGGCACGTTCACGGCGGTGACAGCCATCTGTCTCTGGCGTCGGGGCCAGCAGCGTGAACGCGCCTGGCAGCAGGCGCAGACCGAAAATCTGCAACTGAGCCTGGCGCTGGAACAGCAGCGCATGCAGGCCCTGCGCGGACAGCTGGAACCTCACTTCATCTTCAATGCGCTGAACGCCATCAGCGCCATGGTGCGTACGGGCGATGGGCAGCTGGCGCTGGGCGGCATACATCGGCTGAGTGATTTGCTGCGTTATGCTTTGGCGGCCAGCAGTTGCGATCACGTGAGCGTGCGGGAGGAGCTGGATTTCGTACGCGATTATCTGGCCTTGCAGGGGCTGCGCTATGGGGAACGGCTGCAGGTGCGGCTGGATATCGATGATGCGGTACTGGACGCTGTCTGCCCGCCGCTGCTGCTCCAGCCATTGGTCGAAAACGCCGTACGCCATGACCTGGAGTGCCATGAGGGCGATAGCGACATCCACATCAGGCTGTGGTGTGACGATGCGCAGCTGCTGGTTTGCATCAGCAATCCGGTGACGGCCGATGCACCGCCCAATCCTGGCTTGGGCATGGGCTTGTCGAACACGCGGGCGCGCTTGCAGCTGGCCTATCGTGGCGAGGCGGCATTGCAAAGCGGTGAGCAGGATGGACGCTTTGTGCTCCAGATCCGCATGCCGCTGGAATAAGTTCAGCGCGCAGGTTCGCGCTGCGGCGCCACCAGCGGCAGTAGCATGCGGACCGCAGTGCCGGCGTTGGGAGCGGAATCGATGGTGATGCGGCCACCCAGTACGCCAGTCACGAGGTTGTAGACGATGTTCATGCCCAGGCCCGTGCCGCCCTGGCCCATTTTGGTGGTGAAGAAGGGATCGAATACCCGCTTCAGGACGTCATCCGGCATGCCGCAGCCGTCGTCGCTGAACATCAGCTCCACGATGCCGTCGTCCACCCGCTCTGCGCGGACGGTGAGGGTGCCGCCGTGGCGATGTTCAAAAGCGTGGTTCAAGGCGTTGTTAATCAGATTGTTCAGGATCTGATACAGCCCGCCCGGATAGGAGTCGAATACCAGCCCCGCTGGAATTTGCAGCACCACTTCGCATTGCAGGCGGCGCAGGCGCGGCATGTAGGTGGCGACGGTGTCCTGTACTGCGGCCAGCAGGTCAAAGGCGCGGCGCTGGTCGTTGGTCTGATCGACGGCAATCTGTTTGAACGACGATATCAGCTCGGCGGCCTTGTGCAGCGAACCGGAAATCAGTTCGCTGGCCGTGCCAACTTCCTGCAGGTGCGTATTCAGTTCGGAGCGGCGCAGCGCGCCAGAGGCAACGTGCGCCTCGAATTCGTGCACGCGGTCGCGCAGGGCGGTGGAGGCCAGCAGGCTGTTGCCGATCGGCGTATTGAGTTCGTGGGCGATGCCGGCGACCAGTGAGCCCAGCGAGGCCATCTTCTCCGATGCCAGCAGTTCGTCCTGCGTGTGCTGCAGTGTCTCCAATGCCTTGCTGAGGTCCGCGTTGGCGCGTTCCAGTGCGGCCGAGCGTTCGCGCACGCGGCTTTCCAGCGAGACGTTGAGGTCTTTCAGTTCGCGCTTGGCGTTGAGTTCTTCCGTCAGGTCCAGCAAGGCCCAGATGATGGAGGCATTGCCGTCCAGCGTCAGCGAGGAGGACCAGATGGCAACGCTGCCCACGCTGCCGTCGGGCAGCAGCACGCCCGCCACGGCGCCATCTACGGCGCCATCGTCGCGGTACATTTTCCAGATGCGTTCCCGTTCCAGCCTGCTGGCCCAGAATGGCACTTCGTCGCTGCGCTTGCCGATCAGGTTGAGGGCATTTGAGCCAAAGGTCTGTATCAGCGCGCGGTTGGCGGTGATGATGCGGCCCTCGCGATCGGATACGGTCAGCGGCAGCGGCGCCATGTCGAACAGGGTCTTGAAGCGCGCTTCCGATTCCGACAGGCGCTGCTGCGACGTCTCCAGTTCGGCGATACGCTCGCGCAGCGTCGCGCTCATGGCGTTCAGCGTGCGCGTGAACACGGCGATTTCATCATCGCCGTGCACCGGCAGCGCCTTGTTGTAATCGCCCAGCGCCATCTGCTGCGAGTCGCCGGTCAGCGCTTCCAGGCGGCGGCCGATGCCGCGCGTGAAGATGTAGAACATGAGCATACCGGCGGCAAAGCCGATCAGCGAAATCGCCACGCCTTGCATCATCACTTCATCCCGTGCCTGCTTCAGGTCTTTGGTGGTGAGGCCGAAGTTGATGCTGCCGATGCGGTTATCCTTGAGCAGCAGCGGCGAACGAGCGTGGATGGTGGCGTCGCTGATGATGGTACGCACACCTTTGAAACTGGTGCCGCCGCCGTTCCGCAGCACCTCGGGCAGCGGCATGTCACGCTTGCCCACGGCGATGATGGGATGCCCGTTTTCGTCGAGGATGGTCAGGTAGCGCAGAAAGCTGTCGTCCGGGTCGGACAGCATTTCGGTGAGGTAGCTATTCAGCTCGGGCAGGCGCCCGCGCGTGGCATAGGGGCTGAGGGAGAGATTGAGGGTGACGGCGTATTCCTGGGCGACGCGTTCGGCATTGGTATTGACCGCGTGGTTCATCAGGCGCAGGCTGTTCCAGATCAGCAGGCCAACCACCAGCGCCTGGATCACGGCGCTCAGCATCAGAAACTTCGCACGTAGCGAGAGACTCAAAACGTTCACTCCTTGTTGGGCAATGCCAGGAGCTCACGCGCCTGCCGCACGGTGAGCGCGGCAGGCTGGCAGGGCGACCTGGGATTAAGGCAGGGTCAGAATCACTTTGACGGTATCGTCAACTGCCGATTTATCAATATACCCGATTGCCTTCGGATCGGCAGCAACTGCTTTCTTCACCTCGGCGCTGTTCGGGAATTCTTTCGGCGGCGTGGCTTTACCGGTGAACACCAGTTTGGACCACAGCGCCTTTACCTGTGCGGCATCCTTCTCTGCCACCTTGTGGTAGAACTCATTGCGGATGGCCGAACCGTCAGCCTGGTCGACAGGCGTGAACAGGTTGGATTTACCCAGGAAGAACTGCGATGCCTGTTCCGAGAACATGCGCGTCGCAGGATTCTGCTTGCTGACGATGACGACGATTTCCGCCGATGCCGGCGCGGAGGCCAAGGCGGCTGCTGCAGCCAAAGAGGACAGCAGGAGGGTGCTCATTATCTTTTTCATTGTGTAGTTTCCCCGATCAGAATACGAAGTCCAGCGCGACACCAACCACGGTCAGGTCCTTGTTGTAGCCAGCGGCTGGCACGTTCTGCAGCCAGCCCGATTTGGCCTTAGGATTGACGCGGTCGATTTGTACTTTCAGTGCCAGCGATTTGGCGAAGTCCCAACGCACGCCGATCAGGTCGGAGCTTTGTTCGGACGACGACAGCAGGCCGGCAACGGCGGCGTTCAGTGGCGGCACCTTGGCCAGGCTGGCAGGTGCGGTCACGCTGGCGCCAGCGCCTTTCGACGATGCGTGCGCGTAGTAAGGCAGCACTTTGCCGATGCGGTAGCCCACCATGGCGTACCAGGCGTTGCTGTCGGCCAGGTAGACCGGGTCTTTGGCGCGGCGCTGGGCGTATTCGGCCTGGGCGACGATGTTGTTCCAGTCCATGGTGCCGCCGACCGAGGTGAAGGCGATCTTCTTGCCGCCGCTGAAGGTCAGGTCCGACGCCAGCTGGCTGAAGCCGTAGGTGTTCAGGGTGCTGGTCAGGCTGTTGATCGGCGCCAGGTCGTTGATGTTCATGTCAGCACGAGCGTGGGCAACGCGGAACAGGAACGGACCGTATTCGGCTGCCAGGCTCACGCCAGCTGCCGGTGCGCGGTAGGTCGCGGTCGAACCGGAGCCCGATGGGACGTACAGCTTGCCGCGGCTAACGCCTGCGAAAGCCTGGGCGGTGAAGTTCACATCGCCGAATGCGTGCTGGTAGTTGATGTCGGCGCCATCCGAGTTCTCGATCGGAGCCTGGCCGTACATTTCAATCGGTGGACGCATCATGGTGTTGGCGTAGCCAACGTTCTGGTAGTCCGAAATCAGGAAGGTTGGCACGACCACGCGGCCGACGCGCACCGAGACTTCATCGTTGATGCGGGCTTTCAGGAAGGCCCAGGTCAGGTCGGTGGTGAACGTCGGGCTGGTGTTCTTGCGGGTCAGTACTTGTGCGGTGCCCGACAGCCAGTCATTGATTTTGTAGGTGGCTTGCAGGCCCAGGTTGGTGTCCAGACCGATGCGGGCTTTGTTGCCGACGCCTTCGGCCTGGTTGTAACGCGCGAATTGTGCCTGGTCGGTATCGCCTTTGGCGACGCCCAGGGTGCCGAAACCACTGATGCTCAGGTTGCCGTCATCCATGGCGCCCGCTTGCGCCGGCATGGCGGCGGTGGCAGCGACGAATGCAGCGGAGACTGCAGCTACTAAAAGTTGCTTTTTCATGAGTTCTAATCCTAGGGGGTTATTGTGGTTTGACGGTTTTGCCGTCGAGTCTATCTAGTAAAAATGCGGGGATGGGGCATTGGTTGTTACCTTAGACCAATTTCCTTGGAGCATGAAATGAAATTTGAATAAATCGAACGAACGTACTAAATTTTGTATCTTTTGTGCAAAAATCGCTGCAAAAACAGTATGTTGTACGATATCTCTACAGTGATGTTTTAACAAATTTGAGGTTTTGCCATGTCTTGACTATTGGTTACAGACCGCGCACGCGGCATGTCAGGCATTACAATAGCGGCTCCCTCTTTCTACCCACGAGATCACGACTATGGCCGTCAATTCCCCTCTGCCCATTGCCTCCGAACTGAAGCCTGTCGCGGGCATTGAAATCGGCTTTGCCGAAGCCGGCATCAAGAAGCCGAACCGCAAGGACGTATTGGTCATGAAACTGGCGCCGGGCGCGACTGTCGCCGGCGTGTTCACGCTGAACCGCTTCTGCGCCGCGCCGGTGCAGATCGCCAAGGCCCACCTGGCCGCCGCCAAAACCAGCGGCAAGCCGATCACCGCGCTGCTGGTCAACACCGGCAACGCCAATGCCGGTACCGGTGAACTGGGCCTGTCGCTGGCCAATGAAACCTGCGCCGCGCTGGCCTCGCAACTGGGCTGCGAAGCGTCGCAGATCCTGCCGTTTTCGACCGGCGTGATTCTGGAGCCGCTGCCGGCCGCCAAAGTGATCGCCGGCCTGCCGCAAGCCGTGGCCGGTCTCAAAGCCGACAACTGGTTCAACGCCGCTGAAGCCATCATGACCACCGACACGCAGCCGAAAGCCGGCTCGCGCACCGTGACCATCGGCGGCCATAGCGTGACCATGACCGGTATCTCCAAAGGCGCCGGCATGATCAAGCCAAACATGGCGACCATGCTGGGCTACCTGGCGCTGGACGCCAAAGTGGCGCAGCCGGTGCTGGATGAACTGGTCAGGCATGCGGCCAACCACTCGTTCAACTGCATCACCATCGATGGCGATACCTCGACCAACGATTCCTTCATGCTGATCGCCACGGGCGCCGGCTCGCTGGAAGTGAGCTCGGTCGACCAGCCGGAATACGCCGCGCTGCGCGACGCTGTGACCGAACTGTCGCTGTTCCTGGCACAAGCCATCATCCGTGACGGCGAAGGCGCCACCAAATTCATGAGCATCGTGGTGGAAGAGGGCAGCAGCGTGGAAGAGTGCCGCAAGATCGCGTACTCGATCGGCCACTCGCCGCTGGTGAAGACTGCCTTCTTCGCCTCCGACCCTAACCTGGGCCGCATCCTGGCCGCAATCGGCTACGCCGGCGTGGACGATCTCGACGTCTCCAAACTGAACCTGTACCTGGACGACGTGTGGGTGGCCAAGAACGGCGGCCGCAATCCAGACTACAAGGAAGAAGACGGCCAGCGCGTGATGAAGCAGAGCGAAATCACGGTACGCGTCAAGCTGGCGCGCGGCGCGGCGACGGCCACGGTGTACACCTGCGACCTGTCGCACGATTACGTGTCGATCAACGCCGACTACCGTTCTTAAGATGTCGGCCGCCCTCGAACAATTCCTGGTGCGTGCGGAGGCGCTGCTGGCGCGCGTGGAGGCGATCCTGCCGCCCGCCGCGCCGCAGGTCGACTGGGAGCGTGGCTACGCTTTCCGCTGGCGCCAGCGCAGCAATGGCGCCAGCTATCTGCAGGCAGTGGCGCATGTATCGTCGATCGCGCTGGACGACCTGCAGCATGTCGGCCCGCAGAAGGAGCAGATCGAGCAGAACACGCGCCAGTTCGTGGCGGGCAAGCCGGCCAATAACGTGCTGCTGACGGGTGCGCGCGGTACCGGCAAGTCCTCGTTGATCAAGGCATGCCTGAATCAGTTCGGCAAGGATGGCCTGCGTCTGATCGAGGTGGACAAGGCCGATCTGGCCGAGCTGCCGGATATCGTCGATCTGGTGGCCGGCCGTCCCGAGCGCTTCATCATCTTCTGCGATGACCTGTCGTTTGAAGAGGGCGAGAGCGGCTACAAGGCGCTCAAGGTGGCGCTGGATGGCAGCATTTCGGCGCAGTCGGACAATGTGCTGATTTACGCGACCTCGAATCGCCGCCACCTGCTGCCGGAGCGTATGTCCGACAACATGAGCTACAAGCATGACGAGAACGGCGACCTGCATCCGGGCGAAACGGTGGAAGAGAAGATTTCGCTGTCCGAGCGTTTTGGCTTGTGGCTGACTTTTTATCCATTCAGGCAGGACGATTATCTGGCCATCGTCGCCCACTGGCTGTCGTCGCTGGGCTGCACGGAAGCGCAGATTGAAGCAGCACGCGCCGACGCGCTGCGCTGGGCATTGCAGCGCGGCTCGCGCTCGGGCCGGGTTGCGTGGCAGTTCGCTAAAGATTACGCAGGGAAGCTCGCATGACCAAGCCCGTTGATGTTGCAGTTGGTATTTTGATCAAGCCGAATGGCGATGTGTTGCTGGGCCAGCGTCCTGCCGGCAAGCCGTACGACGGGTATTGGGAATTCCCGGGCGGCAAAGTGGATCCGGGCGAGACGATCCTGGAAGCGCTGAAACGCGAGTTCGTGGAAGAACTGGGCCTGACCATTCACAGCGCGGAACAGTGGTGCGGTGTCGAGTACGTGTACCCGCACGCGCATGTGCGGCTGCATTTCTACATCAGCCGCGACTGGTCGGGCGAACCCCAGAGTCTGGAAGGGCAGGCATTTGCGTGGCAGGGCACGGTAGGTGTTGAGCCGCTGCTGCCCGCGACGATTCCATTGCTGGAGTGGCTGGACCAGATGCGCTACAGCTGAACCCCGAACCGACGCCGGGTCTGACCCCGTACGGGGTCAGACCCTTGCGGCTGGTTTGCGGGGCTGCTTATTCTTCGTCGTGCGCGTCTTTGGGCGGTGCGGCGGGGATGGCGTATTTTTCCTCGGCCCAGGCGCCAAGGTCGATCTTTTTGCAGCGTTCCGAACAGAACGGGCGGAATTTGTTTTCCGGCTTCCACTCCACTTTGGCGGAGCAGGTCGGGCATTCAACTACAGTGGTCATGAGCGTACGTTAGAAGTTACAAAGCGTGAGCTCGAATGGTACATCATCTTCCAATGGCTTGGGTTTCAGGTCGCCGCCTTGCGAGGTAAAACGCACCCACAGCATGTACTTGTTGGCAGAAATTTCCGGAATCGCGCCCTGCGATTCATCCAGCGTCAGGCGCAGCATCTGGTACACCTTCCCTTGCAACATCTGCTGATAGCTGCCGGCCACGGCAATCATCTTGACCGGGCCGCCGGAATCGCGCAGCAAACGCAGCACCAGGGCCAGCGCGTCAAACAGCGGCGCCAGCGGCGTGAACCAGTTGATGATGTCGTTGAAACGGGCTTCCGCTGGCCGCTGCTGCCAGGCGTAGTAGGACGGCAGGTCGAATTCGCAGGCGCCGCCAGGGATGATGGTGCGGCCGCGGATGCTCATGAGCCATTCATTGTCGCGCACGTTCTGGCCGGTCTTGCCCTGGGCCGCGACCAGCGCGCTGCTCACGCCATCCAGCTCGGCCAGGATGGCGTCGAGCGCTTCCGGCTGGACATTGGGATTCATGCGGTAGCTTAACAAGGTCTGGCGCTGACGCTCCAGTTCTTGCAGCAGGTCGGATTTCAGGTCGGCGCGTCCCGCCACTTCCAGCATGTCGAAGATGGTGGCCAGCGCCACATGGTGCTGCATGGGATGTTCTTGATGGACGAAGAACTTGAATTTCTCGTACAAATCCTCCAGGCGCAACAACGTGCGTATGCGCTCGTTGAAAGGATATTCGTAGACGATCAAAATAACATCCCTCTATAGATGGACCTGAATTCTCGTGATTTTGAAGCAAGCCAAGCAAAATTACAAACGTTGCGAAGGCATTATTGCCGTTCTTTGTGAAAATGCCAGATATAAATTGTGCAAACGGTCGATTTGGGGCGTCAAATCGGCAATTCCTGCATTATTGATAATCACATCGTCCGCTGCGGCCAACCTTTGCGCGCGGCTCACCTGCGTCGCCATGATGGCGCGCACCTGTGCTTCCGGCAGATTGTTACGCGCCATCACGCGGGCAATTTGCACTTCCTCGGGACAGTCTACCGCCAATAGCCGCGTTACGCGTGCACGCCACGTTCCCGATTCGATCAGCAGCGGCACGGCGTAGATCACATAGCAGCCGGTTGCGGCCGCGCCAGCCGCCAGTGCGGCGTCGCGGATGCGTGGATGGAGGATGGCTTCGAGCCGGGCCTTGGCGGCGGCGTCGCTGAACACCAGCGCACGCATGCGGGCGCGGTCCATGGCGCCGCTGGCGTCGGCAAACTCGGGGCCGAAGGCTGCGACAATGGCCGGCATGGCCGGGCCGTATGGCGCTGTCATGCTATGGGCGATGGCGTCGGTATCGACGATGGTGGCGCCGCGTTCGGCAAACAGGTCAGCCACGGTGGTCTTGCCGCAGCCGATGCCGCCAGTCAGGCCGACAGAAAAGGGCAGGGCTTCCATCAATGGCTCAAGCTCATGGTCAAGCCCAGCAGCGGGCCGCCGTACAGCATGGCGATGAGGCCGGCCGCCGCCAGATAGGGGCCGAAAGGAATCGGGTTGTTTCGGCCGCGCTTGGCAAACACGATGAGGCAGATGCCGACCACCGCGCCCACCACCGAAGACAGCAGGATAATCGCCGGCAGCATGGTCCAGCCCATCCACGCGCCCAGCGCGGCCAGCAGTTTGAAGTCGCCATAGCCCATGCCTTCCTTGCCGGTCGCCAGCTTGAACAGCCAGTAAACCGACCACAGCGCCAGATAGCCGGCCGCCGCGCCAATCACGGCGTCCTGCAATGGCACATAGGTGCCGTTGATGTTGATGAGCAGGCCAGCCCAGATCAATGGGTAGGTCAGGTCGTCCGGCAGCAGCTGGGTGTCGGCGTCGATGAACGTCATGGCGATCAGCGAATACAGGAAGAACAGCGCAGCCAGGCCGGCATAGCCGCTGCCGAAGCGCCATATCACCAGTGCGGACAGCGCACCCGTCAGCAGTTCCACCGCCGGATAGCGCGCCGAGATGGGCGCCTTGCAGTTGCTGCATTTACCGCGCAATACCAGCCAGCTGACCACGGGGATATTCTCCATGGCGGTGATCTGGTGCTGGCAATGCGGGCAGGCCGAGCGGGGCACCATGAGGTTGTAGCGTTCCGTGTGCGGATGCGGCTTGCCGCTTTCTTCCGCCACGTAGTTGTCCGATTCGCGCTGCATCATGATCGGCAACCGGTGGATCACCACGTTCAGGAAGCTGCCGAACAGCAGGCCGAACAGGCCGGCGATCAGACTGATGGCCAGGTCGCCCGCAGGGGCGAACAACAGGGTGGATTGCAGCATGGCGTCAATAGGCGTAAATAGTCACTGGCCCATATTAAAGCATTACAGCAACATCGCGCTGGCTTTTTCAGAATGCACTCCCCCGTCAGCCAGATGGGAAAAACCGGATATTGGTGGCAAGGTGTCAGCTCTGTTTTTCCGCTCCTGGAGCACTCTTTGCCGTCGTTTTCCCAGACACCGTTATTCCTGATGCTCGGGCTGCTGCTGGTCTGCCTGGCGTTTCTTGCCGCGCTGGTATTCTGCCTGCGCCGATTGCGGCGCGGCTACGAGGCGCGCCTGCGGCTGCTGGCCGAGCGCGAGCGCATCGCTACCGGGTTGCACGATACGCTGCTGCAAAGCATGCAGGGCTTGATCCTGCGCTTCCAGGGCGTCAGCGACAAGCTTGCTGCGGACAGCCCGCAGCGCGCCGCCATCGAACGCATCCTCGACCAGGCGGACGACGTGCTGGCCGAAGGCCGCCACCAGATCCTGGCGCTGCGCATGCCGGTGGTGTACGGCGATAACCTGAGCCAGGCCATGGCGGCCATGGGCAAGTCCTTGCAGGACAGCTTTGGCATACCGTTCCGCATGGTGGTCAGCGGCTGTCCGGTCACGATTGATGGCGACCGTGGCGAGGACATCTACTGCATCGTGCGCGAAGTGCTGTACAACGCCTTCCAGTACGCGCAGTCCAGCGACGTGGAGCTGGAACTGACGTATGGCCGCGAGTTCTTCATGCTGTACGTGCGCGACAACGGCAAAGGCATGGCGCAGCCGCCGTCCGGACTCAGCGCCCTGCAGCAGCGTGCCGCGCAGCTGGGCGGCAGCATCGAGGTGCTGAGTCTGCCGGACCAGGGAACCGAGGTGATCCTCAAGGTGCCGGGCGAAGTCTGCTACCAGACGCCACGCCGGCGTGGCTGGCGGCACTGGCTCAAGGCCTGGCTGGGCCGCACGGAAACGCAGGGTTAGCCGAGCACGGGCCGTGGCCGGTTACGGATGCTGATGATGCCGCGGCCCAGCGCAAGCAGCACGGCGTGGGTGCGGTCGTTGGCCTGCAGCTTGGCCATCAGGTTTTTCATGTGCACCTTGACGGTTTCTTCGGCGATGCACAGCTGCTGGCCAATCAGGCGGTTGCTCTTGCCCAGCGAGGCCAGTTCCAGTACCTGGATTTCACGCGGGGTCAATTCATCGCCGGGCGTCTGGCGTGCCACGGCCTGGATCAGCAGCGGCGGCACATGGCGCTGGCCGGAGTGAATGGCGCGCAGCGTCTCCAGCATCTCGTGGCGCGCGGCGCTTTTCAGCAGATAGCCGGCGGCGCCGGCCTTCATGGCGCGCATTACCAGCGCGTCGCCTTCGTAGGTGGTCAGCACGACGATGGCGGCGTGCGGGAATTCATGGCGGATGCTGTGGGTCGCTTCGACGCCATCAAGGTCGGGCATCTGTATGTCCATCAGCACCAGGTCCGGGCGATGGCTGCGATACAGGGCAATCGCCTCGCGGCCACCCGTGGCTTCCGCCACCAGGCGAAATCCCGGCGCGCTGGCCAGCACGCTGGCGATGCCTTGCCGGAAGACCGGATGATCGTCTGCCGTCACCACCGTAATCGGAGCCTGTTCCATCGCATCGCCATGTAGTCGGAAAAACGTAAAGTGCCACAACAGTAGCACTTTTGCCATAACCCGGTGGTGGTAGTTACACCACCGAACCCAGTTTGAAGATGGGCAGGTACATGGCCACCACCAGGCCGCCGATCAGCACGCCCAGGATGACCATGATGGCAGGCTCCATCAGGCTGGACAGCGAAGCGACGGCCTCGTCGACTTCCTCCTCGTAGAAGTCCGCCACCTTGGCCAGCATGGCGTCCAGTGAGCCGGACTCTTCACCGATGGAAACCATTTGCGTGACCATATTGGGGAAGACATCGGCGTTCTGCATGGCGACGGTGAGGCTGGTGCCGGTGCTGACTTCGGTCTGGATCTTGCGTGTCGCATCCAGGTAGACCGCGTTGCCGGCAGCGCCGCCCACCGAGTCCAGCGATTCCACCAGCGGCACGCCAGCCGCAAACATGGTCGACAGCGTGCGGGTCCAGCGCGCCACCGTGGCCTTGCGGATCACGTTACCAAAGATCGGCAGCTTGAGCAGCAGCTTGTCCATGAAGCGCTGCATCTGCAGCGAGCGCTGCCACGCACGGAAGAAGAAGTAGATGGCCGCGAACAGGCCGCCAAAGATCAGCCACCACCACTGCACAAAAAATTCCGACACGGCCATCACAAACAGCGTGGGCGCAGGCAGGTTGGCGCCAAAGCTGGTGAACACCTCCTTGAAGGCCGGCACCACCCAGATCATGATGACCGCCGTGACGATGAACGCCACGGCCAGGATGGACACCGGGTACATCAGCGCCGACTTGATCTTGGCCTTCATGGCCAGCGTCTTTTCCTTGTAGATGGCCAGCCGGGTCAGCAGGTCTTCCAGGATACCGGCCTGTTCGCCAGCGCCCACCAGGTTGCAGAACAGCGGATCGAAGTACAGCGGGAATTTGCGGAAAGCCTGGTTCAGGCTGGTGCCGGTCTCAATATCGGCGCGCAGGTCCATCACCAGCTTGGAGACGGACGGATTGGCGTGGCCCTTGCCGACGATGTCGAACGATTGCAGCAGCGGCACGCCGGCTTTCATCATGGTCGCCAGCTGGCGCGTGAATAGCGAGATATCTTTGTCGGTGACTTTCTTGCCCGAGCGGTAAGCCTTCTTCTTGACCTTGGTGACCATGATGCCCTGGCGGCGCAGGGTGACGTTGACCACCGCCTCGCCGCCGGCCCGCAGCTCACCGCGCACAGTCTTGCCGGTTTTATCCTTGCCTTCCCAGGCGAATACCGATTCCTTGACCTGATTGCCCGATGTCGCCATGATCGTCGTCCTATTCGTTGGTACAGCCTAGCACTTCTTCCAGGCTGGTCAGCCCGGCCTTGACTTTGACCAGGCCGGACTGGCGCAGCGACTTCACGCCTTCCTGCTCCGACTGGGCGGCGATGTCCATGGCGTTGCCGTGGGCGAGTATCAGCGCTTCGATCGCTGGTGTGATCGGCATGATCTGGTAGATGCCGACCCGGCCTTTGTAGCCGCCGCCGTTGCAGCGTTCACAGCCGACCGGGCCGTAGGGTTTCCAGCTGCCGTCCAGCTCTTCCGGCTTGAAGCCGGCCTTGACGAGCAGGTCGGGCGCGATCTCCACCGGCTGCTTGCAGGTGCACAAGCGGCGCGCCAGGCGCTGGGCGGTAATCAGGATCACCGACGAGGCGATGTTGAACGGCGCCACGCCCATGTTCATGAGGCGCGTCAGCGTGGACGGCGCATCGTTGGTGTGCAGCGTGGAGAACACCATGTGGCCGGTCTGCGCCGCCTTGATGGCGATGTCGGCGGTTTCCAGGTCGCGGATCTCGCCGACCATGATGATGTCCGGATCCTGGCGCAGGAAGGACTTGAGCGCGACCGGGAAGGTGAGGCCGGCCCGGTCGTTGACGTTGACCTGGTTCACGCCAGGCAGGTTGATCTCGGCCGGGTCTTCCGCCGTGGAGATATTGATGCCGGGCTTGTTCAGGATGTTGAGGCAGGTGTACAGCGATACGGTCTTGCCGGAACCGGTTGGCCCCGTCACCAGCACCATGCCATACGGGCGTTCGATGGCGTCCAGCAGCAGCGCTTTCTGGTCGGGATCGTAGCCGAGCGAATCGATGCCCATTTGCGCCTGCGTGGCATCCAGAATCCGCATCACGGTTTTTTCGCCGAACAGCGTGGGTAGCGTCGAGATGCGCAGGTCGATCGTCTTGGTGGGCGAGACGATCAGACGCATGCGGCCGTCCTGCGGTATGCGTTTTTCCGAGATGTCCAGCTTGGCCAGCACCTTGATGCGCGACACCAGCTTTTCCTTGATCGAGATAGGCGGCTGCGCGTGTTCGATCAGCACGCCATCGACGCGGAAGCGGATGCGGTAAAACTTCTCAAACGGTTCAAAGTGCAAGTCGGACGCGCCCATGTTGACCGCGTCCATCAGCATCTTGTTGAGGAAACGGACCACGGGCGCGTCTTCAACCTCGTTGGCGGCGGCTTCGGCAGCGTTGACGGCTGCGGCCGGTTCCTCTTCCTCCGCGAATTGAATATCCGCCTCTTCACCGGCCAGGTCGGCGATGCTTTGTTCGCTGCTCTTGTTGATGCGGGCCAGCAGTTGCAGCAGGGCGTCGTGCGCGACGATGACCGGCTCCACCGTGGACTCGGTCTGGAACTTGATCTGGTCCAGCGCCTGCGTGTTGGTGGGATCGGAGATGGCGACCGACATCTTGTTGCCGCGTTTGGACAAGGCTAGCACGCGCTGCGTCTGCATGAGCTTGTTGTCGATGACCTTGGGCGGCAGCGCTTCAATGCTGAGCGCGCTCACATCCATGAGCGGATAGGCAAAGGTTTCGGAACAGAAGGCGGCGAGCGCCTTGGATTCGATGGCGCCGCTGGAGAGCAGCACGTCAATAAAGGCTTGCTTCTCCGCGACCGACTTTTTTTGCAAGGTCTCCGCCTGCGTGGCGGACAGGCGTCCGGCCTGCATCAATGCCCTCGCCAACCCCGGCATCGGGGTGCCTGGCGCTGCGTTCGGAAGGACTGCTGCCATAGTAGCGTCTATCACATGGGGGAGAGCGGATCAAGGAATGATGCTCTCGGGCATCACTTTTGTAAAGCCGTTTGTCGCCATCGAGAAACGATTGTACTCCGCTCTGCCGCGTGCGCCCACGCGTTTGGCGTACCTAGCGCCTGGCCGGCTGTCGCAATTTGACGACTTTGATGGACTGACCGTGAACCTGCACCACCTCAATGATGCACTGGTCGACCTTGATGCTGATGGGCGCGTCTGGAATTTCTTGCAACAGTTCCAGCAGCATACCATTCAGGGTCTTGGGACCGTCGAGCGGAAAATTCAGGCCCAGGCGCTTGTTGACGTCGCGCAGCGGCGTGGTGCCGTCCAGCAGGCACTCGCCATTGCCGTCCCAGCCGAAGCTTTCCGCCTTGCTGGCGCTTGGCGTGGACGTGGTGAATTCACCGATCATCTCTTCGATGATGTCATCCAGCGTGACCAGGCCCTGCACCTCGCCATACTCGTCAACGATGATGCCCAGGCGTTCCTTGTTCTCCTGGAAGTACTGCAACTGCGTGAACAGGCGCGTGTCTTGCGGGATGAAATACGGCGTGGTCAGCAGTTCGCGCAAATGGTCGGTGGTGAGTTCGTCTTCCTGGTTGAGCAGGGCCACGGCCTTGCGCACATGCAGGATGCCGATGATGCGGTTGATCTCGCCTTCGTAGACGGGCAGCTTGTTGTGGTAGCAGGTGGTCAGCTCGCGCATGATTTCTTCGACCGGCATCTCCAGATCCAGCGCTTCGACTTGCGCGCGTGGCGTCATGATGTCCTCGACCGAGATGGTTTCCAGGTCGAACAGATTGAGCAAAATGCTCTTGTGCTTTTGCGGAATGAAATTGCCGCCTTCCAGCACAATGGAGCGCAGCTCTTCCGGCGACAGGCGCGGATCGTGCGCGTGCGAACCGGCCTTGATGCCGAACAGCTTCAACAGCATCGACACGAACAGATTCACAAACCAGATGATGGGTTTGGAAACCGACATCAGCGGCTTGAGCACCATGCTGGTGGGCTGGGCGATTTTTTCCGGGAAGGTGGCGCCGATCACCTTGGGCGAAATCTCCGCAAACACGATGAGCAGGAACGCCACGGCGCCGGTGGACAGCGTGATGACGTTGTCGTCGTGACCGAACGCCTGAATGGCAATCGACGTGACCAGCGCGGTAGCGGCGGCGTTGAACAGCGTATTGGCGATCAGCACCAGGGACAGCAGTTTATCGGTACGGTCGAGCAGCCACAGCGTCGTGATGGCACGCCGGCTGCCGCGTTTGGCCTCGTGGCGCAGGCGATAGCGATTTGCCGCCATCAAAGCGGTCTCGGCCATCGCGAAGAAAGCCGAACAGAGTATCAAGAGGAAGAGTGCAAGGAATTGCACCCAAAAGGGCACGGTATCCAAGGGTCACCGTAAAGAATCTTGCATGGGGATAGTAGTCGAGGCAACAGCTTTGAATTCTAAGGCAATGATGGAACGCATGCAAGTTCCTGCGGATTTAGAAAAGCTCGTCGAGTTGTTCGAAGAACTGGCGTCTGGAGGGGGAATCGGGACGGTCAAGGTTTTTCAGGAACTGGGTGGCGGCTTTGGCGGAAAGGTCTTCACGCAGGTTGCGGTGGATGAAGGCGATGTCCAGCCAGCGGTCGGCTTTGCCGCCGCGGCCCAGGTCGATGAAGTAGAGTTCGTCTTTGTCGGTGACGAAGATGTTGCTGTCGCCCAGGTCGCCATGGGAGAAGACCAGGTCTTCCTGCGGCATCGTTGCGTGCAGGCGGGCCAGCAGGTCTTGCGGGGTGTCGAGGCCGGGCCAGGCGTCGAAGTCGTAGTCTTCGTCGATCAGGCCCTGGCTGACCAGGAATGCCAGTTCACGCAGGCGTACGGCGGCGGTGGCGTCGAATGGGCAGTCGGTGATGGCGATGGATTGCATTTGCCGCAGCGCTTCTTCAAACAGCGCTACTGACAGGCGTTCCGCCAGCGGTACGCCGGGCACGGCGCGCGTAATCATGTATTCCTGCTGTTCATCCTGCGCGGTGAGGATGACTTCCGGCACCTTTACTTTGCCGGATAGCCACTGCAGCACCGCAGCTTCGCGCAGAACGCTGTAGGTGGTCGAGGCATAGACCGTCGGCGAAGTCTTCAGGAAATAAAGTTCGTTCCCGCGTTTGAAACTGTGGACCTGGCATGGTGACTCGCCGATTTCGTCGCGGTGAAGTAATGCATCTCCAATAAAGCGTTTTACGGTAGGCGTCATGTCATCAATATTTGAAAATGAGGGGCAGGTGCGGACGGAAGTCTTGCGTCAGGCCGCGCTTTTCGTTGTCAAAGCTGATTTCCAGCAGGTGCTCATTGGCTGGGATGAAGTGTAAGCCGGTGGCCAGCGCTGCTGCTGACAGTGGCGCTGTTGCCGTAAGTCTGATGCCGCTGATCTGCGTCAGTCCGTGGTGTGGTTGCAAGGGCTGGCGGCGCTCGGGCGGCCATGCTGCCGGCGCCTTGGCACTGGCGAGGAAGAACCACATCGGTTCCGACAATGGCGCGTCGGATGCGATGCCGATGCTCATGCCCGGCGGCAGATAAGCTGGCGCGTAGTCGAAGGTGGCGAATGCGGCGCGTTCTTCTGCGGCGCCCGGGCGGAAGCAGACGCCGAACGGCGATGCGGTGCTGTCGGACAGGCGTTCATGCAGCATGGTCGGGCGGGTTTGCTCGCTGCCGGCTTCCGCCGCATCGGCGATCCATAGCAATTCAATGAACGCATTGTTGAAGAAGAAGCGGCGGTTCGCTGTGCCCTGGCCTGGGTGCCGGTTGCCTGATCCTTCAATAAGGCCGAAGTCGCGCAGGGCCTGGCCTTCCGGGCCGTCGGCCTGAACGCGAATGAAGAGATGGTCTAATTCCATGGCCACGGTGCGAAGGTGTCGAGGAATGCGTGGCTGGCCCGGTTGTTCCCGCCCAAGTCGTCATGGTGTGCTTGCACGTTCACTTCCTCATGATGATGGCGTGGGCGGCGATGGGGGCGCCGTTTTCCTCGCGTGCCACCAGTGCTTGTGAGGCGAGGACGGTGAAGCCGGTGTCCGCGGCCAGGCGCTGCAGGTATTCCAGCGTGTGGGCGTAGCGGTTCGATGGTCGCAGTACATAGTCGGCGTCGTCGCCCGCTTCGACCGAGAAGCAGAAGCGGCCGCCGGGCCGCAGCGCGGCATGGACCGCGCGGAATACTGGCGCCAGATCGCCGATGTAGACGAAGACGTCGGCCGCGACGGCAAGGTCGTACGCGGCGTTGCGGTCATCGAGGTAGGCCAGCAGGTCGGCGCAGGCCAGTTCATCGTACAGCTGGCGCTCGGCTGCTTTGTCCAGCATTGGCTGCGACAGGTCGACGCCATCGAGCCGGCGCGAATAGGCGCGCAGGTAGGGGCCGCACAAGCCTGTGCCGCAGCCCAGGTCCACGGTGTTCAGCTCCGATGCCGGTGCGACGTGGCGCAGCAGGGCGTCCAGCACGGCGGGCGTTTGGTAGCCCAGCACTTCGGTCAGATGCTGGTCAAAGTGGTTGGCGTACTGGTCGAACAGCGAGCGGACATAGTCATTCGGCAGGGCCGGCGGCGTTGTGCCTTCGCCCACCGAGGCCAATGCGAAGGCGATGGTTTCGGGGTCGTCGCCATGCGCCAGTGCCGCGCGATAGGCGGCGACGGCTTCTTCACGACGGCCCAGCGAACGCAGGGCATTGCCGCGATGGTAGTGGGCCAGTGCGTAATCCGGCTGGTGTTTGAGTGCCTGGTCGTAGCTGTCGAGCGATGCCGCGAACTCGCCCAGCTTGTGCAGCGAGGCGCCTTGCGCGCTGTAGGCTTCCGCCCAGTCGGGACGCAGGTGGATGGCGCGGTCGAAGCTTTCCACCGCTTCCGGCAGGTAGCGCAGGCAGTGCAGCGCGCGGCCGCGCGCCAGCCAGGCGTCGGCATAGCGGTCCTTGATGGTGAGCGCAGCTTCGGCCGCGCCCAGGGCGTCGAGATAGCGGTTGAGGTCCTGCAGCACGATGGCGCGGTTGCAGTGGGCTTCGGCGTACTGCGGCTGAATCTCCAGTGCGCGCTGGTAGCTGAGCAGCGCTTCGTCCAGCCGTCCAAGGCGGCGCAGGGCGTTGCCGCGATTGCTCCAGGCCATGGCGTAAGCTGGATTCAGGGCCAGTGCGCGTTCGTGGCTGGCCAGGGCGTCTTCGATCCGGCCGGCGTCCAGCAGGGCCGCGCCCAGATTGCAGTGTGCATTGGCCTGCGCACTGTCGATGGCGATGGCGCGGGAAATGAGGCCGATGGCGGTGACGGCGTCGCCCTGCTGGCGGGCGATCACACCCAGCAGGTGCTGGGCATCGAATTGTTGGGGATTCAACGCCAGAACCTGCCGGTACAGCGCCTGCGCCGGTTCCAGCCGTCCCTGCTGATGCAGTTCGACGGCCTGTTGAAGTAAGGATGCGGCCAATGTGTCAGTCATAGTGCCCGCATCTTATCAGACGCTTAACTGCCCCGGTACGTGGAGTACGCCCATGGCGATACCACCAGCGGCACGTGGTAATTCTGGTCGGCGTGCGCGATGCCGAAGGCGATGGTCACTTCATCAACAAAGCGCGGTTCCGGCAGCGCGACGCCCTGCGCGGCGAAATAGTCGCCGGCGCTGAAAATCAGTTCATACTTGCCCTGTTTCAGTGCATCGCCCTCCAGCAGGGGCGTGGAGCAGCGGCCGTCGCTGTTGGTGACGTCGGTTTTCAACAGCTCCCGGCCCTGCGGCCCCACGGCGTACAAAGCCACTTTGACGCCGGCGCCCGGCTTGCCCTGCGTGATGTCGAGAACGTGCGTGCTGAGTTTGCCCATGATCGGTCCTATATTTGCTTGTAACAGGTATCTATTGTCCAAATCATATACTGCCATGGATCTGGGCATATATGATTAGCGTTATATTCCCCATAGACTTGCCAGCGCCATGACCACTTACGATAACTACCCGCGCGACATGATCGGCTACGGCCCCAAACCGCCGCACGCACAATGGCCCAACAAGGAACGCGTCGCCCTGCAATTCGTTTTGAATTACGAAGAGGGCGGCGAAAACAATGTGCTGCACGGTGACGCTGGTTCGGAGACTTTCCTGTCCGAGATTATCGGCGCCGCCTCGTTCAGCAACCGCCATATGAGCATGGAGTCGCTGTACGAGTACGGTTCGCGCGCTGGTCTGTGGCGTTTGCTGCGCATGTTCGAAGACCGCAAGCTGCCGCTGACGATTTTTGGCGTGTCCATGGCGTTGAAGCGCAATCCGGAGGCTGTCGCCGCATTCAAACAGCTGGGTCACGAAATCGCCTGCCACGGCCTGCGCTGGATCTCCTACCAGAACATGGACGAAGCCACCGAGCGCGCCCACATGAAGGAAGCGGTGGACATCATCCGCGAGCTGACCGGCAGCGCGCCGCAGGGCTGGTACACGGGCCGCGATTCGCCGCAGACGCGCCGGCTGGTAATGGAGCATGGCGGCTTCCGTTACGACGCCGACCACTATGGCGATGACCTGCCGTTCTGGCAGAAGATCGATTACACCGACGAGCAAGGCAAGGCGGCCAGCGCGCCGCAGCTGATCGTGCCGTACACGCTGGATACCAACGATATGCGCTTCGC
The DNA here is from genome assembly GCF_009857555.1 of Duganella sp. CY15W. Lineage (NCBI taxonomy): Bacteria > Pseudomonadati > Pseudomonadota > Betaproteobacteria > Burkholderiales > Oxalobacteraceae > Duganella > Duganella sp. CY15W. Next base: position 191,773 of record NZ_WWCQ01000004.1, on the reverse strand, counting down.
CGCCGCGCAGGGCTTCAACTCCGGCACCCAGTTCTTCGATTATCTGAAGGACGCGTTTGATGTGCTGTATGCCGAGGGCGACCCGAACGGCTTGAATCAGCCCAAGATGCTGTCCATCGGCCTGCACTGCCGCATCGTTGGCCGTCCGGCGCGCGCGGCCGCACTGGCGCGCTTCCTCGACTATGTGCAAAGCCACGAGCACGTGTGGATCACACGCCGTATCGATATCGCCGAACACTGGCGCAAGGTTCACCCATTTGTAGATTGAGATTGTGATGTCCGAACCAATTCGCTTTTACTTCCGTGGCGCAGTCCAGGAGATTCATCACGCCGCGCCGACGCGCACCGTGCTTCAGCACCTGCGCGAAGACCTGCATTGCACCGGCACCAAAGAAGGCTGCGCCGAGGGCGACTGCGGCGCCTGCACGGTGGTGGTGGGTAGCCTGAACGCGGCCGGCCAGCTGGAGATGAAGGCGGTGAACTCCTGCATCCAGTTTGCGCCTACGCTGGACGGCAAGGCCCTGTTCACGGTCGAGGACATGCAGCAGCCGGATGGCGCGCTGCATCCTGTGCAGCAGGCGATGGTGGAATGTCACGGGTCGCAATGCGGCTTCTGTACGCCGGGCTTCGTCATGTCGTTGTGGGGCATGTACCTCGACAAGGATGGCCAGCCCGCGCAGCGCAAGGAGATTGACGACTGCCTGTCCGGTAACCTGTGCCGCTGCACGGGCTACCGTCCCATCATCGATGCGGCGCATCGCATGACGGAACTGCCGAAGGTGGACTTCGACCGCGCTGCGCTGACGCTGCAGTTGCAGGCCTTGCAGCGCGATGCTGGCGCCAGCTATACCGCGCAAGGACAAACCTTCCATGCCCCGCGCACGCTGGAAGAGCTGGTGGCGCTGCGCGCTGCGCATCCCAAGGCCACCTTGCTGGCCGGCTCCACCGACATCGGCCTGTGGGTGACCAAGCAGATGCGCGAACTGGGCGACATCATTTATCTCGGCCACGTCACGGCGCTGCAAAGCGTGGAGCACAAGGACGGCATGCTGGAAATCGGCGCCGGCGTGTCGCTCAACGATGCGTACGGGGCACTGTGCAAGTTGTATCCGCAGGAGCTGGGCGAGTTGTGGCAGCGCTTTGCGTCGCTGCCGATCAGGAATGCCGGCACCTTGGGCGGCAACGTCGCCAATGGTTCGCCGATCGGCGACTCCATGCCGTGGCTGATCGCGCTGGGCAGCGAGGTGGTGCTGCAAGGCGCCGCCGGCCGCCGCGTGCTGCCGCTGGAAGCGTTCTATCTCGGCTATCAGAAGAAGGATTTGCAGGCTGGCGAATTCGTCGCCGCAGTGCGTGTGCCGCTGCCTCGCGCCAACGTGACATTCCGTACCTACAAACTGGCCAAACGCTTTGACCAGGATATCTCGGCAGTGTGTGCGGCGTTTGCATTTACGCTGGACGGCAACACCGTGGTTGACGCGCGCATCGCCTATGGCGGCATGGCTGCGACACCGTGCCGTGCGCCACGCGCCGAAGCTTCGCTCACCGGCTTGAGCTGGAGTGAAACCAATCTGCGCGTGGCGATGGATATGCTGGCGCAGGATTATGCGCCACTGTCGGATATGCGTGCGTCGAATACTTACCGCATGCAGACGGCGCAGAACCTGTTGCGCCGCTTCTGGCTGGAGACGCGCGCCGATGCGCCACTTGCGGCCGATGCCGTCAACGCCTTCGCTTGCCGCGCCTGAAAGGAGCCATCATGAATCAACCCGTTGCTCCAGCTGCGATTGCCGAATCGGCGTGGAAAGCCGTCGGTGTCGCGCGTCCGCATGAATCAGCCGAGCTGCATGTGCTGGGCCAGGCCACGTACACGGACGATATCCCCGAGCTGCAAGGCACGCTGCATGCGGCGCTCGGCCTGTCGTCCAAGGCGCACGCGCGCATTACAGCGATGGATCTGTCGCCGGTGCGCAGTTCGCCGGGCGTGGTGGCGGTGTACACGGCTGCCGATATTGTCGGCACCAATGACTGCGGTCCGATCATCCACGACGATCCTATCTGGGCGGTGGAAGAGGTGATGTACGTCGGCCAGCCGATGTTTGTGGTGGTCGCCGATACGCACGACAACGCGCGCCGTGCTGCGCGACGCGCCGTGGTGTCGTATGAAGAACTGCCTGCGATCTTTACGCCGCAGGAAGCCAAGGCTGCCGGTTCATACGTGCTGCCGCCGATGCAACTGAAGCGCGGCGATTATCAGGCCGCGTTCGAGCAGGCACCGCACGTGGTGAAGGGCCAGCTGTTTGTCGGCGGCCAGGAGCAGTTCTACCTGGAAGGGCAGATCGCCTACGCGATTCCGAAAGAAGATAACGGCCTGCTGGTGCAGTGCTCGACGCAGCACCCGAGCGAGATGCAGCACGTCGTGGCGCATGCCATCGGTGTGCATTCGCACAAGGTGCAGGTGGAGTGCCGCCGGATGGGCGGCGGCTTTGGCGGCAAGGAATCGCAGTCGGCACTGTGGGCAGCTTCTGCCGGTATCGCTGCTTCCAAGCTGCGCCGCCCCGTCAAGCTGCGCGCCGACCGCGATGACGACATGCTGGTCACCGGAAAACGCCACTGCTTCTATTATGAGTACGAGGTGGGCTATGACGACAACGGCAAGATTCTGGCCGCACGCGTGGACATGACTTTGCGCGCGGGCTTTTCGGCTGACCTGTCCGGCCCCGTGGCGACGCGGGCCGTGTGCCACTTCGATAATACTTACTACCTGTCGGACGTGGATATCCGCGCCGGCTGCGGCAAGACCAACACGCAGTCGAATACGGCGTTCCGTGGCTTTGGCGGCCCGCAGGGCGCGATTGCGATTGAGTACATCATCGACGAGATCGCGCGCAATCTGGGGCGCGACGCGCTGGACATCCGTTGCCTCAACTTCTATGGCAAGACCGAACGCAATGTCACGCCCTATGGCCAGGAGATTGTCGATAACGTCATCGAAGCGCTGACGGCGGAACTGGAGCAAACCAGCGAATACCGCGCGCGCCGCAAGGCGATTGACGCATATAACGCCACCAGCCCGGTGCTGAAAAAAGGCATTGCATTCACGCCGCTGAAATTTGGCATCGCCTTCAACGTCACGCACCTGAATCAGGCCGGTGCGCTGGTGCATGTGTATGTCGATGGCTCGGTGCTGGTCAACCATGGCGGCACGGAGATGGGGCAGGGCATCAACACCAAGGTGATGCAGGTGGTGGCGCATGAACTGGGCCTCGACCTGTCTCACGTGCGTGCGACGGCAACGGATACCAGCAAGGTGGCGAATACCTCGGCTACGGCGGCATCCACAGGGGCAGACCTGAACGGCAAGGCGGCGCAGGATGCGGCGCGGCAGATACGCGAGCGCTTGGCGGCGTACGCGGTCAAGCTGTATGGGGATGAAGACGGCCAGCCGGTGCGCTTCTTCGACAATCACGTACACGTGAATGGCCACACGGTGGCGTTTGCGGAGCTGGTGCAAAAGGCTTATCTGGCACGCGTGCAGCTGTGGTCTGACGGTTTCTATGCGACGCCTAACCTGCACTGGGATCCGAAGACCATGAACGGCCACCCATTCTCCTATTACGCTTACGGCGCGGCTGTCTCGGAAGTTGTGGTCGATACGCTGACGGGCGAGTGGAAGCTGCTGCGTGCCGACGCACTGTACGACGCCGGCCGTTCGCTGAATCCGGCCATCGACCTTGGCCAGGTGGAGGGGGCGTTCATCCAGGGCATGGGGTGGCTGACCACGGAGCAGCTGTGGTGGAACCCTGCCGGCAAGCTGATGACGCACGCGCCTTCGACCTACAAGATCCCTGGCATCTCGGACTGCCCGGAAGACTTCCGCGTGAAGCTGTTCGATAACGGCAATGTGGAAGACAGCATTCACAGCTCGAAGGCGGTGGGCGAGCCGCCGTTGCTGCTGCCGTTCTCGGTGTTCTTTGCGATCCGCGATGCGATTTCGGCGGTGGGCGGGCATCGCGTCAATCCGCCGCTGAATGCACCGGCAACCAGTGAAGAGATACTGCGGGCCGTGTCCGTGGTGGAAATGGCGGCGTGATGAACGAGTGGCTGACAGCGCAAGTGTCGGAACCGGCAGTGCTGGTGACCGTGGCAATCGTGGAAGGCTCCGGCCCCCGCGAGCCCGGCGCCAAGATGCTGGTGACCGCGCGCGGCCAGCACGATACGATAGGCGGTGGTCATCTGGAGATGTGCGCCGTCGAACTAGCGCGCGCGATGCTTGCGGCGCCGCCTGGCAGCGCAGCCATGGCGCGGCTGGAGCGCTATCCGCTCGGCCCCAAACTGGGGCAATGCTGCGGCGGCGTCGTGCATCTGGCGTTTGAGCTGGTGACGCCGGCCTTGGGCGCGGTGCTGGCCAGTCTGAATATGCGTCGCCGTGAGGACGGCTGGCGTGTTAGCGCCATTGATGGTCCGGCAGCCACGCTGCTGCTGGATGCCGATGGTCTATTCGTGGTCGGTTCACCGCAAGCGCGCAGCACAGGGGCGAAGGTGATCGATGGCGCTGTCAGCGTACCGGCCGTGGACCGTGAACGGGGCACGCATATTCTGCGGGACGCCGCCGGCCGCCGCTGGCTGGTTGATCCCTGTCTGGCTCCGCGCGCGCATCTGGTGTTGTTTGGCGCCGGTCATGTTGGTGCGGCCATCGTGCGGATGTTGGGTGAGCTGCTTTGCACCGTGACCTGGGTGGATGAGCGTGACGAAATGTTCCCCGCCAGCGTACCAGCCAATGTCAGCGTCGAAGCGACTGATATGCCGGAAGCCTGCGTGGCCAGCGCGCCCGCCGGTGCCAGCTATCTGGTCATGACGCACAGCCATGCGCTGGATCAGCGCCTGTGCGAAGCCATCCTCGCGCGTGAGGATGTGGGCTGGTTTGGTTTGATCGGTTCGCAGACCAAGCGCGTGCAGTTTGAACGCCGCATGGCCGTGCGCGGCCTGCCGCAAGAACGCATCGACAGCATGGTTTGTCCGATCGGCCTGCCCGGCATTACCAGCAAACTCCCTGCTGCCATCGCCGCCTCCGTGTGCGCCCAATTGCTGATGGTGTGGGAGGCGCAGCAGATCGCAGCGCTGAATGCAGCAACGCCGGTCCGCCTGGTTGCCGTGCTATAGCGCGCCCGCGCCGCTTCTCCGCTAATATTCGAATTCAAGCTTAGAAAGAACGACATGAAATCCAACCTGCAAGCCTACCGTGGCAGCTTGCTGCACTTTCTCGCCGATCCGGCTTTCAGCGACCAGTCACACGACTGGTTTGAAGATGGCCTGCTGATCGTTGAAAATGGCAAAGTCAATGCGGTGGGCGACTACGCCGCGCTGCATGCCAGCCTGCCGCCAGGCACCGTGGTGCATGACTACAGCGGCAAGCTGCTGATGCCGGGCTTTATCGACACCCACATCCATTATCCGCAGACCGACATGATCGCTTCGCCGTCGGAAGGTCTGCTGCCATGGCTGGAGACCTACACTTTCCCGTCCGAACGCCAGTTCGAGGACAGCACGCACGCAGCCAACGTGGCGGACTTCTTCCTCGATGAGCTGCTCCGTTGCGGCACCACCACTGCCATGGTCTACTGCACGGTGCATCCGCAATCGGTGGACGCGTTCTTCACCGCCAGCGAACAGCGCGGGCTGCGCATGGTGGCGGGGAAGGTGATGATGGACCGGAACTGCCCCGACTTCCTGCGCGATACGGCCGAAACCAGCGCGCGCGATACCGAGGCGCTGATCCAGCGCTGGCACAAGCGTGGCCGTTCGCTGTACGCGATCACGCCGCGCTTTGCGCCGACATCGACCGAACAGCAGCTGCATCTGGCCGGTGAGCTGGCACGCGCCTACCCGGATACCTTCATCCAGACGCACGTGTCGGAAAACGAAGCGGAATGTTCATGGGTGCGCGAGCTGTTCCCCGCGTCGCGCAGCTACATCGATGTGTACGACAGCTACGGCATGATGCGTCCGCGCGCGATGTACGGCCACTGCATCTGGCTCAATGAACGCGATCGCGAGCGCATGGCGGAAACCCAGTCTGCCGCAGCGATCTGCCCGACCTCCAACCTGTTCCTCGGTAGCGGCCTGTTTGACTTTGAACGCGCCGACCAGGCCGGCGTACTGCTCTCGCTGGCGACGGACGTTGGCGGCGGTACTTCCTTCTCCATGTTGCAAACGATGAATGAAGCCTATAAAGTAGCGCGCTTGAAGGGCAGTTATCTGCCCGCGTTGCGGATGTTTTACCTGGCCACGCTGGGCGCCGCGCGCAGCATGCAGCTGGAAGGCACGATCGGTAATTTCAGCACAGGCGCCGAAGCGGATTTCATCGTGATCGATCCGCAGGCGACGCCGCTGCTGCAGCGCCGGACTTCGCGTAGCGGCAGCCTGGAAGAGCTGCTGTTCGCGCTGGCCCTGCTCGGCGATGACCGCGCAATTGCTGCCACCTATGCCAATGGCCGCCAGGTGCATGTCCGCGAAACGACTTAATTAAGGAAAGCCTCATGAAGAAAAACATCGCCAGTCTCAAAGCCGCTGCGCTTGCCGCCGCTGTGTTCTGCGCCATGCCGCACGGTGCGCAAGCCGCCAATGCCAACGAGGAGGCGACCAAGCGCCACTTCGCCTCGCTGGTCGCGCCAGGCAAGGAGCCCAAGCTCGCCGAACTGACGATGTTCTTCACCATGATGCCGAAAGGCGGCGACCTGCATCACCATTACTCCGGCGCGCTGTATGCCGAGCAGTATCTGGAGTGGGTGGACAAGGAAGGCTTCTGCGTCAACAAGAATACCTATCTGATCGACGTCAGCAAAGCGGTGGCGCAGGCGGAGCAGGGCAAGCCGCTGGCGGACCGCGCGTGCCTGTCCGGTCAGGATGTGATGAACAATAACACCGTGCTGGCCAACCTGCTGCAGCGCTGGTCGGACAAGGACTTCTACAACCACAGCGGCCTGCAGTCGCCGCCGGACCGCCAGTTCTTCGACACCTTCGGCTACTTTGGCCCGGTATCCTCGACCAACACGGCGGATGGCCTGCAGCGCCTGAAGCAGCGCGCGATCCAGGAAAACGTCAGCTACATCGAAACCATTTTCGAGATCGCGCCGATTGCGATGGATGCGGACTTCGACAAGAAGGCGCAAGCTGGCGCCCTGACCGACGCCGACTTTGCCGCGCTTGGCGCCAGGCTGGATCAGGACAAGGCCTACCAGGGCTGGATCGCTTCCTATATCGACAACGTTGACAAATCCGGCGCCGGCATCGACGACGCCAATTTCACGCTGCGCTACCAGCCGTTCGCGCTGCGTTTCCTGACGCCGTCGCAGGTGTATTCGCAAATCCTGTCCAGCTTCAAGCTGGCGTCCACCCATCCTAAGATCGTCGGCATCAACATCGTGGGCCAGGAGAGCGTGAACGTGTCGATGCGCGACTACGCGCTGCACATGCAGATGTATAAATTCCTCAAGGCCAAATATCCAAAGGTGAAGCTGGCGCTGCACGCGGGTGAACTGGCGCTGGGCATGGTGCCGCCGGAGGGCCTGACCTTCCACATCAAGGATGCGCTCGATGTCGCCGGCGCCAACCGCATCGGCCACGGCATGGATATCGCCCACGAAAGCAATCCGCTGGCGATCATGAAAAAAATGCGTGATGAGAAGATCGCGGTGGAGGTCAACCTCAGCAGTAACGACTTCATCCTGGGCATCAAGGATCAGGCTCACCCTGTCACGCTGTACCGCAAGTATGGTGTGCCGTACGTATTGTCGACCGATGACGCCGGCGTATCGCGTAATAATCTGTCCGGCGAGTACGTGCTGTATGCGGCCCGCTACCAGCCGGATTACGCGGAAGTCAAAAAGCTGTCATATGACAGCATCCGTTATTCCTTCCTTGCGGACACCGACAAACAGCGCCTTTTGAAGGCATTGGACGACAAATTCGCCAAATTCGAAGCGGAAATTGCCGGTTCGAAAACCAAACCGGCCCGCTGATCCCGGCCGTCAGGCGCGCGATGTGTGGGATGCATGCCACACATCGCCGCTTTGTTACAAACTATCCCACCTTTTAACGACCACGCTGTCGTTGTCATAAAACACAGTAATTATCAAAAGCAAGAGTTTTCTTGTTAATGCTGTTGTCTTTGCGCCACAATATTTAGTGGCCACACTCGGTCTTTTTGTGCATTTGGCAATGAAAGGAATTCATGCTGCGCTGCGTGGCATATAATTCCGCCTGCTTATTATCAGGCTGGCATGAAGGGCATTTTTTTATGACCTAAGTATGACTTATTTATACGTTTATCGTCTGAATTCCTAAGCTAAAACGTATTTGTCACGCATTTTTCCTTAATGGCATAGTTCGGGAAATGATCCAAAAAAGCAAGTTTATTGCTTTCTCTATAGTCCAGAATTCGTAAGTATTGCGGATGACGCGGCGCGCAAGATGCGTGGGTTTATGTCACAAAGTTGTCATAAACGCGTCATCGTCATGACATATTCGGTCGTTACACTCACCCGCTGCCCTTGGCACGCCGGGAAATATAACGGCCAGACCAGTTGCAGCAAAAGTAAGAGGGAATACCTGCTATCCGCAAGGGTTTCATATAACTATTAGTTAATTTAGTCTTTTTTGGGGTTATACAATGATCAATCATAAACGGCTCAAGCTGACGCAAATTGCGCTCAGCCTGTCTATCGCGCTAGCGGCAGCACCGGCCTTTGCACAGAACACCACCTCGGCGATTGGTGGCCGCATTTCCGTGACCGATGGCAAACCAGCCTCCGGCGCGACTGTCACCATCACCCACGTTGAATCTGGCACGGTCAGCAGTGTTGTTACCGACGCCGAAGGCCGTTATGTACAGCGTGGTCTGCGTACCGGTGGTCCATTCACCATCACCATCACCAAAGATGGCGTGACCGAAACCCGTGAGAACGTGTTCACCCAGCTGGCGGAAACCGCCACCGTGGACGCGACCCTGGGTCCAGTCATGCAAACCGTGACCGTTGCTGGCTCCGCTAGCCGCTCGGAACGCTTCTCGAAATCGAACATGGGCGCCGGCACCAGCATCACCGCGACCGAACTGGCGATCCAGGGTTCGATCAACCGTAACCTGCAAGACTATGCCCGTTCGGACCCACGCGTTTCGCAGACCGACAAAGAGCGCGGCGAAATGTCCGTGGCCGGCCAGAACTCGCGTTACAACTCGCTGACCATTGACGGCGTGGCCGTGAATGACACCTTCGGTCTGGAATCGAACGGCAGCCCGACCGCCAAGCAGCCGATCTCGATCGAAGCGATCCAGTCGGTGCAGGTCAACGTGGCCAACTATGACGTCACCCAGAAGGGCTACACCGGCGGCAACATCAACGCCGTGACCAAGTCCGGTACGAATACCGTCAAGGGTAACGTCTACTACGTGTTCCGTAACGACCGCCTGGCCGGCGACCGCTACAACGCGTCGAACGACACCTACACCGCACCAGCACCGTTCAAGGAAACCACCAAGGGTGCGACCGTTGGCGGCCCGCTGATCAAGGACAAGCTGTTCATCTTCGCGGCCTACGAAAAACTGGAATCGACCCGTAACGCGCCGTCCTTCGGCCCGATCGGCAGCGGTTACACCAACGTCGGTATCAACCCGTCGGCCATCAGCGCGGCGCAAGACATCGCCAAGAACACCTACGGCGTCAACATCGGCGACTCGACCCTGACCGCCGGTTCGCAGCTGACCGTGGATGACAGCCTGGTGAAACTGGACTGGAACATCAACGACAACCACCGCGCCATGGTGCGTTACTCGAAGACCAAACAGGCAGAACCACAATTCACCGGCATGAGCGCCACTGGCCTGTCGCTGAATTCGGAATGGTTCTCGCAAGGTAAAACCATCGAGACCCTGGTCGGCCAGTGGACCGCCGACTGGAGCCCGAACTTCTCGACCGAGTTCAAAATCTCCTCGCGCGATTACGACAGCGTTCCTGCGCTGAACTCGACCCTGCCGCTGATCAACCTGTCGTTCACCGGTAACAACGCGCCAGGCACCCCGGCTTCCGTGCCGACCACCGCGCGTACCCTGTCGTTCGGTACCGACAACAGCCGTCAGCGCAACATCCTGGGCACCAAAACCAAGGATGCCTACCTGGGCGCCAACTGGAGCATCGGCGACCACGAAATCAAATTCGGCGGCGACTACAGCAAGAACGACGTGTACAACGCCTTCCTGCAAAACATCTGGGGCAACTACACCTTCTCGTGCGTCCAGAACTGGAACTACGCCTTCCTGGGCGGCGGCAACCTGGCTGATTGCAGCAAGCTTAGCAACGCTGACATGCAGGCTGCCGTGCTGGAAAACTTCCGCATCGGCCGTCCATCGTCGTACACCGTGCAGACCCCGAATTCGGGCTACTCGCTGGATCAGGCAGTATCGAACTTCAGCATGAAGAATCTGGGCGCCTTCGTACAGGACACCTGGAACGTCAGCAACAACCTGACCGTGAGCTACGGCCTGCGTCTGGACGCGACCCGCATGGGCGACCGTCCACTGCGTAACGTACTGGTGGCTGCACCGGTGGGTCCGGTCGACGCCAATGGCCGTCAGACCGGCGGCTTCGGCATCGACAATACCCAGACCTTCGATGGCCAGAACGTATGGCAGCCGCGCGCCGGCTTCAACTACAAACTGGACCGCGAACTGCCAACCCAGGTACGTGGCGGTGTCGGCCTGTTCCAGGGCGCGGCAGCGACCGTATGGCTGTCCAACCCGTTCTCGAACCCTGGCGTGGCGACTTCCAGCATCAGCTGCAACTCGTCGACCAAGGCTTGCCCTTCGGTTGGTGGCACCTTCACCCCGGACATCACCAAGCAGCCTACCGTCCTGAGCGGCGGCACCAGCTCGGCGCAGATCAACGTCGACGCCCTGGCGCCTGGCCTGAAACAGCCTTCGGTCTGGAAAGGCAATATCGCGTTTGACACCGAACTGCCATGGTATGGCATGGTGCTGGGCCTGGAAGTGCTGAAAACCCAGGTTAAAGACGGTATCTACTACCAGAATATGAACCTGGGCAAAGCCACCAAGATCGGTACCGATGGCCGCGAACTGTACTACACCTCGGGCGGCTACAACACCGCTTGCTGGCAGTCGACTGGTTCGTTCGTGACCACCGGCGGCGTCTGCGGCACCACCGGCACCACCCCGGCACGTAACAAGGCAGGCAGCAACCCAGCCTACAACAACGTGCTGGTTGCCACCGGTACCCATCAAGGCGGCAGCAACGTGATCACCGCCTCGCTGAGCCGTCCAATGACCAACGGCATCCAGTGGTCGGTGGCTTACTCGTACACCGAAGCACGCGAAGTGTCGCCACTGACCTCGTCGACTTCGAGCTCGAACTTCTCGGGCCGCTCGGTACTCAACCCGAACGAAGAAGTTGCCGCCAACTCGGGCTACCTGGTGAAAGACCGCGTCAACGCGCTGGTCAACTTCCAGAAACGCTTCTTCGGTACCTACAAAACCACCTTCGGCATGTTCTATGAAGGCCGTACCGGTAAGCCATACAGCTGGACCATCAACAATGACTTGAACGGTGACGGCCTGTCCGGTAATGACCTGATGTACATCCCTTCGGCGCCAGGTTCGGGCCAGGTCGTGTTCTCTGGCGATACCGCGACCAACCATGCTAACGAAGACAAGTTCTGGTCGATCGTCAATGCCAACCCAGTGCTGAAGAAAGCTGCTGGCGGCGTTGTAGGCCGTAACACCGACTTCTCGCCATGGACCAACACCTTCGACCTGCGTATTGCCCAGGAATTCCCAGGCTTCTTCAAAGGTCACAAAGGTTCGTTCTCGCTGGACATCTTCAACTTCGGCAACCTGCTGAACAAGCGTTGGGGCCGTATCAACGAAGTGGGCTTCCAGGCTGCTGGTGCGCAAGCACGTAGCTTCGTCGACTACGTTGGTCTGGATTCGGCTGGCCGTTACGTCTACAAAGTACGTGACACCGTTGAAGCCCTGGACGTACGTCAAGTCAAAGGCGAATCGCAGTGGGCGATCCAGGCTACCGTCAAGTACGAGTTCTAATCTCGACAAGACTGGTCTGAACCACACATGACAGAAAACGGCTGATGGCAACATCAGCCGTTTTTTTATTTGTAACGTAGTCTGCCTGGCATTTTTGAAGGCGGCGTTGCGCTGTACAATATTCGATTCCAACCCAGTTAGTTCGCAATGAAAAAATATCTGAGCCTGGTGGCGGTGACAGCACTGGCAGGCTGCGCATGGCTGCAGCGCACCCCATCCTTGCCGCCCGGTGTGGCGGAAGTGCAGCTGGTGACACTGAACGATTTACACGGCAATCTGGAAGCCAGCAAATTCAGCTGGGACAGCGCAGCCGGCGGCGGTGAGCGCATCATCCAGGCCGGCGGCATCGATACGCTGGGCGCGGCGCTGCAAGCGTGGCGCAAGCAGGACCCGGAGCTGCTGCTGGTCGGCGCCGGCGATCTGATTGGCGCCAGTCCCGCGATCTCGTCGATGTGGGCGGATGAGCCGACCATCGGCGCCCTCAACCTGCTTGGCCTGCGCGCCACCTCGGTGGGCAATCACGAATTCGACCAGGGCCGCATCGAACTGCTGCGCCAGCAGAAGGGCGGCTGCGTGTCGCCGCGCGCGGACAAGGCCTGCCAGTTTGACGGCCCATACAAGGGCGCGCAGTTTCAGTACCTGGCCGCCAACGTGATCGACATGGTGACGCGCAAGCCGGTGCTGCCGGCCTACAAAATCGAGACCGCGCATGGCGTCAAGGTGGCCTTTATCGGCACGGTGCTGCGCGATACGGCGGAATCGTCGCTGGCGTCGGGCATTGCCGGCCTCGAGTTCATCGATGAAGCGGACGCCATCAACCGCCAGTTGCCGGAATTGCGCCAGCAGGGCGTGGGCGTGTTTGTGGTGCTGATCCATCAGGGCGGCCGCACCACCGATAAATTCGACCAGCAGGACTGCGCCAATCTCAAAGGGCCGATTGTGGACGTGGTCAAGCGTCTGGATCCGGCGATTCGCGTGGTGGTCAGCGGGCATTCGCACCAAGGCTATCTGTGCAAGGTGGATGGCCGCATGGTGACGCAGTCCGACATGGGCGGCCATGTGCTCGGCCGCATCAAGCTCACGGTGGACACCAATACCAACACGGTACGCAGCGTCAGTGCGGGTCAGGAGGTGATGATGCCGGGCGCCTGGCCAGCCGATCCCGTGCTGACGGCCTATATCGACAAGGCGCGCCAGCGCAGCAACGCCGCATTGGCGAAACCAGTGGCCAGGCTGGCCGTTTCCGGCATCAAGCGCGAGAAGCACCATGACCGCGAGTCGGCACTGGGCGATCTGGTGGCGGATTCCATGCTGTACGCGGGGCGTTCTTTCGGCGGCCAGATTGCGCTGCAAAATCCCGGCGGCATCCGCCAGGACCTGGAGACGCTGGGTGGCAATCATGTGACGCTGGGCCAGGCCCTGGCCGTGCTGCCGTTTGGGAATACCCTGATTGCCATGAATCTGCGTGGTGCGCAGGTCGTGCAGCTGCTGGAAGAGCAATGGATGGGAGGACGCGCCACCTCGCGCGGCTTCCTGCAAGTGTCGGACGGCTTTTCGTACGAGTGGGACGCGGCGCAGCCCGAGGGCCACAAAATCGTACCGGGCAGCGTCAAGCTGAATGGCGTGCCGCTGGAGATGGATGCGTCTTACCGCGTCATCACCAATAACTTCCTGGCCGAAGGCGGTGATGGCTTCCCGACTTTCACCAAGGGCAGCGGCCGCGCGCCGACCAATATCCGCGATATCGATGCGCTGACCGGCTATCTGGCCCGGCGCGACCAGGACGGCAAGCCTGCCGGCGCCACCGCGCCAGCCGTCCGTTTCAAGAGCATACAAAAGGAGTAAAGATGCGTCGTATTTTGATTTCCACCCTGGTCGCGGCTAGCGTGCTGGCAGCGCCGGCCTACGCCGAATTTGCCATTCCCGGCTATGAGCTGGTGCAGACTGCACCGGTAGAAACCCCGCTGCACAGCGATGACCTGCGCAGTGCCGCGCAAGTGTGGACCGAACTGTTTGACAACGCCAAAAGCGAAATCGTCATCGGCCAGTTCTATGCCGTCATCAAGCCTGGCAGCGTGTTTGAAAAAGTGGTGGAGCATCTGGAAGCCGCAGGCAAGCGCGGTGTGAAGATCCGCTTCCTGCTGGACCAGAAAGGCGTGAACCTGTCGGAGCAGCCCAGCATTGAACGCCTGAAGGCGATCCCGAATATGGAGTTCCGCGTCCTCGACTTCAACAAGCTGACCGGCAACGGCATCATTCACGCCAAGTATCTGGTGGTGGATGGCGCGACCGCCTATATCGGCAGCCAGAACTTCGACTGGCGCTCGTTTGAACATATCCATGAAACCGGCTTGCGCATCACCGATCCGAAGGTGGTAGGGCAGGTGCTAGCCATCTTCAACCAGGACTGGCGCGCGCAGGCGCTGACCTCGCAGGGCCAGACCGCGCCGGCGCTGAATGCGAAGACCGTCATGGCAGACATTCACCAGAATGCCTTCCTGCTGTCCAGCCCTAACCAGTACAACCCTGCCGGCGTGGGCGATTCCGAGACCGGCCTGCCTGCCCTGCTGGCGGAGGCCAAGGAGGAAGTCCGCATCCAGCTGCTGGACTATGCGCCGCTGAGCTATGGCCCGAAAGGCACGCGTCCCTACTACGCAGTCATTGACAACGCGGTGCGCGCCGCTGCCAACCGTGGCGTCAAGATCAAGCTGATGGTCTCCAACTGGAACCTGGAAAAGCCGGCGCAGGCCTACCTTAAAAGCCTGGCGGTGCTGCCCAACGTGGAGATCCGCATTGTGACGCTGCCGGTGGCATCGACCGGCTTCATTCCGTTCGCGCGCGTCATCCACAGCAAGACCATGGTGATCGATAACCAGATCGCCTGGGTCGGCACCAGCAACTGGTCCGGCGGCTATATGGACCTGTCGCGCAATCTGGAAGTGGTGATGCGCAACGAGAAAATGGCGCAGCGTCTGGCGGCCTTGCAGGAGCAGACCTGGAGCTCGTCGTATGCACAGCCGCTCGACATCAACAAACAATATCCGAAACCGGCAAAAGGCAGCCCTGAATGAACAAGCTTGCATGCATCCTGGCGCTGAGCAGCGCCTTCGTATCGTTCAACGCCCACGCCTGGGGCAACGATGGCCACCGCACGGTGGGCGCGATTGCCGATCAGCTCATCAAGGGTAGCGCTGCCGAGAAGCAGGTGCAGGCCTTGCTGCTGCCGGGTGAAAGCCTGTCCAGCATTGCTACCTGGGCGGACTGCGTGAAGGGTACTTACTGCGGCCCGCAGTCGGACGAGATGGTGGCCTACACCACCGCCAATCCCAAACACGCCGAGTATCACTACACGGATGTGCCGTATCAGCTGGCGCATTACGAAGACCATGGCGTGGGCACGGCCGATCATGACATCGTGCAGACGCTGAAGCAGTGCATCGCTGTACTGCAAGGGCAGGGCAATGCCACCACCAATCCGCACAACTTCACGCCGCGCCAGGCGCTGCTGATGCTGACCCACCTGACTGGCGATATCGCTCAGCCGCTGCATGTGGGCGAAGGCTATGTTGGCAAGAGCGGCGGTTTCGTGGTGCCGACGCAAAAGCAGCTGGACGACAAGGAAGCCTTTGCCACGCAGGGTGGCAACAATCTGCTGCTGGATGATATCCGCCTGACGGCCAGCAGCACCAGGCTGATGCCGCCGGACGACAAGCCGGCGCCGGCCACGCCACAAGCCACGCGCGCCTTCCATTCCTACTGGGACACCACGGTGGTGAACTACGCCTTCCGCCGTCTCGGTGTGCGTACGCCGGAGCAGTTCGCGCAGAAAGTCATCGCGGACAATCCTGTTGTCGCGCCCAACAGCGGCGACGCCGTCACCTGGCCATACCAGTGGGCGGATCAGACGCTGGTGGTGGCCAAGCTGGCCTACGCCGATACGCTGCCGGGTGCCATGGCCCAGCAGACCAGCAAGACTACCGGCGAACTGTATAACGTCTGGCCGCTGTCGATTCCTGACAATTATCCGGTGCCGTCATCGGCGGCCGCCAGATCGCAGCTGATACAGGGCGGCTACCATCTGGCCTCGGTGCTGAAGGCGATCTGGCCCTGATTACTTGCCCGTTAGTGGATTGAACCAGAGTTCGCTGCGTGACAGCGGCGTCTCTGGTGTCAGGTGCGGATTGCGTACGTGGAGTACGCGCCGCTTCTGTAGCTCTCCCGCCTTGATGCTCGCCCCTTTGTATTGCTGGAACAGGGTGTTGAGCGATCCATCCCTGATCATCACTTCCACCCCTTCGCTGATGCGCCGCGCCAGCAGCTTGCCTTCGGCATCGCGGCGCAGGAAGAAGTACAGCGGCAGGGGATATTGCAGCAGCAGCGTCGGCTCCACCACCAGATGCGGGTGCACGCCGCGGCGCTCCCGGTACTCGCGTTGCGCCTCGTCGATGCCGCGTGAGAAAAAATCAAAACGGCCCGCGCTCAGCATGCCGAACAGACCCGGGTAGTTGGTGCCTTCCACTACATTGAATCCCGCCGCGCGCAGGATGGGAACATCAATCCAGTCTTTGCCTTGCCCCACACTCAGCTTGCGCAAATCGTCCAGCGTGCGTACGGCCGCAAAACGGGGCAGGTCACTGTCGCGTACCAGGAACATGCGATAGCCCAGCAAGCCTCTGTCTATCGGCAGGCGCACCGGCAGGAACTGCTGTTCCAGTTCCGGCGATGTCGCGCGTGCAAAGATGTTGATACGGCCACCTGGCGTGAACAGTTCCTGGGCCACGCGCTGCGACGACATGGGATGTGTGGACTGGTGCAGTTCGAACGGACCATAGCGCGCTTCGGTCTTCTGCAAGGCCACGCGCAGCACCGCCCAGTCGTATTCGTAGCGGCTGTCGGCATCTTCGCTGGCCGTCAGCGGATACACCACGCGCGCCATGGCGGCGACCGCGTTGGTACTGGACAGGCAGCAGGCCAGCAATAACAGGCAGCGCGTCAGGTTTTTTTTGTATCCAGGCTGGTTCATCCCAGCAGTGTGCCATGCCTGCATCGCCTCTATCAAGTCGCTATGGCCGTGCAGCTTAACAACGAATGATTCCCGCCTGGGCGGGTTCAGTTGACTTAGTCATTCCTGACTGTCTATGCTAGGGCATCTCGGCCCAGACCCCGCCGTTCTTATTGTATTTTCAATCAGATCAAAGTTGTCAGACAAGGGGAGGCTTCATGAAGTATGCCTGGAGTGCATGTGCATTGATGATGCTGTTCGGTGGCGCGGCGCCAGTCCGTGCGCAGACGGCGCCAGAGGTATCACCGTTCACCGCGAACGTCACGCTGGCTTCACAGTACATCTCGCGCGGCTTCCGCCAGACCTGGGGCAAGCCCGCACTGCAAGGCGGTTTCGATTACGCCGCCCCGAACGGATTTTCGGCCGGCACCTGGCTGTCCACGGTCAGCAATCGCTTCGTTGAAAACGGCACCGTTGAATGGGACGTGTATGGCAATTACGGCGCTACTGTCGGCGATGTGGGCTACAGCGTCGGCTACTACCACTACCTCTATCCGGGCGCCGAATACAACGCCACCCACACCACGTATAACTACGGCGAAGTGGCGCTGGGCCTGACCTACAAGTTCGCCTACGCCAAATACAACTACACGGTGACGCCGGAATTCTTCGGCATCGAGAACGCGCGCGGCACCGGCTATCTGGACATCGGCGCCAATCCGGACTTGGGCAATGGCTGGACGCTCAATCTGCACTTTGGCCATGGCCGCGTGGCCCACAACAGCATGTGGAACTGGCGCGATTACAAGGTGGGTGTCAGCAAGCTGGTGGCGCCTGGCTGGACGGTGTCGGCCGCCTACACCAGGGCGCATGCACTGACCAACGCCTATGACAACTACACGCTGGGCATTCCCAATTCTGCGGGCGTGATCGAAACCTCCAATCCCGCGCAGGGCACGCTGGTGCTGGCGCTGACCAGATCCTTCTGATTCTTACAGCGATTATTTATGGCGATTTCACTTTCCTTGAATGGCAAAATCTGCGCGGCGGCCACCGCGCTGGTGGTCCTCAGTCTGGCGGTCACGGCCACCGTCACCGGCATACGCAGCAGCGCCAGTGCGGAAGCGGCGGCGATGAATCTGGCGCGGACCTCGGCGCGCGAAGTGGCCGGGACGCTGCAAGCGCGTATCGCCACCAATCTGTCGGCGGTGATCAACCTGTCGGCGGCCATGCGCAGCACGCGCGGCGCCAATCAGACACTGGCGCGCGACCAGATCAACGAGATGGTCAAGGCGACGCTGGCGGGATCGGATGACCTGATCGGCGCCGCCGTCACCTGGGAGCCGAATGCGCTGGATGGCAAGGACGCCGAGTTCGCCGGCAAGCAGCCGCTGTACGATGCGAGCGGGCGCTTCATGCCGTACTGGACGCGCACCCCGAGCGGTACGCCGCATGTGGAGCCGATCGTGTTTGACAGCGCGCCCGGCGCCAACGACTGGTATGACATCCCCAAGCGCAGCGGCAAGGTGTTCTTCACCGAGCCGTATATCTATCCGGTGGATGGCAAGCCGACGCTGATGGCGTCGCTGGTGTCGCCGATTATGATAGGCGGCCAGTTCAAAGGCACGGCCAGCGCGGACTTCATGCTGACCCGCCTGGGCAAGATTCTCGCTGAGCTGAAAGTCATCGAAGGCGGCAAGCTGACGCTGATCTCCAGTGGCGGCCTGTATGCCAGCCATCCGGTGGCGGAAAAGCTGGGCAAGAAAGCGGATGACCTGCCGCCAGCGGCGCTGGAACGCATACGCCAGGGGCAGACCTATGAATACGAGGATGACCAGGGCACGGTGCACTTGCTGCAGCCGCTGTTCATCCACGCCGAGACGGCGCCATGGTCGGTGCAGCTGACCTTCCCGAAACGTGTGGCGACCGCGCCGGCGCGCGAACTGCTGCTGTACACGCTGATTGTCTCGCTGGTGTGCGCGGTGGCGACGGCGTTTATCCTGATTACCGTGGTGTTCCGCCTGACCGAGCCGCTGCGCAAACTCGGTGAACGCATGACGGCGCTGGCCGGCGGCGATGCGGACCTGAGCGTGAAGCTGGAAGTGAGCGGCAACGACGAGCTGGCGGTGATCGGCACCGGCTTCAATCAGTTCGTCGGCAATATCCATGACGTGCTGTTGCAGGTCAGCGCCAGTGCCGAGAATGTGGAGCGCGGCAGTTCCGAGATCTCGCACGGGAACAGCGACCTGTCCGCGCGCACCGAGCAGCAGGCCAGCGCGCTGGAAGAGACGGCGGCCTCGGTGGAGGAGCTGACCAGCACCGTCAAGGAAAATGCCGACAATGCGCGCCAGGCCAATCAGCTGGCGGATTCGGCGTCCGCAGTGGCGCAGCGCAGCGGTGCGGTGGTGGCGCAGGTGGTGGCCACGATGGCGTCGATCAATGAGTCGTCCAGCAAGATCGTCGATATCATCAGCGTCATCGATGGCATCGCTTTCCAGACCAATATCCTGGCCCTGAATGCGGCGGTGGAAGCAGCGCGCGCCGGCGAGCAGGGGCGCGGCTTTGCGGTGGTGGCGTCGGAAGTGCGTAGCCTGGCGCAGCGCAGCGCCGCTGCGGCCAAGGAGATCAAGGTGCTGATCGATGACTCGGTCGGCAAGGTGGCCGATGGCAGCCGCCTGGTGGACGAAGCCGGCAGCACCATGGATGAAGTGGTGGCCAGCGTGCGCCGCGTAACGGAGATCATGAGTGAAATCACGGTCGCCACGGCGGAGCAGAGCCAGGGCATCACGCAGGTCAACCAGGCCATCACCGAGATGGATGGCGTGACCCAGCAGAACGCGGCGCTGGTGGAGCAGGCTGCAGCTGCGGCGGAAAGCCTGAAAGAGCAGGCGGCGACGCTGGCGCAGGCGGTCAGCGTGTTCAAGCTGGATCGTGGCGCCGCTGGTATGCCGGCCCGCGCTGCCGCCGCGCCGCAGGATCGCCTGCGTTTGCGCTAAGCGGCGTCAGTTTGTTGCTATAAAACAACTTCACAAAAAGCGATTATTGATGCTAGGATTGCATCATTGCACATTTTGCAATGTGTGCATTTCCTTTAACTTTTTGAGAAGAACATGACTGCTGTCGTAACCAATCCCAATCTGACCGGTGTCTGCACGACCAATGGTAATTCTAGTGAGATCACCATCATTCTGCCATTCAAAAATGAGAGCGCTGTCGATTCGAGCACTATCATAAATTCAACAAAACAATTTGTGGATGGAAATTATCATACAGCAGATGGCAGAGATATCTCGGTCAATGTGGCGCTGGTCGATGGCGCGGGCGGCACGGTGTTCCACAACGGCGTTGCGACCAACGATGCTGCGCCGCGCGCCTATGCTGAAGTTGGCGGGAATAATGTCTACCTTTACCCGTCTTCCGATAATTACACCGTTGCGCATGAACTGACCCACAATATCGGGTTGAAAGATAGCTATACCGAAGGTAGCGCAGGCGTTGTCAACCAGCCTGGCCTGATGGGGACCTATGGCGACCATATGAATGCGAACGAGGCGGCCGCCTTGTATGATAATTACTGCGGTGGTAACGCGGGTATCCAGATCATCGGTGGCGGCGGTGGCGGCGGTGGCCCGCGGGTTGAAGCGATGGACTCCGCAGACTGCATGTTCTTCGATAACTATTCCGGTATGCAAATTTACTGAAAATTCTCTATGGGAAATTTGAAAAGTATCGTTCTGGCGTTGGCCCTGGTTGGCGGGACTGGTTCCGCCATGTCGGCGGAGGCACTATGTTCCGGGAAGGCCATCCAGCCTGTTGCGCCGTCCGTCGCCGCTGACGGCGTGGTGCAGCTTACGGGTGAACAGTTGGTGAATGCCGAGCGCATATTAGGCGAGGCCAAGCTGAAAGAAGTCGATCCGGCGCTGATGGGGATGGCGGCGGTGCCTGGCCAACTGCATTATCTGGTGCGTGCCGCGGCTTTTACCAAAGCATCCAATCATTTCAAAGGCAGAATCCTCGACCATACGCTGTACATTTCGGCGCATATGCTTGGTCACGCGCGCGAAGTTGAACCGGCAGTGCTTAGCTTATCCTCGCCGGTGTCTGTTAATGCGGTGGAGTGTGCTCACTTCGCCACTGAATAAGGCTGGACCGGTTCGGGCAAGGCGCGCTTGCTGCCTTGCCCGATATGGCTCCGGGTTTTTTTATGCGCGCTTATTTTTTGTTGACGCTGTTGTTGGCCGGGCAGGCCGCTGCCGCCGGTGATCCAAAGAATGGTGCGGCGCTGTTCCAGCGTTGTGCTTCCTGTCATGCGGTAGGACCGTATGCGAGTGCGGGTTACGGGCCGCAGTTGAACGCCATCGTTGGCCGCCGCTCCGCATCGACCAGGGACTATAAATATTCGGAAGCGATGAAAAAATCCGGACTGGTGTGGGATGAGAAGACGCTGGCAGCATTCCTGCGTGCGCCGCATGATGTGGTACCGGGAACCAGTATGCGCTTCTGGGGAATCAAGGATGAACAGCAGCTCGCCGATCTGCTGTCGTATATGAAAAAATTTTAGCTAGGAGTGTGTATGCGCGCTGCGCTGATGGTCATTGATTTTCAAAATGCAGTCTTTACCGAATCGCCAGCGGGCTATCAGGCCGACGTGGTGATGGAACGAATCCGCAAGCTGATCGCAAAAGCCCGCGCCAGCGGTACGCAGATTATCTACATCCAGCACGATGAAGCTGGCACCGAATGGGCATTGAATGGCAAAGGCTGGGCGTTTCCGGAAGCGATTGCGCCGCAGGCAGGTGACTTTGTCAGTCCTAAAAACCAGTGCGACGGCTTTTTCAACACCGGGTTAACAGCGTTCCTGAACGAGCAGGAGATCCAGCGCCTGGTGATCTGCGGCTTCGCGACCGAGTTTTGTGTGGATACGAATGTACGGCACGCCGCCAGCAGCGGCTATCCGGTCACGCTGGCGATGGATGCCCACACCACGCGCGACCGCGCGCACCTTAACGCGGCCAGCATTATCGAACACCATAATGCGACCTGGCGCAATTTCGGCGGCATCCAGTTGCTGAACAGCGAAGAGATCGTTTTCTAGGATACAGACAGCAGGCCACCGGCCTGCTGTCCTGCAGGAAGAGGCTTTAGCGGGACTTGACGAACGGCGTACCCAGCGCTTTTGGCGCCACCGACTTGGCCATCAGGCCCGCCAGCACGATCACGGTCAGCACGTACGGTACCATCTGGATCAGCGCGCCCGGCAGGCGGCCAACCACAGGCAGTTCCACGCCTTCGATCTGGATCTGCACGGCGCCGAAGAAGCCGAACATCAAACAGCCCAGGAAGGTGTACAGCGGACGCCAGTTACCGAACACCATGGCGGTCAGCGCCAGGTAGCCCGCACCGGCCGACATGTCGCGCAGGAAGAAGCCACTTTGCACGATCGACAGGTAGGCGCCCGACAGCGAGCACAGTGCGCCCGCGATCAGCATGGCGAAGTAACGCTGGCGTTCCACGCTGACGCCGGCGGCATCGGCGGCATGCGGGTTCTCGCCACAGGCGCGCAGGCGCAGGCCGAAGCGGCTGTGGTAGACCACCCAGTGCACCAGCGGCACCAGCAGGAAGGCCACATACACCAGCACCGAATGGCCGCCGATCAGGTGCGCGTACAGCCAGCCGAGGAAGGGGATATTCTCCACGGCCGCAGAACCGGGCAGCACCACGTCGAACAGGCGCGCCGAGCCCAGGTCCGGCGTACGTCCGCCTTGCTGGAAGATGTACTGCGCCACCACGAAGGTCAGGCCGCTCATGGCGATGTTGATGGCGATGCCGGCCACCAGCTGATTACCCTTTTGCGAGATGGCGACATACGCCTGCAGCGTTGCCAGCAGCACCGACACCAGCATGCCGGCCATTACGCCGTACCATGGGTTCTGGGTGGTGAGGGCGACGGCGGCCGAGACGAACGCCGACGCCAGGATCTTGCCTTCCAGGCCAATGTCGATCACGCCCGAACGTTCGGCGAATAGGCCGGCCATGCCGGCGAAAATCAGCACCGGCGCATTGCGCACGGTCGATACCAGGATACTGCCGATATGCAGGTCATCAAAAGTCATATCGTCCTCACTTCTTCAGTTTGAGCATTTTGGCGATGGCCGGGCCGTACATATTTTCCATCGCGCCGCAGAACAGGATGATTACGCCCTGCACCAGAATCACCATCTCTGGCGGGATGTTCTGCTTTTCCAGCGACAGGTCAAAGCCGCCTTGCGTCAGCGCGCCAAACAGCACGGCCGACAGGAAGATGCCGACCGGATGCTGGCGTCCCATGAGCGCAATCGCAATGCCGATGAAGCCTGCGCCGCCAACGAAGTTGAGCGACAGGTAGTGGGTCGAACCCATGATGGAATTGACCGCGCCCAGGCCGGCCAGACCACCCGAAATCAGCATGACAATGATGATCATTTTGCTGATGCGGATGCCGGCGTAGTGCGCTGCATGCGGATTGAGGCCGGTCGCACGCAGCTTGAAGCCCCACGCGGAACGCGATACCACCACGCCGTAAATCACCAGCGCGATAATCGCCAGGAAGAAGCTGATGTTGAACGGCGTCTCGCCGAGGATGGGGAACCACTGGTTCAGGCGCGGCATTTCGGCAGCGGCGGCAAACGCGCGGCTGGCCGGATTCTGCTCGCCGTCCGGGATCATGTATTTCACGATCACGAAGTTCATGAGCTGCGAGGCGATGAAGTTGAACATGATGGTGGTCACCACCACGTGGCTGCCGCGCTTCGCTTGCAGGAAACCGGGCAGGAAGGACCACAGCGCGCCAAACAGCGCCGCGCCCAGGATGCCGACCGGGATCAGGATCCAGGCCGGCAGCGTGTGGTCGAACGCCAGCATGGCCCAGGCCAGACCCAGGCCGCCCACATACATCTGGCCTTCGGCGCCGATGTTGAACAGGCCGGCCTGCATGGCGATCGAAACCGCCAGGCCGGTGAAGATAAAGGTCGAGGCATAGAACAGCGTGTAGCTCAGGCCTTCCGGATTGACGACGGCGCTGTTGACCAGGATGGCCAGCGATTCGGTCGGGCTTTCGCCCAGCAGATGGATCACCAGTGCCGTCACCAGCATGGCGGACAGCAGATTCAGTACGGGCATGACAAACGCAGTGGCCCAGCGTGGCAGGTCTTTATTCATGATTTATGCATGCCCCCCATCAGCAGGCCGATGCGGGTGGTGTCGAATTCTTCAATTTTCAGTTCGCCGGTGATGCGGCCGCCGCACATGACCAGGATACGGTCCGCCAGCGCGCGCACTTCTTCCAGCTCCACGGAGACCAGCAGGATGGCCACGCCTTCATCACGCAGCTTGAGCAGCTGGGTGTGGATGCTTTCGATGGTGCCGATGTCGACGCCGCGCGTCGGCTGGCCGACCAGCATCAGCTTGGGCTGCGCCAGCACTTCGCGCGCGATCACCACCTTCTGCTGGTTACCGCCGGACAGCAGGCCGATACGCAGGTCGTGGTTGTTCGGACGCACGTCAAAGTTCTTCATCAGCTCCGCGCAGCGCGCCGCGATGGCCTTGAAGTCCAGCAGGCCCCAGCGATTTTTCAGCTTGTCCTGGTAGCCGAAGATGGTGTTGTGCATGACCGAGAAGGCCTTGATCACGCCATCGCGCAAGCGGTCTTCCGGCACGTGGGCGATGCCCAGTTCGCGGAAGGTGCGCGGCAGGCCATCGGCATCCGAGCGGCCGGCGAAGGGCAGGGCCTTGTTCAGGAAGTTCAGCTTGCCGGAGGTTGGCAGGCGCATGCCCGACAGGATCTCCATGAGTTCACTCTGGCCGTTGCCGGACACGCCGGCAATCGCGACGATCTCGCCAGCGCGCAGCGTGAAGCCGATGTCGGCCAGCAGCTTGACGCCCTGGTCGTCCAGCAGCTGCAGCTGGTCTACTTCCAGCACCGGTGCGCCCGGGTTGTACGGTTTGCGCGGCAGGTTGTTTTCAATCGGACGGCCGACCATCATATTGGCCAGGTCTTCCTTGGTGGTGCCGGCGGTCGGCACGGCGCCGATCACGCGGCCGCCGCGCATCACGGTGACGGTGTCGGTGATGTCGAGGATCTCTTGCAGCTTGTGCGTGATCAGGATGATGGTCTTGCCCTGTTCCTTGAACAGGCGCAGGATCTCGAACAGCGATTCGGTTTCCTGTGCAGTCAGCACCGCAGTCGGCTCGTCCAGGATCAGGATGTTGGCGCTGCGGTAGATCTGCTTGAGGATCTCCACGCGCTGCTGCGCGCCCACCGACAAATCATGGATGGTGGCCAGCGGATCGACTTCCAGGCGGTAGCGCTTGCAGATCTCGCGCAGTTCCGCTTCCACCTTGGCGCGCTTGGCGTTGAGTTTGAAGCCGCCTTCGCTGCCCAGCATGACGTTATCGAGCACGGTCATGTTCTCGACCAGCATGAAGTGCTGGTGCACCATGCCGATGCCGAGGGCAATCGCCTCCTGGCTGCTATGGATGCGGCGTGCCTGGCCATCGAGCAGGATCTCCCCGCCGTCGGCGCGGTAGTATCCGTACAGGATGCTCATCAGGGTCGATTTGCCGGCGCCGTTCTCGCCCACCAGGCCATGGATGGAACCCTTGGCAATGGAGAAGCTGACGTCCGTGTTCGCTTTTACAGCTCCGAAATGCTTGGAGATGCCGCGAAATTCTACTGCTGGCTGCATAGGATCGTTTTCGGTGCAGTTAATTAAAATGTTAAACGCGCCGCACGGGGGAAAAGCCCCGGCGGCGCGTTTCGTGTTCAAACAGATGTTAGACCGGGCAGGCAGTACCCGAACGGATATCGATGACCTTGACCTTGCCATCGATAATGTCCTTACGCGCACCCGTCACACGCTTTTCGATTTCCGGCGTGATCAGCTTGCGGTTGTTCTCGTCCAGCGCCCAATCGACGCCGCCTTCTTTCAGGCCTTTGGCGGTGACGCCGGCCTTCCAGGTGCCTGCCTTCATTTGCATGAAGGAGTCGTACACGGCGTTGTCGACGCGCTTGACCATCGAGGTCAGCACGCTGCCTGGGTACAGGTGATTCTGGTTGGAGTCGACGCCGATCGCCAGCTTGCCTTTTTCCTTGGCGGTCTGCAGCGTGCCCAGGCCCGAACCGCCGGCCACGGCAAACACCACGTCCACGCCGCGGTCGAACTGCGAACGGGCCAGTTCACCGCCCTTGGCCGGATTGTTCCACGAGTCGGAGGTGGTGCCGACCATGTTGGAGGTCACTTCCACTTTCGGGTTGACGGCCTTGGCGCCCTGCGCATAGCCGCACGAGAAGGTGCGGATCAGCGGGATGTCGACACCGCCGATGAAGCCGATCTTTTTCGACTTGGAGGCCAAGGCCGCAGCCACGCCCACCAGGTACGAACCTTCTTCTTCCTTAAAGGTGATCGAGTTGACGTTGGCGCCCTGCGCCACGCCGTCGATCAGCACAAAGCGGACTTTCGGGAATTCCTTGGCGACCTTCTGCACGGCAGCCTGCTGGGCGAAGCCGATCGAGGCGATCAGGTCCAGGTTCTTGCGGGCGAGGCCGCGCAGCACCTGTTCAGCCTGGGTGTCGCTGGAGGCTTGCACCTCGATGAAATTGATATTGGTTTCCTTCTTGAAGCGCGTGGCGCCTTCAAAAGCGGACTGGTTAAACGACTTGTCGAACTTGCCGCCCGCGTCATACACGATGCCCAGTTTTGGGTCAGCCGCGGACGCGCTGGCAGCGATAAACAGTGCTGCAACCGTCAAACTAAGTTGTGAAAGTTTCATGAATAGGCTCCTGGAAGATCGATATTGTATATTTTTATTGGCCGAAACATGTAATTCCGTGCCGTTAAATTCCTCTAAACCCCTGATTTCACTCGGTAAGCGCTAGCAACTTGCTAAAAGCTTGCTCGAATTGCAGCAGCCCGGCATCCAGCAATTGCTTGCCGATCGTCTCCAGATCGATGCCTTGATGGGCCAGTTGCGCCAGTACGGCGCGCTCGGCCTGGACCTCCGTGCTTAAGCTGGTTTCAGCCTCGCCATGGTCGCGGAAGGCGGCCAGGGTGGCGTCCGGCACGGTGTTGATGGTATCGGCGCCGATCAGGCCTTCGACATAGCGCACATCGCGTTCGGCCGCGGTCTTGGTAGCGGTGCTGGCCCACAGCAGCCACTGCGGCGTGGCGCCAAAGGCGGCAAATACGCCGAAACCGCTGTCATTCTTCCAGTCGGCGTAGGCGATGCGGGCGGCGGCGATGGCGGCCTTGCCGCGCAAGGCGTCGCCGGGTGGCAGCAGGGCGTCCACCGCGACGTCGATGCGGCTGATGAAGATACTTGCCACACTGGCAATACGTTGTACCGATAATTTGTCCTGCAGGCGGCGTGCCAGGCCGCGGCGGTGGGCGGCGCGCACGGCCTGGATCTGGCTGGCGCTGAAGATCAGCGTCATGTTGACGTTGATGCCGGCATAGATCACTTCTTCCAGCGCGGCGATGCCGGCCGGCGTGGCCGGAATCTTGATCATGGCGTTGGGACGGCCGATCAGCGCCCACAGGCGCTTGGCGTCGGCCACCGTGCCCTCGGCGTCGTGCGCCAGGCGTGGCGCCACTTCAAAGCTCACGAAGCCGGCGCGGCCGTGGCTTTGTTCATAGGTGGGCGCGAACAGGTCGCAGGCGCGTTGCACGTCCGGAATCACCAGGCCTTCAAAGCGCGCTTCCGGCGTCGCATGCGCCGTGCGCAGCAGGGGCAGGGCGGCCTGGTAGGCGGGATCGTTCTGGATCGCCTGGTAAAAAATGGCCGGGTTCGAGGTCAGGCCTTGCACGCCATCCTGGGCGATGAGCCCGGCCAGCTGGCCGGAAGCGAGCAGGTGGCGGCTCAGGTTGTCGAGCCAGATTTGTTGTCCCAGATTGCCGACCGCGCGAACGCGGCTCAAGCTGTGTTCCAAGGTGTTGTTCATCTACCGTTCCAAGAATAATGTCGCACTGCAACAACAAAGGCCGCCGAATTAAATATTTTTGTATTGTTGCTTTTTTGTCCGTTTGGAAAAAAAGTCAGGCGTTGGCGGTCCCTTGCTGCCATCTCTCTTTCATAGAGAAAGTGGCTGTCTGCCCGGTGTTAAAGGCAGTCCACTACTATGCCCCAGTGCCGATATGTACGACAAATTCGTTTTTTCTTGCTTATTTATACAAAACAAATATGAATCATTTGCCTGCAAAAGGGGGATTGGAAGCGTTTTTTTCCGTGCTAGCATGTTTGGTAATTTGTATATCGATATACGCAAATTGTTCATATTCGATACACATTTAATAACTAAAAAGCAATTTTGATCTACACAATATCAAGGGAGCAGGACATATGAGCAAGCAAAGCAGTTTCGCAGTGCGGTCGCTGATCGCACTAGCTGTCGCCAGCGCTTTCCCGCTGCATTCGGCCATGGCCGCAGAAGCCGCCGCCGCCGCCGCTGAGGCGCAGGACACCCCGGCCGCCGCTGAACCAGCCGCCAACAAGAACCAGCTTGAAACCGTGATCGTGACCGCACAGCGCCGCGCGGAAAACATCAAGGACGTACCGATGTCCATCGCCACCATCAAAGGCGACAAGCTGGACGCGCTGACGTCGGGCGCGGGCGATATCCGTGTACTGTCCGGCCGCTCGCCTTCGCTGAACATTGAATCGGACTACGGCCGCGCTTTCCCGCGTTTCTACATCCGCGGCCTGGGCAATACCGACTTTGACCTGAACGCATCGCAGCCAGTGGGCTATGTGATGGACGATATCGTCCAGGAAAACGCCATGCTCAAGGGTTTCCCGGTGTTTGACGTCGACCAGGTCGAGGTGCTGCGCGGTCCGCAGGGCACGCTGTTCGGCCGTAACTCGCCAGCCGGCGTGATCAAGTTCGACTCGGCCAAGCCAGTCTTCAAGCAGGAAGGCTATTTGCTGCTGGGCGTGGGCAACTACTCGGCCAAGAACGTTGAGGGTGCGTATAACTTCCCGATCAGCGACACCGTGGCAGTGCGTTTCTCCGGCACCAGCCAGCACCGCGATAACCGCGTGCACAATACCAATCCAACGCCGAACAAGGGCACCCAGGACTTTGAAGGCTACGGCGACAACGCCTTCCGCCTGCAAGCGCTGGTACAGCCGAACAAGGACTTCAGCGCGCTGTTCAATTACCACGAGCGCGACTACCACGGCAGCGCCACGCTGTTCCGCGCCAACATCATCAAGCAGGGCACCAACGATATCGTTGACGGCTTTGACTATGGTTCGTATCCGACCGATGGCGTCAACTACCAGCGCCTGAACACCAAGGGCGGCAGCATCCGCCTGAAGTACAACCTGAACGACATCACGCTGCACTCGATCACCGGCTACGAAAAGCTGAAGTTTGACAGCCGTGCCGACGTCGATGGCGGCTATGGCGCCGTCTTCGCGCCACCATCGGGTCCTGGCCGTATTCCATTCCCGGTCGAGACGGCCGACCTGCTGCCTAACCACAAACAGTTCACGCAAGAGTTCCGCGCCGAGTCGAATTACAGCGGCCCGCTGCAATGGATCGGTGGCCTGTTCTACTTCAACGAAGCGATCGAGATTGACAGTATCAGCTTCAATTCGCTGGCCCCAGGCAATCCACAGAACATCCCGTTTGCGCTGCAAAACCAAAAGGCGAAATCGTGGGCGGCATTCGGCTCGCTGAACTACACCGTGACCGACAAGCTGAAGGTGCGCGGCGGCCTGCGCTACACCTCGGACAAGAAGGACTTCTTCGCGTCGCGTACCGACTATGACGCCAGCAACACGCTGATCACCCTGCCATATAACCTGAGCAGCACCTCGCACAATGTCAGCTGGGATCTGAGCGGTACTTATGAGCTGGACAAAAACACCAACCTGTTTGCCCGCGCTGCTACCGGCTATCGCGCGCCATCGATGCAAGGCCGCCTGAATGGCCTCAGCGATGTGCCGTCGATGGCGGGTGCCGAGAAGGCCTTGTCGTTTGAAGCCGGTATCAAGCAAGACCTGTTTGACAAGCGTGCGCGTCTGAGCGCGGCGGTCTTCCAGTACCGCGTCAAGGACAAGCAGCTGACCGCAGGCAGCGGCACCATCAACATGAACCGTCTGATCAACGCCGACAAGGTCACTGGCCAGGGTATCGAGCTGGATCTGCAAGCGAACCTGGGCTATGGCTTCAGCGGCTCGCTGGGCTACAGCTTCAACGATACGGAGATCAAGGACAAGAATGTGCGCGTGGCTTACTGCGGTAACGTCGCCAACAATGCTGGCCTGGGCTGCACGCCGACCAACACTCCGGCGCCTGGCTACCCTGGCTACTCGCTGATCGATGGTAACGACCTGCCGCGCGCACCGCGCCACCAGGCCAACTTCTCGCTCAAGTACAGCACCGAAGTAGGCAATGGCGAGCTGTATGCGATGACCGACTGGAGCTACCGCAGCAGTTACAACTTCTTCCTGTACACCGCCACCGAGTACACCGCCAAACCGCTGACCGAAGGTGGCGTGCGTATCGGTTACAAATGGGGCGACGGCAAGTATGAAGTGGCTGGCTTTGGCCGCAACATCACCAACAAGATCGTCCTGCTCAGCGCAATTGAGTTCGATAACCTGACCGGTATGTTGAATGAGCCACGCACCTGGGGCGCGACCTTCAAGGTCAACTTCTAAGATAGCGTAAGCCAGAGTCCCCGCACATCCGGAAGGAGTGCGGGGATTTTTACATTGGAGACAGCAAGTGCAACACACCATCAACCTGTGGCCGCTGCTAGGCGTCGCCGTTATCGTTCTGGGCTTCGCGCTGCGCGCCCATCCTGTGCTGGTGGTGCTTGCCGCCTTTTTTGTCACCGGGATTGCCGCCGCCATGCCGATGGAGCATCTGCTGGCCTCACTCGGCACCGCCTTCATCAAGACACGCAATCTGCCCATCATCCTGCTGCTGCCGATTGCGGCGATCGGACTACTGGAGCGGCATGGCCTGAAGGAGCATGCGCAGGCGTCGATTGCGCGCATCAAGTCGGCCACCACCGGCCGTCTGCTGATCGTCTACCTGGCGATCCGCGAACTGGCTGCCGCTTTCGGCCTGACCAGCATCGGCGGCCATCCGAACATGGTGCGCCCGCTGATTGCGCCGATGGCGGAAGGCGCGGCCGAAGTGCGCTATCCCAACCTGTCCATCGAAATGCGCTACCGCATCCGCGCCATGTCCGCGGCCACCGACAACGTTGGCCTGTTCTTTGGCGAAGACGTGTTCGTGGCCTTTGGCGCCATCGTGCTGATGCAGACCATCCTGCGCGGCGAAGGGCTGGAAGTCGATCCGCTGCACATGGCCTTGTGGGGCATACCGACCGCGATTTCCGCTTTCATCATTCATTCGTGGCGGCTGTACCGTCTGGATAAACACATCGCCCGGAGCGCGGCATGATCATCAAGCTTGATTACTTCTTCTACGTGCTGGGTGCGATGCTGCTGATGGTGGCGTGGATGGCGCTACGCGACCAGCACAATCCCAAGCGCTACAGCAGCGCCCTGTTCTGGGCCTTGTACGCGGTGATCTACCTGGCCGGCGACCAGTTGCCGCCCGTGGCATCGGGCCTGCTGATGGTGGCGATGGGGTTGATCGCCGGCTTCGGCGGCGTCACCCTGGGCAGCTATGGCGACCGTAGTGTGGAAGAACGCCGCAGCAGCGCACAGCGCCTGGGCCACAAGTTGCTGATCCCGGCGCTGCTGATTCCCGTCACTACGGTCATCGGTTCCACGCTGTTCAAGGACGTCAAGCTGGGCGATTTGTTTCTGCTCGATCCCAAGAACCTGACCCTGGTCAGCCTGGGCTGCGGCTCGCTGTTCGCGGTGGCCACCGCATGCTGGCTCACGCGCTCCACGCCGATGCAGGCGATGCGCGAGTCGCGCCGGCTGATCGATCATCTGGGCTGGGCGGTGGTGCTGCCGCATATGCTGGCGGTACTGGGGCTGCTGTTCACCGAAGCCGGCATGGGCAAGGCGGTGGCGCATGTGGTCACGTCCTACATCAATATGGACATACGGCTGGTGGCGGTGGCGGTGTACTGCATCGGCATGGCGCTGTTCACGGTCATCATGGGTAATGGCTTTGCCGCCTTCCCGGTGATTGCAGGTGGCGTCGGCATCCCGGTGCTGGTCGGCGTGTATCACGCCAATCCGGCGGTGATGGCGGCAATCGGCATGTTCAGTGCTTATTGCGGCACGCTCATGACGCCGATGGCGGCCAATTTCAACATCGTGCCCGCTGCGCTGCTGGAACTGCCGGACAAGAACGCCGTCGTGAAGATACAGGTGGCGACTGCGTTGCCACTATTGGTAGTCAATATCGCGCTGCTTTATTTTTTGATGAATATGTGAGACGCTTCCGCACTTAAGCATCACCGGAGCTGTCGAGATGAAAAAGATAATATTGTTAACCGGCTTTGAACCGTTTAACAACGAGACTATTAACCCGTCGTGGGAAGCGGTACGTCAGCTCGATGGCTGGCATGAAGGTGAATTCGTGGTCCATGCGCGCAAGCTGCCATGCGTGTTTGGCCATGCCCTCAAGGTTGTGCATCAGGCGGTGGAAGAACTGCAGCCAAGTATTGTGATTGCGGTCGGCCAGGCCGGTGGCCGGGTCGACATGTCGGTGGAACGCGTGGCCATCAACATCGATGACGCGCCGATTGCCGACAACCAGCAGCGCCAACTGGTCGACCAGCCGATTGTGAACGGTGGTCCGGTGGCCTACTTTTCCACCTTGCCGATCAAGGCCATCGTGCACGAACTGCGCGAAGCGGGCCTGCCGGCCTCGGTGTCGCAGACGGCAGGCACCTTTGTCTGCAACCACGTGTTCTATGGCCTGATGCATCAGGCCCACGAGTGGGGCACCACCATGCGCGCCGGTTTCATTCATATTCCCTACCTGCCGCAGCAGGCTGCCAAACATCCCGGTTCGGCCAGCATGAAGCTGGAAGATGTGGTCGAAGGCTTGCGCATCGCCGTGCGTACCACGCTGGCGCATACGGTCGATATGCGCGAAGCGGGCGGTCTGACACATTAGTCAGATCAGTCGGCGCGGGCGGGCGGATTCAGGATGTTGAGGAAGGCCCGCACCACCGGCGCATCGTCGGTGGTGGTGTAGGTGATGTACAAATTCGCCGACGGCGGATTGCTGCGGATCGGCAGGAACACCACACCCGGCCAGCCGATGCGGCTGGTGGTTTCCGGGATCAGCGTCACGCCCAGGCCCGCGCCTACCATGGCCAGCAGGGTTTGCGGCTCGGACGCTTCCTGGAAAATGGTCGGCTGGAAGCCGGCATTCACACAGCACTGGATCAGGTAGCGTGGGAAGGACGACTTGTCCAGGGCCAGCGTCAGCATCGGCTCGTCCGCAATATCGATCAGTTCAATCGCATCCTGCTTGGCCAGCGGGTGGTGTTCGTTGATGGCCACGCAGACGTCTTCGCGGAAACACAGTTCCTGGCGCAGGTTGTCGTTTTTGAGGTCGTCCTCATCCAGCCTGGGTTCGCGCCAGAAACCAACGTCGATCTGCTTGGCGCGCAGCGCGTCATATTGCGCGGTCGGCCCCAGTTCGTGCAGGGTCCAGGTCACGCGCGGGAATTTGCTCTGGAATTCTTCCAGCAGGCTGGGTATCGGCCCCCACATGGCCGAACCGACGATGCCCACGCGCAGCCGGCCCACTTCGCCGCGGTCGATCTGGCGGATGGTGTCGATGGTCATGCGCATCTTGGCCAGCAGCTCGGAGGCTTCGCTCATGAGCGCCTTGCCGGCCACCGTCAGTTCAAAGGTGCGCGTGGTGCGCGCAAACAGTTTGACGCCCAGTTCACTTTCCAGTTTCATGATCTGCTGGCTGAGCGGCGGCTGCGATATGTGCAGACGCTCGGCAGCGCGGCTGAAACTCTTTTCTTCTGCGACGGCGAGGAAGTACTTTAGTTGTTTCAGATCGATGGACATGGCGTTTTGGCGTCAGTGTTTCAGTGCGTCGATTGCATGGCCACCGCCAGTGCGGCGCCGCAGCGGGCGTTGTTCTTGACCAGGGCGATGTTGGTTGCCAGGCTGCGGCCTTC
The DNA here is from genome assembly GCF_009857555.1 of Duganella sp. CY15W. Taxonomy (NCBI): domain Bacteria; kingdom Pseudomonadati; phylum Pseudomonadota; class Betaproteobacteria; order Burkholderiales; family Oxalobacteraceae; genus Duganella; species Duganella sp. CY15W. The sequence goes on along the minus strand of NZ_WWCQ01000004.1, from coordinate 157,542 downwards.
GGTCAGCGCCTTGATGCGGCTGAGCAGGAAGGGCGTGACGTTCTTGCCGGTGACGCCTTGTGCATCGGCTTCCTGCAAGGCCTGTGCGGTGATGCGGTCGATTTCTTCCTTGGGCATCGCTTCGGCGGCCGGCACCGGATTGCTGACGACGATGCCGCCTTTCAGGCCCAGTGACCATTTGGTCTGGATGAAGGCGGCCTGCTCGGTCGCCGTGTCCAGCTGGAAGTCGGCATTGAAGCCGCTCTCGCGCGTGAAGAACGCCGGGAAGCCGCGCTGGCCGACGCTGACCACGGGCACGCCGAAGGTTTCCAGGTATTCCAGCGTCAGGCCGATGTCGAGGATGGACTTGACGCCGGCGCACACCACGGCCACCGAGGTCTGCGCCAGTTCCTGCAGGTCGGCCGAGATGTCGAAGCTGGTTTCCGCGCCGCGGTGCACGCCGCCGATGCCGCCGGTGACGAACACCTGGATGCCGGCCAGCTCGGCGCAGATCATGGTGGCTGCGACGGTGGTGGCGCCCAGCTTATTTTGCGCCAGCACGTAAGGCAGGTCGCGGCGGCTGACCTTCATCGCATCCGGCGAGGTGCCCAGCAGTTCCAGCTGTTCTTCCGACAGGCCGACACAGATTTTGCCGCCAATGATGGCGATGGTGGCCGGCACGGCGCCGCCGTCGCGGATGATCTGTTCCACTTCACGCGCCATCTGCACGTTTTGCGGATACGGCATGCCGTGCGAGATGATGGTCGATTCCAGTGCGACGATGGCTTTGCCGGCGGCGCGGGCGGCGGCCACTTCCGGCGAGAACAGCAGGTATTGGTGCATGGTTTTATCCTTTATTGGGGAAGAGCAGGGTTTCAAAAGGCTGGCTCATATCAAAGTCGTGAATCTCGTCGAGGACGTCGGCGGCCAGCACCGGCGACACCGTCTCCGGACTTTCCAGCGTCATCGCGGCCACTTTCAGGCCACGGCGGCAGGCCAGCGTCAGGTCGGGGCTGCCCTGGTAGAGCGACCAGCAGACGGCGGCCGAGAAGGCATCGCCGGCGCCGGTCACGTCGACCACGTGTACCTGGTGCGCGGCCAGCCATACCAGCTCCTGGCCGCGCGTGTGGTAGACGCCCTGGCTGCCGCAGGTGACGATGACATCCTGCGTGCCTTGCGCCTGCAGCTCGTTGCAGGCAGCGCGGACGTCGGCCTCGGTCGGCAAGGCGCGGCCGACGCGGGTTTCCAGCTCGCCGCGGTTCAGGATCAGCAGGCGCAGGCCTTGCAGGTGTGCGGGCAGGCGTGCCATCTTCGGCTGCGACACGGCCACAATCACCAGCGGCACGTTATCAGTGCGTGCGCTTTCCAGGAGCACGGTGATGCTGTCGGCGGGGAGATTGAGGTCGGCCACGGTCATGGCGGCGGCCGCGCGCTGCGGTGCGCGGCTGAGCAGGAAGTCCGGCGTGATGCGGTCATACAGCGCCATGTCGGCCAGCGCCACTACCATCTCGCCCTTGTCGTCGAGGATGGCGGTGTAGGTGCCGGTGGCGGCGTCCTGCAGTTTGAGGCTGCCGCGCGTGTCGATGCCGGCGCTCTCGGCGTGTTCCTGCAGGCTGCGGCCGGCGCCATCGTCGCCCAGCGCGGTCAGCAGCGCGGTCGGCAGGTTCAGGCGGGCCAGGTTCTCGGCGATGTTGCGCGCCACGCCGCCATACACTTCTTCGGCGGTGGCGGGATTCGAGGTACCCAGCTGCATGGTGGCGATGGTGCGCAGTTTGCGGTCCAGATTGGCGGCGCCGATGCACATGACGGGGCGCTTGTCCGGCAACACATAGGCGCGGCCCAGCAGGCGGCGCTCGCGGATCAGGCCCGCGATATGGCCGGCCACGGCGGAACGCGACAGGCGTAGCTCGACCGCCAGGTCTTGCTGGGAGATGAAAGGATTGGCGCGTATCAGCTGGTAGAGCTGTTCTTTTTTGGAAGAGTCGGTCACGGTAGTGGCCTCATAAAACATTTGTCCATCATGGTAAACATTTGTCCGAAATGAGTCAACGGCACGTCCACGTCTAAGTTTGCCTTGGTTTATAATACTCCTCATTCATATTTATTTAATATAAATGGCTAAGAAAAATGGTATTTGCCATACATATGGACGATGATGCATAGTGTCAGCTTCCCCAGCCATACCAAAAAACCAGAGGATACCCATGTCTAATAATTCCCCATTCCAGGCAGCTGACATCATTCGCTCCCGTCTCCCAGCTGGCTTCAAGCCGCGCGTCGCGATGATTCTCGGTTCCGGCCTGGGCGTGCTGGCGGAACAAATGACCGATGCCATCACCATCGGCTACGACGAACTGCCAGGCTTCCCGATTTCCACCGTACACGGCCACGCCGGTGAGCTGGTGATCGGCACCCTGTCGGGCGTGCAGGTGGTGTGCATGAAGGGCCGCGGCCACGTCTACGAAGGCTACGGCCTGGGCGTGATGACCAGCGCCGTACGCACCATGAAGCTGCTGGGCGCCGAGATGCTGTTCGTGACCAATGCAGCTGGTTCGCTGCGCACCGAAGTGGACGCTGGTTCGCTGGTGGCGCTGACCGACCATATCAACTTCCTGCCAGGCACCCCGATGATGGGCCCTAACGATGAGCGCTTCGGCCCACGCTTCTTCAGCATGGCCAACGCCTACGACGCTGACCTGCGCGCGCTGCTGCACACCTCGGCAAAAGAGAAAAGCGTAACGCTGCATGACGGCGTGTACATCGCTTACGCCGGTCCTAACTTTGAAACGCCTGCGGAAATCCGCGCGTTCAAGACGCTGGGCGCCGATGTGGTTGGCATGTCGGTGGTGCCGGAAGTGGTATCGGCCCGTCACTGCGGTCTGAAAGTGGTTGGCGTGTCGGCGATCACCAATCTGGCCGAAGGCCTGTCGCCGTTCCCGCTGTCGCATGACCAGACGCTGAAATATGCAGCCGTCGCAGCGACGTCGCTGATTGAAGTGATCCTGGGCTTCCTGGCAAACGTGGCAAAAACGCCGCAGGCTTAAGGAACCGAACAGGGGCGGCTAGTCCGCCCCTTTGCTTTTTAGGAGTTGATTATGAAACGCGCATTTATCCTGTTGCTCGATTCGTTTGGTCTGGGCGCGACGCCTGACGCGGCCAAGTACAACGACGCTGGCGCCAACACCTTCGGCCACATCGCCGAGCAAGTCGCCAAAAGCGGCAAGCCGATGTCGCTGCCGACCATGGAAAACCTGGGCCTGACCGCCGCCGCCCATCTGGCCAGCGGCGAGTGGGCCACCGGCTTCACCCAGCGCGAAGGCTTCACCGGTGCCTACGGCGCCGCGCGTGAACGTTCGACCGGCAAGGACACGCAGTCCGGCCACTGGGAAATCGCTGGCGTGCCAGTGGAATTCGACTGGGGCTACTTCCCGAAAACCGTACCATCGTTCCCGGCCGAGCTGACTGCCAAGCTGCAGGAGCTGACCGGCGTGCCGGGCTTCCTGGGCGACTGCCACGCATCGGGTACGGAAATCATCAACAAGCACGGTGACGAGCATGTCGCCACCGGCAAGCCGATTATCTACACCTCGGCCGACTCGGTGCTGCAGATCGCGGCGCATGAAGAATCGTTTGGCCTGGAGCGCCTGTATGAAGTGTGCGAGATCGCCTTCAAACTGGTTGAGCCGTACAACATCGGCCGCGTGATCGCGCGCCCCTTCCTGGGCGCGAACGGCAACTACACCCGCACCACCAACCGTCACGACTACGCCGTCGCGCCACCTGCGCCGACGTTGCTGGACCACGTGAAGAACGATGGCGGCGAAGTGATCGCGCTGGGCAAGATCAGCGACATCTTCGCCACCCAGGGCGTATCGCGCGTGGTGAAGGGCAAGGACAATATGGCGCTGTTTGACGCGCTGCTGAAAGTAGCGGATGAAGCAGGCGACAAGTCGCTGACCTTCGTCAACTTCGTCGACTTCGACCAGGCCTTCGGCCACCGCCGCGACGTCAACGGTTATTCGAATGCGCTGCACGAGATGGATGCGCGCCTGCCGGAATTCATCGCCAAGCTGCAAGAGGACGACCTGGTTGTGATCACCGCCGACCATGGCTGCGACCCGACCTGGCCAGGCTCCGACCACACGCGTGAACACATCCCGATGATCTTCTTCGGTCCGAAGGTGAAAGCGCAGTCGCTGGGCATTTCCGAATCCTTCTCCGATATCGGCCAGACCCTGGCCCATCACCTCGGCGTCAAACCACTCTCGAACGGAAGCAATCTGCTATGAGCATCATTACTGACTTCAAGCGCAACGAAGCAGTCCCGCTGGACCTGGGCTGGATCAATCACATCCACGTCAACAAGTCCGCCGCCGACCGCCGCGCCGCCAGCCTGGCGAACCGCCGCACGGTGAAGAAGGAATACCAGGCCGCCTGGCTGGTCAAGGCGATCGGCCTGATCGACCTGACCACGCTGTCCGGCGACGATACCCCAGGCCGCGTTGAGCGCCTGTGCCGCAAGGCGCTGCGTCCGCTGCGTACCGACCTGGTCGAGGCACTGGGCCTGCAGGACACCAACCTGGCCACCGGCGCTGTCTGCGTGTACCACGAGATGATCAAGCCGGCGGTGGATGTGCTGCAAGGCCGTCTGCCTATCGCTGCGGTGTCGACCGGCTTCCCGGCTGGCCTGACCAGCATGGAAACCAAAGTGCGCGAGATCGAATTGTCGGTTGCCGCTGGCGCTTCTGAAATCGACATCGTCATCACCCGTCAGCACGTGTTGACCGGTAACTGGCAAGCGCTGTACGACGAGATGCTGGCTTACCGCAAAGCCTGCGGCGAAGCGCACGTCAAAGCGATTCTGGCGACCGGTGAACTGGTCACGCTGGAAAACGTCGCCAAGGCATCGTGGGTGTGCATGATGGCTGGTGCAGACTTCATCAAGACTTCGACCGGTAAAGAGCCAGTCAATGCCACGATTCCCGTGTCGCTGACCATGGTGCGCGCGATTCGCGAGTACCACGAGCAGACCGGCTTCAAGATCGGCTACAAGCCAGCGGGCGGCGTCGGTACGGCCAAGGCCGCGCTGCAGTACCTGACCCTGATGAAGGAAGAATTGGGCAATGAATGGCTGGAACCGCATCTGTTCCGCATCGGCGCCTCCAGCCTGCTGACCGACATCGAGCGCCAACTGGAGCACTATGTGACCGGTAACTACTCGGCCGCTCACCGCCACGCGCAACCTTAATTACGGACACCGTCATGCCAACCATTAAAGAGATCCTCAACACCATGGAATACGGCCCAGCACCGGAAAGCACCAAAGAAGCGCAAGCGTGGCTGGAACAACGCGGCCGCCAGTTCGGCCTGTTCATCAACAACGAATGGAGCGAAGCCGGTGAACTGTTCGCGTCCATCAATCCAGCCGATGGCGCCAAGCTGGCTGACCTGACCCAGGGCAGCGCTGCCGACGTTGACCGCGCAGTCGCTGCGGCACGCGCCGCGCAGCCAGGCTGGCAGGCACTGGGCGGCCATGGCCGCGCCAAGGTGATGTACTCGATCGCCCGCCTGATGCAAAAACATGCGCGCCTGTTCGCCGTGCTGGAAACGCTGGACAACGGCAAGACCATCCGCGAAACCCGCGATGTCGACCTGCCGCTGGTGGCGCGTCACTTCTACTACCACGCCGGCTGGGCGCAGCTGCAAGCCGAAGAATTTTCGGCCTACCGCGCGGTTGGCGTGGTCGGCCAGATCGTGCCGTGGAACTTCCCGCTGCTGATGCTGGCGTGGAAAATCGCGCCGGCGCTGGCCGCTGGTAACACCGTTGTCTTCAAACCTGCCGAATTCACCTCGCTGACCGCGATGCTGTTCGCTGACATCTGCGTACAGGCTGGCGTGCCGGCTGGTGTGGTCAACATCATCACCGGCGATGGCCGCGTGGGCGAAGCCATCGTCAAGCACGAAGGCATCGACAAGCTGGCCTTCACCGGTTCGACCGAAGTCGGCTGCCTTATTCGTGAAGCCTCGGCAGGCAGCGGCAAGAAGCTGTCGCTGGAGCTGGGCGGCAAGTCGCCATTCATCGTGTTTGAAGATGCGGACCTGGATGCTGCGGTTGAAGGCCTGGTCGATTCGATCTGGTTCAATCAGGGCCAGGTGTGCTGCGCAGGTTCGCGCCTGCTGGTGCAGGAATCGGTACAGGATAAATTCCTGGCCAAGCTGCGCGCCCGCATGGACAAGCTGACCCTCGGTTCGCCGCTGGACAAGTCGATGGACATTGGCGCGCTGGTCGATCTAGTGCAGAAGCAGCGCATTGAAAGCCTGGTGCAATCGGCACGCGACGAAGGCTGCACCGTGTACCAGCCAGCATGCGAGCTGCCAGCCAACGGCTCGTGGTTCCCGCCAACCCTGATCACCGGCGCGTCGACTGCAGCTGCCGTGGCGCAGGCTGAAATCTTTGGTCCGGTGCTGGTAGCGATGAGCTTCCGCACGCCGCCAGAAGCAGTACAGCTGGCGAACAACACCGTGTACGGCCTGGCCGCATGCGTGTGGACCGAGAATATCTCGCTGGCGCTGGACGTCGCACCGGCAATCAAGGCTGGCGTGGTGTGGATTAACACCGCCAACCAGTTCGACGCTGCTTGCGGTTTCGGTGGCTACCGCGAATCCGGCTACGGCCGTGAAGGCGGCCGCGAAGGCATGTACGAGTACCTGACCGCCAAAGCGGAAGATGCGCGTCCTGCGGCGCCAGTGACCGAGCCGAAAGCAAAAGCCAAGGCCGCGCCAGTCGCTGCCGGCGGCGCTTTCGCCATCGACCGCACCGCCAAGCTGTACATCGGCGGCAAGCAGGCCCGCCCTGACGGCGCCTACAGCCGCGCGATTCACGGTGCGGACGGTTCCTTCATCGCCGAAGTGGGCGAGGGCAACCGCAAGGACATCCGTAACGCCGTGGAAGCTGCGCACAAGGCAACCGGCTGGACCAAGGCGACTGCGCACAACCGCGCGCAAGTGCTGTACTACATCGCTGAAAACCTGGCTGCGCGTGGCGAAGAATTCGCTGCCCGCATCGCCGCGATGACCGGTTCGAAAAACGCCGAGAAGGAAGTGCAGGCGTCGATCGAGCGTCTGTTCTACTACGCAGCATGGGCTGACAAATACGATGGCCTGGCGCATCAGCCGCCAATGCACGGCATTACCGTGGCGCTCAACGAACCGCTGGGTGTGATCGGTATTGTGTGCCCGAACGAAGCGCCGCTGCTGGGCTTCATCTCGCTGGTGGCGCCGGCGATTGCGCTGGGTAACCGCGTGGTGGTGGTGCCGTCGGAAGCGCATCCGCTGTCGGCGACCGATCTGTATCAGGTGTTCGATACCTCGGACCTGCCGGCTGGCGTGGTGAACATCATCACCGGTTCGGCCGATGAACTGGCGCGTACGCTGGCAACGCACTCGGATATCGATGCGGTGTGGCGTCATGATGGTTCGGCCGAAGGCTGTGCGGAAGTGGAGCGTCTGTCGGCCGGTTCGCTGAAGCGTACCTGGGTGGGCGGCGCCAAAGGCCGCGACTGGTACAGCACCGCGCAAGCGGGCGGCCGTGCCGTGCTGGCTCACGCATCGCAAGTCAAGAACATTTGGATTCCTTACGGCGTATAAAGCACCCCTGACAGCAGGGTCTGACCCCGTACGGGGTCAGACCCTGGCGCCGCCGCAGTGCGGGGTTCGCGGGTGCCGCGAGCCTCTACTGCGGCGTTATCAATTAGTTTTATGGAGAATTCCATGTCCTATTTACCCCAAGAGATCATCCGCAAGAAGCGTGACGGCGGCGCGCTGTCGGCCGAAGAGATCCAGTTCTTCGTTGGCGGGATTACCTCCGGCCGCGTCACCGAAAGCCAGATCGCCGCACTGGCGATGGCCGTCTACTTCAACGACATGAGCATGGACGAACGTGTCGCCTTCACTCTGGCCATGCGCGACTCCGGCGAAGTGCTGGACTGGCGCTCGCTGGACCTGAATGGTCCGGTCGTCGACAAACACTCCACCGGCGGCGTCGGCGACGTCGTCTCCCTGCTGCTCGGCCCTATGGTCGCAGCCTGCGGCGGCTACGTGCCGATGATCTCGGGCCGTGGCCTGGGCCACACCGGCGGCACGCTGGACAAGTTTGATTCCATCCCTGGTTACACCACGGTGCCGGACAACGCCTTGTTCCGCAAGGTGGTAAAAGAAGTCGGTGTCGCCATCATCGGCCAGACCGCGTCGCTGGCGCCATCGGACAAGGTCTTCTACGGCGTGCGCGACGTGACTGCGACCGTGGAATCGGTGGCCATGATTACCGGTTCGATCCTGTCGAAGAAACTGTCGGCAGGCCTGGATGCGCTGGCGATGGACGTCAAGGTCGGTAGCGGCGCCTTCATGCCAAGCTACGAGAAATCGGTGGAACTGGCGGAGAGCATCGTCAAGGTCGGCAACGGTGCGGGCATGATGACCTCCGCTATCCTGACCGACATGAACGAATCGCTGGCGCCATATGCCGGTAACGCGGTGGAAGTACGCGGCGCGATCGATTACCTGAGCGGCAAGTCGCGTCCTGCGCGTCTGCACGAAGTGACCATGGCGCTGTGCGCCGAGATGCTGGTGCTGGGCAAACTGGCTGCGACCGAAGAGGAAGCGCGCGCCAAGCTGCAGGCATCGCTGGATAGCGGCGAAGCGGCGGAACGCTTTGCGCGCATGGTGGTGGCGCTGGGCGGCCCTGCAGACCTGATGGACAATCCGGACAAGTACCTGGAACGTTCGCCGATCATCGTGCCGGCGCCGGCGCTGAAATCGGGCTACGCTGTGTCGGCCAACTGCCGCGATATCGGCCTGGCAGTGGTGTCGCTGGGCGGCGGCCGTCGCCGTGCTGCGGACCCGATCGACTTTGCTGTCGGCCTGACCGGTCTGGTTGGCCTGGGCGATAAAGTGGAAGCCGGCCAGCCGCTGGCGATGGTGCATGCGCGTACGCAGGAAGCGGCCGAGCAGGCGATCCGCGAAATCCAGGCGGCCTACCAGATCACCGATGCAGCAGCTGCCGCCAACCCGGTTGTCTATCGCACGATTCGCCCGTAACCATGTCGTCCCCGCGCAGGCGGGGACGCATATTCAGCATGGACTTCCGCGTGCGCGGGAGTGACGGCTGGAGGAACTCATCATGAACAAGCAAGAACTCATCGCCGAAGCCGCCGCAGCGCGTCTGAAGGCTTACACCCCGTACTCCAACTTCAAGGTCGGCGCCGCGCTGCTGACCAATGACGGCAAGGTTTTCCACGGCTGTAACGTGGAAAACGCATCCTATGGCCTGTGCAACTGCGCCGAACGTACCGCCTTCTTCAGCGCGTTCGCCCACGGCTATCAGCAGGGAGATTTCCAACAGCTGGTGGTCATTGGCGAAACCGATGGTCCGATCGCTCCGTGCGGCGCTTGCCGTCAGGTGATCCTGGAACTGGGCGGCAATGAGCTGCCTATCCTGTTGACCAACCTGAAAGGTGACGTCTACGAAACCACCGCAGCCGCACAGCTGCCGAATGCCTTTGGTGGCCAGGACCTCAAGAAAAAGTAATGGCACACAAGAAGACGATTGATGTGCAAGCGGCGGTCGCCATCGCGGCAGCCGAAGCGATAGCCGCCAAGACGCAGGGTACGTTTGGTGTCGGCGGCCTGATGCTCGACCAGCACGGCAACGTGCTGCAGTCGCTGCACAACAACGTCATCAAGGATGGCCTGATCTTTGACCCGACTGCACACGGCGAACGCCAGCTTATCGACTGGTACTACGCCGAACGCGCCAAGGGCCGTGATCTGCCGGAGCCGCAGGACATCACCATCGTCACCTCGCTGGACCCGTGCTGCATGTGCAGCGGCGCGATCCTGGCCGGTGGCTTTAACGTGGTGGTGGCGGCGCCGGACAAGAACGCCGGCATCAATTACGACGCCAGCGCCACTTTCCCTGCGTTGCCGGAACCGCTGCGCGCGCAGGCGGAGCAGAGCTTCAGTTATCCCGCCATCCTCGGCACGTCGCTGTACTCGCGCGCCAGCACCGGCGCCACGCCGAAGTCCTTTTTCATCGGCAAAACCATCTCCGAACCAACGCAGGCATTGTGCTCGCTGGTGTTCGAGGCCACGTCGGCCGAAGTGATGGAGATGTTTAATACCGACCTGCCGCAAGAGCTGCTGAAAGATCCTGCCACGCTGCCCGCCGATCACTACATTGTGCGCGCGCTGAAACAGCAATATCCCGATGCTTTGACCTATCGCGGCAAACCGCACGCGCCGGATGCAGGCCTGGCGCCGTTCCTGAAGCAGGCCATGGCGCGCGACCGCGAACATGGCGGGGCAGGGGATGCGGTGGCCTTGCTGGATTCGTTTGGCAATCTGCTGCTCTGCATGCCGGGCCGCATGACGCAATCGGGCATTCGCAGCGCCTTCATGGAAACCACGCGCGCCTACGCACAGCTGCGCTATAAACTGATGCATGGCGCCGTGCCGGCGCGGCATGAAGAAATACGCCACTACCTCGGCCATCCGAAAGACGGCACCTTCGTGTTTGCCAAAGGCCCGGATGGCAGCGCCGTCAGCTTCATGAACCTTGGCGCCTATGGCTCCACGATGGAAGGCCCGCTGCCGTTGAAGAACCCGGCGCAATTCCAGTACGTGCTGCCCTCGTTGCCAGAGGCCGAACTGGCAGCCGTCTGCGCCGCCATGCCGCCCCTTTATCGCAGCGTCATCCGCATCCGCCCGACGCAGGTTGCGGATCATGCGCTGGTCGCCGCGCTGGCCTGAATTACAGCAGCCGCAGGGTTGAGGCTTTGAGTGTGGCGGCAGCGCGCGTGTTGCAGCCTAGCTTGCGGAAGACGTTTTCCACGTGAGTGCGTACGGTGCTGGGACTGATTGCCAATTCCCGGGCGACTTCCTTGTTGGTCAGCCCAAGGCTGATACGACGGAATATTTCAGATTCCCTTTGTGTGAGCAGAATGTTCTTCACCGCTTCGGCGGACGTGGGTGCAGCGCCGCTGACGGCGCGTACTGCGTGAACGTCAAAGCGGCCATTCCCTACCTCCGCCTCCAGCGTAGCGCGTGCCTGGTCAGCCGTCATCGCTGCGCGCCATGGCCGCGTGGATTGCAGCGCGATCCAGGCCGTGGCTGCGGCGATGATTTTTCCTTCCAGCGGGATCGCCGTGCGCGTGCAGGCGCGAAAGGCGCCGCTGCCATTCAGCCGTTCGCCGGCATAGGAGCCGATGTCCGCAGCGGCGCCGAGTGCTCCGATGCGCGCCGCGGCACGGCTGGTCCAGTAAGGCGCAAGCCGTAGCTGTTCGCGCGCGCCCGCGCTCAACTTTCCGCTCGTGTTCCAGACGCTGTTCGGTACCGCCGCCCGGCCGATGCCGTGTACCAGCGCTGCGCGGTAGCAACGTAGTTGGGTGTCCGTGTCCAGCCCCATCACGCCGGCGGCGTTGCAGGCCACTTGTGCGACGCGGCGCGAGTAGCCCGTCATCCAAGGCAGTTTGAGGTCGATGACGTCGGCCAGCAGTTCAAGCGGTACGGCGCCGCTGCGGGTGCAGGCTTCAAAGTCCAGGGCAGCCTGCCAGTCTTCGTCGCGCTCCAGTTGTTCCAGCCACGTGGCGGCATGCTGAACGGCGATAGCCACCAGTGCTGCCGGATAGGCTTTGCCGCTTTTGTGCGCGATGACGTCCAGCGCACGCGCCACACCCTGTTCGCGGCCGAGGATTTCAATATCGCTGGCCAGTGCAACCACGTACACGCTGTCCGGTACGGGGCCATCGCGCAGATGCGATGGGCCGACGCCGTCGTAAGTGGAGAAGATGCTGCGCAGCGCCCGTTCAACGTCTGCAGAAACGCGCAGCATGGCGGCAATTTCACCGGAGACTTCACAATGAATCTCTGACAGCTGGTAGATCTCACGGAATACCGCTTCGGCAGACTGCATGAAAGCCGGGTCATTTTTTTGCGACAGCATCCTGGCGCGCATGCCGACGTCGTCCCCGATCAGCGCACTGAATTCCGGTGCGTTGGCGGTGCAGCCGGACCAGCGCAAAAGCGCCACTTGCTGGACGGCCGCGCAGTGATCGCCCGCGTGTCCTGCCGCTTCGGCGATGCGCGCCGCCAGCCACGCGGTACGCAGCGAGTGCTCGGTCGGCTGGCCCATGCTCAAGTCGCCGATATAGGCCAGCGTGTGCATGGTGTCGGTGATGGAGGCGGTGGTCTCAGGGTACATGGCGCGATTATAGCGACCCACGCCGTCCGGCCGGCATCGGATGTTTGACCGATGGCGGCCGCCAGGGCAGGGCGGCATAGTGCTGGCTCTCGTTCACTCAATCAAGGAATGCCATGAAACTGCTCAATCTACTGGTCGCCAGTGCCGCCCTCGTGACCGCAAGCGCCGGTTTTGCCGCCGATCGCCAGGTGCATCTGCGCGGTGAGGTCAGCGCCGTGAGCGCCACTGAACTCACTGTTACCGACCGCAAGGGCGTGAAAACCACGGTGAAACTGCCGGAGCAGGCGCAGGTGCTCGATGTCTCGCGCAGCACCGCCGCAGCCATCAAGGAAAACGCCTACCTTGGTATCGCCGCCGCGCCGGCGCCCCAGGGCAAGGTGCGCGCCATGGGCGTGATGGTTTTCCCCGACGCCGCGCGCGGCATGAATGAAGGCCACTTCCCGTGGGATATGGGCGACCGCAGCACGATGACCAACGCCACCGTCGCCAAGGTGAGCAAGAAGGCCAGCGCCACTGAACTGGAAATGCGCTTTGGCGAGAAGACGCAGCAGGTCGTGCTGGATAACGCCACCGTCTACGGCCAGTTCGTGCCGGGTAAGCGTGAGCTGATTGTTGTGGGCGCCAAGGTGCTGGTGATCGGCGCTGCGGGGGTGGATGGCGTGACCAGCGCCAATGCGGTGCTGGTTGGCCGTGATGGTTTCCTGCCACCGATCTGATGTCTGCTATTGTGCCGCCGCTGTGGGTGCGGCTGTGTCACTGGACAAATGCCGCCGTCTTTGCAGTGATGCTGGGCAGTGGCTGGCAGGTCTACAACGCCGATCCGTTCTGGATCGGCAGCTTTCCACGCTACCTGACGCTGGGCGGCAGCTTGCCAGGCGCGCTGCTGTGGCATTTCGCCGGCATGTGGCTGCTGGCGGCGAATGGCCTGGTCGCTGTCAGCCTGCTGTTGCTGAGCGGCCGTCTGCGGCGCCTGTACCTGTCGCCGGATGCCGGTCACGACGGACATGGACGCAGCCGCGTGCAGCAGCTTGCATATCTCGGTGTGCTGTGCCTGCTGACGATGATGTTTTTGTCCGGCCTGGCCATCTGGAAGCCGGTGCAGCTGCAGTGGCTGACGCAGGCGTTCGGTGGTTATCAGATGGCACGGCAGGCGCATTTCATGTGTATGGCTTTGCTGACCGTGTTCGCTTGCGGGCATATTTCTCTGGCGCTGCTGTCGCCGCGCCTGTTGTTGGCGATGTTAGGAATCAGAAAATGACGCAAAAGATCTGGACTGGCCGCCGCCAGTTGCTGTGCCTGTCACTGGGTGGCGCGGCGCTGGCACTGCTGCCCGACGGGGCAACCGTGGAAGCTGCACTAAAGCGCGTCTCGCGCTTCAACGATGTGGCGCAAGCCGCGCTGTTTCGCCCGCAGACGCTGGCGCCGACTTTCACGCGGAGTGAGTTGACGCTGCCGTTTCGCTTCAACGCCTTTTACTCGGAAGCGTCGGTGCCGGAAATCGATGAGCAGCAGTGGCGCTTCAAAGTCGATGGGCTGGTCCGCAAGCCAGGTGCGTGGACGCTGAAGCAGCTCAAGGCGCTGCCGCCGCGCACTGAAATTACGCGGCTCGTTTGCATTGAGGGCTGGAGCGCCATCGGCCAGTGGACGGGCGTGCCCTTGTGGCATTTTCTTGCGCTGCTTGGTGCGGACATCAGCGCAAAATATGTCGCATTCACTTGTGCAGATGGCTATTACACCAGCATCGATATGGCAAGCGCGCTGCATCCGCAAACCATGCTGGCGTTTGGCTTCAACGGTCAGGATAGTTTGCCGGACGAGTTGGGTTTTCCGCTACGCTTGCGCATTCCCACCAAGCTGGGATTCAAGAATCCCAAACACTTGACGGGAATGATCGTCACGAACCGGTTCACCAGCGGCTACTGGGAAGACCTGCACGGCTATAACTGGTTTGCAGGCTTGTAGGGATCGTAAGTACCGATACTCCAGACATGGCCTTCCAGATCGCTGCAGGTGAAGCCGCGGCCGCCGTAGTCTTCGTCCTTGATGTCCAGCAGAATACGGCCGCCGGCTTCGAGTACGCGGCCGTAGACGACGTCGGCGTCGTTCACCACCAGATAAGTGCTTTGGGTGGCGAAGCCGCCGATTTCCACCGGCTGCTTGAGTAGTCGGCCATATTCCGTATCGAAGGCGGAGCCCAGCATAATCATGCTGTTGCCGAACGCGAGCTGGGCGTGGGCGATGCCGCCGTCGCCGTCGGGCACGATCAGCTGCGGTACAAAGCCGAAGGTGTTGCACAGCCATTCGATGGCGGCGGGGGCATCGCGGTAGCGCATGCAGGGCATGACGCTGCTGGTGGTTTGCTTGGGTATGCTGGACATCGTTCCCTCCCTCAGTTGAGCTGTCCAGTATAGTCCCAACGACAGCGGGAGCACGTTACATTTGCTGGAATAAATGCGTGTGGCCGCGGCTTACTTCCAATAGTTCCGGATGATTGCGGATGCGGACCATTTGCCGCCCGCGCAGATCACGCGTCACTTCTTCAATCGCATCCACGCGCACCAGCGTGGAGCGGTGGATGCGCCAGAATTCGTTGGGATCGAGCTCGTCGGCGAGCTCCTTGAGTGTCTTGCGTATCAGGACTTCAGACTGCTCGGTCTGCACGCGCGTGTACTTTTCATCCGCCTGGAAGAACAGCACTTCGCGCGTGGAGATCATGCGCAGATTGGCGCCCACCACCGCCTGTATCCAGCGCAGGTATTCCTGCCTGGCGGCGGGTTTGCTGTGATGCGACAGCAACTGGCTCAGCTGCCGCTCGATATTGGACGGCTGCTGGCCGATCAGCGTCTGCAGGCGTGCGCAGGTGGTCTTGAGGCGCTCGCCGCCCACGGGCTTGAGCAGGTAGTCGAGCGCACCCTGTTCAAACGCTTCAATTGCATACTGGTCGTAGGCGGTGACAAACACCAGGTGACAGCGGTTGAACAGCATGCGCGCCGCTTCGATGCCGGATAGCCCCGGCATGCGGATATCCAGGAACACGATGTCGGGCTGATGCTGGCCAGCGAGCGCCACTGCCTCGATGCCGTTGGCTGCCTCCGCCACGATGTCGAGCGCCGGCCACACATCCTGCAGGCGGCTGCGCAGCTGCTGGCGCATGCCTTCCTCGTCGTCGGCGATCAATGCGGTGGGACGGTTCATTTGGGCGCTCCTGCGAAAATGTCCGGCGCATACGGCACGCGGATGCTGGCGCGGGTGCCGCCGGTCAGCGGCGCCTCAATCACCAGTTGCGCGCGGTTGCCGTACTGGATGCGCAGGCGTTCGCGCACATTGGCCAGGCCGACGCCATCGCTGGAGAAGGGATTGAAGCCGACGCCATCATCAATCACATCCACTTGCAGCATCTGGTTGTCGACTGAAGCGCGGATGTCGATACGGCCGCCGTCGATCTTGGGTTCGAGGCCGTGCTTGATGGCGTTCTCGATCAGGATCTGCAGCATCATCACCGGGAAGGTGGCGCTCAGCATATCCTGCGGCACGTCGACCGACACCGCCAGCCGCGAGCGCATGCGCGCCTGCATGATGGCCAGGTAGGCGCGCGACATCTCGATCTGCCGACCCAGCGTACCCGCGCCTTTGGCGCGCATCTGCGGCAGCGTGGCGCGCAGGTAGTCGATCAGGTTCTGGTGGATGCGTGCGGCCTGCGGCGGATCGGTTTCAATCAGCTGGCCGATCAGCGCCAGGGTGTTGAACAGGAAGTGCGGTTCGACCTGTGCTTGCAGCGCCGCCATGCGGGCTTCGACCACGCGCCGTTCGATGCTCTCTTCATCGGCGTGCGATTCGGCGCTGCGCGCTTCCAGCTCGGCCTTGCGCTTGCCGCCTGCCAGCACCTTGAGGCCAAAAGAGGCGAGGATAAAGCCCCAGGCCTGCTCATTGACGTGGAACAGCGACGCCGACAGGATCAGCAACAACAGCCAGATGATGACCAGCTTGCGCCATTCGACCTGTGCCAGCCAGTCGAAGAAGTGCCACCACAGCGTGACTGCGGTTTCGCCTATTTCGCGGATGATGTCCAGCAGGCTCTTGGCGTTGTTGTAGCCGGCTTGTGCCAGCCGATTCTTTTTCATTCAACGTGCTCCTGATTGCGGCGAGCGCGGCGGCCGCCAATCACGCACGCGCCCACCGCCAGCTTGATTAACATGAAGACCACGAACAGCACCAGCGCCAACGGCAGGATGGAGCAGATGAACGCCAGCAGCAGTGCGGCGCCCAGCAGTGCGGGCGGCGACATGCGGCCGATCAGGCGCACGCCGTAGCGTACGGTTTGCATAAAGGCGCGCAGGATCTCTTCCATCAAGTCCAGCACTGCTTGCGTGTTCAATTTGCTCATGTTGCATCTCCATCAAAACGTGTTGCGATGGGATCACTGTATCAAAGCAGTTTTGCCGTTTGTAGCGAATTCCGATCAACTGCGCTTTGACGGGGACAGCCGGTTATTGCGTGCGATGGATGGCGGCGTGCCAGTCCTTGCGCAGCAAGCCGTAAATGATGCTGTCGGAGATCTCGCCACCGACAAACCAGCGTTCGCGCAAATGGCCTTCGCGCTGGAAATGCAGGCCCTCCAGGATGCGGCCGGATGCAATATTGTCGGGATGGATATCGGCTTCGATACGGTGCAGTTCCAGTGCGCCGAAACCATGGGCGATCAGCGCGGCCAGCGCTTCCTGCATGTAGCGCTGCCCCCAGTGCGGCCGCGCCAGCATGTAGCCGATCTGGCAACGGTGGTTGCGGCGGTCGAAATCGTACAGGGTAACGGTGCCGATCAGCTCGCCGTCGGGCAAGACCATCGCCAGGCGCAAGGCCGTGCCGTCCTGGTAGGCCTTGAGCGTCTGCTCGATATTGTCCGCAGCCTGGGCGATGTGCAGCCATGGTCCGCTGCTCCAGTAGCGTAGCGCTTCGGCATCGGAGAACAGGCGGAACAGGGCGCCCGCATCCTCTGGTGTGACGAAACGCAGCAGCAGTCGCGGGGTGCTCAGGGACAAAGAATGAAAGGCTGATATTTTTATTTCCATGGAGCAAAATAATTTAAATTGTGATATCCTGTTGGAAACTTAAGTTTCTTATGGGGAAATTCATGGCTGTCTTAAAGAAAACCGCTGTTTCCGTTCTTCTGCTGGCAATTGCTTCGCTGGGCTCCGCACAAGCTGGTGTTCTGGACCTGAGCTCGATGGTCGGTGGGGCCAATGTGTTTTCCTTTACCGACTTCAGCGCACCCAGCGCGGACGTTGAAGGCGCCATCGTTGCCGCTGGCAACGTTAGCCTGAGTTCCTACACCGTCAATCTGAAAAACAAGGACGCCTACGGCCACTATGCCCTGATTGCTGGCGGCAACCTGACCTTCAAGGGCGGCGACATCCTGAATGGCGATACCTATGTCGGCGGCAAATCCAAAATCAGTAACGCTACCACGGCTTCGGCCGTCAAGGGTGGTACCGCGCCGGTGAAATTTGCGACGGTGGAATCGAACCTGACGCAGACGTCCAAGTCGTTGTCGAGCCTGTCGTCGACCAGCAGCGCTCAACAGAAATGGGGCGGTGTCTACATCACCGGCAGCAACAAATCGGTCGAAGTGATTAACCTGGATTCCAGCTGGCTCAAAAATAGCACTTACTACGACATCTCCGGCATGGCCAAAGGCGCCACGCTGATCGTCAATGTCAAGGGCAGCTCGGCGCTGCTGCAGGGCGGCTACCAGGCGTTTGACGGCTACAACGTGCTGTTCAACTTCAGCGATGCCACCGCGCTCAATATCGCCACCGGCGCCAACGTCAGCCTGCTGGCGCCGAACGCCCGCGTCAATGGCGGCAGTGGCGTCATCAACGGTAACGTGATCGTGGATTCCTGGTCGTCGCAGGTGCAGATCAACGCCAGCAATTTCTTCAAGCAGGCCAACATCCAGGCCTTCGCGGCGCCGGTGCCTGAGCCGGAAACCTATGCCATGATGCTGGCTGGTCTGGGCGTGGTCGGTTTCATGGCGCGCCGCCGCAAGCAGGCTGCTGCGGCACGCTGATCGCCGACAGCACCATATCGACGATGACCTTCTCGGCATCGTCGAAGTCTTTCTTTGTCAGCTGTTTGCGGTTCAGGACCAGTGCCATCTGGGCCGAAAAATCCGCATAGGACTGGGTCATCGCCCAGATCGCAAACAGCAGATGCGTCGCGTTCACCGGCGCCATCTTCCCCTCGCTGATCCACTGCTCGAACACCTCGATATCCTGGCGCACCAGCGGTACCACGCGGCTTTGTATCTGGCCGCCGTACAGCGGCGCACCGCTGATGACTTCCATCGCGTACACGCGTGAAGCCCACGGATTCTCGCGCGAGAACCTGAGCTTGGCCTGCACATAGGCGCGCAGCACTTCGCGCGGGTCCTGGTCGGCGTGGGCCAGGCTTTCCATGCGCGCCAGCCAGTCATCCAGCACTTCATCCAGCACACGCTGATACAGCGACTGCTTGGTGGGGAAGTAGTACATCAGGTTCTGTTTCGACAGCCCGACGTTTTCCGCCACGGTGGCGATGGAAGTGCCTTCATAACCGAATTCGGCAAACACGCGCACGGCTTCGGCGGTGATTTCCGCTTCCAGCTTGTCGCGGTTGAGCACCCGGCGATTGATTTTTACTGTCGGCATATGCGTCTCAGGAAGGTTTGCAGTTGTGGGTGGTCTGCGTAAGCTACGTTAAAACGGAACCAGATCGATTCCGGTGCGCGCAGCATGAAGAAGTCGCACGGCGAGAGCAGTATGCCGTGCTTCAGCGCCTGGTCGGCGATGATCTTGCCATTCCATTCCGGCGTGGGCGCATCGTGCCAGCCCGCGCTCACGAACATGCCGCCGCGCGGCCGTGCCAGCAAGGTCATGCCGACTTCGCGCAGGCTGCCCATGGCGCGCTCGCGGCCGGCGTCCAGCTGCGTGACCAGCTTGTCCACCATGCGGCGGTAGGGCCGCGCGGTGATGGCGTGGTAGACGGCGCGCTCATTGATCTCCGAGGTGGTGAGGCCGGCCAGCATCTTCACGCGCAGCAGTTCGGGGACCAGCGACGCGGAGGCGCAGATGGAGCCGACGCGCAGCACCGGCGACAGCGTCTTGGAAAAACTGCCGACGCGGATCACGCGCCGCAGCCCATCCATCGCCGCCAGCGACGCTTCGCCGCGCGGCGCCAGTTCGCGATAGATGTCGTCCTCCACCAGCCAGAAGTCGAACTGCTCGGCCAGGGCTAGCAGCCGGTGCGCCTGCGCGATGCTGAGCGAAGTGCCGAGCGGATTTTGCAGCACCGTGTTGACGAACATGAGCTTGGGCTGGGTTTGGGCCGCCTGCTGCGCCAGCGCTTCCAGGTCCAGTCCATGCTCGCCGCGCGGAATGCCCACCGCGATACAGCCGTGGTGGCGTATCAGCGACAGCAGGTTGCTGTAGCCGGGATCTTCCACCAGCACCGTATCGCCGGGCCGGGTCAGCGTGCGCAGTATCAGGTCAAAGGCGTGGGTGGCGCCGTGGGTGAGCAGGATCTGTTCCGGTTCAACCGGGAACAGCTCATCGGCCAGTGTACTGGCCATGTACTGGCGCAGTGTCGGAAAGCCCAGCGGATGGCCGTAGCCGCGCAGGCGGTTGGCGGGAATCCGCATGGCCTGGCGCACGGCGTCGAGGATGGTGTCTTCGCCATACCACTCCGGCGGCAGCCAGCCGGCGCCCACGGGCAAGGCTTCCGAGACGCCGGAATACAGTTCCGGCGTAAGCGCGTCGATGGCGCTGGGCGTGGCCTGAAACGCGGCCGGCGCCAGCGCCGCCGGCAAGTCCTGGCGCGCGACAAAATACCCCGAGCCGCGGCGCGACGACAGCAGGCCCAGTGTCACCAGCCGGTCATAGGATTCAACAACTGTAAAGGTACTGATGCCATTACACTTGGCGAACTGCCGCACCGACGGCATTTTGGTGCCTATGCGCAACTCCCGCCGCGCCACCATATCGCTGATGGCGGCGACGATCTGTTCGACCAGGCTGCCCTTTTGTCTGCGCTCGATGACCACGCAGGGCCAGCTTCCCGGCCCACCGGTTTGATCGATCACAGGACTTGTCTCTTCCATCCTTGACTCCGCGCAGCGTAAATGAAACTGTAGTGTTTTTGTTGCCAGTACGGTTGGACAGTTTTGCGATTTGTGTATCTGTGCGATAGTTGTCCTGCTGTCTATTATTGCATCATCATTTTGCCAACTGGTAAATTTTTTTACGGTTCGTCAAAAAAATCCGAAAGCAGTTGTTTCCTAGGAGATGTGCATGAACGAGTCCCGACCAGAATCGATGGCGTCCTTCTGGATGCCATTCACGAACAACCGAGATTTCAAAGCTCATCCGCGCCTGCTGGTGTCGGCGGAAGGCATGTACTACAAGGACGTTGATGGCCGCAGCATCCTGGACGGCACCGCCGGCCTGTGGTGCGTGCCGTGCGGCCACGCGCAACCGAAGATCGTCGCCGCCGTGCGCGAGATGGTGGGCCAGCTGGATTTCGCGCCAACCTTCCAGATGGGCCACCCGGCCGCCTTCGATCTGGCCGAGAAGCTCATGGAGTACACCAATCACCGCTTCGGCCATGTGTTCTACACCAACTCGGGTTCCGAGGCGGTGGACACTGCGCTCAAGATCGCGCTGGCGTATCACAAGGCGCGCGGTGAGGCGAGCCGCACGCGCCTGATCGGCCGCGAGCGTGGCTACCACGGCGTTGGCTTTGGCGGCATCTCGGTGGGCGGCATCGCCGGTAACCGCAAGCCGTATGGCGTGATGCTGCCGGGCGTGGATCACCTGCCGCACACGCACAACCTGGACAAGAACGCCTTCTCGCGCGGCGAGCCTGAATACGGCGGCAATCTGGCCGACGAGCTGGAACGCATCGTCACGCTGCATGATGCGTCCACCATCGCCGCGGTGATCGTGGAGCCGGTTGCTGGTTCGACCGGCGTGCTGATTCCACCCAAGGGTTATCTGAAACGCCTGCGCGAACTGTGCACCAAGCACGGCATCCTGCTGATCTTCGATGAAGTGATTACCGGCTTTGGCCGTATGACCACGCCATTTGCCGCCGACTACTTTGACGTCGAGCCGGACATGATGACCACTGCGAAGGGCCTCACCAACGGCACCATTCCGATGGGCGCGGTGTTCAGCAAACAGCATATCCACGATGCCTTCATGGATGCGCCGGCCGGGATTGAGCTGTTCCACGGCTACACCTACTCGGGCCATCCCGTGGCCTGCGCCGCCTCGCTGGCGACGCTGGAAGTCTTCAAGGAACAAAAGATCCTGGAGCACGCAGCGGGCATCGCCGAGTACTGGGCCGATGCAGTGCATTCGCTGAAAGGCCTGCCGCACGTGATCGACATTCGCACCATCGGCCTGATCGCCGGCATCGAGCTGGCGCCGATTGCGGGCAAGCCTGGCGCGCGTGCATTTGCCGCCTTCAAGCAGGCGTTTGCGGATGGCGTCTTGATCCGCGTGACCGGTGACATCATCGCCTTGTCGCCACCGCTGGTGCTGGAGAAGAAACACATTGACGAGTTGTTTGGAAAGCTGAGGGAAGTACTTAAAAATCTGGACTAAAGCGCATAGCGCAGAGGAGACAACCATGCTGGTCGGCGTCCCAAAAGAGATCAAGAACCAGGAGTCCCGTGTTGGCCTTACCCCGGCCAGCGTGAAAGAACTCGTTTTGCGTGGTCATCAGGTACTGGTACAAAAAAACGCTGGCGCGGCCATTGGCCTGGCGGATGCGATGTATGAAGCGTCCGGCGCCAGCATCATCGACAGCGCGGAAGAAATCTTCGCCCGTGCCGAGATGATCGTGAAGGTGAAAGAACCGCAGCCGCAGGAATGCGCCATGCTGCGCGAAGGGCAGATCCTGTACACCTATCTGCACCTTGCGCCGGACCCGGAGCAGACCAGGGCACTGGTCAAATCCGGCGCGGTTTGCATCGCCTACGAAACCATCACCGGCGCCAACGGCGGCTTGCCGTTGCTGGCGCCGATGAGTGAAGTGGCGGGGCGCATGTCGATCCAGGCTGGCGCCGCGCATCTGGAGAAATCCAAGGGCGGCATGGGCCTGTTGCTGGGCGGCGTGCCAGGCGTGGCGCCGGGCCATATCGCGATTATCGGCGCAGGCGTGGTCGGCACCAATGCCTTGCAGATGGCGGTCGGCATTGGTGCGCGCGTGACGATCCTCGACAAGAACGTCGACCGCCTGCGCCAGCTGGACCTCGTATATGGCAACCGCGTCGCCACCATGTATTCCAACGCGCACTCGATTGAAGAGGCGGTGCTGGACGCGGACCTGGTGATCGGCGGCGTGCTGGTGCCCGGCGCGGCGGCGCCCAAGCTGGTCACCGCGTCCATGATCGCGCGCATGAAACAGGGCGCGGTAGTGGTGGACGTGGCGATCGACCAGGGCGGCTGTTTCGAAACCTCGCACGCCACCACGCACGAGCAGCCGACGTATGTGGTGGACGGCGTGGTGCACTACTGCGTGGCGAATATGCCGGGCGCGGTGGCACGCACCTCGATCTTCGCGCTGAATAACGCAACGATAGGCCATGCGCTGGCACTGGCCGACAAGGGCTGGCAGAAAGCGCTGAAAGCCAATCCGCATTTGAAGAACGGTTTGAATGTCTGCCAGGGCCACGTCACGTATGAAGCGGTGGCGCACGGCCTTGGTTATACCTATGTAGACGCGGACAGCCTGCTGGGCTGAACCGCACACTTGAAAGAGCATCATGGATACCATCACCCATTATATAAACGGCGTCACCGTCGATACGCAAAGCGGCCGCCATGCAGACGTGTTCAATCCCGCATTGGGCGAACCGGTAGCCAGGGTTGCGCTGGGCACGGCGGAGGAAGTTAACGCCGCCGTGCGCGCTGCGGAGCAGGCATTTCCTTCATGGTCCGCCACGCCACCGCTGACGCGTGCGCGTGTGTTGTTCAAGTATCTGCAATTGTGTCAGCAGCACACCGACGAATTCGCGGCCATGGTCACGCGCGAACATGGCAAGACCTTCGCCGACGCGCAAGGCGAGGTGGCGCGCGGGATTGAGATGGTGGAGTTCGCGGTCGGCATACCGCAGATGCTGAAAGGCGAATTCACCGACCAGATTTCGCGCGGCATCGACGCCTGGTCAATGCGCCAGGCGCTGGGCGTGGTGGCGGGCATTACGCCGTTTAACTTCCCTGTGATGGTGCCGATGTGGATGTTCCCGGTCGCCATCGCGTGTGGCAATACCTTTGTGCTCAAACCTTCGGAGCGCGACCCGTCGGCGTCGCTGTTGCATGCGCGGCTGTTGAAAGAAGCTGGTCTTCCAGATGGCGTCTTCAATGTGGTGCAGGGCGATAAGGTCACGGTTGATGCGCTGCTGGATCACCCAGTGGTGCAGGCGATCAGCTTTGTCGGTTCGACGCCGATTGCGGAATATATCTACTCGCGCGGCTGCGCTGCCGGCAAGCGCGTGCAGGCGCTGGGCGGCGCGAAGAATCACATGGTCGTGATGCCGGATGCGGATATGGACATGACCGTCGATGCGCTGATGGGGGCAGCCTTCGGTTCGGCCGGCGAGCGTTGCATGGCGATCTCGGTGGTGGTGGCGGTGGGCGATGCGGGCGACAAGATTGTCGATGCACTGGCAAAGCGCACCGCTGCACTGAAAGTGCGCGACGGTATGGCGGCCGACGCCGAAATGGGACCGGTCGTCACCAGCGCCGCCAAGCAGCGCATAGAGCGCCTGATCGGCGAAGGCGTTGAGCAAGGCGCCAAACTGGTGGTCGATGGCCGCAACCACAAGGTGCCTGGCCGTGACAATGGCTTCTTCATCGGCGGTACCCTGTTCGATCATGTGACACCGGATATGTCGATTTATAAGGAAGAGATTTTCGGGCCGGTGCTGTGCATGCTGCGTTCGCCGGACGTGGGCAGTGCGGTAGAACTGATCAACCGCAATGAGTATGGCAACGGCGTAGCAATCTACACGCGCGATGGCGGCGTGGCGCGCGAGTTCGTGCGCCAGATTCAGGTCGGCATGGTTGGCGTGAACGTGCCGCTGCCGGTGCCGATGGCCTTCAATAGTTTCGGCGGCTGGAAGCGTAGCCTGTTTGGCGATCATCATGCATATGGTCCGGAAGGCGTGCGCTTCTACACGCGGCATAAAGCAGTCATGCAGCGCTGGCCAAATACGGCAAGCGCTGGCGCAGAATTTGCATTCCCTCAGATGAAATAAAAACACCCACCGAGGACCATCATGATCGAATCGATTAGCTACCTGCCCAAAGCGAAGGAAGCCAACGAATCACTGGCGAAAAACTTCACTGACCTTGCACCTGCACTCAACGCGCGCCAGGCTGCGATTGAAGCATCGCGCTGCCTGTATTGCTACGATGCGCCGTGCACGCGCATCTGCCCATCGGAGATTGATGTGGCGAGCTTCATCCGCAATATCCACGACGGCAACGTCAACGGTGCCGCCGTCGGTATCCTGAAACAGAATATCCTTGGCGGCAGCTGCTCGCGCGTCTGTCCGACCGAGATCCTGTGCGAAGACGCCTGCGTGCGGAATCACGATGCGGAAGGCCAGCCCGTCAAAATCGGCCTGCTGCAACGCTACGCCATCGACAACATGCGTCTGGACGCGCATCCGTTCCAGCGCGCTGCTAGCACCGGCAAGAAGATCGCCGTGGTTGGCGCTGGCCCGGCAGGCCTGTCGTGCGCGCACCGCCTGGCCATGCTGGGCAACGACGTTGTGATCTACGAAGCGCAGGAAAAATCCGGCGGCCTCAATGAATACGGCATCGCGAAGTACAAGCTGACGGATAACTTCGCGCAGAAGGAAGTCGACTTCCTGCTGCAAATCGGCGGCATCACCATCCAGCACGGCCAGACCCTGGGCGGCAAT
Organism: Duganella sp. CY15W; assembly: GCF_009857555.1. NCBI lineage: Bacteria > Pseudomonadati > Pseudomonadota > Betaproteobacteria > Burkholderiales > Oxalobacteraceae > Duganella > Duganella sp. CY15W. Next base: position 132,340 of record NZ_WWCQ01000004.1, on the reverse strand, counting down.
GTGCAGCTGAAAGACCTGCACGCCGCATACGACGCGGTGTTCCTGGGCCTTGGCCTGGGCGCCAGCAAGCAGCTGGGACTGACCGGCGAAGATGTGCCAGGCCTGCTGGCTGCAGTTGACTACATCGCCGAACTGCGTCAGGCGAATGACCTGAGCAAGCTGCCCGTGCCATCGCGCGCCATCGTGATCGGCGCCGGCAATACGGCCATCGATATGGCGGTGCAGATCCAGCGCCTTGGCGCGGATGAAGTCACGCTGGTCTATCGCCGCGGCTTCGAGGCCATGAGCGCAACCGGACATGAACAGCACATCGCCAAGGAAAATCAGGTCCGCATGCGGACCTGGGCGCAGCCGCAGCAAGTGCTGCTGGATGACGCCGGCCGTGTGCGCGGCATGCGCTTTGAGAAAACGGCGCTGGTCAACGGCCGCCTGTCCGGCACTGGCGAAACCTTCGAGATCGCGGCTGACGCCATCTTCAAGGCCATCGGCCAGAGCATGGACGAAACGAGCATCAGCGATCCGCTGGCGAAAACGCTGAAACGCGACGGTGACAAAATCCACGTCGACGATCAGTTCCGCACAGTCCTGCCGCGCATCTACGCCGGTGGCGACTGTGTGGCGCCCGGGCAGGATCTGACCGTGCAAGCGGTCCAACACGGCAAGCTGGCGGCGCATGCCATCCACGCTGACATCAACGGTATGAAGGAGGCTGCATAATGGCTGACCTGAGCATAGAATTCTGCGGCATCAAATCCATCAATCCGTTCTGGCTGGCCTCCGCGCCGCCAACGGACAAGGCCTACAACGTGGTGCGCGCATTTGAGGCCGGGTGGGGCGGCGTGGTGTGGAAAACGCTGGGCGAAGATCCAGCCGCCGTCAACGTGTCGTCGCGCTATTCGGCGCACTACGGCAAGAACCGGGAAGTCCTCGGCTTCAATAACATCGAGCTGATTACCGACCGTTCGCTGGAAATCAATCTGCAGGAAATCACGCAGGTCAAGAAGGACTGGCCGGACCGCGTCATCATCGTTTCGCTGATGCTGCCTTGCGAAGAAAAGCTGTGGGCCGATATCCTGCCGCTGGTGGAAGCGACGGGCGCGGATGGCATCGAGCTCAATTTCGGTTGCCCGCACGGTATGCCGGAACGCGGCATGGGGGCGGCAGTGGGCCAGGTGCCGGAATACGTCGAGATGGTGACACGCTGGTGCAAGCAGAACACCCGGCTGCCGGTGATCGTCAAGCTGACGCCGAACATCACCGACGTGCGGGCGCCAGCGCGTGCGGCCAAGGCCGGCGGTGCGGATGCGGTTTCGCTCATCAACACCATCAACTCGATTACCCATCTGGACCTGGACCAGATGGTGGCGATTCCTGTTGTCGGCGGCGCCAGCACGCACGGCGGCTATTGCGGCTCGGCCGTGAAGCCGATCGCGCTGAACATGGTGGCGGAGATTGCACGCGATCCGCAGACGGCCGGTTTGCCGATCTCCGGCATCGGCGGCATCGGCAACTGGCGCGATGCGGCAGAGTTCATCGCCCTGGGCTCGGGCTGTGTGCAAGTCTGCACGGCAGCGATGCTGCATGGTTTCCGCATCGTTGAAGAGATGAAGGATGGCCTGTCGCGCTGGATGGATGAAAAAGGCTACAAGAGCATCAGCGAGTTTTCCGGCAAGGCGGTACCCAACACCACGGACTGGAAATACCTCAACATGAATTACCAGGTGATCGCGCAGATCAACCAGAACGACTGTATCAAGTGCGGCCGCTGTTACGTGGCGTGCGAGGATACCTCGCACCAGTCGATTGCACAGCTCATCGACGAGGCAAGTGGCGTGCGGACCTATGAAGTCATCAAGGAGGAGTGCGTTGGGTGTAATCTATGCGAGATCACCTGTCCGGTGCAGGGCTGCATCACGATGGTGCCGCAGGATACCGGCAAGCCATATATGAACTGGACGCAGGACCCGCGCAATCCGCGCGCGGAAAGGGTTGCAGAGACGGCGTGATGGCTGCATGCCGCCACCTGCCTGCGGCGCAGCGCAGTGCGGGTGGCGCAGGCGTCAAGGTACGGAACTTGCTGTGGTGGACGGATACATTAACCCTTTGGAGAACGCCCCGTGAGCAAAGAACTCTCTGGCAGCACGCAACTCTGGAACGAAGACCTCGCACCGACCACCGCCGCACAACGTACCTGGCGCTGGTATCACTTCTCCGCGCTGTGGGTCGGCATGGTGATGTGCATACCGGCTTACACCTTGTCGGCCAGTTTGATCGAGGGCGGCATGTCGGGGTATCAGGCGGTGCTGACGGTGTTCCTGGCCAACGCTATCGTGCTGCTGCCCATGCTGCTGATCGGCCATGCCGGCACCAAGTACGGGATTCCTTACGCGGTGCTGGCGCGCGCTTCTTTCGGCACGTCGGGAGCGCGGCTGCCGGCGCTGATGCGCGCGATTGTCGCTTGCGGATGGTATGGCATTCAAACCTGGTTCGGCGGCCAGATGATCTACACGCTGCTGGGCGTGATGATGGGCGGCGAGATCGGTGGCGAGAAGATCGCGGGCCTTGGCATCAATGGCGGCCAGTTGCTGTGCTTCCTGGCTTTCTGGGCGATCCAGTTTTATTACATCGTGCATGGCATGGATGCGATCCGCAAACTGGAAACCTACACGGCGCCGCTGAAAATCGTGATCTGCTTTGTGCTGCTGGGATGGGTCTACAACAAGGCCGGCGGCTTCGGCGAGCTGCTGTCTGCGCCGTCGCAGTTCGTCGAAGGCGGCAAGAAGGCCGGCCAGTTCTGGTCCACATTCTGGCCGTCGCTGACGGCCATGGTCGGCTTCTGGGCGACGCTGGCGCTGAACATTCCCGACTTTACCCGCTTCGCCAAAACCCAGCGCGATCAGGTGATCGGCCAGTCGGTTGGCCTGCCGGTGCCGATGGGGCTTCTGGCGGCAATGGCGGTGATCGTGACCTCGGCCACGGTGGTCTTGTACGGCAAGGCGATCTGGGACCCGGTCGATCTGTCCAGCCGCATGACCGGCGTGGCCGTGCTGGTGGCGCTGCTGATCCTGTTGATCGATACGGTGTCCGTCAATCTGGCGGCAAACCTGGTCGGTCCGGCGTATGATTTCTCTTCGCTGGCGCCGCGGCAGATCAGCTACAAGGCCGGCGGCTACATCACCGCCGCCATCGCGATCCTGATGATGCCGTGGAAGATACTGGAGTCCACTCAGGGCTATATCTTCACCTGGCTGATTGGTTATTCGGCGCTGCTGGGACCTATCGCGGGTGTGCTGATCGTGGACTACTACATGGTCCGCAAGACGGAGCTGAATGTGACGGAACTGTATCGCGAAGATGGCCAGTACTCGTATGGCAAGGGCTGGAATATGGCGGCAATCGTGGCATTTGTCATCGGCGTGCTGCCGAATATCCCCGGCTTCCTCAACGCCGCTTTCCCGGCATCCTTCCCGGATGTCGCGGACGCCTTTAAAACAATTTATACCTACGCCTGGTTCGTTGGCATCGCCATTTCGGCCGTGGTGTACGGGATTATGATGAAAGGGAAGACCGTGCCTGCAGTACGGGCGCCGGCTCACCCATAAGGAGACGCTTATGAAAACAATCATCCGTGGCGGCACTGTCGTCAACGCCGACCGCGCTTTCCGCGCCGATGTGCTGTGCGATGGCGACAAGATTATCGCCGTGGGCGAAAATCTGGAGGTGCCGTCCGGCGCCAAGATCATCGATGCGGGCGGCCAGTATGTGATGCCGGGCGGGATCGATCCGCACACGCATATGAACCTGCCGTTCATGGGCACGGTGACGCAGGATGATTTCTACACCGGCACGGCCGCCGGGCTGGCGGGTGGCACCACCACCATCATCGACTTCGTGATTCCGTCGCCGAAGCAGAATCTCATCGAGGCCTACCAGCAGTGGCGCGAGTGGGCGAAGAAGTCTGCCGGCGACTATACCTTCCACGTGGCGATCACCTGGTGGGACGATACGGTGCACCGCGACATGGGCATCCTGGTCAAGGACCATGGCGTCAACAGCTTCAAGCACTTCATGGCGTACAAGAACGCCATCATGGCGGATGACGAAACGCTGGTGAAGAGCTTCCGCCGCTGCCTGGACCTGGGCGCGATTCCGACCGTGCACGCGGAGAACGGTGAGCTGGTCTACCAGCTGCAGCAGGACCTGCTGAAGCGCGGCCTGACCGGACCGAGTTCGCATCCGCTGTCGCGTCCACCGGAAGTGGAAGCGGAAGCCGCCAACCGCGCGATTGCCATTGCCAATGTGATGCATACGCCAATCTACATCGTGCACGTGTCCTGCGCCGAGTCGCTGGAAGCGATCAGCCGTGCGCGCGCCCATGGACAGCGCGTGTATGGCGAGGCATTGGCCGGCCATCTGGTCATCGACGACAGCGTGTATCACAGCGATGATCTGGAATTTGCGGCGGGCCACGTGATGAGCCCTCCGTTCCGCGGCAAGCATCACCAGAAGGCTTTGTGGGAAGGCCTGCGTGGCGGCAATCTGCATACGACGGCGACCGACCACTGCACTTTCTGCGCCGAGCAAAAAGCCATGGGCAAGGACGATTTCACCAAAATTCCAAACGGTTGCGGCGGGGTCGAGGACCGCATGTCTGTGGTCTGGGATGCGGGCGTCAATACCGGCATGCTGACGCCATCGGAATTCGTCAAGGTCACCTCCACCAACACGGCGCAGATTTTCAATATGTATCCGCGCAAGGGCGTGATTGCACCGGGAGCGGATGCCGATGTGGTGGTGTGGGACCCGGAAGGCACGCGCACCATTTCCGCATTGACCCAGTTTGCCAAAGGCGGCTTCAATGTGTTTGAAGGCCGTACGGTACGTGGTATTCCCAGCACCACGCTGGCCGCCGGTAATGTCGTGTTCCACCGCGGCGTGCTGATGGCAGTGGAAGGTGCTGGCCGTTATGTGAATCGTCCGGCGTTCAAGCCAACGTCCGCGCGTTAAGGAGTCAAAGATGAAAATTAATGGTGACCGCCTGTGGGCATCGCTGATGGAACTGGCCAAAATCGGCGCAACGGAAAAGGGCGGCGTGAAACGCCTGGCGCTGACGGACCTCGACAAGCAGGGCCGTGATCTGGTCGTCGGCTGGGCCAGGGAGGCTGGCCTGTCCATCACGATCGACCAGATCGGCAATGTCTTCATGCGCCGCGATGGCACGAACAACGCGCTGCCGCCCGTGATGACGGGTAGCCATATCGATACGCAGCCGACCGGCGGCAAGTTCGATGGCAATTACGGCGTACTGGCCGGCCTTGAGGTGGTGCGTACGCTCAACGATCTCAAAATCAAAACCGAGGCGCCGATTGAAGTCGCCTTCTGGACCAATGAAGAAGGCTCGCGCTTCGTGCCGGTGATGATGGGCTCTGGCGTCTTCTGTGGCGCGTTCAGTCTGGAGACTGCTTACGCTGCGCGCGATGTTGACGGAAAGTCGGTCGGCGAAGAACTGGAGCGCATCGGCTACAAAGGTCCGCAAGTGCCCGGCGATCATCCCATCGGCGCTTATTTTGAAACACACATCGAGCAAGGGCCGGTGCTGGAGGATGCCGACAAGGTCATCGGCGTGGTGCCTGCGGTGATGGGTCTTTCGTGGTACGACTGCGTGGTCACCGGCATGGAGGCGCACGCAGGTCCCACGCCGATGCATCTGCGCAAAGACGCGCTGCAAGTCTCGACCAGGATCATGCAGGAAGTCGTCGCCATCGCCAACCGTTATCCGCCCTATGGCCGTGGCACGGTGGGCATGGTGCAGCTGTTCCCGAACAGCCGCAACGTCATTCCGGGCGAAGTCAAATTCAGTATCGACCTGCGCAACGTGAACGATGAACTGCTCAACACCATGCATGGCGAGATGCTGGCCTTTATCGACAAGACCCGCAGCGAAACGGGCTTGAAGATTTCGATTGAGCGCGTGTCGTATTATCCGCCTTGCCCGTTCCATCCCGAGTGCGTGGAAGCGGTGCGCAACGCCACCGCCAAACTGGGTTACTCGACCATGGATGTGGTGTCCGGCGCTGGCCATGACGCCATCTATGCGGCGCGCCTGGCGCCAGCGGGCATGATCTTCGTGCCCTGCAAGGATGGCATCAGCCATAACGAAATCGAGGACGCCAAGGCCGAACACCTTGAGGCGGGATGCAATGTCCTCCTGCACGCGATGCTGGAGCGCGCACGCGTGGTGTGATGAGCGTTTGACCGCAGCACAGCCGGAGCGCATACTGTTTGCTCAGATCAGAGCGCACCGGCTACCAACATGCAAGGACCACACGAATCTCATGCGGAAGCGCTGCAGGCAGCTGTCCTGACGGCCACGCTGGAAAGCATCTCGGATGCAGTCCTGATGCTGGGCCATCACTGGGAAATCCGCTACATGAACGGCAACGCCGAGCGGCTGACCAAGGTGAAACGCGGTGAAGTCACTGGCCGCAGCGTGTGGGACGTGTTCCCGGAAGCGGTGGGTGGTCCCTACTACCGCGCGTATCACAAAGCCATAGAAACCAATACCCCCGTCACGTTTGAGGAGCACTATGCTCCGCTGGATCTGTGGACCGAAATCCGCGCCTACCCGTCGGAAGAAGGGTTGACCATTTACTTCCGCGATATCAGCGACCGCAAGGCTACCGAAGCGGAGATCCATCGCCTGGCTTTTTACGACAAGCTGACCGGCCTGCCCAACCGCCAGCTGCTGCTGGACCGCATGGAGCACGCGCTGGCCCTGGGCCGGCGTACCGGCCGCGTGGGCGCCACCTTGTTCATCGATCTGGATAACTTCAAGAATATCAACGACACGCGCGGCCATGACAAGGGCGACACGCTGCTGCAACTGGTGGCGGACCGCTTGAACGATGCCGTGCGCAGTTGCGATACCGTGGCGCGTTTTGGTGGCGACGAGTTTGTGGTGCTGTTGGAAGACCTGGGCGCCAGTGCGGAGGCGCAGGCGCACGAGATTTCGTCCAAGCTGCTAATGGCATTTCATGCACCGTTTGAGGTGGCGGGCACGGAGCACTACACCTCGGCCAGCATCGGCGTCGCACTGTTTGGCCGCGAGACGGCGGGCATCGAGGAGATATTGCAGCGTGCCGACCTGGCGATGTATCAGGCCAAGGCAGCCGGCCGCAGCGCCATCTGTTTCTTTGATCCGGTGATGCAGTCGCGGGTATCGGCACGTGCGGCGATGGAGGCTGACTTGCGCCGGGCGTTGGCCAATCAGGAATTTGAACTGCATTATCAGCCACTGGCGGGAATGACGCGGGAGCTGGCCGGCGTGGAAGCACTGGTCCGCTGGCGCCATCCAGAGCGTGGCCTGATTTCTCCGGTTGAATTCATCCCGGTCGCGGAAGACACCAACATGATACTGCCGCTCGGACGCTGGGTGCTGACGGAGGCCTGCCGTCTGCTGGCACGCTGGGCGAGCGATCAGCGTACCGCTTCGCTGGAGATGGCCGTCAATGTCAGCGCCATCCAGTTTCACCGGCCTGACTTTGTCGAGCAGGTGCTGGCGGCACTGTCGCAGACTGGCGCGCGGCCTGACCGGCTGCGGCTTGAACTGACCGAAAGCCTGTTGCTCAAGGACGTGGAAGGTACGGTGGGGAAGATGCAGCGCCTGCGCGCGGCAGGTGTGCGCTTTGCAGTCGATGATTTCGGCACAGGCTATTCGTCGCTATCCTATCTGCACCGGCTGCCGATATCCCAGCTCAAGATCGACCGCTCCTTCATCTGGGACGCCTCAAAGGGCGGCCACGGCGCCGCCATTGTCCGCATGATTGTCGCGCTGGGTAAGACGCTGGAGATGTCGGTGCTGGCGGAGGGGGTGGAGACGGCCGAACAGCTGGCATTTGTCACGGAAGAAGGCTGCTATTATTATCAAGGCTATTTGTTCAGCAAACCGCTGCCGCACAACGAACTGGTGGCGTTCATCGCACGTTATTGATGCATACCGATTCCCAGCAAGCCTATCTCGACGCAAACCACCATATGGCCGCAGGCGACTTTGCCGCTGCGGAGGACTGTTATCTGCAAGCGTTGGCGCTACAGCCATGGCATGCCGCAGCGCGCGCCAATCTGGGGTTTCTCAAGGAGCAGCAGGGCGCCAATGCGGAAGCGGAGTTCCACTATCGCCAGGCGATAGCGCTGATGCCGGATCACGCGCAGCTGCACCAGAATCTGGGCGCATTGCTGTTGAAGGAAAAGCGTTTTGCCGAAGCTGAACTGGCGATGCGAACCACCATTGAGCTGGAGCCTGAGTCGCCTTCGGCATGGAGCCAGCTGGGCGTGCTGATGGTGTGTACGCATCGGGAAGCTGAAGGAGAGGCCTGCTACCGGCAGGCGCTTGCGCTGGACCCGCAGCATGCGCGTGCGCAGTTCAACCTGAGCTATCTGCTGTTAAGACAGGCGCGCTTTGAAGAAGGCTGGCGCATGCTGGAAGCGCGCTGGCAATTCGATCAGTTCCCGCTGTCGTTTGACTGTCCCTTCTGGGAGGGCGAACCGCTGGATGGCAAGTCCATCGTGTTGGGTCTGGAAGCTGGGCATGGCGACATGATTCATTTCTGCCGCTACGTGCCGCAGCTAAAGGCGCGCGGTGCTGCCCGTGTCGATGTGGTGTGCCATCCGGGTCTCGTACGCTTGCTGGCCACGCTGCCTGGCGTCGATCAGGTGCATGCGCTGGGCGAGACATTGCCGGATGCCTGGGATTACTGGACGCGTCCCATGCGTCTGCCCGGCTTGTTCCATACCGCGATGAGCACCATTCCGGCCGACGTGCCTTACCTGCACGCTGAACCGGATCTGGTGGAACATTGGCGCGAAGTGCTGCCACAGGGCGGCTTGCGCGTTGGCCTGGCGTGGCGCGGCAATGTCAATTTCGAGAACGATGCCGACCGCTCGTTGCCGTCGCTGATGGCGCTCGCGCCGCTGGCTGCGGCAAACGGCGTGGACTTCGTCAGTTTGCAAAAAGGCCCCGGTGAGGAAGAGGCCTTGATGCCGCCGTCCGGCATGGCGCTGCATGCCGTCGGTCCGCAGTTGGCGGATTTTGCGGAGACGGCGGCAGTAATCGCCAGCCTCGACCTGGTCATCAGCGTGGATACCGCTGTGGCACATCTGGCGGGGGCATTGGGCAAGCCGTGCTGGCTGCTGCTGCCCGATTATCGCTGCGACTGGCGCTGGATGGCCGGCCGTGACGATACACCATGGTATCCGTCCATGCGCCTGTTCCGCCAGCCGCGTAACGGCGGCTGGGCGCCAGTGATCGCCGACGTGGCAGCGGCGCTGCTCAGCCTTGGAAGTAGTGCTGCGCCATATCCTCGATCAGCGCCAGGCCAGTAGGCGACCAGCCCAGCTGCTGCTGCGTCAGCGTGCTATCTGCCGGGCAGTCGGCAGCGAAAAAGCGTCCCAGGAAACCAAAGTGGTCCGCCGCTTCGGCAGGGGCAACGCTGACCACCGGCAGATTCAAACCCTTGCCGATAGCCGCCGCGATATCGCGCGTGGCGATGCCTTGTTCAGCGACTGCATGATAGCGCTTGCCTGCAACGCCAAGTTCCAGCGCCAGGCGATATAGCCGCGCCGCGTCGAAGCGGTGCACTGCCGGCCAGCGGTTCCGGCCTTCGCCGATGTAGGCCGACACACCTTTGGCGCGGGCGATATCGACCAGGCGCGGTACGAAGCCGTAATCGCCATCACCATGCACCGATGGCGGCAGGCGTACCAGCGTGGCCCGTACGCCGCGCTCCACTAACGACAGCGTCTGTGCCTCCGACGCTGTGCGATGCTGCGCCGGGCCTTGCGGATCGGGACCATCGTTCTCGCTGCCGTTGACGCCGTGCTTCAGCAAGGCGCTGGCGGAGGTCGTGACCAATGGCTTGCCGGTGGCGGCCAGTGCATCGCCCATGGCAGCGATGGCGGCGCGGTCGGTTTCGCCAGCGGCGTTGAAGTCCTTGAAGTCGTGGATGAAGGCAGTGTGGATCACGCCATCGCAGGTGCGGGCGCCGGCGACCAGGCTGTCCAGGTCCGACAGCTCGCCGCGATGCACGGCGATGCCGCGGCGTGCCAGCGTTTCTGCTCCCTCATCCGTGCGGGCCATGCCCAGAACTTCGTGGCCTGCGCCCAGTAATTCCTGAATGACGGCCGAACCTACCCAGCCGGTTGCTCCTGTTACGAATACTTTCATTGCATATCTCCTTGGTTGGATGATGTACATGATAGGGTGCGGAAATCAGACGATCAATGCTGTAGAATCCGTACTTTCTTTGTATTCGTCCTGAAATCATGGATCCACTATCAGACGTGCTGTCGCTGCTGAAGCCGCGCAGCTATATGGCGGGCGGCTTTGATGCTGCCGGTGACTGGGCGCTGCAGTTCCATCGCCCGGAGGGCATCAAGTGCTACGCCGTGGTGAACGGCGAGTGCTGGCTGGCGGTGGAGGATGTGGCAGAACCGGTGCGCCTGAAAGCCGGTGACTGCTTCCTGCTGCCGCGCGGCCGTGCATTCCGCCTCGCCAGCGATCTGTCCCTGCCGCCCGTGAATGCGCTGGATCTGCTGCACCGGCGGCGTGTGGGCGGCATCGGCATCATCAACGATGGCGGCGGCTGCATGATCGTCGGCGGCCACTTTGTTTTCCATGGCAAGCACACCAGCGTGCTGCTGGAGGCGTTGCCGCCCATCGCCCACGTGCACAAGGATACGGACCGCGAAACGCTGCGCTGGTCGCTGCAGCGCCTGGCGGCCGAGCTGCGCGAGCAGCGGCCCGGCCATGTGCTGATCGCGCAGCACATGGCGCACATGATGCTGGTGCAGGCTTTACGTCTGGTGATGGCGGAGGCGGAGGGCAGTGGTGTGGGCTGGCTGTATGCGCTGGCCGATCCGCAGATCGGTGGCGCCATTGGCGCGCTGCATGCGGAGCCCGCGCAGCGCTGGACGCTGGAGAGTCTGGCGCAGCATGTCGGAATGTCGCGCTCCACATTGGCCCTGAAGTTCAAGCAGACCGTCGGCACCTCGCCGATGGAATACCTGACGCGCTGGCGCATGCTGCTGGCGGGCGACCGGCTGGTGCATTCGAACCAGCCGGTGTCGGCGATCTCGCAAGCACTGGGCTATGAATCGGACAGCGCTTTCAGTACAGCCTTCAAGCGCGTGATGGGATGCTCGCCGCGCCAGTACGTGCGCGATCAGGCGGCGTAGCTGCGCAGGAAGTCCAGCAGCACGCGGGCGGCGATATCGGCATCGTCAGCCGTCATGGTCTCCAGCGGATTGTGGCTGATGCCGCCGTTGCCGCAGCGCGTGAACAGCATGGCGACATCGGTGATGGCGGCCATGGCCATCGCGTCGTGGCCGGCGCCGGACAAGAGATCGAAGCGCGGCAGGTCGGCACGTTCTATCGCAGCGCCGAATTGCTGCATCAGGCGCGCTGCACATGGCGCCGCGCTGGCATCGACGATCTGCTCGATGCTGCATTCGATCTGACGGCGTGCGCAAATAGCGGCGATGCCGTCCAGTACATCCTTCACTGCTGCGAGACGCACAGCGTCGTCGGCCGCGCGGATATCCAGCGACAGCTTGCAGGCGCCGGGAATCACGTTGACCGAACCTCCAGGCACTTGCAACTGACCGACCGTGCCGACCAGCGAGGGCGCTTGCGCACAGCGCTGTTCAACCAGCAGCACGATCTCCGCCGCCGCAGCAGCAGCGTCTTTGCGCATGCTCATTGGCGTGGTGCCGGCGTGGCTGGCCAGGCCGGTAAGATCGACCAGGTAGCGCGAGCTGCCGGCAATGGCGGTGACCACGCCCAGCGCCAGATCACGCTGCAGCAGCACGGGGCCTTGTTCGATGTGAACTTCCACAAAACCCAGCAGGTCAGCCGGATTGCGGGCAATCGCGGGAATACGCGCGACATCGTGGCCGGCAGCCAGCAGCGCATCGCGCATGCTGACGCCATCGGCGTCCGTCTGGTCCAGCAGCGACAGGTCAAAGTGGCCGGTAATAGCGGTGCTGCCGAGGAAGGTGCTCTTGAAGCGTACGCCTTCTTCCTCTGCAAAGCCGATGATCTCCAGATTGAACGGCAGCTTTTCGCCGCGCGCATGCAGGCTGCGCACAATGGCGACCGGCAGCAGAATGCCGAGGCGACCGTCGTACTTGCCGCCGTTACGCACGGTGTCGTAGTGCGAGCCGGTTATCAGCGTTTTGGCGTTTGCCGCGTCGGAATGGTAGACGCCGACCACATTGCCGACGGCATCGATGTGCGCGTCCATGCCGGCTTCGCGCATCCAGTCCAGCAGCTGGGCAGCCGTCTTGCGGTGCGCCGGTGTCATGTAGGCGCAGGTCAGTGCGTCCTCGTCGTCGCTCCATGCGCCGATCGTCTCGCACCATTGCATGATGGTGGGGCCGAATTCCAGCTGCACGGCCAGCAGGTCGTTGATGCGGATTTCGGCGATGCGTTTGATCTGGCGTAGGCACTCGGCGATTTCATCGGCGCGCTGGTTTTTCAGGCGGCGCGTAAAGGTGGCGATCACGCTCTGGCGCGTCAGGCCTTGTCCGGTGGGGCCTTTGACGGCGAGGATGAAGGGGAATCCGAATCTGGCGTTGTAGTCCGCATTCAACTGGTGCAGCGTGGCGAATTCCTCCGCACTGCAAAGGTGCAGCCCCGACCTGGCTTGTTCGCTGGTCGATTCCGCCGTCAGCTGGCCGGCCACCGCAGCTTTGCCTGCCAGTTCGGGGTGGGCGCGGATCAGGCCCAGTTGTTCATCCAGCGTGGCGTTGCTGACTACAGTCTGCATGGCCTGCTTCAATGCGGTGACGCTGTTGAATGGCCGTTGTGCGGCAGCGCGTTCCGGTATCCACGGCGAATGCTCGTAGATGCCGCGCAGGCGTTCAACGAAGGTGGCGGCGTCGCAGCTATTGAGGTCGGAGAGTGTCATCATAAGCTCCATCATATCGTGCCAGCGCCGCCGCAATATATGCGGTATGCCGTAAGGTTTATATCATTGCGCTTACTTCTGCGCCAGCGACTTGGCGGCGGCGGCGACCTGGTCGCGCAGCCATTTGTGTTCGGGCGCCTGATGCACGCGTTCATGCCACAACTGGTAGAAGCGCATGGCCGGGAATTTCACCGGCACCGTGTAGGTCTTCAACGGCATCTGCTTTTCATAGTGGCGCACGAACTGGCTGCCGGTGGTCAGTACCAGGTCGGTCTGCGCCAGCATATTCGGGATCAGGCCAAAGTACGCCGACTCGACCACCACGTTGCGCTGCAAGCCCTGGCGCTCGAGGTAATCATCGATGACGCCGAGGTAGCCGGGCAGGATCTGCGTGGGCGCCACATGCGGCAGCGTGAGGTAATCGTCCATGGTCATCTTGTCGCTGGCGGTGCGCAGCGCATACGGGCAGTCGGCGCGCATCACGCAGATGATGGGGTCCTCGAACAGCTTGGACATGTGCAGATGCTCGGGCGGCTCGTCCCAGTTGGCGATGACCAGGTCCATGTCGCCATCGGACAGCAGGCGCACGTAATCGACGCCGGGGCCGAGGCTGTGAATCCTGATGCGGCTATTGGGCGAACCGCGGCGCAGCGCCGCCACCAGGTTGGGCAGGAACTGGCTGTCCAGATAATCCGGCGCGGCGACGTGGAAGGTGCGCGCTTCTTCCTGTGGTACGAAAGGTGCTTTCTTGAGGAAGAGATTCTCGGTTTCGTCGAGAATGCGCTTTGCCGGTGCAAGCAGGCTTTCACCGTGCTGGGTCGGCACCATGCCGCGCGCGCCACGCACCAGCAGCGGATCGCCCGTCAGTTCGCGCAGCTTGCGCAGCGATGCGGAGATCGAAGGCTGCGGCTGATTCAGTTTGAGGGCGACGCGGGAGACGTTCTTCTCCACCAGCAGCAGATAGAGAATGCGGATCAGGTGGAGGTCCAGGTGTTGCGGCAAAGCGGACATGAGCAGACTAATGTTATACGGGATCGGATATGTCTAATATACTCTAATGTTCATGTAGCAGGAATCAAATCCGTTTATCTTCTGTAAATTAGCCACATCTTTGACCTGTCAAATTACATGGAATATCTGATCCCGTACGGCCTTGAGTGGGCAAACCTGCTGGTGCGCTGGCTGCATATCATCACCGGCATCGCCTGGATAGGCGCCTCGTTCTACTTTGTGTGGCTGGACAATTCCATCCGTCCGCCGGCGCCCGGTTCGGAACTGGCAAAGAAGGGTGTATCGGGTGAGCTGTGGGCCGTGCATGGTGGCGGTTTCTATAATCCGCAGAAGTACCTGGTGGCGCCGGCCGAGCTGCCGAAAGAACTGCACTGGTTTAAATGGGAGGCTTACTCCACCTGGCTGTCCGGGATCGCGCTGCTGACCATTGCCTACTACTTCAACGCGCAAGCCATGATGATCGATAAGTCGGTCGCGGACATCAGCAGTTTGCAGGCCGTGGGTATCGGCGTCGGCACGCTGGTGGTCGGCTGGACCGTGTATGACCTGCTGTGCCGCTCGCCGCTGGGCAAGCGCGATGGCTGGTTCGGTGTGGTGATCTTTGCGCTGATCGTGGCGGCGGCTTATGGCCTCACGCACGTGCTGAGCGGACGTGCGGCCTACATCCACATTGGTGCGCTGATCGGCACCATCATGGTGGGCAATGTGCTGATGCTGATTATTCCTGGCCAGCGCAAGATGGTGGAAGCCATGTCGGCCGGCCGCATGCCGGACCCGGTACACGGCCAGAAAGCCAAGCAGCGCAGCGTACACAATAACTACTTCACGCTGCCGGTGCTGTTCATCATGATCAGCAACCACTACGCGATGACTTACCGGAATGACCATGCGTGGCTGGTGCTGGCCTTTATCATGGCGGCCGGCGTCTTCATTCGCCACTTCTTCAATCTGCGCCACAAAGGGCGTGTGGAGTGGCGCTATCCAGCCATCGGCGCGGCGCTGCTGGCTGGTGTCGCGGTGGCGATTGCACCGGCCAAGCCAGTTGCGGTGGCGCCGGCGGCAGATCCGGCGGCGGAATTCGCCAAGGTGAAAACGGTGATCGAGCAGCGCTGCGTGGCGTGCCACTCGGCGCATCCTACGCAGGCCGGTTTTGCCACCGCGCCGCTGGGGGTGACGTTTGACAATGCAGACCAGATTCACCAGGGCGCAGAAAAAATCTACAAGCAGGTAGTGCAGACCAAGGCGATGCCGCTGGCTAACCTGACCAATATGACCGATGCCGAGCGCGCGCAGATCGCTGCGTGGTACGAGGCCGGTGCGAAATGAAGGAACGAGAAATGAACACGAAAGAACAACTGGCGCAGTGGATCGATGCACACTTTGACGAAGAAGTCGGCGTGCTGCAGCAACTGCTGCGCGTGCCGACCGATACGCCACCGGGCAATAATGCGCCGCATGCGGACATGGTGGCGGATCTGGTCAAGACCTATGGCTGGACAGCGGAAAAGCATGCCGTGCCTGAGCAGACCGTGCGCGATTACGGCATGGAGACCATCACCAACCTGATCGTGCGCCGTCCTTACGCGGCGGGTGGTCCGACCGTGGCGCTGAACGCGCATGGTGACGTGGTGCCGCCGGGCGACAACTGGACCTATCCGCCATATGGTGGCGTGGTGGTCGATGGTTATATCTATGGCCGTGCGGCGGCGGTGTCCAAGTGCGACTTTGCGACCTACATCTTTGCCACGCGCGCGCTGGAGGCGCTGGGTGTGCCGCTCAAGGGCGCGCTGGAGCTGCACTTCACGTACGATGAGGAATTCGGCGGCCTGCTTGGGCCGGGCTGGCTGCTTGAGCAAAAGCTGACCAGGCCGGATTATGTGATTGCTGCTGGCTTCAGCTACAACATCGTCACCGCGCACAACGCCTGCCTGCAGCTGGAGATCACGGTACACGGCAAGTCTGGCCACGGTGCGATGCCGGAGACGGGCCACGACGCGCTGCAGGCGGCGACGCGGATACTGAATGCGATCTACGGCCAGCTGCCGGAACTCAAAAAGATCAAATCGAACATCGCCGGCATCGATTCGCCGACCATGCTGGTGGGCCGCATCGACGGCGGTACCAACACCAACGTCGTGCCGGGCAAAGTGGTGCTGAAGATGGACCGCCGCATGATCCCGGAAGAAGATCCGGTGGAAGTGGAAGCGCAGGTGCGTGCGCTGATCGAGCATGCGGTGCAGGGCGTGCCGGGCATTACGCTGGAGATCCGGCGCCTGCTGCTGTCGCACGCACTGCGCGAACGTCCGGGCACGGAAAAGCTGGTGGCCAGCCTCCAGCAGAACGCACAAACCTTCATCGGCGAGACTATCCCGGCGCAGGGCACCCCGCTGTATGCGGATGCGCGCCTGTACGGTGAGCATGGCATTCCGGCGGTGCTGTATGGCGCCGGCCCGCGCACGGTGCCGGAGTCGAATGCCAAGAAGGCCGATGAACGTCTCAATCTGGAAGATCTGCGCAAGGCAACCAAGGTGGTAGCATGCACCTTGGTCGACTTCCTTGGAGCGTGAGATGTTTTCTAAAAAGTTAATGGCTGGCTGGGGCGATATGGACTTCAACAGCCATATGCGCAATACCGCTTTCCTCGACAAATCGGGCGATGTACGCATGCTGTTCCTGTCGGAGCATGGCTTTCCGATGAGTGAATTCATGCGGCTCAATATCGGCCCGGTGGTGATGAAGGACGAAATCGCCTACGTCAAGGAAGTGCTGCTGCTGGAAGAGATCACGGTAACCTTGTCGCTGGCCGGCCTGGCGGAAGACGGCAGCCGCTGGATACTGCGCTCCGACATCATCCGCCCGGACGCCAAGCTGGCCGCGCGCGTGAACAGTACCGGCGGCTGGCTGGACCTGGCCGCCCGCAAGCTGATTGCGCCGCCGCCGGCACTGATGGCGACCTGGCAGAAGCTGGCCAGAACCGACGACTTCCAGGAACTGCCGTCCAGCCTCAAGTCGAAGTAAGGCTTGAGCGGCGCCGTTATTTGGCGCGCAGCAGCTCGCGCTCCAGCTGCTGCGGCACACCTCGGGCGCGCAGGCGGTCCATGGCGGACTTCAAGGTGCGCGCCAGTTTCTCGTTGCCGGCGTTGACGACGATGTAGAGGTCCAGTGCCTCCAGCGGTCCCTGCATGACCAGCGGCGGTACGCGCGCCTTGATGGCAGGGGTGATCGCGCCGGAGTCGAGCAGGCAGGCGTCATCGTGACCACGGATGACGACTTCCACGCAACTGACTGAATCCGGGACATCATGTGGACGCAGGGTCGCCGCCATGCTCTCCAGCCTTTTCTGATAGACGTAGACGCCGCGCCGGTAAGCCACCGAGCGTTGGTGCGCCCCCAGTTGTTCCCAGCTGGCGGATGCGGGAGCGTCAGCCCGCGTGAAAGCGTAGGTGCTGACGGTGATGACCGGGGTATCGACCAGGATGTTGCCGCTCTGGCGCGCAAATCCGGGAACCCTGCCGATGTCGCCGTCCAGCGTACGGTTGGCCAGCATGGCTTGCGAGCGCCGCAAAGGCAGCTCGATTATGGTGCAACGGATCTGCGCCTCCTTGCAGATGGCTTGCATGTGGCGCTGAATGTAGATCATGCCCAGCGAGTCCTCGGGATAGCTGTTGGCGAAGCTGTACACGGGAGCGGCGCTGACAGCTGCAGAACAGGTCAGCACCAGTATTGCCATGGCGCGGCAGGAACGGGCAAGCAAGGACGTCCTCCCGAAAAGAGTTTTGCTTATGTTAGCAGAGTGCCCACGGTTTTAAGCAGCGGAATGACGTATGATGCCGGTTGGATTACAACCTGTCTCCGCCCGTGCATCGATACGATTTAATCAGTTGCCACGATTGCGGCGTGCTGCATCAACGCCGTCCGGTACGCCCGCGCGAAAAAGCGCGTTGCGTGCGCTGCCGCTCGGTCCTGTACCGCGGCATCCATTCGGACGCCAGCCGCATGGCGGCCATCACCATGGGCGCGGTGTTTACCTTCCTGATCGCGCAGTTTTTCCCTATCGTCCAGCTGGAAGTAGGCGGCTACAGCACCAGCGCTACGCTGCTGGGCGCCATCCGCGTGCTGTGGACGGAGCAGATGCAGCTGGTCGCGGCCATCGTCTTCCTGTTCACCATCCTGCTGCCGGCAGTGGAGCTGGGGGCATTGCTGTATGTGACGCTGTCATTGCGAAACGGCGTGCGGCCGCCGGGTTTCGATCACCTGCTGCGGGCTGTGGGGCTGGCCAGGCGCTGGGGCATGACGGAAGTGCTGATGATCGGCATACTCATCACCATCATCAAGATGACCAGTCTGGCCGAAGTGGTGGTGCAGCCAGGCCTGTTCGCTTTTGGCGTGCTGACGCTGATGCTGGCGATCGTGGTGTCTTTCGATCCTAAAATCTTATGGAATATCGGCGAGCATTTGCCGGGGCCGCGCCGGGTGGCGCAGAAGACGTTTCACTATGCGGCGCTGAGCAAGGGCGCGCCGCTGCTGGCCTGCCATAGCTGCGGGCTGGTCGAGTCGCTGAAATACACGGTGCGGCACCAGTACTGCGCACGCTGCGGCGCGCGTCTGCACCGCCGTCATCCGGATAGCGTAGGGCGCACCTGGGCGTTTCTGCTGGCGGCGGCGATCCTGTACATTCCGGCCAACCTGCTGCCCGTGATGTACACGCACTCCCTGTTCGGCAAGGAGGACGACACCATTATCAGCGGCGTTGTATTTTTCTGGACCAGCGGCTCGCCAGGCCTGGCGGCGATTATTTTCGTAGCCAGCATTGTGGTGCCGGTATTGAAGCTGGCGGCGCTGGCGTTGTTGGCGTGGACAGCGCAGCGGCGCTCACGCTGGCGGCCGATGCAGCGTACGGTGTTGTATCGCATCGTGGAGTTTGTCGGCCGCTGGTCGATGCTGGATATTTTCGTCATTACGCTGACGGTGGCGCTGGTGCGCTTCCAGTCGCTGGCGGTGATCACGGCCGGTCCTGGCGCACTGGCGTTTTGCGCGGTGGTGGTGCTGACCATGATCGCGTCTATGCAGTTCGATCCTCGCCTGATCTGGGATCCTATCGATACACATGGAGAGAAGCATGTCTGAAAACGAGAGCGGTACTCCGCCCTTGCCCGAGCCGGATGTGGAGAAGGCCAATCGCTGGCTGCCGTCGCTGGTCTGGCTGATTCCTTTGCTGGCGGCCTTGATCGGTCTGACGCTGGTGGTCAAGATGGTGCTGGATCAGGGACCGACGGTGATCGTCAGCTTCCGCAGCGCGGACGGGCTGGAGCCGGGCAAGACCAAGGTCAAATACAAGGATGTGGACATCGGCCTGGTGCGGTCGATTTCGCTGGAGCGCGATTTGTCGAATGTGCTGGTCACCATCGATATGAGCAAGGAGGCCAAACGCTTCATCGCGGCCGATACGCGCTTCTGGGTGGTCAAGCCGCGTATTGGCGCCAGTGGCGTCTCGGGCCTGAATACGCTGCTGTCGGGTTCCTATATTGGCGTTGATGCGGGCAAGTCGGAGGAAACAAAGACCCAATTCGTCGGGCTGGAAAAGCCGCCGCAAGTGAGCCGCGATGAAAAGGGCACCATGTATACGCTGCGTGGCGATACGCTGGGCTCCATCGACGTCGGATCACCAATCTTCTACCGCCGGATCCAGGTAGGGCAGGTGACGGGCTTTGATCTGGATGAGAAGGGGCGCGGCGTGCAGATGTCGGTGTTTGTCAGCGCGCCGTATGACCAGTATGTCGGGAAAAATACGCGCTGGTGGCATGCCAGTGGTGTGGATGTGCGTCTGGATTCAAATGGCTTCAAGGTCAATACCCAATCGCTGGCGGCGCTGCTGGTGGGCGGGATTGCGTTTGAGTCGGTGAGCGGGCAGAAGCCAGCCACTGTGGCGCCGGCCGGCAGCGAGTTTGCGCTGGCGGCGGATCAGGCCAGTGCGCTACGCGAGCCGGATGGCGTGCCAATTACCACGGTGCTGTATTTCGACCAGTCCTTGCGCGGTTTGTCGCCGGGCGCACCGGTGGACTTTCGCGGCATTGTGATGGGCGAGGTGCGTTCGGTGGGCGTGGAGTTTGATCCGGTGAAGAAGAACTTCCGCATGCCGGTGACGGTGGATATGTATCCAGCACGGCTGGGCCACAGTTTTGCGCAAACCATCGCCAGTGACCACGAACGCAATGCCGGGCCGCTGGTGCTGGAGCGTCTGGTGGCGCGCGGCTTGCGCGGGCAGCTGCGCACGGGGAATCTGCTGACCGGCCAGCTGTATGTGGCGCTGGACTTCTTCCCGAATGCGGCGCCAGCCAAGCTGGATCTGACGCAGGAGGTGGTGGAAGTGCCGACAGTGCCAAACAGCCTGGATGAGTTGCAGACGCAGATTTCGAGCATCGCGCGCAAGCTGGATAAGGTGCCGTTTGAAGACATCGGCAAAAATCTGCGCGATACCCTGAAGAGCGCGAATATTCTGTTCAAGCAGCTGGATGCGCAGGTGGTGCCGGAGATGAAAGACACCCTGGGCGCGGCGCGCAAGACGTTTAGCGAGGCGGATCAGCTGCTGCAGAAAGATTCGCCGGTGCAGTCGGATCTGCGCGAAGCCTTGCAGCAGTTGACGCAGACCTTGCAGTCATTGAATGCGCTGTCGGATTATCTGGAGCGGCATCCGGAATCGCTGATACGCGGGAAGCAGGATAAACGGGAGGAGCGGAAATGATGCGTGCATGCGTTGCGGCTGCTGTGGTGATGCTGGCCGGTTGCGCCAGTGCGCTGCCGGAGCATTTTTATAGTCTCAGTAGCGGCATGGGCGTGGTGCAGGCACCCGCTGCCCGCGCGGCCTATTACATCGAGCTGCCTGCAGTGACGGTACCGCAGCAGGTGGCGCGCAATCAGCTGGTGGTGACGACGGGGACTGGCCGCGTCGATTTGCTGGAGCTGGAACGCTGGGCGTCGTTGCCGGCGTCGGAGATAGGCCAGGCCCTATCGCTGACGATTTCGGGCGAGCTGGGAACGATCGATGTCTTCCGCTCCCCGGTACCGGACAAGGCGCCGGTCTACCGCATCAGCACCAATGTGCAGCGCTTTGAATCTGCGCCGGGACAGTACGCGCTGATTGATGCCGTTTGGAGCGTGCGCCTGGTGGGCAGCACGCAGGTGCTGACTTGCCGCAGCGTGGCGCAGGAGACGGTTGGCGCGGGCTACGATGAACTGGTGGCTGGCCATCGGCGCGCTGTTGCACGCATCGGCGGGGATATCTCCAGGGCCGTAAAAGCACTGGCTGCCGGCGCCAACTCAGGTTGCTGACGCAGCGTCGGCGCGGATCAGCCAGCAGGCGGCGGTGAAGCGGACTTCATCGCCATGCACAAATGGCGCAAAGGCTGCACGTACGGCCGTGATGATTTGCTGGCGCGTTGATTCGTCCAGCTGATCCAGCATGCGACCCAGCTGGCCCATGCGCGTAAAGTAGTCTTGCAGATGCTGCTCCGGCATCGTCAGCAGCAGATCGATGGCACCTATCTCGATGTGCTGCCAGCCGCTTTGTTCCAGTATGGCCTGTACGTGCTGGCGGTCGGCAAACCCGAACTGTCCGGGCGCGCTGGCGGCGCGTGCTGGCGCTGGCGGCAGGAAGGGCGCGGCAGCCTGCTCGGCCATCGTCATGAAGGGATTCTCGGCGGGGCTGCGCCATGCTGCAAGCCGCAGTTTCGCCTGCGAGGTTGCCGCCGTGCGCAGGTTGCGGAATGCGCTTACCGGGTCTTCAAAAAACATGACGCCGAAGCGCGACATCAGGACATCGTAGCTGGCCGGCGTGAATGCGTAGGTCTGGGCGTCTGCGCATATGAAGCTGGCATCGGCGTCAGCGTCAGCGTGTGCATTGGCGGTGGCAATCATCGTGGCGGAGATGTCGATGCCGGTCACGTGACCATGTCCACGCAGGCGCTGCGACAGGGCCAGCGTGGTCGCGCCGGTGCCGCAGCCAATGTCGAGAACATCGGTGGGCGCGCAGGCGCAGACTTCTTCCAGCAGTAGCGCGGTGACCGGCTGGAACAGGTCGTCCAGCACGTCCTTTTTATCTATCCACGCGCGGCCTGCAACGCCGTTCCACAAGGTAGCTTGCTCCTGATTGGTGTCCATAGTGTTCTCTCGCTTGATTTGGGAAAGCAGAGATGGCATTGTTCCACTTGAAGTCAACTTCAAGTCAAGCGAATTATGACATTGGATATTTCTGAAGTCGCCAGCCGTTCCGGCCTGGCCAGTTCCGCCTTGCGGTATTACGAAACCAAAGGCTTGATCGCATCGAGTGGACGGCACGGCTTGCGGCGCTTGTACGATCCATCTGTGCTGGAGCGGCTGGCATTGATACGCCTGGGACGCGCAGCGGGATTTTCGCTCGACGAAATCGCCCGCATGTTTGGTGCGGACGGAGCGCCACAGATCGACCGTGCGCTGCTCGCCGCCAAGGCGGATGAACTGGACCAGACCATCCGCAAACTCAGCGCCATGCGCGACGGCTTGCGGCACGCGTCCGTCTGCCCCGCGCCCAGCCACATGGAATGCCGCAAATTCCGGCGCCTGGTGAATGCAGTCAAATGACGGGCTGGTTGGGTTGTTTAACTTGGATCAAAGTTGTTGTACTTGCTCACACCGAAGTGTGAGCATATAGTGAAAATTTGCTTTCACTAGCGAGGCACCTATGCCTACCAACACGCAAATGATTTCCAAGGGAAAAGGCCTCGATATCAGTGCGCCTGTGGAGAGTAAGCCGGTCTCATGGGAGGAGTTTTTCCGTGAAGATGCGTCAAAGGTTGTTCCTGATGACTTCATGACTGATGCTGACCGCCGGCAAGGACAGCAGCATCGCGATCCATTTCAAAACATCAAACCATGACTACTTACTTGCTCGATACGAGCATCGCAAGTCATATTATTCGAGGTGATCGCCCTCGAGTCGCGCAGCGTCTGCTCAGTGTCTCCGACAGTAGCATTGTTATTTCCGTTATCACAGAGGCTGAGTTACGTTACGGAGTAGTTAAGCGCGGCGGGCCAGCCGGGCTCAAGAGGCGCGTCGAGAACTTTTTAATGCTTGTTGCCGTTTTGCCGTGGACGCGAGATGTAGCGATTGCATATGCTTCGATGCGTGTTAAGCGTGAGCTGGCTGGAGCAGCGCTTGCTCCGCTGGATCTCCTGATAGCAGCACATGCTTATGCTGTAGGCGCAACACTTGTTAGCTGTGACCGGGCCTTTGGCGTGTATCCTGCTGGCCTGGTGTTGGAAGATTGGACCCAGGATTAACCCGATATCAGCTTATCGCCATGGCGGCGAGGATTTGTTCGCGCAGCCAGAGGTTGGCGGGGTCGTTGTCGACGCTGGTGTGCCAGTAGAGGTAGATGTCGAGTGCGGGCATGTCGAGCGGGAAGGGCAGTAGCTGGTTGTTGAATTGCTGGTTGACGATGCGTGCCAGGCCCTCTGGCATGGTTAAAGCCAGATCGGTTTCGGCGACCACGCGGCACGCGGCAAAGTAGTGCTGGCAGCGCAGGCGGATGCGGCGTTGCAGTCCTTGCCGGCTCAGTTCCACGTCTTCCAGCCCCGGCCCGCGGCGGCGGGAGCTGGTCTGGATATGCTCCAGCTGCAGATAGGTGTCCAGCGTCAGCGCGCGCCGCTTCACCAGCGGATGGCCGCGCCTTACCAGTACCACGGTTTTGTCGCCCGCCAGCTGGGTGCGGCGGATGTCGTTCGACAGCGGCAGCAGGATGTCGATGGCGGCGTCCAGTGTGCCGGCTGCGAGTTCGCTTTCCAGTTCGCGGCGGCTGACCTGCAGTGTGTTCAACGTCACTGCTGGCGCTGCGCGCGCGACACCCGCCATCAGGGGCGGCAGCACGCTAGCTTCCAGCACATCGCGCAGCGCCAGTGAGAAACTGCGCTCGCTGCTGGCAGCGTCAAAGCGCGCGGCGCCATTCAGCGTCACTTCAAATCCACGCAGGGAGCGCCGTACCGGTTCGATGATGGAGCGCGCCAGCGGCGTCGGCGTCATCACGTGGCCCTGGCGTTCAAATAACGGATCGTCAAACAGCTGCCGTAACCGGTTCAGCGCGTGGCTGATGGCGGGCTGGGTCAGGCTCATTTTCAGGCTGGCGCGGGTGATGCTGCCTTCGGCGTAGATGGCTTCGAAGACGATGAACAGGTTCAGATCAACTTTTGATATATGCATGAAATTTATCCTGTGCAATGAATACTATTCATTTGATGAATTATAGGCCAGCCGGTAAGCTAGTGCTTCACAGAGGATGCGATATGGGACAAATTTATCTGGTGCGCCACGGGCAGGCGTCGTTTGGCGCGGCCAACTACGACCAGCTGTCGGAGCTGGGCTATGAACAGGCGCGCCTGCTGGGGCAGTGGTATGCCAACAGCCATCAGGCGTTTCACAAGGTGGTCACGGGCGGCATGGTGCGGCACCGTCAGACCGCTGATACCTGCATGGCCGAGCTGCCCAAACCGGCACTGGCCGACACCGAGTGGGTCACGGACGGTGACTTTGCCGAATTCGATCACCACGAAGTACTGCTGCGGCACTGCCCGGAGTTTGGCGATGCGGCGGCGTTCAAGGCGCTGATGGCCAGCCATGTCGATCCATCGCGCGCGCTGGAACATCTGTTCCGCGCCGCCATGCAGCGCTGGATGGGCGGCTGGCATGACGATGAATACACCGAGACCTGGCCGGACTTCCGCCGCCGCTGCGTGCGCGCACTGGAGCGACTGGATACGCCGGGCGGCAAACAGACCACGATCGTGTTCACCTCCGGCGGCGTGATCTCGACGCTGATGCAGCACCTGCTTGGCCTGCAGGATTTTCAGGTGATGGAGCTGAACTGGACGCTGGCCAATTGCGGCGTCACCAGGCTGCTGCACCGCCCCGGCCAGTTCACGCTGAGCTACCTGAATAATTATTCGCACCTGGAGTGGCTGGGCCAGCCAGGTACGGTCACCTATCGTTAAGGAGTTACCATGAATTTCGATTACAGCCCGAAGGTAAAGGAACTGCAGGCCAGGCTCACGGCCTTCATGGACGAGCATATCTATCCTAACGAGGCGGCATTCCACGCCGAAGTGGATGCCAACCGCGCCGCAGGCAACGCCTGGGTGGCGACCAGGATCATGGAAGAACTCAAGGGCAAGGCGCGCGCGGCCGGGCTGTGGAATCTGTTCCTGCCGGAGTCGGAACTGGGCGCGGGCCTGACCAACCTGGAATATGCGCCGCTGTGTGAAATCATGGGCCGCGTGCACTGGGCGCCGGAAGTATTCAACTGCTCGGCGCCGGACACCGGCAATATGGAAGTGCTGGCGCGCTATGGCACGCCGGCGCAGCAGCAGCAATGGCTGGAGCCTTTGCTGGATGGCCGCATCCGTTCCTGCTTCGGCATGACCGAACCGGCGGTGGCGTCCTCCGATGCGACCAATATCGAAAGCTCCATCGTGCGCGATGGCGAAGAATATGTCATCAATGGCCGCAAGTGGTGGTCGTCTGGCGCCAACGATCCACGCTGCGCCGTGTTCATCTTCATGGGCAAGAGCGATCCGCACAACGAGAGCCGCCACAAGCAGCAGTCGATGATACTGGTGCCGCGCGATACGCCGGGCGTGACCATCCTGCGCCATCTGCCCGTGTTTGGTTTTGACGACGCGCCGCATGGCCACGCGGAAGTGGTGTTCGAGAACGTGCGCGTACCAGCGGCTAACCTGATCCTCGGCGAAGGCCGCGGCTTTGAAATCGCCCAGGGCCGGCTGGGACCTGGCCGCATCCACCACTGCATGCGCCTGATCGGCTTGGCCGAGCGCGCGCTGGAGCAGATGTGCAGGCGCAGCCTGGCGCGCGTGGCCTTCGGCAAGCCGGTGGCGCAGCAGGGCGTGACGCTGGAACGCATTGCCGAGTCGCGCATCCTGATCGATCAGGCGCGCTTCCTGGTGCTCAATGCGGCCTACATGATGGACACGGTCGGTAACAAGGTGGCCGCCAAGGAAATCGCCATGATCAAAGTGGCGGCGCCCACCATGGCCTGCAAGGTGATTGACTGGGCGATTCAGGTGCAGGGCGGTGGCGGCATGGCCGATCCTTTCCTGGCCCACGCCTATGCCAGCGCGCGTTCGCTGCGTCTGGCCGACGGTCCCGATGAGGTGCACCGTTCGCAGATCGGCAAGATGGAACTGGCCCGCTACAAATGACGGCGGCGGGGACGCGAATGTTAGAATCGCGGCATGAACGACACCCCGGCGAATAAACCAGCAACCATCACGCCAGCGCCGCGCCGCAGCCGGCGCAAGAGTGGCGGCATCACACTGCGCGACGTGGCGGCTTTGGCCGGCGTCGCGCCCATCACGGCCTCGCGCGCGCTGAATACACCCAGCGCGGTGTCCGAACATATTTTGCAGCGCGTGAAAGAAGCCGTCGAGAAGACTGGCTATGTGCCGAACATGCTGGCCGGCGGCCTGGCTTCGCGCAAGAGCCGTCTGGTGGCGGCGGTAATTCCCACCATCTCCGGCAACGTCTTCCTGGAAGTGGTGCAGTCGCTGACGGCGACGCTGGCCGGCTACGGTTATCAACTGATGCTCGGCCAGTCCGGCTATGAAGATTCGCGCGAAGACGAACTGCTGGAAGCCATCATCGGCCGCCGTCCGGACGGCGTGGTGCTGACCGGGATCATGCGCTCGGCCCAGGGCCGCCAGCGCCTGCTCAACAGCGGCATCCCGGTGGTGGAGACCTGGGACCTGACCGACAATCCCATCGACATGCTGATCGGCTTCTCGCACGAAAAAGTGGGACAGGCCGTGGCGCAGTATCTGCACCGGCGCGGCAAGCGCCGGGTGGCGACGCTAAGCGCCAACGACCAGCGCGCGCAGCGCCGCATGAAGGCGTTCTCTGATACTGCAGTGGTGCTGGGCATGGCGCTGCCGGGTGAGACCACAGTGCCGGGCGCGATGGTGCCGGCGCCCACCAATGTCGGCATGGGACGCGCCGGCCTGCGCGAACTGCTGGCGCGCCACCCGGACATCGATGCGCTGTTCTGCAGCTCGGACACGGTGGCGCTGGGCGTGCTGACCGAAGCGCAGGCGCAAGGCATTCGCGTGCCCGATCAACTGGCGGTGGTGGGGATGGGCGACCTGAGTTTTGCCGCCGACCTGTATCCGTCCCTGACCACGGTACGCATCGACGGCGCCCGCATCGGCGCGCTGGCCGCCAGATTCATCGTCGACCGTTCGCAGGAACGTGAAGTGCGCGACGGCATTGTCGACATCGGCTTTTCTATTGTCGAAAGAGAAAGTGCTTGAATGTCAGTTAATCGTTTTCCGTAAGACCTGTTGCGCGCCTATTACAAACGTATTGACTTCGCCGGGGTGCTGCATTAACCTTTGTCATCGTACAACTGGTACCGGTACCTCTAAGAAGTTAAACGATTAACTAAAAGGGACAACAGTGTTGGATAACAATTACAAGCAGGAGACGAGCATGAAAAAAACCATCAACCTGACGCCGATGGCGTCGGCTCTTGCGCTGGCCGTACTGGCCATGAACGCCCAGGCGCAGCAGGAAGAATCGAACACCAAACCCGGCACGCTGGAAACCGTGGTGGTGACCGCCAACAAACGCGTGGAAAAGCTGGAAAACGTGCCGATGGCCATTTCCGTGATGAGCGAGCAGGAAATCCAGCGCACCAACATCCGCGAGATCGAAGACGTGGTGGCGATGATGCCGTCGCTGACGCTGAACTCCGGCACCACGGCCGCCAACAACGCCATCTTCATGCGCGGCATCGGCACTGTCTCGGTAGGCATCGGTGTGGAGTCGGACGTCGCGGTCATCATCGATGATATTCCGATCGCCACCCAGTTCCAGGCCTTCAAGGACCTGGCTGACGTGGCGCGCATCGAGGTGCTGAAAGGCCCGCAATCGACGCTGTTCGGTAAATCGGCGGTGGCGGGTGCGGTCAACATCGTGACCAAGCAGATCTCCGGCCCGATGGTGTACCGTGCCAGCACCTACCTGACCAATGACCAGGAATGGCGCGTCAATGCTTCGGCCGGCGGCCAGCTTGACGAGCACTTCGCCATGCGCCTGTACGCCGGCAAGACGCGCATGCCGGGCAACTTCCACAATCTGACCGACGGCAAGGACGTCAACGGCTCGGGCGGCAAGACCTTCATGGCCAAGCTGCAGTGGAATCCGATTGAAAACGTGCAGGTCGACCTGACGCCGCGCTACAACTACCAGGACAATTCGCGCGGCGTGACTGCTGTCAATGGCTTCGTGCTGCGGACGGGATCGGCGGCGGCCGGCAATGTGGTGTCGACGCCGATCGGCCTGGATGGCGTCTACCTGAACGGCAATCCACTGCTGCCGGCCAGCACGGTGCTGAAGGGGATTAATGTCAACGATCCGGGCAACCGCAATGTGCGCCGCGATTTCCCGACCGGCCTGATTTCCAGCGACCGTGGTGTCGGCCTGAAGGTATCGTGGACGCTGCCGAACGATGCGACGCTGATGTCGATTACCTCGTGGAGCAAATACCTGGCCAACGACTTCCGCGACCAGGACTTTACCGACGTGCCGACCATCGCGGCAGCTGGCCAGACCGTGCCGACCATCGGCAATTACCAGTTCGGCACCTACGATATCCGTTCGAAGACGCAGGAGATCCGTTACGTTTCGCCAGACACCGGCACCTTCAAATACCTGGCCGGTTTGTGGGCCGCGCATAACGAGATTTACCGTCACTTCATCCGCGGCTATTGCGTGGCGCCGACCGCGTGCAACGCCAATTCGCCATCCAGCCCGACCAACTACTACACCGACATCTACAACACCAACAAGTCGATCTTCGGCCAGGCGTCGTGGGAGTTCATGCCGACGTGGACGCTGACGGCGGGCATGCGCCTGAACGAAGAAATCTCGGGCTACCACTACAAGCGTAACTACTACACCGACCAGCTGGACGAAGCCTCATTCAAGCCAGGTCCGGTGGGCGTCGACCAGTTCCAGAGCACCGGCAATACCGACCGCGCCACCACCGGCAAGGTCAGTATCCAGAAGCAGATCACGCCAGACTGGATGGTCTACACCCAGGCATCGACCGGCTACAAGGGCGAAGCGTATGACGTGACCTCGGGTCTGAAAGCGGTAGCGGCCTTCCCGGTCAAGCCGGAAACCAGCCAGAGCTTCGAGATCGGCACCAAGGCCAATCTGTTCAACAGCCGCCTGTCGGTCGCGGCGACCTACTTCAATTCGGACTTCTTCAACTACCAGCAGAACGTGACCTATGTGCTGCCGAACGATCCGACCATTTACAGCCAGCTCAATTCCATCCCGCACATTGCCACGCACGGCTTTGAACTGGATGTGAATGCGCTGCTGGCCCGGGACCTGACGATGAATGCGGCGCTGGCCTTCACGCTGCCAACCATCGAGAAGTGGGCCAATGGTCCGTGCTATGGCGATTCCACCAATGTCGCGGTGAATGGCACCAAGCTGGCTGCCAACGGTTCGATCGCCGGCCAGAACTCGGCCTGCTTCCCGATCGCGCCAGGTTCCACGACCGGTGTGCAGAATCTGGACAACTCGGTGTTCCCTGGTACGCCCAAGATCAAGCTGAATATCGGCGCCAACTACGAATTCCTGATTCCGTCGATGCCGTTCAAAGGCTTCGTCAACGCCAACCTGCGCTATCAGGGTGAGTATTACACCAACATTAACAATGATCCCAATTCGAAAAATGCCGGCTATGCCATCACGGATCTGGGCTTTGGTGTGCGCGCGCCGGATGACAAGTACAAGCTGAGCTTCCGCGTGAACAATCTGTTTGACCGCTTCTACATTCCGAATGCGAACGCCAGTGGCCCGTCGTCGTTCCGTGCCGGTCCTACCGCCACGTCGCCGCAGGTCTCGGCCAGCAGCTGGGTGCCGCCGCGCGACGTGTTCCGCTACTTCAGCGTCAAGCTGGATGTGAAATTCTAAGCGTTATACGGTATGTGAATCTCTGGCATCAGAAAGATAAATTGGCTTAATGGCTGGAGATGCCTCATCATTCATCTGTCTCCTCTATCTCCTCCAAGGAAATAGATTTAGCCCGCTCACGTAGCGGGCTTTTTTTTATCTTCAGCCATTGCGGACCACTGGCAGCCACAGCGTGAACAGGGTGCCCGCGGCGCTTGATTGCCAGCGGACGTGGCCGTCGACCGAGGCGGCGCGGCGTTGCTGGTTCTGCAGGCCGCGGCCGCTGCCATGGCTCAGCGTCTGGGATACATCGAAGCCGCCACCGTTGTCGGCGATGTGGACTTGGACGCCATCGGCGCTGGCGGTGGTACCGACGCGGATCTCCGTGGCGCGTGTGTGGCGCAGG
Organism: Duganella sp. CY15W; assembly: GCF_009857555.1. Lineage (NCBI taxonomy): Bacteria > Pseudomonadati > Pseudomonadota > Betaproteobacteria > Burkholderiales > Oxalobacteraceae > Duganella > Duganella sp. CY15W. Next base: position 101,952 of record NZ_WWCQ01000004.1, on the reverse strand, counting down.
ATGTTGGCGATGCTTTCTTGCACAATACGCAAAATATGCAGCGCGCTGGAGGGATTCAGCCAGGCCAGCGTCGGCAGCTCGCGCACTTCCCACAGCAGCGTGACGCCGGTGCCTTCCAGACGCGGCTCCAGGCGGAAGCGCAGGGTCGCCAGCAATAACAGCAGGTCGGCTTCCACCGGTTCCATTGAATCGATGGTGAGTTTGAGGTCATCCAGACAATCTTTCAGGATTTGCGATACGCGTTCATCGCTCATGTTGCCGCGCTCCACCGAACGGATCGCGCTGATCAGCGAAGAACCCAGGCCATCGTGCATGTCCTGCATCAGGCGCTGGCGCTCGTCGCTGATGGTTTGCCGCAGTTCGATCTCGCGCAGGCGGCGGTGGCTGGCCTCCAGTTCCGCCTCGCGCTTGGCCAGCCGCTGCGCCAGGCTGGCGTTGACGCGCTCCACCTCGGCAATCGCGTCCACATAGCGCCGATACATCAGAACGCCAAAGGTGATAAAGCACACGGCCGGCGCGTAGGCACCCAGATACCAGCCTTCCGCGCTGATGACGTTGTTCTGCAGCAGCCAGTCCGTGCTGCCCATGGCTGTGCAGGCGAACAGGCCATACACCACCAGCCGCCCCTCGGCCGAGTGGCGCCATGCCGAGATGCCGCCCACCACGCAGGCCATCACGCTCATGAGCGCCGCGACCGGATACACCAGTGGCGTCACCGTGGGCATATTGGGCAGCACCGCCAGCACGGGCATGGTCAGCGCGCCGATCACCAGCGTCACCGCGACCAGCGCGCGCGTGAGCCAGCGCAGCGGGCGCTGGTGCAGCTGGCACAGGAAGAAGTGCACGGCCAGCACCAGCCAGAACAGCGAGTTCACCGTCAGCCAGGCAAACCAGTCGTTTTCCACGCGCAGATCGACGTAGAAATGCAGGCCGCGCAAAAATGCCGTGGCCGACAAATTGAAGAACAGCAGGTACGCAATCTCATGCTGGCGGCGCAGCCAGACGAAGGCGGCAAACACGCCCACCGCCATGAAGGCGGCGCTGAGCATGCCCGGCAACTGCTGCTGCAGCCACATGCGCAGATGGTAGGCGGGGCGCAGCACGTCGGCCGGCCCCAGTCGCAGCGATGATACCGCCGTCTGCGAGGCGCTGCTGTGCTCCAGCCGCAACAGGATTTCGCGTACCGGCGGGCTGCCGGGGCTGTTGTCCAGCGTGAACCACAACGGCGTGCGCGTGCTGTTCCACGATGGCCCGTTCTGCTGCGCCTGGTGCGTGAGCTGGCCGTTGATGTAGACGGCGATCGTGCCGTCGGTCTTGACGCGCACGCCGTACAGCGCCAGATGACGCACCTGCAAAGGCATGCCATCGACCGTCACCCTGAGCCAGCTGGTGCGTACCGCCTGTGGCGCCGCGCCGCTGGTGCCAGAACGTGCCTGGCGCAGCAGCGCAATCGGCGGATTGAACGGCAGCGCTACCTGCTGCCAGGCCGCCGGCAAGGTGGTGCTATCGACACGCGCGGGCGGCGGCGCATAGTCCGGCGCGACGGTTTCCTGCCAGCTGGCCTGGGTCAGGCGCAGGCTGGGGCCGAGGCGGCTGTCGCTGTTCAGGTAGAGCGAGGCGGCCGCGATCAGCACCGCCACCGAAAAGCACAGCAGCAAGCTGCCCAGCAGCCGTGAGGAACGCTCCATCAGGGTAGCAACCCCTGGGTGCGCGCTTCAAAGATGGCTTCGGCCTTGGAGGAGACTTTGAGCTTGCTGTAGATACGGCGCACAAAAGTCCGCACGGTGAAATGCGACAGCTGCATCAGGCCGGCAATCTCGTGCACGGTAAATCCCTTGGTGATGTAGTCCAGCACTTCCTTCTCGCGCTGGGACAGCAGCGGTGGCGCATCGTCGCTGGCCACGCTGGTGGCGGCCGCTGTGGTGGGCGTGTTGCGGAAGCGTGCCAGCACCTGGCGCGCGATGATGGGGCTGATCGGACTGCCGCCGCTGGCCAGGCTGCGGATCTCGTCGGCCATCCGGGAGGGCGAGCTGTCCTTGAGCAGATAACCGGCCGCACCGGCCTCGATCGAGCGCATCACATGCGTCTCGTCGCCGAAATTGGTACTGACCATGATGCTGCATTGCGGCCACTGCGCCGCTGCCGCGCGGATCACGGCAATGCCCGATCCATCGGGCAGGCCGAGGTCAACCAGCAGCACATCGGCCGGCGTGGCCGACAGCAGCGCCAGCCCTTCGGCCTGCGTGGCGGCGCAGCCGGCCAGCTGCATGTCGGGCGAACCCTGTATCACCAGGCGCAGGGCGCTGCTGAAATCGGGATCGTCCTCAACGATGGCGACGCGGATCGGGCGGATATCGGAGTGTTCGGTGTGCTTCATGACGGCCATTTTACGCCGAGGCGGACGCCGGTTACGGCCGTGTAGCACATTCGTGCTACATACAGGCCAAGGACGGCCCACCTACAATCACGCCATGCACGTCCATCCCGATTTACCACGACCGGGCGCCCAACCGTCGCGCCGCCCCATGCTGGAGCTTTCGCTGACCGGCCAGCCGCGCTCGTGGCAGGTGCGCGATCACCGCTACCGCTGCCATGGTTATGGCCGCGCTCACTGGGGCATGGAGCTTGCCGCCGTGGCCGCCCTGATCGCGGCGGAACATCCGCAGGCGCAGCACCTGCTGTGCCACGACATCGACCTGCTCAGCGGCGAGGAGCGGCTGGAACTGGCCTTGCCTGAGCTGCCGCCGGGTCCCGGCCCGGCGCGCTTGCGCTACATTTTCGCGCCCGAAGAGCGGCGCCTGACCGAAGTGCATCTGTACTGGATCAGCGGTGGCGATCCGTCGTATGAACAGCGCTTGCCGCTGGTGCAGGCGGCCACGCGCCTGTGTGGTGAGCTGATGAGTTATCGCTGGTCCGGCCTCACTACCTTGCGCGGCGCGGTACGTGGGCCGGGCGCCTTACTGCTGTTTTCCGGCTGCGACGAAGAGGGCGGCATGGTCGAGATCAGCCTCGATGGCGTGGCGCTTGACGTCGAGCGGCCGGGCAAGCCGGGGCGTCCGGAACACCGGCCGGCGCCGCGCGGGCCGGCTGCGCTCAGGCTGTCCTATCTGGCGGGACCCCGGGTGCGGACCAGTTGACGTAAGTGCTGCAAACTGTATGTGCATACAGTATAATTATGGCATGACGCTTACCGCACATACCGGATTTATCCTGACCCGTCACTGGCGCGACACGCCCAGCGGCACGGAGATCGATTTCTGGCTGGCGACGGACGCCGGCCCCAGGAAAGTCCGCCTGACCGCCCAGACTTCGGTGGCTTTTGCCGAGGCTTCCGTGCGTGCGGCCATCGAAGCGCAGATTGGCCCGGGGGCGGGCATCGAGCTGCGTGAGCTCCAGCTCAAGACTTTTCAGCAGCAGCCCGTGGTAGGCGTTTATGCCTCGCGCTACAAGCAGCTGACGGCGCTGGAGCGCACGCTGCGCGACCATGGCATCAAACTGTACGAGGCCGACATCCGGCCGCCGGAACGCTACCTGATGGAGCGCTTCATCACCGCCTCGGTGCAGACCGAGGGCGGTCACGCCAGCGGCGCCGTGATCCACAACTGCAAGCTCAAGCCCGCGCCCGACTACCGGCCTACGCTCAAGATGGTATCGCTGGACATCGAAACCAGCGCCTACGAAGACCTGTACTCGATCGCGCTGCAGGGCTGCGGCCAGCGCCAGGTGTATATGCTGGGCGCAGCGCCGGAGCACGCGCCGGAGCAGGATTTCGACCTTGAATATTGCGCCACGCCGCGCCAGCTCATCGAACGCCTGAACGCCTGGCTGGCGCGCCACGATCCCGATGTTGTCATCGGCTGGAATGTGGTGCAGTTCGACCTGCGCGTGCTGCAAAAGAACGCCGACAAGTACAAGGTGCCGCTGGCGTTCGGGCGCGAAGGCAAGGGCATCGAATGGCGTGAACATCCGGGCAAGCAGGGCTATCTGTTTGCGCCGGTGCCGGGGCGCGTGGTGCTGGACGGTATCGATGCGCTCAAGGCCGCGTCATGGATGTTCCCGTCCTACAGCCTGCAGAACGTGGCCCAGACCATGCTTGGCGAGGGCAAGGACATCGGCGACGACTACGACAAGATGGCGGAAATCGAGCGCCGCTTCCATGAGGACAAACCAGCGCTGGCGCTGTACAACCTCAAAGATTGCGAGCTGGTTACGCGCATCTTCGACAAGGCCAACCTGCTGGCCTTCATGATCGAGCGCGCCACCGTGACTGGCTTGCAGGCCGACCATCTGGGCGGTTCGATCGCCGCGTTCAACCACCACTACCTGCCGCGCATGCACCGCGAAGGCTATGTCGCGCCCAACGTCGGCGACGTCAGCGGCGGCGCTTCGCCGGGCGGCTTTGTGATCGACTCCAAGCCTGGCCTGTACGATTCGGTGGTGGTGCTGGACTATAAAAGCCTGTACCCGTCCATCATCCGCACCTTCCTGGTCGATCCGGTGGGCCTGGTTGAAGGCGAAAACGCCAGCGACCCGGCTGACATTGTGCAAGGCGTCAACGGCACCGTGTTTTCGCGCGAGAAGCACTGCCTGCCCGCCATCACCACCGACATCTGGAAGCAGCGCGACGCCGCCAAGCGCGCGAAAAACGAGCCGCTGTCCACCGCGCTCAAACTGCTCATGAATTCCTTCTGCGGCGTGCTGGGCGCCACCGAGTGCCGCTTCTTCAATCCGCGCCTGGTGTCGTCGGTGACGCTGCGTGGCCACCAGATGCTTAAGCAGACGCGCGAGCTGGTAGAGGCGCAAGGCTACGATGTCATCTACGGCGACACCGACTCCATCTTCATCTGGCTGAAAAAAGAATATCCCAACGATGAAGCGCTGGCGATCGGCGAGGGACTGGCGCAGCATATCAACAACTGGTGGCGCACCATGTTGAAGGAACAGCACGGCCTGGAGTGCCATCTCGAAATCGAGTTCGATACGCACTATCAGAAGTTCTTCATGCCGACCATACGCGGCACCGACATGGGCAGCAAGAAGCGCTACGCCGGCCTGACCGTCAACAGCAAGGGCGAGGAAGAAGTCATCTACCGCGGCCTGGAAGTGGCGCGCAGCGACTGGACGCCGCTGGCGCAGCAGTTCCAGCAAGGCCTGTTCACGCGCATCTTCAAGGACGAGCCGTACCAGGAATACGTGCGCGAATATGCGCTGAATACCCTGGCCGGCGCCTACGACGATCTGCTGGTGTACCGCAAGCGCCTGCGCCAGCCGCTCGATGAGTACAAGGTCAACGTGCCGCCGCAAGTGCGCGCGGCGCGCATCGCCGATGAATACAACCAGTCGCAGCGCCGGCCGCTGCGCTACCAGAACGGCGGCTGGATCAGCTACGTGATGACCACGGGCGGGCCGGAACCGCTGGAGGTGGTGCGCTCGCACATCGACTACGAACATTATCTGACCAAGCAATTGCAGCCGATCGCCGACTCGATCCTGCTGCCCATGCACGACAGTTTTACCAACCTGACGACGGCGCAAGCCAGTCTTTTCTAAGGAGACGTGATGTACGAGTTCAAGAAACTGCACGACGGCAGCAAGTTGCTGATGCTGGCCAACGCCTGGGATGCGGGCAGCGCGCGCCTGTTTGAAAGCCTGGGCGCACCAGCCATCGCCACCACCAGTGCCGGCGTCGCATGGGCGCAGGGCTATGCGGACGGCGACTACATGCCGGCCGAAGTGGCGATCGGCGTAGCCATCAACATCGCGCGCGTCGTCAAGGTGCCGCTGTCGGTGGATTTTGAAAACGGCTATTCGGCCGAACCGGAACAGGTGGCGCACAATGTGCTGCGCCTGATCGACGCTGGCGTGGCCGGCATCAATCTGGAGGACGGCAGTGATGCGCCGGCGCTGCTGGCGGCGAAGATCAGCGCCATCAAAAAGCTGGCGGCGCAGGCGGGCAAGGACATCTTCATCAACGCCCGCACCGACGTCTATCTGCGTGGCCTGGCGCCGGAGGGCGAGCGTGTGGCGGAAGTGCTCCGGCGCGCGGCGCTGTACAAGGAAGCGGGGACCGACGGCCTGTTCGTGCCGGGTATCAGCAAGGCCGATGAGATCAAAGCCGTGGTGGCTGGCGCTGGCTTGCCGGTGAATGTGATGGATGTCGCCGGTCTGCCATCGGTGGCCGAGTTGCAGCAATTGGGCGTAGCCCGCTTCAGCGCTGGTTCCGGCCTGGCGCAAGCCTTGTGGGCCGTGGCTGGCGGCATGACCAGGGACTTCCTCGCCACCGGCAATGCAGGGCCGCTGATCGCCCAGGCCATGCCTTACGGCGAATTGCAGGCCTTGTTCGTCAAGTCTTAAGCGTCTTTGAGCATGGCCGCCAGCGTGGCCATGTGCGTTTGCGCTGCCTTGTGCGCCGCCGCTTCCATCTTGCGGAACTGCGTCAGCACCGCCAGGCCGGTTTCCGTGAGTTGCGCGCCGCCGCCATGCGAGCCGCCGGCAGCGCTGTGCACCAGCGGTTCGTGGAAGCAGCGGTTCATCACGTCCACCAGCAGCCATGCGCGGCGATAGGACATATTCATCGCGCGGGCGGCGCCGCTGATGGAGCCGGCGTCGGCAATGGCTTCCAGCAGATCGGCTTTGCCGGGGCCAAAAGCCACGTCATCGTCGTGCTGGATACGGAGTTTGAGATTGAGTTCGGCAGGCATGGCGCCAGTATGCCGCATCCTCATTGAAAAAGCGTTATATATGAAATTACACAACCCTGGTGGCGTGCGCTGGCTTGATACGTTATATTTCAGTATATATAACGTTCTGAGCGACCTGACCATGCCTTTTCTGCCCGTCCAGTCCGAGCCCACTTATGTCCACCGGATGCTGAATCTGCAGCCGGACGCCTGCTGCACGCCGGACCAGGCACACAAGGCCGCGACCACGCCGCCACCACGGCGCGCCCGGCTGGCGGAGCTGGACGCCAATCTGCATTGCTCCATCATTGGCACTTGTCTGACCACGGGCGAGCTGCGCAAGCTGGTGCCGCGCTACGCCACGCACCTGGACCGCAAGAGCGCCACCGACCTGGACATGCACCACACTGCGGTCGAGCTGTCGACAGCGGGCGAGGGCGCCGCCAAGGAATTGCACAAGGCGCTGGATGCGCGCCACGAACTGGCGATCAAGCGCTTCCGCCAGGCGGCGGATGACGACGAGCTGGCCGCCTTGTGGAGCGATGCGCTGGCGCATGGCGACGTTCCCGGCGCGTACTGGGCGCTGCTGACGCATCCACGGTGCAGCTACGAATTGCGCCGCCAGGCGTTCGGCGATGTGCACATGCTGTCGCATCTGGTGGGCGCATCCAACCGCGCCGACCTGCGCCGCCTGACGGCACTGGAAGAGGAATGCGTCCGCCTGCGTGAACAAACCACGGGCCAGCAGATCCGCCTGCAGGATCTGGGCGCGCAGCATCGCCAGGCCCAGGCAACCATCGATCAGCAGGCGACCGAGCTGGCCCAATTGCGCGCGCAACTGGCCAGCCTGTGCGACGACAGTACGCGCGCCATCAACGATGAAGCGGTGCAGCTGCGCGCCGCACTGGCCAGCACCGAAGAACAGCTGTCGCTGCAAATCGTCCGTGGGGCGGCAGCGGAAACGCAGCACGAAGCCGCATCCGCCGCCCGCGAGGCCGCGCGCCGCGATGCCGAGCAGCTGCGTAGTGACATGCAAGCTGCGCGTACGGAAGTGCTGGCGCTGGAACACACACTGGCCCAATTGCTGGAGAGTGAAGAGACAAGCTTGCCGCAACTGCAAGGCCGGTGCGTGCTGTATGTGGGCGGCCGCGTGCAATCGAACCAGGTGCTGACGCGGCTGGTTGCGGCCGCCGGCGGCGAGTTGCTGCTGCACGACGGCGGTCTCGAAGACCGCAAGGGCATGCTGGCCACACTGTTGCCGCGTGCCCACATGGTGGTGTTCCCGGTGGACTTCATCAGCCACAACGCCATGCACGTCACCAGGCAGCTGGCGGCCCGCGCCGGCATCCCCTGTCACCCGCTGCGCACGGCCAGTGTCGCCAGTTTTGTCGAGCTCATGCAACGCGAGCTCAGCAATCAGCGATAGATTTGGTGATTTTCATAGAAACAAATAATCGCTAATCATTTGCTGGTCTGATATAACTGGGACGTCGCGCCCAGCCCCCGCGCATTTCGCATCACCGCCTACCTAAGGAGTTTGCAAAATGCGTACCTTTCTCAATCTCCGCCTGTTCAACAAACTGCTGCTCTCATTTGCCGTGGTGCTGGCCCTGAGCCTGGGTCTGGGCATCTTCTCGGTGGTGCAGCTGGCCCGCGTGAACCAGACCTCGACCGACCTGGAAACCAACTGGATGCCCAGCGTGCGCGTGCTGCTGGAGATGAAGTACGACATCTCGCGTTACCGCGCGCAGGAGGCGCAGCACCTGCTGTCCTCCACCGAGGAGGATTGGGCCAAGTACGAAAAACGCATGAACGAGTTTCTCGACAACCTGGCCCAGCACCGCGCCGAATATGAAAAGCTCATCACCGAGCCGGAGGAGCGCGCAGGCTATGCGGAGTTTGGCAGCCAGTGGGAACAATACCGCGCGATGAGTATGGAAATCCTCAAGTTATCGCGCCAGCAGAAGGTTGAAGAGGGCAAGACCATCCTGCGCGGCAAAGAGTCTGCATTGTTTAATGCCGCAGCGGCGATGCTGGAAAAACTCTCCAAGGTCAACATCGACGGCGGCATCAAGGCCAGTGAACAAGGCAACGCGCTGTACGCGTCGGCGCGCTGGTGGATCATGGGAATTCTTGCTGCCTGCATTGCGCTGGGCACGGTGCAGGCGGTATGGATTTCCGGCCTGATTTCGCGTCCGCTGGTGAACGCGGTGCACATCGCGCAGACCGTCGCTGCCGGTAACCTGACCAGCAAAATCGAAGTCAGCACCACCGACGAAACAGGCCAGCTGCTGCTGGCGTTGAAGGAGATGAACGACAACCTGCAGAGCATCGTCGGCCAGGTGCGGCAGGGGACCGATGTCATCTCCACTGCGGCCAGCGAAATCGCCACCGGCAATCTGGACCTGTCGGCGCGCACCGAGCAGCAAGCCAGCTCGCTTGAGGAAACCGCGTCGTCGATGGAAGAGATGACCTCCACCGTCAAGCAGAACAGCGACAACGCACGCCGCGCCAATGAGCTCGCGCATTCGGCGTCCGGCATCGCCATCCAGGGCGGCGATGTGGTGTCGCAGGTGGTTGAGACCATGGGCTCGATCAATGCGTCGTCGTCCAAGATCGTCGATATCATTGGCGTCATTGACGGTATCGCGTTCCAGACCAATATCCTGGCGCTGAACGCAGCGGTGGAAGCAGCGCGGGCCGGCGAGCAGGGGCGCGGCTTTGCTGTCGTCGCCAGCGAGGTGCGCAATCTGGCGCAGCGTTCGGCCAGCGCTGCCAAGGAAATCAAGAGCCTGATTACCGATTCCGCCGCCAAGGTGGAGACCGGCAGCAAGCTGGTGCAGCAGGCCGGCAAGACCATGGACGAAGTGGTGGCCAGCGTCAAGATGGTGTCCGATATCGTGGCGGAGATCACGACTGCCGGCAAGGAGCAGGAAGTCGGCATCGAGCAGATCAACCAGGCGATTTCGGAGATGGACACGGTCACGCAGCAGAACGCCGCGCTGGTCGAGCAGGCGGCTGCGGCATCGGCCTCGATGCAGGAGCAGGCCGAGAATCTGGCGCGCGTGGTCAGCATCTTCACGCTGGACAGCGGTGCTGCGCGGCCGGCACTGGCGCGTACTCCGCGCCCGCAACTGGCGCAGCAGGCCAGTACCCAGCTGGCAGTGGTGCGCCAGCCGGCGATGAAAGCCAAGGTTGCGGCAGGTGCGGACTGGGAAGAGTTCTAAGCGTACCGCCGACGGCTGCTGCGGGTAAAATGCATCGCATCGTTACCCGTGGAGCAGCCGTCTATGCAGGAGCAGGAGCACCGTATCGCCACGCAGCATGGCCAGTTATATGCGCGCAGCTGGACGCCAGCCGGAGAAGCAGGCGCGCCCATCATCCTGTTTCATGATTCGCTGGGTTGTGTCGCACTATGGCGTGATTTTCCTGCCGCGCTGGCCGCGCGTACCGGCCGCAAAGTGATTGCCTACGACCGCTTCGGTTTCGGCCAGTCGGCGCCGCATCCCGGCGGCTGGTCGATTCATTTCATCCGCGATGAAGCACGCCTGTATTTCCCTTTGCTGCGCAGCGCACTGGCGATTGGCCGCTTTGTCGCTTTTGGCTACAGCGTCGGCGGCGGCATTGCCGTGCAGTGCGCGGCCATGTATGCGGGTGCGTGCGAGGCGCTCGTCACCATGTCCGCCCAGGCCTGGGTGGACCAGGGCATCACCGACGGCGTACGCCAGGCGCAGGCCGCGTTTGCCGATGCGGGACAACTGGAACGGCTGGCCCGCTACCACGGTGCACAGGCGCACTGGGTTCTGCACGCCTGGATTGACACCTGGCTGTCGGCGGAGTTTTCCGCGTGGCGCATCGGACAGGATGCCGACGGTATCCGTTGCCCGATGCTGGTCATCCACGGCGACTGCGACGAATACGGCTCGCTGGAACACCCGCGCCACATCGCAAGCCTGAGCAGCGCCGGCGGCGAAGTCCTGATACTCCCCGGCTGTCACCACATGCCGCAGCGCGAGTACCCCGAACTGGTGCTGGCCGCCGTGCAGCGCTTCTTGCGGGATCAGGCGAAGTGAATCCGCTTGCGGTTTTCGGTCGGCTGCATCACGTGATCGAGCGGCAGCACGTGGGTGTGTTTGATCTTGCGTAGCGTGACGGTGGACTTGACCTGCGCCACGCCGGGAATGCGCAGGATCTTCTCCGTCATGAATCTCGACAGCGCCGCCAGGTCCGGCGCCACCACGCGCAGCAGATAGTCGGAGCGGCCGGCCAGCGTATAGCACTCCATCACTTCCGGCATCTCTTCCACAGCTGTCTCGAAACGCACGCTGGCCGAGTTGCTGTGGTGGTCCAGCGAAACCTCCGTAAAGGCCATCACATCCAGCCCCACAGCCACCGGTTCGATGATGGCCGCATAGTGGTCGATCACGCCCGCTTCCTGCATGCGCAGCACGCGCCGGCTGACCTGGGAGGTGGACAGGTGTATCTTATTCCCCAGCGCGCTATTGGTGGCCTGGCCATCGCGCTGGAGCTCTGTCAATAGCTGTAAGTCAAATTTGTCGATGGTGATAACCGTCATGTGCATCTCCGGGCTGTTTTGTGAGAATTTTGTGCATAAATTATACAAAACTGCGCGTATTGCGGTTACTTTTATCGCGTTTTGAACGTTAAGCTGTTCCTGTTTTTCTATCAAAAAGAATCAGGAGATATGATGTTTCAGCACGTTGAAGCATTTGCTGGGGACCCTATCCTCACGCTGAACGAACAATTCGCCGCCGACCCGCGTCAGGACAAGGTCAACCTGAGCATCGGCGTGTATCTGAACGAGCAGCAGCGCATTCCGCTGATGGGCGCCGTGGCCGCCGCAGAGGAGCGCCTGGCGCAATCGTTCCACCCGCATCCCTACCTGCCGATGGCCGGTTCGCCGAGCTACCGCGAACATGCGCGCCGCCTGGTGTTTGGCGTGCAGGCAGGCGAGCCGCTGGCCGACCGTGTGGCCACCATCCAGACGCTGGGCGGTTCCGGCGCGCTGAAAGTCGGCGCCGACTTCCTCAAGGCCTGGTTCCCGCAGGCGAAGGTGTGGGTCAGCGATCCAACCTGGGACAACCACAAGGGCATCTTCGGCGGCGCTGGCTTTGAAGTCGGCACCTATCCTTACTACTCACGCGAAACCCATGGCGTCAATTTCGACGGCATGCTGGCCGCACTGCGCGCGCTGCCGGCTGGTGACGTGGTCGTGCTGCACGCCTGCTGCCACAACCCGACCGGCGCTGACCTGAGCCTGCAACAGTGGCACGACCTGGCCAAGGTAGTGCAGGAGCGCGGCCTGCTGCCGTTCTTCGACATCGCCTACCAGGGCTTCGGCGAAGGCATCAACGAAGACGCTTACGCCATCCGCTACTTCGCACAGCAGGGCATTCCGCTGCTGGTGGCCGGTTCGTACTCGAAAAACTTCGCCATCTACGGCGAGCGTTGCGGCTCGCTGCACGTCGCCTGCAAGGATGCGGACGATGCCGCCAAGGTGTTCGGCCAGCTGCAATCGGCCGTGCGCAAGATCTACTCCAACCCGCCAGGCTACGGCGCCCGCATCATCAGCACCGTGCTGGATGACGCCCAGCTGCGCGCCCAGTGGGAAGAAGAACTGACCGCCATGCGCGTGCGGATGAAGCAGATCCGCGCTGAACTGTATGCACAGCTGAAGGCCAAGCTGCCGGGCGGCGACTTCGAATACCTGCGCGTCCAGCAGGGCATGTTCAGCTACACCGGCCTGCCGGTAGAGCAGATCCGCAAGCTGCGCAACGAGCATGGCGTGTACTTCATCGAATCGGGCCGCATGTGCCTGGCCGCGCTGACCAGCGTGGGCGTGACGCCAGTGGCAACTGCCATGGTCAAAGTCATCACGGAGGTGTGAGATGCAAAAACTCGAACTGTCCCAACTGCCCGTCAGGCTGGTCACCGTGCCAGCGTGGGCGATTGCCGGCGACTCGCTGTCGATCAGCCGTGAATTCGTGTTTGCGGATTTCGTGGAAGCCTTTGCCTTCATGAGTGCCGTGGCGCTGCAGTCGGAAAAGCGCAACCACCATCCCGAGTGGAGCAACGTCTACAACAAGGTCCGCATCACCTGGACCACGCACGACGCCAGCGGCCTGACGCAAAACGATTTCGACATGGCGCTTGCCTGCGACGCCGCTGCCAGGGGATTCGGCCATGCACCTGTCTGACCTGCCTCCTGGCCAGCGCGACGACTGGACCATCGACCAGCAGTGGGACCGCTACACGCCGGAGCAGCACCAGGTCTGGGCCACGCTGTTTGAGCGCCAGACCAAGCTGCTGGAAGGCCGCGCCTGCGATGAATTCCTGGCCGGCATGCGCGCACTGCCGATCGCCCCGGACAAGATTCCCGACTTCCGCCAGCTCAGCGCCGTGCTGAAACAGCACACCGGCTGGGAAGTGGTGGCCGTGCCTGGCCTGGTGCCGGATGAAGTGTTCTTCGAGCACCTGGCCAATCGCCGCTTCCCTGCGGGGCAGTTCATCCGCGAAGCCAGCCAGCTCGATTACCTGCAAGAGCCGGACGTGTTCCACGACGTCTTCGGCCACGTGCCGCTGCTGATGAACCCCATCATCGCCGACTACATCCAGGCCTATGGCGTGGGCGGCTTGCGCGCGAAAGAGAAGGGCGTGCTGGATCTGCTGGCGCGCGTCTACTGGTACACCGTGGAATTCGGCCTGGTGGAACAGAAGGATGGCCTGCGCCTGTACGGCGCCGGCATCGTGTCCTCGTACACCGAATCGATTTTTGCACTGGATGATCCGTCGCCGAACCGTGTGCGCTTCGACCTGCCGCGCGTGATGCAGACCGACTACCGCATCGACGACTTCCAGGAAACCTATTTCGTCATCCGTCATCTCGACGAACTGCTGCAACTGGCGCACACCGATTTCGCGCCGCTGTATGAACAGGTAGCACAACGGCCGGTCCTCCAGCCGGGCACCATTCTGCCGCAGGACCGGCTGGTCCACCGCGGCATCGGCACCTATCACAACGCTAAACGATAATTTTAAAGAGGAAAAGAAAATGGCAGACTTGTTTGAAAATCCTATGGGCCTGATGGGCTTTGAATTCGTTGAATTCGCATCGCCGGTACCGGGCCTGCTGGAAAACATCTTCGCGCAACTGGGCTTCATCAAGGTCGCGGTGCACCGCTCCAAGAAGGTTGACCTGTACCGCCAGGGCGGCATCAACTTCATCGTCAACAATGAGCCTAACAGCCCGGCTGCCTACTTCGCCGCTGAACATGGCCCGTCGGCTTGCGGCATGGCTTTCCGCGTGCGCAATGCGCACCAGGCCTACGCCCGCGCGCTGGAACTGGGCGCACAAGCGGTGGACACCCAGACTGGCCCGATGGAACTGCGTCTGCCAGCCATCAAAGGCATCGGCGGCGCACCGCTGTACCTGATCGACCGCTTTGAAGAAGGCAGCTCCATCTACGACATCGACTTCGAATTCATCGAAGGCGTGGAACGCAATCCAGTGGGCCACGGCCTGCAGATCATCGACCACCTGACCCACAACGTCTACCGTGGCCGCATGAGCTACTGGGCATCGTTCTACGAGCGCCTGTTCAACTTCAAAGAGATCCGCTACTTCGACATCAAGGGCGAGTACACCGGCCTGACCTCGCGCGCGATGACCGCGCCGGACGGCATGATCCGCATTCCGCTGAACGAAGAAGGCAAGGCAGGCGGCGGCCAGATCGAGGAATTCCTGATGCAGTTCAATGGCGAAGGCATCCAGCACATCGCGCTGCTGACCGAAGACCTGATCAGCACCGTCGACCGTCTGCGCGCTGCCGGCGTACCGCTGATGACCGCGCCGCCAGAAACCTACTATGAAATGCTGGACGGTCGCGTACCAGGCCACGGCGAAAACGCGGCGGAACTGAAAGCACGCGGCCTGCTGCTGGATGGTAACGTGGTTGACGGCAAACCGCGCCTGCTGCTGCAGATCTTCTCCGAAACCCAACTGGGTCCGGTGTTCTTCGAATTCATCCAGCGCAAAGGCGACGATGGCTTCGGCGAAGGCAACTTCAAAGCCCTGTTCGAATCCATCGAGCGCGACCAGCTGCGTCGTGGCGTGATTCAGGAAACCGCAGCAGCCTAAGCAAACCGTCATTCCCGCTTGTGCGGGAATGACGGCATCAGGCCGGAGACGGCAGTTTTTTCTGCGGATCGGCGGCAATCAGATCATCCAGCGTGCGCTCGGTCAGTACCGTGGTGGCGCTGGAGACTGAATTCAACAAGGTCATGACCTTGCCCGCGTTGTCGCGCACCAGACCATCCACATCGCTCAGATAGCCCGCCATCACCAGCGAGATATCTTCCTTGTTCTGCGACTTGCGCAGATCCTCCACCAGCGCGTTATTCCGCGTCAGCAGGCTTTGCAGCACTTCCTTCTGCTGCGCCACCAGATCCGTCGACAGGCCAAACGGCAAGGCCAGCAGGTTTTGCGCCGAGATGGCGGCACCTGGCGGTTGCAGCAGGTCCAGCTGCGTGTGCAGCAGCTTGGTGCCGGCTTCGGCTTGCCAGTCGCGCCACTGGTTGAACACCGCCAGCGTGGACTTGACGATCTGCGCGAACTGCGACTGCGCGGTGGTCACGGCGGTTTTGCCAAAATCGAATGAAGACAATGCGGTAGTAGTCATGACGGTTCCTTTATTGTGAGTCGGACGAAGCAAGCGCAGGGCGCGGCTGGCCCAGGCGTTTGAGCATGGCCATGATGGCTTTCATCTGTGGCGCATTTTTGGTGTAGAAATCCTTGTGCTGCTGATCTTCGCTGGAGTAGCCCCAAAAGTCCCAGCAGCCTTTGGGATTCGGCGGTATGCCTTTGGACTTGTGGACTTGCGGGTAAAGGATAATCAGCTTGTTGGTATCGGCGAATTCGTTGTAGCCAGTACCGCTGTAGAAACGCTTGCCAATCACGGTCGCCCCTTGCTTGCAGCCGTGGAACGCCACGTGGATGGCACAGGCGGTGCGCTGGCATACCGAGGGAATGTAGGCATAGGCGTCCGAGTCCATGCTGGTGCGCGTCCCTTGCACAAACTCGCCCTGATTGAAACGCAGTATCGCTTGCGATGGCGTGTCCGCAGGCGCCTGCACATTGGGGCCGTAGATATGTGCCAGCAGCACTTGCGATTGCTTGAAGCCGCAGTCGTTGATGTAAGGCGATTGGTTATCAGGGCAGGCCAGGTCGGATGGATTATCGGTGACGATAGAGTGCCCGGCATCCGTCTGGTTGTCGTAGATGATGTTCCCGGGGCGCGCGCCGGCCAGGCTGTAATATTTCGGGACCTCGTTTACCACCATCGTCTTGACGATGTTGTCGTTGGAGCCACTGAACACATACACGTGCTGGCGTGCCAGATTGCTGACAGGGTCGATCAGGCCCTTTCTCTCGAAGCGGATCGCGTTGGCCCAGGATGCCGTGGCGTTGGCCGTCACTGCGGGGGATGCTGGACTCATGCACGTGGTCGTGGCGTTTTGCAGATAGTCGATTGAAGGGTAAGTGCCGGCGCAGTAGTACGGCCCCGCAGCGATCACGCCGACTCCCATGAAAGTGGCGGAGTAGGCGGTCGCCAGTTGCGCGGCCATGAAGCCGCCGGACGAGATGCCGGACACCGACACCTGTGTGAGATCCGCCCCCATGGCGGGCAGCGGTTGAGAGTCCGCCCGTGCCGCATGCGGCAGCAAAGCGAGTAAGACGACAAGACCCAGCCTGGACATGATACCCCCTCGTTTGGACGTGGTTTATTTAATAACTACGCCAAAAAGTTTAGCAGGATAAAATGACAGGAATTCTACAAAATACTCACAAAATAAAAAGTTAACTCTTTGATTTATATAACTTTATTCCCGTGTGGATAGTGACGTTACTGGTAGTCCACACCCTTGCCCCAGCGGTCTTCCCAGTGGCGGAGGTAAGCACGGGCAAGCTGGGTGTCGTTCCACACGACGAGTACATTTTCGCTATTGCTCAGCGCCGCATCCTGGGTGTAATTGAAGCTGCCGTTTTGCACCGTATGGCCGTCTGCGATGATGTATTTATCGTGGTGTAGTGCATACACCGACACCGTGCGGACCGGAATGCCCGCCTGCACCAGCTGGCGCAGCGCAGCGATATTGATCTTCTTTTGATTGCGGCGGTAGTCCGCCAGCACCTTGACGTCCACGCCGCGCTGCCTGGCTTGCAGCAGCGCCTGCGTGACGGCCGGCGAACTGAATGAATAGGCGGCGAGACGGAGCGTCGTAACCGACGTATCAATCACCTTGAGCACCAGCGCTTCCGCGCCGGCGTCCGGCGAGAATGCGCTTTCGATCAATGGCGGCTGCGGCACTGGCGCCGCCTGTGCGGCGGACGCCAATGCCATGGCCACGCTGAACATGATGGTGAACCTGGTCACGAAGACTGCTCCATAAACGCCACGATGTCAGCGATTATGGCTCAAAAGCTGATGACCATGCCGAGATCGAAGGAACGGCCATACCCAGGTAACGGGCGCAATGCGCCTTTGTTCACCTTTATGCCAGACAGGTAGACACCGCCCATCGGATCAGCATACTGCTTGTCGAGCAGGTTGCTGACGCCGGCCGACAGCTGCACATTCTTCTGCACCTGATAGCTGGTGCGCAGATTCAGCAGCGCATAGCCCGCGGTCTCGGGTTCCAGACGGCGCGCATCGACATTGTCCTTGTGCGCGACCAGCCTGGTTTCGATCTGGCTGGCCCACGCGCCTTGTTGATACTCCAGAGCCAGCAAGGCATTCAGCGGCATGATGTGATACAGGTCGCCGCCGTCGTTGCGCTTGCCGCGTGTGTAGGCCGCGTTACCGGTGAACTTCAATGCGCTGACCGGCACGCTCCACGACAGATTGGCGCCATACAGCCTGGCGTCATGGTTGGCAAATTGCAGCAGCGCGCCACGTGCGTTCATCGCCATGTAGGGATTGAACTGTCCCAGCACATCGACGTCGATGTAATCCTTGACCCGGTTGTAATAGGGATTGAGCTTGACGAACCAGCTGTCCGGTTGCGCGCCATGCCAGTGCGCCGTGAAGCCCAGCGTATAAGCCGTCTCCGGCTTCAGGTCGATGTTGCCGACGTAGCCGTTGCCATCGCCAAACCAGTTGGTCATGGTCATCGCCATGGTGCCGCGTCCCCACGAGTAGCGCTCATACAGATTGGGCGAACGCGTCTTGCGTGCTGCCGCCAGCTCGTAGCTGGTGTTGGCGTTGGCTTCAAAGCGGCCCATCGCGGTCAGATCGAGATTGCTGTCGCGCTGATGGCGGTCGCGCGCGTTGAAGGCTTTTGCGGCTTTGGCATCCGCCGCATTCATCATATTGTCCGCGTAGGGTTGAACATTGCCCGCATCCATACGCACCGATTCCCAGCGCGCGCCGAGCAGCGAGGTCCATTGCGCATTGTGCTGCGTTTCAGCCTCGCCATACAAGGCCACGCGGTCACGCTTGCCGTCGTTGATGTTCATATAGGTCTGTGGCCCCATCATAATGGAACCTGGAATGCCGGGCCAGAAGTCGTCCAGGCGGAAACTGTGATATTCCTGTCCCACGCGCAGTTTGCTGTTGTCCGCCAGCGGCAGGCTGGCTTTCAGCGTGTAGCCGGAATTGCGGCCGTGCGTCACCATCGGCATCATGCCGGTGCGCTCGGGCGAGAAGAAACCCATTTCGTGATCGGTCTTCTGCCAATAGGCTGCCGCATCCAGTTCGCCCCAGCCGAACTTGCCCACATAGGCCAGGTTGGCGTAGCGGCCGGTGTTGTCGGTCATGTCCATGTACTGGTTAGGGAAGCCTTGATACGGAATGTGCTGGGTGCCGACGCGCACCGTCACCTGCTGGTCCTGGCGACGCAATGCCAGCACCGCGGACTGGTTGATGCTTTCATACAGGCTGCCCAGCACGCGGTTGCCGTCGCCGTCTTCGTAGCTATGGCCGCGTGCATAGGCCGCGTTGTAGCCGAAGCTCATCGTGTCGCTGGCAATCGCCGCCGAGACGCCGCTGTTGATGACCTGGCCGTTGCTGCGGCCATTCAGCGACAGCTTGCCGCTGGTGCGCAGGCTGTCCGGCGTGTTGGCAAATACCGGTGCGACGGATTTGACGTTGATGCTGCCGCCGATGCTGTCGCCGCCGGCGCTGACGGAGGTGACGCCGGCCAGCACGTCAATGCGGCTGACCTGGCTCGGATCGATATACGACAGCGGCGCGTTCATGTGGTTGGCGCAGGCCGACGTGATCTCCATGCCGTCAATGCGGATCTTGAGGCGGTCGTCGCCCAGGCCATTCACATACGGCAGGCCGGACACGCCGCCGCCTGCCGCCACGCTGTAGCCAGGCGTGTCGCTGAGCAGTTGCGCTGCATCGCTGGCGCCGTTCTGGCGCGGCTGCCAGCTGCTGGCCAGCGCGGAGACAATCACTTTGTAGCGTGGCTCGGTATTCGGATCAACGGTTTGAGCGTGCGTGTTCAGGGATACGCCGGCAGCAGCCAGGCACAGGGAAATGTAGAGCGGTTTCATTTTGTGTTCTTTTTAAAAGTGATGCGCGAGCGCAGACTGCTGCGCAGCGATCAGCGCCGCGCAGGCATGTAAAACAGGAATGGGAGACGATCAGGCCAGGAAAGGCGGCGCGCGCGGGTTGGACGCAGACCAGGTGTGCTGGGACTGCGGTGCGCTGTAGAACAGGGGAGGGTAGATATCGCGGCCGGCGTGACGTGCCAGCGCTATCGCAGAAGCGGTGGGGAGTGCATCCGTACCACCGTGGACAGTACAGAAGGCGCAATGCTCCATGCCATGCTTGGTGGTGGTGGGCACCTTGCCGTCATCGCTGCCGTTGACGCTACACATTTCCAGCATGCTGACTGGATTGCTGGCGGCGACAGCATGGGAGACTGTCGGTGCGAGTACGCTGAACAGGATGGCCAGCAAGGCAATCCATGTATGCAGCAGTTGTCGCTTGGTCAGGGAGATCATGGCAGCATTATAAGGCAGACGAAAAAAATATGGATTTAGACGCTTGAACGCTATATATTTTTAGCCTTCATTCAACGGCATACAGGGGCGAGCGTTTTGACTGGTTTTAAGAACGAGCGGCAGTCCACCCTCATCGGCATGGCCGCCATCCTGATGTGGAGCGCTTCGCTGGGTCTGTTCCGCAGCATCTCGGAAGTCTTTGGCCCGGTCGGCGGCGCTGCACTGATCTTTACCACGAGCGGCGTGCTTGGTGCATTGATACTCGGCCTGCCCAAGCTGCGGGAACTGCCGCCCATGTATCTGTTCGGCTGCGGTACGCTGTTCATCGCTTATGAGATCGCGCTGGCCTTGTCTGTCGGCCTTGCGCATGACCGGCATCAGGCGATTGAACTCGGCATGATTAACTACCTGTGGCCCAGCCTGACCGTGCTGCTGGCCGTGGTCACACGCGTTCAGCGCGGGTCCTGGTTGATGGCGCCGGCGATCGCGCTGTGCTTTGCCGGCATCGCCTGGGTCATCAAGGGCGATGGCGAGCTGTCTGCGCAACTGCTGTGGCGCCATGTGCAGAGCAATCCGGTTGCGTATGGGCTGGCGTTTGCAGCAGCGTTTCTGTGGGCCGCCTACTCCGTCATGACGCGCCGCTTTGGCAGCGGCAAGAACGCCGTGCCGCTGTTCCTGCTGTTGACGGCGACAGCGCTGTGGATCAGGTACAGCATCAGCAACGAGCCTGTGCTGGCCATGAACTACAGCGGTGCGGCGCAGGTGCTGTTGCTGGGCGCACTCACCGCGACCGCATACTCGTGCTGGAACTACGGCATCCAGCATGGCAACCTGACCGTGCTGGCAACCGTGTCGTACTTCACGCCGGTGCTGTCTGCGACCTTGACCAGCCTATGGCTGGGCATACGGCCAGGCGCCAGCTTCTTCTACGGCGTGGTCATGGTGACGGCCGGTTCGCTGATCTGCCTGTGGGCGACGCGTTTGAAAAAATAGACGGAAAGGCGCGCTGCGGGCAGTCGTTGCGTTCGCAGACCTTGCAGCCGTTGCCGATGGGCGTGGCGACGTCGGGTGCGCTCAGGTCCAGGCCTTTGGCGTAGACCATGCGGTGGGCCTGGCTGATGTCGCAGCCCAGCGCGATGGCGAACGATTTACCGGGCGCCATGAAGCCCGCCGGTCCGCTATGTACCTGCCGCGCGATCCAAAGGTGGGTACTGCCGTCCGGCATGCGCGCCACCTGCCGCAATACCTGCCCCGGATGGCTGAATGCCTCGTACACCACCCACAGCGGACAGGTGCCGCCAGCGCGCGAGAAGTGAAACGCCGCCGCCGACTGCCGCTTGGAGATATTCCCCGCCCGGTCCACGCGGACGAAGAACACGGGCAGGCCCGCGTAGCCGGGCCGCTGCATGGTGCTCAGGCGATGGCACACGGCCTCGAAGCCGACACCGAACTGCTGCGCCAGCAGTTCGATATCGTAGCGGCAGTCTTCGGCCGCTTGCAGGAAGCGCCGGTAGGGCAGGCGCACCGCGCCGGCAAAGTAATTCGACAGCGCCAGCCGTGCGCTGTCGCGCGCCGTTTCGGAAAATGCCGCAGCCTGCACCAGCGCCTGCACCGTGTCCGCATGCTCCAGCAGGCCCAGTTGCGCCGCCATCTGGAAAGCTTGCTGGCTTTCGGTCAGCGCCTGCGGCAGCCAGAGGATTTTCTTGTCCTCGTCATACAGGCGGCGACCACGGGCCGGACCACTGTCTTCCGACGGCAGCACGGTAACGCCATGCTGCTCCAGCCGCGCACGTAGCGCGCTGGCGCTGCTGTCGCCTATCTGCTCGGCAGGGCGGTCCAGTTCATCGATGTAGTTCTGGCGCTGGTTCAGGTAGTCGCGCACTTCCTCATCGACGGATGGCGGCGCCAGGCTGATACCACGGTTGCCGTCATCGAACTGCGATTCCAGCGCCGCCGCGCGCTCGGCCGCCATGTGGTAGCGGCTTTGCAGTTGCAGCACCGCACGCGCCACGCCGGGCATGTTCTCCACCAGTTTTTTAATTTCGGTCAGCGAGGTATCCGCTTCGGGCAGTTCGCTGAACGCGTCACGCAGGTCGGCCACCAGCGCCGCGCTGTCGTGTTCCGAAAAGATCTGCGGATCGACGCCGAGCACTGCACCCACGCGCAGCAGGATGGCCACCGTGAGCGGTCGCTGGTTGCGCTCGATCTGGTTCAGATAGCTGGGCGAGATGCTCAGCATGGCCGCCAGCGCGGCCTGGGTCAGTTTGCGCTCCTCGCGCAGGCGTTGCAGTCGCACGCCCATGAATACTTTCGACATCTTCGCAACCTTTGCAAATTCGCGCTGCAATCTTCACAATTTCTCGCATTTTTACGCCTATGCAGCGTATCCCGTTAAGCGAATAATGCAAAGAAATAGCAAAAACCGCAAGCTTTCGGTTCGATTACTTTTCGATTATTCAGAAGGAGACCGTGATGACCCAGGCTGTTCCTACCGTACCGTTGCTGATTAATGGCGAATGGGTTGAATCCCGTTCCACCGTCTGGCGCGATGTCGTCAACCCTGCGTCGCAGGAAGTGCTGGCGCGCGTGCCATTCGCAACCGCCGATGAAGTGGCGCAGGCCGTATCGGCGGCGCAGCGCGCGTTCAAAACCTGGCGCAAGACGCCGATCGGCACGCGCGCCCGTATCTTCCTCAAGTACCAGCAGCTGATCCGCGAGAACATGGCCGACCTGGCCGCCACGCTGACGGCAGAACAAGGCAAGACGCTGCTCGATGCGGAAGGCGATGTGTTCCGCGGCCTGGAAGTGGTGGAGCACGCGGCCAACATCGGCAGTCTGCAAATGGGCGAGTTCGCGCAGAACGTGGCCAGCGGCGTCGATACCTACAGCGTGCTGCAGCCGCTGGGTGTCTGTGCCGGTATCACGCCATTCAATTTCCCGGCCATGATCCCGCTGTGGATGTTCCCCATGGCGATCGCCTGCGGTAACACCTTTGTGCTCAAGCCTTCCGAACAGGATCCGCTGGTGACGGTCAAGCTGGTGCGCCTGGCGCTGCAGGCTGGCATTCCAGCCGGGGTGCTGAACGTGGTGCACGGCGGCGAGGATGTGGTCAATGCGCTGTGCGACCATCCGGACATCAGGGCGGTGTCTTTCGTCGGCTCCAGTCATGTCGGCAAACACGTCTACCAGCGTGCGACGCTGGCCGGCAAGCGCGCGCAGTGCATGATGGGCGCGAAGAACCATGCCGTGGTGCTGCCGGATGCGAACAAGGAGCAGACCATCAATCAGCTGCTGGGCGCAGGCTTTGGTGCGGCAGGCCAGCGCTGCATGGCCGCCTCGGTCGCGGTGCTGGTTGGCGAGGCGCGTGCGTGGCTGCCGGAACTGGCGGAAAAAGCCACGGCCTTGAAAGTTGGCGCCGGCAAGGACAATCCGGATCTCGGCCCGGTAGTGTCGTGCGCCGCCAAGGAGCGTGTGCTGTCGCTGATCGCCCAGGGCGTGGAGCAGGGCGCCAGGCTGGTGCTGGACGGCCGCAACATCAAGGTCGATGGCTACCCGGACGGCAATTTCATCGCACCGACGATTCTGGCCGGCGTCAAACCAGGCATGGCGGTCTACGACCAGGAGATCTTTGGTCCGGTGCTGGTGGTCGTGGAAGCGGACACGCTGGACGACGCCATCGCCCTGGTCAACGCCAACCCAAATGGCAACGGCGTGGCGTTGTTCACGCAAAGCGGCGCCGCTGCGCGCAAGTTCCAGGAGGATATCGACGTCGGCCAGGTTGGCATCAACGTGCCGATTCCGGTGCCAGTACCGCTGTTCAGCTTTACCGGCTCGCGCGGTTCCAAGCTGGGCGACCTGGGACCTTACGGCAAACAGGTGGTGCTGTTCTACACGCAGACGCAGACCATCACCCAGCGCTGGTTTGCCGATGCCGCATCGGTGGGCCAGGTCAACACCACCATCAGCCTGAAGTAAATCATGGACTTCGCGCTCAACGACGAGCAGCGCGCATTTCAACAAGCCGCGCGCGATTTTGCCGAAGGCGAGCTGGCGCCACATGCCGCAGGCTGGGATGCGGAAAGCGTGTTCTCGCGCGAGGCGCTGGCCAAGGCGGGCGAACTGGGATTCTGCGGCCTGTACACGCCGGAGAATTTCGGCGGCCTTGGCCTGACACGGCTGGACGCCTCAGTGATATTCGAGGAACTGGCAGGCGGCTGCACTTCCACTGCGGCCTATCTGTCAATCCACAATATGGCAACCTGGATGGTGTCGCGCTGGGGCACGCAGGCGCTGTGCGGGCAATGGGTGGCGCGGCTGGCTGCAGGGGAAGCATTGGCCAGCTATTGCCTCACCGAGCCGCAGGCCGGATCGGATGCGGCTTCGCTGCGCACACGCGCTGAACGCCAGGGCGACCATTACATCATCAATGGCAGCAAGGCCTTCATCTCCGGCGCAGGCAGCACGGATCTGCTGGTGGTGATGGCGCGTACCGGCGAAGCTGGCGCTGGCGGCATCTCCGCGCTGGCCGTTCCCGCCGATACGCCCGGCATCAGCTTCGGCAAGAACGAAGAGAAGATGGGCTGGAAAAGCCAGCCTACCCGCACCATTCACTTCGACCGCGTCGCCGTCCCGGTGAGTCACCGCCTGGGCGAGGAAGGGCAGGGCTTTGCGATTGCCATGAAGGGGCTGGATGGTGGCCGCATCAACATCGCTGCCTGCTCGGTCGGTACGGCGCAGGCGGCGCTGGCGCGCGCCGGCAACCACATGAAAGAGCGCGCGCAGTTCGGGCGCGAACTGGCGCAGTTCCAGGCGCTGCAGTTCAAGCTGGCCGACATGGTGACGGAACTGGTCGCCGCGCGCCAGATGGTGCGGCTGGCGGCATGGAAGCTGGACCAGGAAAATCCGGACGCCAGCGTGTTCTGCGCCATGGCCAAGCGCTTCGCGACCGACACCGGCTTCAACGTCGCCAACGATGCGCTTCAGCTGCACGGTGGCTATGGCTACATCCGCGAATATCCGCTGGAGCGCCATGTGCGCGACACGCGGGTGCATCAAATCCTAGAGGGTACCAACGAAATCATGCGCGTGATCGTGGGCAGGGCTATCCTGCGCGACGGCGCTACGGAGACTTTAAAATGAAATCAAGCTACGCCAATCTGCAAGTTGAACGACGCCAGCATACCGCCATCATCACGCTGGACAACCCGCCCGCGCACACCTGGACGCTGGACAGCCTGGCCGCGCTGGCCGAACTGGTGACCGACCTGAACGCCGAGCGCGATATCTACGCGTTGGTGGTTACCGGCAGCGGCAGCAAATTCTTCTCTGCCGGTGCGGATCTGAAATTGTTTGCCGACGGTGACAAGGCGGTGGCGCGCGCCATGGCCCAGCGCTTCGGCCAGGCATTTGAAGCGCTGGCCGGCTTCCGTGGCGTCAGCATCGCCGCCATCAACGGCTATGCCATGGGCGGCGGCCTGGAATGTGCGCTGGCCTGCGACATCCGTATCGCCGAAGAGCATGCGCAGATGGCGCTGCCGGAAGCGACGGTCGGCCTGCTGCCATGCGCGGGCGGTAGCCAGCGCTTGTCCTGGCTGGTCGGCGAAGGCTGGGCCAAACGCATGATCCTGTGCGGCGAACGTATCGATGCTCAGCGCGCATTGTCCATCGGCCTGGTGGAAGAAGTCGTCGCCAGCGGCAGCGCACTGGAAGCGGCACTGGCTCTGGCAGAGAAAGCTGCGCGCCAGAGCCCGAGCAGCGTCGCGGCCTGCAAGACACTCATCGATGGCGCACGCACGCTGCCGCCGCAGCACATGCTGCCGCTGGAGCGTGAACGCTTTGTCGACCTGTTCGACACGCAGGACCAGAAAGAAGGTGTACAGGCCTTCCTCGAAAAACGTACTGCGGAGTGGCGCAATGCCTGACATGAACCCTGACGCTCCGGTACTACTCGAACAGCGCGCCGGCAATGGCGGCCTGCGTGTCGGCATTGCGACGCTGAATGCGCCGGCCAGCCTGCATGCGCTCACGCTGGAAATGATACGCACGCTGTACATCGCCCTGCGCGACTGGGCCTCCGACCCGGCCATCGCTTGCGTGGTGCTGCAGTCCAGCACCGACAAGGCCTTTTGCGCAGGCGGCGATGTTCGCAGCCTGCGCAATGCCATCCTGGAAGCGCCGCAGGCCATGCCGAACCCGGAGGCGCTGGCCTTCTTTAGCGAAGAGTACCGGCTGGACCATCTGATACATGTGTATCCCAAGCCGATTGTGGTGTGGGGTGGCGGGATTGTCATGGGCGGCGGGCTTGGCCTGCTGGCGGGCGCCAGCCATCGCGTGATGACGCCGACCACGCGCATCGCCATGCCGGAAATTACCATCGGCCTGTTCCCGGATGTGGGCGGCAGCTGGTTCCTGCCGCGCATGCCCGGCCGCACAGGTCTGTTCCTCGGGCTGACTGGCGCCGCGCTGAACGCACACGACGCGCTGTTCACAGGGCTGGGCGACTACTTCATCGCGCAAGAGCAGCGCAACGATGTTATCGCCGCGCTGTGTGACGCCGACTGGCGTGATGATGCACACAGCGTCGCCGACAAGGTGCTGCGCCGCGCCAGCCTGAGTGCGGACGCGTTGCCGGAGTCTGAAGTGCGCCGGCATTACGACACCATTAACGCGCTCACCTGCGCGCGCAAGCTGGAGGATGTCGTCACCGCCATCAAGGCTTACGATGGCGACGCGGTATGGCTGCAACGGGCAGCGGCCGCGCTGGCCAAAGGGGCGCCGTCGTCGATTGCACTGGTGTGGGAGTTGCAGCGACGCGCGCGGCATCTGAGTCTGGGCGACGTGTTCCGCATGGAGCTGGTCGTCGCATTGCAATGCTGCGCCCACGCAGATTTCGCCGAGGGGGTACGCGCACTGCTGGTTGAGAAAGACAACCAGCCGAAATGGGCACCACTGAAAAACATCGAAGAATATTTCGCATCGCCGTGGCAGCAGCATCCACTGGCCGATCTGCGCTAAAAAAGGAGACAACCATGCAGCACATCGCTTTTATCGGACTGGGAAATATGGGCGCGCCAATGGCGCACAATCTGCAACGCGCCG
Source organism: Duganella sp. CY15W (assembly GCF_009857555.1). Taxonomy (NCBI): domain Bacteria; kingdom Pseudomonadati; phylum Pseudomonadota; class Betaproteobacteria; order Burkholderiales; family Oxalobacteraceae; genus Duganella; species Duganella sp. CY15W. The sequence continues at coordinate 75,141 of NZ_WWCQ01000004.1, read as the reverse complement.
GCTATCGCCTGTCGGTATTCGACTTATCCGCCGCCGCAGTGGATAGCCTGAGCAGTGCAGGTGCGCGGGCTGCTTCGTCGGTGGCGGATGCCGTACGTGAGGCGGATGTCGTCATCACCATGCTGCCTGCCGACCGCCATGTCCGCGAGCTGTATCTGGGCGAGAGCGGCGTGCTCAAAAACGCCTTGTCCGGCAGCCTGCTGATCGATTGCAGCACCATCTCCGCCGATGTCGCGCGGGAAGTCGCCAGCGCCGCCGCTACTGCCGGCATGGCGATGATTGATGCGCCGGTGTCCGGCGGCACGGCCGGTGCGGCAGCGGGCACGCTGACCTTTATCGTTGGCGGGGATGCGGCGGCGCTGGACCGCGCACGCCCTGTCCTGGGCAGCATGGGCAAGAACATCTTCCATGCCGGCGGCGCCGGTGCAGGGCAGGTCGCCAAAATCTGCAACAACATGCTGTTGGGTATATTGATGGCAGGGACAGCGGAAGCCCTGAATCTGGGCGTGGCGCATGGCCTCGATCCGAAAGTCCTGTCGGACATCATGGCGAAGAGCTCCGGCCGCAACTGGGCGCTGGAGCTGTACAACCCGTGGCCGGGGGTGATGGAGAACGCGCCGGCGTCGCGCGGTTACAGCGGCGGCTTCGGCGCCTCGCTCATGCTGAAAGACCTGGGCCTGTCGCAGCAAGCCGCAGCCTCCGCGCAAACGGCGACGCCGCTGGGCAGCCTGGCACGCCAGCTGTATCAGCTTCACCAGCAGAACGGCAACGGCGCGGATGACTTCTCCAGCATCCTGCGCCTGTATCACCGCTCATAAAGGGTAGCGGTCGGCCTGGCGCGCGAACTCGATGAAGGACTGCAGATAGTCGGTGCTGTAGTCCGATTCGCGCGCGCCGAGGTAGATGTGTTTCTGGATGCCGGTGGGACCCAGCCGCAAGGTGCGCAGTTGCAGATGCGGTGCGTAGTCTGTCACCAGCCACTTGGGCAGCGCTGTCACGCCACGGCCGCTGGCGACCATTTGCAGCATGATGTCGGTGGTCTCGATGGTCTTGTGCTTGCGCGGCGCCACGCTGGCCGGCAGCAGGAACATATTGTAGATGTCGAGCCGCTCCACCGGCACCGGGTAGGTGATGAGGGTTTCTTCATTCAACTGCTCGGGCGCCACTTCTTCCTGCTTCGCCCACGGGTGGTCTTTGTGCACCACCAGCACCTGCTCGTAGTCGAAGACCGGCTCAAAACGCAGGCCGGGTTTGAGTAGCGGATCAGGCGTCACCAGCAAATCGATCTCGAAACCGAACAGCGCGCCGATGCCGCCGAACTGGAATTTCTGCTTCACGTCCACGTCCACCAGAGGCCAGGCGGCCAGGTAGCGCGAGACGATTTTCAACAGCCATTGATAGCACGGGTGGCACTCCATGCCGATGCGCAGCGTACCGCGCTCGCCCTGGGCGAACTGGCGCAGGCGCTCTTCGGCCAGTTCCAGTTGCGGCAGCATGCGCTGGGCCACGGCCAGCAGGTACTGGCCCGCTTGCGTCAGCCGCAGGTTGCGGCCTTCGCGCAGCCAGATGTCGGTGCCCAGCTGCTGCTCCAGCTTCTTCATGCTATGGCTCAGCGCCGATTGGGTGACATGCAAAACGTCTGCGGCGGCGGTCAGTGAGCCCTGTTTTTCAACCTCCAGCAGGGTGGCAAGGTGGATGCGTTCCAGCATGATCGATGAATTTTGCTCATGGATGTGTGAGAAAAGACCATTTTACTTCATTGATTGCGCTATTTACCATGCGTGGATTGAATTCTTTTGGAGCACACCATGACCATCGTCCACAACCTCGGTTTTCCCCGTATCGGCGCCAGGCGCGAATTGAAGTTTGCGCAGGAGGCTTACTGGAAGGGCGAATCCTCGCGCAGCGCGCTGCAGGCCGTGGGCGCCGATCTGCGCCAGCGTCACTGGCAGCATCAGTCGGGTCTCGACCTGGTGCCAGTGGGTGATTTCTCGTTCTACGATCAGGTGCTGGACATGAGCTTCACGCTGGGGAACCTGCCGGAGCGCGTGCGTGACTTCCACGGCGACCAGCTGGATAACTACTTCCGCGTGGCGCGCGGCAGGTCGGCGCAAGGCGCTGACGAACATCACGCCTGCTGCGGCGGCGTGGCCGCTGGTGAAATGACCAAATGGTTCGACACCAACTACCACTACATCGTGCCGGAGTTCACCGCCACCACCGAATTCAAGCTGGATGCCTCGCGCCTGCTGGCGCAACTGGCGGAAGCCAAAGCGCAAGGCGTCAAGGCCAAGCCGGTGCTGGTTGGTCCGGTGACGTATCTGGCGCTGGGCAAAGCCAAGGACGATTCCGACAAGCTGGCCTTGCTGCCATCGCTGCTGGCGGTGTATTCGCAGCTGCTGGATATGCTGGCGGAGCAGGGCGTGGAGTGGGTGCAGATCGATGAGCCTATCCTCGTCACCGAACTGGATACCGACTGGCAGCACGCTTTCAACCTGTCCTACCATCAGCTGAAACCTTGCCGCGTCAAGATCCTGGTCGCGACCTATTTCGGACAACTGCAGGAAAACCTCTACCTGCTGGCCAACTTGCCAGTCGCCGGGGTGCACGTGGATGCGATCAACGGCCAGGACGACGTGCGTCCGCTGCTGAATCTCCTGCCGGACCACAAAGTGCTGTCGCTGGGCGTCATCAATGGCCGTAACATCTGGAAGACCGATCTGGTCAAGGTGCTGGACTGGCTGGAACCGCTGGCCGAGCGTCTCGGCGACCGCCTGTGGATCGCGCCATCGTGCTCGCTGCTGCACGTGCCGGTGGACCTGAACAGCGAACAGAAACTGGATACGGAAATCAAATCGTGGCTGGCCTTCGCGCTGCAAAAGCTGGAAGAACTGCACGTGCTGGCGCAAGCGCTGCGCAATGGCCGCGACGCCGTGAAAGCCTCGCTGGACGCGAACCAGACCGCACTGGCCGCGCGCCGCGCTTCGCCGCGCGTCAACAACCCGGCCGTGCAGCAGGCCGTCGCCGCCATCGATGCCAACCTGGGCGCCCGCAAGAGCAGCTATTGGAAACGCGCTGGCAAGCAGTCCGCGCTGCTGAAACTGCCGGCCTATCCAACCACCACCATCGGCTCCTTCCCGCAGACCGCCGAGATCCGCCATGCCCGCAGCGAGTTCAAGGCCGGCAAGCTGGATGACGCAGGCTACAAAGCCGCGATGCAAGCGGAAATCGGCCGCAGCGTGCGTGAACAGGAAGCACTGGGCCTGGACGTGCTGGTGCACGGCGAGGCGGAGCGCAACGATATGGTCGAATACTTCGGCGAACAGCTGGAAGGCTATGCCTTCAGCCAGTTCGGCTGGGTGCAGTCCTATGGTTCGCGCTGCGTCAAACCGCCGATCCTGTTCGGCGACATCAGCCGCCCGCAAGCGATGACGGTGGAGTGGATCAGCTACGCGCAGTCGCTGACCAGCAAACCGATGAAAGGCATGCTGACCGGTCCTGTGACGATTCTGAACTGGTCCTTCGTGCGCGACGACCAGCCACGTTCGGTGTCGTGCAAGCAGCTGGCGCTGGCAATCCGCGCAGAAGTGCTGGACCTGGAGCAGGCCGGTGTCCGCGTGATCCAGATCGACGAGGCCGCGCTGCGTGAAGGCCTGCCGCTGCGCAAGTCGCAATGGCAGGAGTATCTGGACTGGGCCGTCGAGTCGTTCCGCATCACCGCCAACGGCGTGCAGGATCAGACCCAGATTCACACCCATATGTGCTACTCGGAGTTCAACGACATCATCGCGTCGATCGCCGACATGGATGCGGACGTGATTACGATTGAAACCTCGCGCTCGGACATGGAGCTGCTGGATGCCTTCGACAACTTCAAGTACCCGAACGAGATCGGCCCTGGCGTCTACGACATCCACTCGCCCAACATCCCGACCCAGGAGCACATCGTGCAGCTGATGAAAAAGGCGGCCGAGCGCGTGCCGGCGGAACGCCTGTGGGTCAACCCGGACTGCGGCCTGAAAACCCGTCAATGGGCGGAAGTGATCCCGGCGCTGACCAATATGGTGGCTGCCGCCAAAGCCTTGCGCCAGGCCGCTGCCTGAGTGCAGCCCAGGCGCAGCAAGGGGCGCACTCACGTATAATCGGCTGATTGACGGCCACCGCCCCTTGCGGCTTGACGAATGAAGCGACTGCATATCACCTTGCCTTTGTCCCTGGCCGCACTGGCCGTCTGGCTGATGTTGACCTTGGGCGGCCGCTGGCTGGAGTCTGGCGGTCATGCGCAGTCGCTGGCGGATGCGGCGGGCGGCAGCATCGGCTGGTCGTGGGCTGTCGCCGCGCTGTTTGCGGCTGCGCTGGTATTTCTTGCCGATGATCGCCGTGGCGCCGGCGTGCAGGCGCCGCAGCCGCTGCAATCCGCACGGCTGGTCTGGCTGCCGTTGCTGTACTCCTTGCTGATGCTGTTCCTGGCCTGGGCCGGCGGAATGCCGCCGCGCGGTGTAGTGCTGGTGGTGGCCTGTAATACGCTGCTGGTGGCGCTGTCGGAAGAACTGATGTTCCGCGCCGTGCTGCTGCAGGGCTTCCTGGACCGGCTGACGGTGTGGCCGGCCGTGCTGACTTCTTCCGCCGTATTCGGCATCGTGCATGCGGCGAACGGATTTGCCTCCGGCGATATCAGCGGCGCGCTGTGGCAATCACTGGCCGCCGGTCTGCAAGGTGTGGGCTATGCGGCGATCCGCTTGCGCACCCGCTCCATCTGGCCGATGACAGTGGTGCATGCGCTGTGGGACTTCTCGCTCATGACCTCCATGCTGGCCGCTGCAGCCGACGGCGAAGGATCCATACTGCCGTTTGCCGCCTTGATCGCGGTGCTGCCATTGTGCCTGTACGGCCTCTATCTGCTGCGCCGCATGCATGGGCAACCCGCATTGCCCGTCAGCCCTCGTATGCGTTCCGGGCTTTGACGGTCAGCACCACTTCTGTTCCCTCGCCGGGTTGGCTGAGGATGGAGAGCTGGGCCTTCATCGACTCTGCCCGTTCGCGCATGCCCACCAGGCCCCAGTGGCCGGGACTCTGTCCGCTGGCCAGCGTCTGGTGATCGAGGCCGCGCCCGTTGTCTTTGACTTTCAGCGTGAACAGGCGAGGGGTGTAATGCAGCTCCAGCCAGATGTTGTCGGCTTCCGCGTAGCGCGCGGCATTGAACAGCGCTTCCCGGCCGATGGCATAGATCTCTTCATACGCCTTGGACCGCAGGCGGCAAGGCGTGCCGGTGATCCTGACGCTGAACGCGTGCGCGCCGTGTTCGGCCTGGCCCTTGCCGAATTCTCCCAGCGTCAAGCCCAGATCATCGGACGATGACGAGGCGCGTAGGTCCATGATCTGGTCACGTCCCTGTGTCAGCAACTGCTCCGCCATATCCAGCGACTTCTCCATGCGTTCGCGTTCGCGCGATCCGGGTTCGTATTTGTTGGCGAAGCTCTGGAAGGTCATGATGAGGCCTTGCACGCTTTGCAGCAGCGTATCGTGCAAGGCGCGGGCGATGCGCGAGCGCTCTGCCATGCGCGCCCAGAAGGTCTCCTGCATGCGGCGCTTGATGACACGCACGCGCAGCTGGTAGGCGGCGTATCCCAGCAAGGCGATGCCCAGCGCCACCAGCAGCATGAACCACGGCGTTTGCACAAACGTCGGCGGAATGCTGATATCCAGCGCCGCGCCCTGCGTGTTCCAGACGCCATCCTCGTTGGCCGCAATGACTTCAAAGCGATAGTTCCCCGGCGGCAGATTGGTGTAATACGCCTCCCGGCGGCCGACCGGTTCCTCCCATTGATCTTCCAGGCCCACCAGCCGGTACTGGAAGCGCACGCGTTCCGGTATCGACAGGCTTAGCGCGGTAAAGGAAATGGTCAGCTGCTTGCTGCCCTTGGGCAGTACCAGCGCTTTCACATCATCGACCAGGAATTTTTTGCCACCCGATTCCGCCCCGCGGATATATACCGGCGGCGGCACCGGGTTGCGCCGCACATGCGACGGATCGATGCTGGCCACAGTGTAGTCGGTGGTGAACCAGAGCTGGCCGTCCCGCGTACGCATCAGCGAGGGATTCGATGGCAGCTGCTGCGCGTGGCCGCGCAAGCCATCCAGCGCGTCGAAGCGCTCAAAGTCCACGGCCATGCGACTGTCCTGCAGCCACGCGGCAACCGCACCAGCGTTGATGCGGTAGATGCCGTCCGCACCGTGCAGCCACAATTCGCCATCCGGCAGCCGGACGATGCCGGAGACACCACGGAATACCTCGTCGTTCTTGCCTTCGAGCGCGGCAAACCGGCCGTCGCGATACAGGTAGACGCCACGCTCGCCACCTACCCACATGGCATTGCCGTCGCGGTATAGCTGCATGATGATGCCCGCGCCCAGGCCATTGCTGCCGTCCAGCCGTTTCAGCGTGCTGCCCTGTTCATGTTCGCTGACCAGGCTAATCGTATTGTTGGCGTGGCCCAGCCACACCGTGCCTTGCGCGTCCATGGCCATCGACGTGGTCATTTCGCGTGGCATGCCTTGCAGGCCGCCGTCCCGTATCCACACGCCGTTGACGACCTTGAACAGGTCGCGGCCATGGTAGGACACCCAGACATCGCCGTGACGGGTGGACTGGATGGCGTGCATCAAGCGGTTCTTGAAACCGTCCGGCGGCGCAATGGCTGTGACCTTGCCATCGAGCGTGCGGTGGCGCAGCGCCTTGTTCCATGAGTACCACAGCGTGCCGTCGACCGCCCAATGGCTGGCGCCGATCCGGCCGTTCTCCACCAGCCGCGATGTGCCATCTGGATTCACGCTGCGCAGGCCATTCCAGATATCGCCGATCCACAGTTCACCGGCCGGGCCATGCAGCATGGCCGGGCCTTCGAGCTGCAACTCGGGCAGCACGGGCTTGAGCCGGTTGGGCCGCAGCCGGTCCACGCCGGTGGCTGTGCCGATCCAGATGCTGCCTTCGCGGTCCTGAAAGATCGCTCCTGGCGTGGTGCCGCTCAAGCCGTTCTGCGGCGTGAGTTTTTGTGCCGGCGAGGAGGGGCCGAAGTCCAGCTTGCGTTCTATCCCCTCATTCAGCAGGAGCCACATCACGCCATCGCGGTCGAAGCGCATGCCACGTCCTTTGAGTGCCGGCTTGGCGCTTGCACTGGCCTTGGCCGGCTGGCTGGTGCTGACGCGGTAGTAGTCATTGTGCGGATCGCAGGCCCAGATGGTGCCGTCCGGCGCCTCGCCCATGGCGTACAGCTGCGTGTGCGGCCATGCGGGCGTGAAATTGCTTGCGCCCGGACGGCGGTAGTACATGCCCTCGATGGTGGCGATCCATTGCGTGCCATTGCGGCTGAACAGAATCTGGAATACCGAGATCTCGGGCAGGCCCACGTTGACGCCCAGCTTCTCGACCTTGCCGCCGCCGGGCAGCAGGCGCGCGGCGCCGCTGCGTGTGCCGACCCATACCGAGCCGTCCGGCGCGGGCTCGATGTGATAGACGATACCGTTTGGCAGGCCATCGGCTTCGGTATAAGTGCGCGTGTAGCCTTTGCGGAACACGCTGACACCGCCCAGCTGATAGCCGACCAGCAGCGCACCATCCGGCGTGGCCGCCAGGCCGATCAGGATGTTGGACTGCAGTGGGTGGCCGTACACCGAGTCCACGCGCTCAAAGCGCACGCCGTCGTAGCGCCACAGGCCGGTGGGGGTGGCGATCCACAGCCAGCCGTCCGTGGTCTGGGCAAACTTCATGACATCGACCGGCGCGCCATCGAGCACGCCCCATGCCTTGTGGTTGAAGTCCGATAGCAAGGGCATGGCGGGCGCCGCTGCCGCCAGCGCGCTGGCCAGCAGCAACACAATCAAAGTGAGCCGCCTGATGTGGGCAATAATCATCAGCTAGTTGCAGTCTGCCGTTATGGGGAAAGCAGCACTATAGCTGATGGGGCAATTCCACAGTGAAGGTGCTGCCCAGGTTCGCGCCCGCGCTGTGCGCCGTGACCGTACCGTGGTGCAGCTGGACGAACTGGTACACCAGCGCCAGTCCCACGCCCATGCCGCTGTAGCGTGGCCGGTCGCTCAGCGCCACCTGCATGAACATATCGAAGATGCGCGGCAGTAGTTCGGCCGGAATGCCGATGCCGGAATCGCTGACCTTGAGCGAGACGCACTGCGCCAGCTGGCGCGCCTCCAGCGTAATCAGGCCGCCGCTGGGGGTGTACTTGACCGCGTTGTTGAGCAGGTTGACCAGCACCTGCGTCAGTTTGGTGCCGTCGCCTTCGAGCCGGATCGGCGTCTCGGGCATGTCAACGATGAGGCGATGCTGTTTGTCGCGCAGCGCCGCGCCGCAGCTGTCCAGCGCGCGGGTGACAATCTCCTGCAGCACCAGCGCCTCCCGGTGCAGCGTGACATGGCCGCTCTTGATGCTGGAGATGTCGGTCAGGTCGTTGACCAGCGCAAGCAGCTGCGCCAGCTGCCGTTCGATGCAGTCGATGGGCTTGCGGTAGGCCGGCGTCGCTGCGCTCAGGTGCTTGAGCAGTTCGGTGGACGCGGTGATGGCCGACAGCGGGTTGCGCATCTCATGCGACAGCGCGGCGAGAAAATGGTCCTTGCGCTGGTCCTCGTCGCGCAGGCCATTGACCACGCCCACGGTTTGCGTGGCGATGGCGGCAAACTTGGTGATGCTGAGCACCTGGCGCAAGTCTTCGGCATCGAAGGTCTTGTGTTCATCGTGGCTGACCACCCACACGGTACCGGCCGGGCGGCCGCCGCGGTGGAACGGCACCAGCAGCAGCTCCTTCACAGGCAGGTCCAGCTCGCGGATATAGCGGTAGTGCGCGGCCGGGCGGTGCAGCAAGATCACGGCATTGCGCTCGACCACCTGGCTGCACGGACTCACATCGTAGGGCACGGTGCCGTTCAGATAGCGCTCCAGTGCGCCCGCCGTGGCGATCCAGCGGAACTGGTGCTCGCCGTTGCAGTCCTCTTCGATGCTGATGCCGGCGGAACCGGCTTGCGTCAGCCGCATGGCCGTGTTGGCCAGTTCCTGGGCGATGTGGTCCGGCCGTTCCGCCAGCGTGTCGGCGAGCCAGGCCAGCGCTTCGTTTTCACTCTGGTAGTCCGGCGCGCGCAATTTCCTGGTATGCAGCTCAGCGCTGAGGTCGATGCTGGAGAAGGAAGTCATGCTCTGGGTGCACATTCTGTGAGGCGGCCGGCAATATGACATGGGTGGTCCGCCGATTGTACGCTGCATTTATGCAAGTGCCGCGCCGCGCTGGAAACATCTTGGCGACATGGCGCGCACTGTTGCATAAATCACAGCAGGCGTTGCCAGTTGGTCCGTATAATGACCTCAGCCATGTTTGTCACAGAACCGACAGGCCCGAATTTTTTTAGCTTCTACGACCGGAACCGCCGTGGCCTCGCAGCTCGCATCAAGAAAGATTCTGATTGTCGATGACAACGTCGACTCCGTAGACCTGATCGCCGATCTGCTGTCGATGTACGGTCACGTCACCGCCAAAGCATATGGCGGCGCCGGCGGCATCGAAACCGCCATCAACTTCCAGCCGGACGTCATGCTGGTCGACCTGGGCATGCCCGAGGTGACCGGTTATGCTGTTGTCAAAAAACTGCGCCAATATCCCCAAATGGATGACGTCGTCATGGTGGCCTACACCGCGTGGGACGACGCCACCACCCGCAAACAGACCAGCATCGCTGGCTTTGATGAGCATCTCGCCAAACCTGCGGACATCGAGCGCCTGCTCGAAGTAATCTCGCTCACCCGCCCAAAACCGCAAGTAATCTGAGTTAGCTTGAATAGCGGAGTTACAAAGTAAGCGGCGACGTGCTGCCTCTTTCGGCTGCGCACAAAAACATCATGAATACGCCGTGCTGCCGCGGCCAGCAGGGGCAGGGCCTACCGGCCGTCCAGAACAGGAATGCGCAGTTGCATAGGAAAACGGCTGGCAAGGATTGGTCGGGGCGAGAGGATTCGAACCTCCGGTCTCTACGTCCCGAACGTAGCGCCTTTTAAAATAAGAGGTTGCTGAACGTTCTGATTTATTCTATCACTCCCTTTAAAATCATAGGGTTATATTTTTGTTCGTTTCTTTTCGCGAAATTTCGCGAGCCTGAATGAACGACCAATTGGCACAGATTTGGCACAGATTGGCGCAGCTCTAGGTTGGGCCGCGAACTCAGCCTTTCATGTCGTCGGCCATTTTGCGAATCTGAAGTTCGAGAGGTAAAGTGTCGCCCGATATGAAGCTATATAAGGGCGAAGATGAGAGACCGCGATGTGTACTATCGAGCAGTGCACGTGAAAACGAGATGGCGTAAGGTGAAGGGTCATACGTCCATCGATAACGCACTGTATGGGCCACGAGACGGTGCTCCAGGGCTTTTTTCCAATAAGGTCCGCATCAATTACGTGCAGCACGGAGTTCCGTTGTTTGTCTTGGTCTGGAGGGATGGGGAAGAGTACGGGTACGTAGCAAAGCCAGATGCGTCTGAATCGACAGGAGTGACTGTTCGGGAAATCCCGGTAGACCAGTTGTTGCGGTACGAAGAAAGCGGGGAAGCTCCGATTACTGAATTGCAGTCTTTCTTCGTAAGCGCGGCGAAAAGTGCTGAAGAGAGTCCATCCGTTGCCGAGCAGGCGAAAGTGCTGCCCGTAGAGGAGTTTGTTGCGGAAGAGGGTGGGTTTGTACTGGCGGTGCATATCGAGCGTGAGCGAGACAGTGCTCTGGCCGCGATGAAGAAGAGAGCCGTGCTAGCGGCCTTAGGATATTTGAGATGTGAGGCCTGCGACTTTGATTTCTCTGAAGTCTATGGCGAAATTGGTGAGGGATTTTGTGAGGTACATCATATTCGTCCGCTCTCTGAACGAGACGTGGCCGAAGGCACTGGGCTGGAAGATTTAGCTGTGCTTTGCTCCAACTGCCACAGCATCATTCATCGCACATCGCCGCTCTGGACAGTTTTGGATTTGAGGGCGCATTTGGCGCATGTCAGATGGAGTCGATTGAATGATGCTGTAGCTAGGTAGCCCTAATGGGCTGGACGTTCAGTTCGGTACTTCGTGATGTCGATACGGTTTAAAGCGTGATTGTTCGGGTGCTCGAAGGCGAGTCATGCGAAGGTCAAGGTTTTGCGCTGGCGGGCTAACATGCGCTGAACGGCGGTCGTTTGCCCCATTGTTATGCGCGGTGATTTTTTTGCTCGTTGTTCGGTTTGGATTTTCGGTTCGGTTACTTCTCGAGCACCTTCGTCATCGTGATTGCGGAAGCGGTCATCGAACCATTTTCGGAACATATCCGGATGCCACCGAACCATACCGCCAATGTGCGTGGGCTTCAGCACGGTACCGTTTTGAATCATGATTTCTACTTGGCGAATCGAGCAGCCCAGGGCTTCCGCGATATCCTTTTTTTGCAGCGCTTTAATTGGTGCGGTCATAGTGTCGTTTGACTTTGTAAGTTAATTTGGTTGGGGTGTTGGCGTTTTGATGCGACATGAGGTTGTTCCTTTCTCTGATTGCGAATTGAGGGATATCTGAATGGAAAGGGCTCTTCCTGCCGTTGCTGCTCGGGAGCTCCTGCATAGGATGGAGTCCTCGCTGGCGAACATTTTGAAGAAATCTGTCCGTAAAAAAGCCGCACTTTCAGCGCTGAAAGTGCGGCATCACTAGTGTGAGCTTTGCTTAGTGAACGGTCTGTGGTACCTCGGAGACATGAAAGTATTTCGCTTCGTGAGACGAGCTATCGAAGACTTCAACTAACACACGCTCGGCGTCTGCACCGCGTTCCTTCACTGCTTTATAGGCACGGTCGGTTGCCTCATGGAGCACCATCTCGGTCTCTGGGAATTCTTCGGCCAGACCACCGTTATGTCCCCACCAGCGCTTAGCGTCTGCAATGCAGGAAGCCTTCGTAGTTCCTGCACCCCAAATCAGTTGAGGTGAGCGTGCAATGTACTTTCCGGAGAATTTCGGGAGTCGTTCCTGATATTGTTCGAAGAGAGCTTTGACGACGTCTGCGTCAGCAAGCTGTTCTGATACGAAACCAAGTTGAGACTTCGTGAAGTCGTACTGTGTATCGAGGTCGCGTTTTATCGATGTAGCGAAACGTTCTAGCGGGACGGGATTGAAGGTGTCTTGCAGGGACTCAACCCATTCGTCGACTTCGTCACCAAAGGCGTACCAATAAATGTCATTGCCAAATTCGTCTTTTTTCGTTTGATTCATATTTTTCTTTCAGTGATTGTTTGATGAGCTGCGATGCCGCAGCCCGATTGATTTGCATTTCTAGTCGCTCAGTCTGCTTCGTCTTCTTCGAGTTGGAGCCGGAAGTAGCCAGCTTCAAAATCTTCTGCCCACTGCTTCGCGGTTTCATAGCCTGTCGTTTGTTTTTGGTAGTACGGTTTGCCAATGCCCTCATAGCGACGGCTAACGCTCACGTTATCTGAGTTGCACGGGTCATAGAAGATGTCCACGTTGTTGTAACCTGCGGCGATGAGCGCTTCGTTGACGGTGTCGATGTTGCATGGGGTTGGAACGGTAAAGGTCATTTTTCTCCAGTTTTTAGATGTAAATTTGAAGTCGGGTTAGGCGCCAGAGCACCGATTGGAATCCTGTGGCATCTGCCGTCCTGTAAAGAGTAGGTACTCGTTTTAAACGGCGCGTACTGTCAGTGCTCAACCAAGCATTGCGCTCATTAGCGCGAAAAAAAGACCGCTCATGGCGGTCTTGGATTGCGCTTCTCGATGCGCTCACGCAGTACATTGCAGCTCTTCAACTGCCAATGAGCTTTCTGTCAGGCTATCAGTTGGAATTTTTTAAGAATGCGCCTGATGCAGCTTGCAGCTTGTGCATAGTCTTCAGGTCCTTTGAAGAGTTATGGCGCTGAACGATGTCGCTGAGTTCTTCAGGCTGGAATGCAGTCAAGGCTTCTTTAATCTTAGTGAAATTTTCTCGTACCAACTTCTGGACTAGCGCGGCCAATGCCTCGAACTCTTGTGTGTCTGGGGCGTTGAGCTTGTATTGGATATGACAAATAACGAACCATTCAACGAAGTGTGTTACGGCTGCGTCGCTGTCGCTCAGGCGTCCCAAATCAATTAAGTGGTTATTCACTCGATAGAATTCGTCAAAGTTGAGATATTGAGCGTCAATGACCTGCGAGGAAAACATGAAGTGTGGAAATTTTGGCACGAGCGTTTTCAGCACGTAGTCTAGATTGAGCATGTCTTGCAGGGCTTTACCTTCAGAAGGAGTAGAGCTTTTTGGGCTGTGACGCATGGTGTTTACTTGGTTGGTGTTATTCATAGGTTTTCCAATTAATTTGTGGGTTGTGATGATTAGCTTTCAGTCCCCAGCGCGCGTTTTGGAGCCGAGGGGTAGTAACAATACTCTATGGCAACTCTGATGTCAAATTATTAATTCTCCAAAAAACTGTTATTTTGGAGGCTCGTGTTCCGTGCATATTTGTCGGCGTCAGACGCTATGGGTGGTATCGAGCGCAGCCTGTCGGAGTCCGATAAATGCTAGTGCTTGCCGACGGCGGGATATGTGACAAACTGCTTGAAGTAGGTGACGGCCGTTTCGGAGCTGGAGAACGTGGCGTCTCGTGTGGTGCTCCGAAGGTGCTCTGGCAGCATGCCAGCGACAAATTGATATTCGGCGCTGTTCTTGGCGTCCGGTTGAGTCTGCAATTGAATAAATCCCATCAGGACGTCATGCCAGACGATTTGGTCTTCGATTGCTCCAAACGGTCTATCGTGGGTGCTCTCCTCTGGCGAGACTGTGTCGATGAGTTGGACGAAGCTCTCAATTCCGATTTCGTGTATTGCACATGCCAGTTGTTGTCCGCTGGTGGTAGCGAAGGCGAGCTCACCATTCACGAGCAAGTTGACCACGAGGAAGCCCGGAGCGTTTCGGGAGGTATTCAGTTTGATTTGATTCATATTGTTTATTCTGTTTTTGAGTGCCAGGTATGGGCGTAAAAAAAGCCGCTGTCTGCGGCCGTCGTATTGGGTGATGTATTACTCAGACAATTGGGTAGTAGATGAACTGCTTGAAGTATTCGATGTCTTTCTCAGAGCATTCGGTTGCTTCAGGACCTGGCCCAGTCACCAGGCCTTGGGGGAGAAGAGTACGAACCAGATGATATTCAGGGTCGTTTCCTCCGCCCGACAGCATTGCCAACATCATTCCGCCTGTCAGGTTGCCGATGAAGACACTCTCCTTTGCGCTTCTTCCGAATTTGTGACCCAAGAAGGCTCCGTTCTCGTCGACCGCAAGTGTAAATCCAGCTCCTGAACTTTTAAGTCCAGTAATTCCCAGCGCATGCAAGGCGCAGCCAAGTTGATAGCCTTTCGAAGTGGCGAAAATCTCTTCGTCATTGATGTACAAGTTGGCGACCAGTGCATGGGAAGAGTTGCGGGACATGCTCAGTTTGATTTGGTTTGCGTTCATATTTTGTTCCTTTGTTTGTTCTTGAATTTTAGGTAATAGGGTGCCTCAGGCGTTGGCCAGGTGAGAGGCGAACGCGAAGCGTATGGTGTAACGCGCGCCGAGTGGCATGCGGTGGGCGTTACGAGCAAATTGTTAAAGAAGCAATGATTGGATTAGTTTTTAAGCCAAGCGGAGCCGTAGGCTCTCACTAAAAAAGGCTCGAATGTCGCGGAAAGAAGAACTCTCCGGAGGGTGAATTTTGTGACGCAATACTACTAAAACCACTAAAACTACTAGCAATACCAATACCGCCGGTGCTGCTTTAACGCTTACTACATCCTCAGAACTGCACTGAGGAATTAATAATGCCATACGGCAATTCTAATGTCAACACTGTTTGCTTTACCAGAAAGACTAGTTGGTATGTTGTAATTTTTTCATCCAAGGAGTATCGTCCAGCTATATGTGTTTTCTTGGCAATTTAAGTGATGGTAGGGCTTTGCCATCGTGAGCTAGATTTGAGGAAAGTTATATGGCTGCACAAAAAATCCCCCGTGAAACTCTGGGACTTGCGGGGGAGTTCGCCGTCGCGAGTGAGCTTTGTAAGCGAGGGGTGTATGCGCAGCTGACATTGGGAAATCGCAAGCGCACGGACCTGTTAGTTGACAACGGAACGGATGTCCTGCGTGTTGAGGTTAAAAGTAAACAAGGCCCAGAGTGGCCAGGAGTGAAGGGCATCAGTCGGGACGATGCAATCATCGTCTTTGTCGACTTTGCGGCGAAAAGTGTTCTCCAACGTCCCGACTTTTACATTCTTACGTTCAAAGACTGGAAGGCGTTCGTCCGTAAGAAGCGCAGAGATAGCCCGCCAGGTTCGGTCGAGTTGACGAAGGACTTTTCATTGGTTTGGAACGATGGAAAGTATGTTGGCGTTGGGATACGACCCAAGCATATCGATAAGCATTTTGAGGCTTGGGGTAAGTTTGGTCTTCCTGACTCGCTTGATGCTGGAGTACTCGAGGACCTCCCGCGCAACGATTAGTGCGGTTTGTCTAGCAGTTCGATTTCTGTAGGAGCCGTATGTTCAACTATCTTGTAACCTCCCGAAATGGTGCTTGGAATCTTGGATTCTACGAATGGGACAAGTCGCGAATTCTCGAATTCACCGAGAGCGGTATTTCCGTAGATTTTGAGAAATTGGGACAGAAGGAAATGGAGGCGGTTCGGAACTATCCATGCCTCTTCGCGTATGAAGGCTCCAGCGAGCCTTTGAGGGTAGGGCGCATCACTTCATTCACTATCCGCGCAACGACTATACTTATCGAGTTTGAGTTCGATGACGAGATTCCTGAAATTCCGTTCGAAGCAATATCTGTCATCTTTGAGCTATTGGATATTCGGAAGTGGGAACTGACCAGAACGCATTGGGCCATTAAGGATGCAGACCTCTTGGAGCGCTTGCGCCTGCACAATCTCATTCCTGCACGAGCGAACAAACTCAAGGGCATCACCAAGCCCGAGGTCCTTCCACCTCCTGGAAAACATAAGAATCCCCTCACGTCGCTTCAACAATTCGTCGCTGCTGTGCTGCGCAGAAAATATGCGAAGGGCGAAGAGGTATTCTATCGGGGGCACTCGAGCCAAAGTCGCTACAAGCTAGAACCATCGCTCTTTCGTAAGGACCCAGACGGTAATTACATGTACCTCGCCAGCGAGCATTTGCTGTATCGTGAGTTACTGGTATCCAACGCTGCTGATTTTTCCAGTGATACATCTACACTGGACAGATTGGTCCGCATGCAGCATTTTTCGCTTCCAACTCGGCTTCTGGACATTACTTCCAACCCATTGATTGCGTTGTACTTCGCATGCAAATCAAATCCGGATGAAGATGGCGAGGTCATCGCTTTCGTGGTCAAGAGCGAACAAATTAAGTATTTCGATTCGGACACGGCCGGGTGCATTGCCAATCTTGCGCGGCTTCCCCGCGCCACTGATGACGACATTATTTTTCCTGTTTTAAAGCCGAGCGAGAAGCTCACGGAACCCACTATCGCAGCCTTTAATCAACAGCCTGTGATTAAACGACTGGTTCATTTTATCTGCGAAGAGAAGCCATTTTTTGAACCAAAGGTTAATCCAAATGACCTTAAGCGAATCATCTGCGTAAAGGGGAAGAAAACCAACAACCGCATTTCGTTTCAGTCTGGCGCCTTTCTTCTATTTGGCTTAGATGCGAAGCTGAACGAGACGGGGGACAAAGATGTCCGGATTGCGCGTTTCCGCATAGCAGAGAAGCGAAAAATTCTTAGAGACCTCGACGCACTAAACATCAACGAAAGCACAGTTTTTCCTTACATCGAGAACTCAGCCAAATATTTTGCGGAAAAGCTCAAATTTGATAAGGGTGGAGCAACGTGAAGCTAACTCAAAATCGCGATGCAAATTCGCCGGACAAGCTACTGAATTTGAACCGGGAATTCGCCACCAATGTTGGAGAAGATGATGACGGAGAATGGTCCCACTATTTTTCCTCAAAAAAAAACAACTTAACATGGGACTCGCTAGAGAGTCGAAGCGTTGTGGTGGTGCTAGGAGAAGCAGGCGTCGGTAAAACTTCGGAGTTCCTCAGCCGGGCGAAGGTCCTTCGCGAACGCGGGCATATGGCTGTGTTCGTAGCACTCAGTGGAATTATCGACGCACAGAGGTGGTCTCTTGGGCCGGAGGATGCCAAGATGCTCAAAGACTGGATGGAGTCGAAACAGAATGGGTATTTCTTCCTTGATGCGATTGATGAGTCTCGGCTGAAAGATAGTGGTGCTCTAATGCAAGCGCTGAATGCGGTGTATGAAAAGCTGCAAGACCACATGGAGCGCGCGTATTTTGTTTTATCAAGTCGGCACTCGGACTGGGCAGTATTAGACGTAAAGGAGGCGGTTCATACCTATCTGACCCGCCCTACGACAATCGCGCGACTACCTCCTGTTCGCCATAGTGAGCCATCAGAGAACTATGCACCCAGCGAAGAGAAAATCGAACGAATAAAGCCGATATTGCTGACGCCACTATCGAAGTCTGACCGCGAGCGTCTAGCGGAGCATTTCAGAGTTAAGGACAGCAGCGAATTTTGGACGGCTATCTCAGATGGTAACTACATGGAGATGGCCACACGTCCGAGAGACCTCAGTTGGCTCGTGGAGTACTGGAACGTTCATCGTGACCTAGGAGACTATTTAGCGCTGATGCAGGCATATGTGGGCGCTCGCTTAGTAGAACACAATGTCGCGTACAAAAAGGTAGCGCTTTCGAAAGAGAAGATTTGGTTTGGTGCTCGAGAGTTGGCCGCTGCGTCGGAAGTAACTAGTCTACCGTTTATCTCGCTTCAGGTTTCCCCAAGAGAGAACGAGCTGTCGGCGCTTGATGCACTACCCAAGTGGCGAGGGGATGAAATTGATTACCTTCTGAATGCTGCGATTTTCGATTTGTCGACCTATGACCGCGTCAAGTTCAACCATCGTTCGATGAAGGAGTTCTTGTTTGGCAGTTGGGTGGTGGAAAACCTAAAAGTTGGGGTTCCGTTTCACCTGTTGTGCAAGGTGTTCGTATCGGAAACTTATGGCGGTGAGGTGCTAGTCCCATCCAGACGATTTGCTCTTGCGTGGGCATGTTCGTTACACCCAGAATTTAGACAGTGGGCGGCGATTCATCATCCAGAAATTTATGTTTTCGATGGTGACCCTTCGCAGTGGGACACGGCAAGTGCCGAGACTGCGTTTGCGGGCTACATCGAAAACGTAGCGCAGGGACGTAGAGGCGATTGGGTAAACTCGCCTAGCGAAATTCGGCGGGCTACTGTCCGACTCCGGCCCAGCTTTCTTAGCAAACTGTTGCGTCAATATTCTGCTGATGATGGCCCTTGCTCGGTAATATTGAATTACATCCAGCATGGCGGATGCACCGAGTGTCTCCGTGCTACTCAGTTCATCGTTGATTCGACTCCCAAAGAAAGCTTCCGCTATCGTATGGCGATTTCCGTCTTGTCTGAGATTGGAACTTCGGCGCAAAAAAAACGCGTCAAGAAGGCGTTACTCGGTGGTGAATTCAACGAGAAGAACGACTTAATTGCAGAGGTGGTTGAAGGTTTTGGATTGGCGTCTTTTGACTTAGTTGAGATGACTACGATTATTGACCAGACAGCTGCGGAGGACCGATTTGGCGGAGGTCCAATGTCCCGTTGCCTATTACGTTTGCTCGAGAATGTTGATAGCTTGCCCGTGGCAGAAGAGGTCTTGGGTGCAGTCTTGGCGGGCCTTCCACCACTTCCTAGAGGACGGAAGTTTCGACCGTTCGATGAGCAGCCTCAAACAAGGAAAGCCTGGTTGTATGAGATATTTTTGGAGTCGTTTGCTCGCGTCTTGGAACTTGCTCCTAAAGAGTCTTCCGCTGCTCCGCTTCTGGTTGAAGCTGCACAGCATGTGGAACGGATACGGCATACCGAATACATCGACAACGATGAGGCATTGAGAATTCAGAAACTCATAAGTCAAATTCCCAAATTGCGTTGGAACTTGATAGAAGCCATAGCTCAGTCTGACTCACAAAATAAGTTATCAAGGCTGGAGTATGGGAGTCTAGTGTCGGTGTCTATTGCAGATTTAGATGACCTAATTGCACGCGCGAACAATCGACGACGGTCATCGAGTTATCGAGAAATTTGGTTTGCGATTGCGCATAGGGTTATTGTCCGTAATTTGAAGGGAACAACTAAACGGTCGAACCTTGAACGATTGTATATTGGAAAAGAGCGAGAGGAACGTATCGCGAAGGCATGCGGTTGGCGCAGAGACATGGTCAACGGAGTTGGGCAAATTAGGGAGTATCGTCGAGACTCAAGGAAGTCGAAACTCGACGCCAAGCAAAGTCGTTCAAAGAACATCGCCTTAATCACTGCGGACCTGCAACTGATTGAATGCGGTGACCGACCAAAGCTTTTTCAGGCGTTCCGTTACGTTATGTCAGAACTCCGAGGTGCGTTTTTTGACGGATTGGATTTCAAAAAAGTGAAGGCGGTGTTTGGCTCAGAAATTTCTGAAGCCTTATTCAAGGGGTTGAGTACATTTTTCAACTCCCTAGATATTCCGGACCCAGCTAACTTTTCTGATGGGACTGTTCCTTGGGATGTGTTGATGGCTAACGCTGCGGTACAAGAGGCGTTTTCGCGCGGGCTTTGGAAAACATCTCCTCCGATTGCCAAGCTTACTCGACTTGAAGTATGGACTCCGAATGGTCCGTCTGAGCTCTTTAAGTCAATTTCCGTTGGGCATGCGGCCGAAGTTGTTGGAAGCCTCGAAGACTGGGTGGTAGCTGAGGCGAAGACTCAATCTGCTGGGAAAGGTGTGCGTAGCTCAATTCGTTTTATGCTTCAACAAGAGCCTGGTGTTTGCTTCTCTCTGCTCGAAAAACTTAGGGCTCTGAAAGTTCCTTCAGGCGTTCAGCATCCGACACAACGTAAAGGGATTTTCGACGCGATGGTTCGCGAGAACTTACTGTCCTTCGTGGAGCAGGCGAAGATTGCGAAACGTATCGTCGTTGGTGGGGGCGAGAACGATGATTCAAGCCTATCCGTAGATTGGTTTCTCAGGTGGATGTTCGCTTCGCCACAAGCAGCTTGGGATTGGTATGAAGTGAACTTGGGTGACGAGACTTCAAAGCGCGTTGAGCAACTGATTCACTTGGTACAGTCTATCGGCAACCTTCGAGCTAAGCAAAACTTCAAAGGAGATGCAAGGGTAGCAGTCCTAATGGGACTTCACGCATCTTTGCGTTCCGTTAGCGCTGATTCCGAGTCCGATTCCGAAGCGTCACTTCATGAACTCTATTCCAGAATTCCTGGACTTATACGCGAAGAACAGGGAAGCGCGGCCAATATGGCTTTGGCGTCTTTGGCGCGTAGTGAGAAGAACCCATTCATGCGTAAGTGGCTGTTCGCTCAGCAGTTTGAACACTCAGCCAGCGAAGCTCAGGTGCAATCGGTCATTAATCCACAACAGCTGCACGATTTGGTATCAGGATTTGATTCTGAGCCAATGTCGGAGGAGGACCTGTTTCGCCAGGTTCTCGGCCGATTGGAAGAGATTCGCCTTGGCGTCGAGGAGGGACCATTTAGTGACCGTGTCCTTTTCAATGACGATACACCTGAGAAGAGCTTGCAGGTGTGGCTCGCTGCACGTCTAGCGGACAGACCGGCTACTAGACGCTTTGCTGTGCAGCGCGAAAGTGAGGTTGACGATGATAAGGAAACCGACATACAGATTGGCAGCAAAGGATTTACTGTTTGCATCGAGATAAAGCCGCTCAACACTAAACGATACTCTGCCGCAGAGCTTGTAGAGACTCTAAAGGAGCAGTTGTTGGGACAGTACCTTAAGGGGTATAACAGTGGACACGGAATTCTAGTCCTTTTCAGGATGGTGAAGCGAACTTGGAAGGTGGGTGGCAAGACTCGGCAACCGTTCGAGGCGCTTCGAGCCTATTTGGAGGAACAAGCTGAGTCCATTCTAGCTAAGCACAACAAGGGGCGTACGAACGTTCCTGTACGTGCGATGAAGATTTTTGACATCTGCTGCTACATCGACTGACTTATACACTTTCGAAGTACGTATTATTATCAGGCCTTGCGTCGCCAATTTGAAAATTTTTGAGGAATCGATGGCTCTTAAAAACCCTGGAAAACCCATTTTACAAGCCATGATTCCAAACACGTTTCTTGGCAAGCAAGTTGGAGCAGGAGGAAATGGTTGTGTGTATTTCGCGGTTCATCCTTCTCTAGGTGACATTGCAGTTAAATTCATGCTGAATGATGACGTCCGGCGATATAGTCGATTCAAGGACGAAGTCAAGGTAGTCACTAAGACTCTACTGGAGTTTGATTGCGTACTGCCTATCTTGGAGTCCAATCTCCCTGACACGAACGCTGGTACTTACCCGTGGTACATCATGCCCAGGGCACAAGGGTTGGCTGAATCCCTGAAATCCAAAAGTCCATTGGAGCGACTGAGTGCACTTGTCGATTTAAGCGACGCGCTGGTAAAGCTGCATTCGGTGAACGTAGCTCATCGGGACATAAAACCTGAAAACCTTTTTTGCTTCGATGGACGGTTTGTTTTCGGTGATTTCGGCTTGGCATCGTTCCCCGAGAAATCAGGGGTTACCAAGCAAGGTGAGCCGATGGGGCCTTTCGCATACATCTCGCCAGAAATGCTCTCGCAACCCAATGATGCTGACCCATTTAAATCTGACGTCTATAGCTTTGCGAAGACAGTCTGGACGGTTCTGACAGGCGAAAAATATCCATTTAGCGGCCAATATGACCGAAATGGGGAGGAAGGTTTGACGCATGTGCTAAGTGTTGGAGGCTTCGTTTTTGAGCCTTTGGAGAAGCTCCTAAGGGCTAGCACTTCGTCCACGGTCGCTTCGCGTCCGAATGCCCAGGAGTTCGCTCAAAGGATGCACGAGGTTTTGCGCGTCCAAGAGGAAATACTTGAATACAATCCGTTGCAGTGGGAAGCTGCCGAAGTCGACGCACTACTTAGTCACGGGGCTGAGCAAGTCATATGGCGGAACGCCTCGGAAATAGCGAAGGTGCTAGTAATACTATCGAGGCGAAATGGGCTGAACCATTTTTTTCTGCCCGGAGGAGGAGGACTTACACTCACCCATGCCTCGATTTGTGAAGGCGGAGCCATGCTCGACCTGGACTGCGATGGGAGCCATTTTGTTGTAAATCCTCTGCGCCTCACACTCGAACGCTTCCCTGACTATCCCAAGTACGGGTATGCAGTTTTGGAAGTGGGCGAGGCTGCTCCTCTTGGCGCCGACCTGAGGTACCGGAGCGACCGCTTTGAGTACTTGAGAAAAGTAGGGGATTTTGATTACGTTGTAAATGACAGTGACAATCCCGAATCCGAGATGCGAGGTGAGAGATGCGAGCGGTTTTTCGGCGCAGGCAAATTTATCATCGCACCGACTGCGGGGATTTATAACCAGGTTGATGGATACGATGGCTCGTTATTGGCGTTAGACCGCGAACACCTGAGAGCTCAATTCGATTCGCTTTTCGCGAAACTCACTGGAGAAAAAAATGTCCCTATTTTGGTACTTAGACCCTTCCCACGTTTGCTGATGTCTGACCAAGGTGCTCGTGTTCCCTTCAAGCTCGAGCACATTAGTGACGAGACGCTGCACAGTCTCTTACTTGCCGATAAGGCGCTTGCCGAGCGACACCGAGCAAGTAATGGAGTAGGTGGCCGGGTGCTTAGCGCTGCGGAACTCATGGACCGAATACGGGCTCCCCGAAGTGCCGAGGAAATCGAGGCCCGTCGATTGGTTCAGTCGCTGAGTCCAGAAGAGGGGGCCGAATACTTGGCATTGGCAAATATTGGCCGTGGCTATGCCAGCGTAGAAGATTTTGCAAGCGAGGTGGAGAGTAATTTGTTATCCCAACATCAATCGGAATACCTTGCTGAAAAAATTGGACACGGCTATTTGGGAAAAGCGTTATTGCAATTTGGGGTTGTGGCCATCTTTGACAGCTCTCCAGAAGTTCTTGAGGGGGATGCAGATGAGCTCGACTGGTAAAGGTTGTGAAGTAATTGGTAAATTTTTGCTCTTTTTAGGAATTCCTGTATGCGACCGATACACCAGTGTTCACTGTATTCAATTTTTTTAGAGCCTATTGGAATAGTTGAAAGCACCGGAGAAGAAGTAGTTTTTGGAGGCGCGACGGGGTTCTTGTTTCGGGAAGATGAGAAAGTCTTTTTAGTCAGTAACTATCATGTTTTTTCTGGGTTGAATGCGGAAACAAACGTGGTCTTACATAGCACGGGGCTCGTACCTTCAAAGGTCCGAGCTCACTTTCTGCTTGATGACTCAGAGATGTCACTGGACATCATTGAATGCCAGCTTCTCACTGAGGATAGACGTATGTGGCAAGAGCATCCTAGTGGAGGCATGGTTGACGTCGCTGCGTTGGAAATCACTCCTCCTATTGGGCATGCACACTTTGGTATGGATGAAATTGTTGAGGCCCCCGGGTTGGGTGATGACTTTTTCCGCGTGAATCAGGAGGTCTCTGTTATAGGGTTTCCAGCTGGCGTTCGGGTGAATGCGCGCCTTCCTGTTTGGAAGAGGTCTGTTATTGCTTCCGAACCCTTCTCTCCCCTTGCAGGGAATCCGAACAGGCTTCTTATCGACACAGCATCACGTCCTGGCATGTCAGGTTCCCCGGTGTTATATGTTGGGAAGAATGTGTCGCCAATTGGTTTCGACGACCGGAAAGGTTTGATTGATTTTCCATCGGTTAAGGTTGCGCTGGGTATTTACTCAGGGCGAATCGGTGGAATGGATGAGTTTTCTGCACAGTTAGGAATCGTGTGGAGTATGGACTGTGTCAAGCAAGTTGTGCGTAACCGTAGGCTGAATGAAACTGGGTGAGCGCGGTGAGTCGAGTAGGGAGAGCACCCCATTCAAGACTTTATTGGGATTGATACCATCGCTTAAGAGGAAGTGGCCCAAGTCGACTTCTCGAAGATAAATGTTTGAGGTGGAGCGGTTCCCCATTCGGGTTTTGTCAGACCAAGCTCGACAGGCCCTAGAAAGAACGCGATGTTCCAACCGCGTGGATGGACTGTGCTGCCATATGCGACTCCATCGAGAGGACCCTCTGAAAATTTATAGTCACGCATAAATTCGGTGACTACCTGTGAAGGTAGATATTCGATATGGACGCTGTTATTACGTGCGACCGGCTTCATGATGTCGTCGGAAAAATTATGTAGGAAGCGTATTGTGTGCGCTAAGGCCCGAGGTTCATCTGAGAATACTGTTGGTACAGGGGGGAGGCGTCTCAGGTCCAGCACTCGAATTGAGCGCTGCGAACGCCAGAGTCCAACTTTTGCTTGCTCCACGCGAGTTTCCTTAACAGCTGTCGTCGCCGACGATGCGAGATAAAGCATAGGGATACCCGCCGCGTTCATGCGGTTGCTTTGGAGTGCGAACTCTATTGGTGGAGGCCCGAAGTCCGATGCGCTCACGCGCCTCCGTTTGGCAAGGTCAGGGCGGGCTCTCCAGAGCCCTAAGCCAGCAGAAAGGTCGACGACCAATCCAAGGTTTTCAATGTCAATTGCAATGCGATTTAAAAGTGATGCTGGAGTGAGTGAATCTTGGCTGTCTCTGCCGCTAGCATGAAAAAAAAATCTTCGTTGGTGTTTGATAGTATTGCAAAACCGCTCCCAGCTAGTCCAAAGAGCATCGTCAAGGTCAAGGGCCCCTACGTCAAAGGCGCACCAAGGCTCGTCCCGCATCTTCCGAACAATCGCCCCGTGTAAACGACCGTCGGAATCTCGAGGCAATGCAAGCCCTACTTTGTCTAGCATATCCCATGAATCCCAGTGCTTCCCTAGATATCCACCTTCTGCCGAGCAGAAACTCATCTGGTCCACAGCCCTCCCATAATAGCGTTCTATGCAACTCTCAATCCTAGTGACGACGTCCTCTAGGTCGGCGGTCGGGGAGTCGTGCTTGCCACAATAGCCGCAACCACGGGGGCCACCATTTTCGCGAACCCAGTCACGCAAGTCTGGGTCGGAAAAGCAGGAGGAGCAAACGCGATTTGAGTTCATATGCTTAAGATGGGAAATAACATTAATTGTGCTTCGAGCGCTGAGCAAGTGTACCCGCTTCGAGTCGGTCGGTAGTAGATGGACGGAGGCAGAGGCACATGCGGGCTCTGTTGACCGGAATTCATCGTTATAGTTCTTTTTTACAATCCTCCCGATACTATCTCTTTGCAAGTTAACCGGTTCAATTTTATTTGTAAAAAATAAATTGAGGTTGAGGAAAATATTTCAGTATGTAAATTTTGTTTGAGAAATATATTTTCGCCAGGCAACGTACGAAAATGGCAACAAATTTCATATTTATAAAATAAAATTAATTTTGGCAATAATGATGGGTTAGAATTGTGTTTGCAATTTGATACTAAAAAATCGTGTCCAAATCTACTACAAGGGGTCATAATGCGCACTTTTTTTTCCATTCTTATTACGTTGATGTTACTTAGTGGGTGTGGAAATTTAGTTTCTCAAAAGCGTGCCGACCTCTTATTAGAAAATAAGAATGATATGTCGGGGCAGTTGTTGACTTTACCTGCACAGTTACGTGTTGTCTATCTTAGAGTAAAAGCTGATAAGACTTATGTTAGTTTTGCTGAGCCCGGTCCTGACGCTGCATTGTCAGATACTTTTAAACTGATTGCAGGAGCGACTCAGGACGTTACTACGGAAGCTAAAACTGACACAACCTCGGCATCAGCCGGTAAGAAGCTGGCAGTAAACTCGGATTTTCAGACTAGTACAACAGCAATGGAATTGGCTGGTCGTACACAATTAGTGCTTCTTTCGCGAGAACTTCTTTTTCGTACCTGCGAGTATGCTGCCAATGGTTGGATTAAGGACGATGATGTAAAGAAAAGCCAAGCTGATATCTTGCAAGCCCTCGTGAAAATGACTGAAACTGAAAGTAAAAACGCTGATACAAAAGCCAAAAATGCAGATAC
This sequence comes from Duganella sp. CY15W, assembly GCF_009857555.1. Classification (NCBI taxonomy): domain Bacteria; kingdom Pseudomonadati; phylum Pseudomonadota; class Betaproteobacteria; order Burkholderiales; family Oxalobacteraceae; genus Duganella; species Duganella sp. CY15W. Next base: position 49,054 of record NZ_WWCQ01000004.1, on the reverse strand, counting down.
CGCTGCAAAGCAGGCCGAAACTGTTTCAAAGCTGGACTCTAAAATTCTATCCCAAACAGCGGCTCGATTGGACGCTGCTGAGCAGAAGATTTGTACAGCGAATTTCGAGGCGTGTTTGGGAAAAGCTATAAACGAAGATGAAAAGAAAATTTGTCGTGCGAACAATTCGATTTGTCTAAAATGAGGTGAAAAATGAGTATCATTGATTATGCCGAAGCCAATATAAATCAAGAAAATTACTTTCTCCTTGCTGGGCAACCTGTTAAGGCTAAGATTACAAAAATTCTTGATGAAGCCGTCACGTTGGAAATTTTAGATGGCGGCCGAAAAGGAGATATTTACGTTCTTCATTATAGTCAGTTGATTTTCATTAAATCTGCTGGATGAATTTTTATAAATTTGAGGTGATATCTTGAAAGGCATAATAATAGCTTTACTTGGTGTTCTTACAGCTATATTCACCAACGTCGAAAAAATTAATGATGTTATTGTTAGTTATATCACAAAAAGCGAGCCTCTTATTCAAGAAAAGTGGCAAGGAGTTGCTCGTGAATATGTGGCACAAAAAGGTAGGGAAGTAATTTCCAGCGAAATAGTTTCATTTAAGCTGTCCAATGGGAATCTTGTTGGAAGTGTAACAAATACTCAGGAACAGGTTAGAAGTTGGGATATTTTAGGTAGAAAGACAAAAAATGGTGACGACGACGAATATTTGATATTGAGCTATGTCGGAACCAATCCAGGTAGAAGAAGCGCAGGTGCCTACGTTCTGAAATATAAGAAGGCTAAAGATGCGTATTTTGGATATTGGTTAGGTTACGACCCTGAGCAACGTCAAATGGTCAGTTTTCCATATATTCTTTCCAAAAAAGACGCCGCTGACATAGAGAAGGAATATAAGGAGTTTCTTGAAAGCAGGTCGCCTAACTCTATTCAGCCATGTGTCCCGGACTGTGACTCTAAGCAAGAGTATTTAAGCCGGTAGAATTTTTCCGATGAAATCAGCTCAAAATAGCTCCGCTTGTCCCTGAGGAGATGCTTGCTTTGAGGTCGATTGTGCGAGCTCTCCATCCTTCGCGTGCTTCGGTGCTGGTCGAGCACGCATAAGTTCGGCCGGATAGAGTTGAACGAGTGCACGCGCGAACTCCGGATTCGTCGAGCTAAGCCAGTCGTCGTAGTCCTCGGGGCGAAGGATGGCGACACCACGCTTTTCTTTGTCTAAGTGGAACCTCTTTAACAGCGGATGTTCGTTAGCGTTAAGAGTGAAGTGATTGAAGGTGTTTTTGACTGTGCCGTCCTTGTCTTCCCAGGTCCGCCACATACCAGGCAATCCGAACGGCTCACCACTCGCCAGTTCGATGGCCCATCTCTCATGCTTTCCGCTCTCGTAGTTTGGCTCAAATACGTTCAATGCTGGCACGATACAAAGCTGCTGTTGAAGCCAAAATCGTTTGTAGTTCACCTTGCCGGTGACCTCTTCAAAGCGGGCATTCATTGTTTCCATCGGGATGCGAGGAGGGCTGGGCGGTTCCTTGCCTTGGGCCTTTGCTTTCTCGAGCGCTCGAGCATACTTTGCTTGCTCTTCTTCGGTAAGCTTCTTGAAAGGGCGATGGTCTTGTGGCACGAAGGCATACGTGCCCACCATGCCCTTACGTTGCCCCTGGTCGTCATGGATGATGAACGGCGCCTTGTGGTCGCGGTAGATTTCCTCACGCCAGTCGTCATTTACGTCGATGGGTGTGCGGAACCAATCGAAGGCCATTTGACGACTAACGGTGATGTAGTTGACGCACATGACTCATTTTCCGGTCTTGATTTTGAGAGAAGCAGCTCTCTGTTTCCGCAGGTCGTCTACGACGGTCTTGTTATTTGCAATGATTTTTACAAGACCATCTGAATAATCTTGATACTTTTTCTCAAACTTTTCTTCTGTTAGGCCGCTTCGAAAGGCGAGTGCTAATTTAAAGAAGCTATTTAGTGTAACTATTGGCCAAATGTAACCGTCATCGCTTGCAATCACACATTTGAAGGGGGTTCTATACGAATCTTGGGTTCCATCTTCCTGTTTGCCATCGTCATCTTGAATGGTTTCTTGTTCGTCGAAAATTACCGAAAGCATCTTTAGATAAACACAAATATCCTCGAATTTCGTACCCAAGGTAGGGGTGTTATTAAATAATTTTTTTATACTCGTGATTTTTGATTTGAAAGGTTTGAATGATGCAGGCGCTGCGATATGTCTATGATATATTAAACTTTCTATATACGGTTTACTATTGAGTTCTACAGAGTAAGTTAAAAGAGGTTTTGATGTGTGATTAGTTAGTGAGGTAAGCGATTTTTTTTCTGCAAATACTATATGATGACATGCTCTTGATAGATTCAGAAATTGTGTGCATGAAGGGTCATTCCAGTTCACTTTGGTAAAAATATTGTATAATAATTTTCCAACCTCATCATTAATGGCGGTAGCGTCGCTCTTGAACTCAAACAGGTAAAATTTTCTGCCAGCTTGGGCAAATACGTCCGCAGTAACGCTTTCTGTGTTGCCGTCAAATTTGAGAAGTGGTGGCATCGATGAGCGTCGAAGTTTTAATAATTCTTTTAAATCGCAGATTACGCCATCCATTTTATCGTCAAATTTTTCTGGCGTTTCGAGCATGCTTGTGAAATCAGCACTGGCGAAATTAATTTTTTGAATTAATTCTTCAGTTCTTCTGGCCCATTGCTCATCGCGGAACAAAATTATTAAACTATCTTCCCAAAGTCGATTAAATTTTTCTTTTTCTTCTTTAGTTAAAGATGGAATGGAATTCATGAATTATTTTTGAGTTGTGTGAAATTAATGGAAATTTCTGCTGCGAGTCTCAAGTTGTCCTAAAATATGCGAGCAATCTAAAAATCTTTTCGCGATTAGATTTCGTACACCTTGCCTCGATTGCCAAATTCCGTAGACTCCTAAAAGCTGAGATGTCATTAGCTCTCGTCGCTGCTTCTCTACTAAATTTGGCCAGACAATTACATTTATAGTACCGAATTCGTCCTCCAGCGTCAGGAAAATCACACCATTTGCTGTTTCAGGACGCTGTCGCACCGTGACGATGCCGCAACCGCGCGCAAGTTGCCCGTCTTCAAACGTGTTCAGTATTTCCGATGGAGTGAACCTCATTTTGTACAGCCGGTCGCGCAGCAGGGCGAGGGGATGTCGTCCAAGTGTTAGGCCGATGTGTCGGTAGTCGGCGACGATGTCTTCACCCTCGGTTGGGGCCGCCAATTCGAGCATAGGCTCGGCAATTCCTGCCTCCTTCAGTAGTCCCTTATCTGGAACACTGGCTGCGGCATTCCACATCGCTGTGCGTCGATTGCCGGTAAGTGATGCTAGTGCATTTGCCGAGGCGAGTTCCTTCATGTTCTCTTTTGTGAGGTCTGCTCGCATTGCTAAATCTCGGGTGCTCTCAAACTGCCTTGCTGCACGTGCTTCTTCAATTCGGAACGCAGCTTCCCGCTCCATACCTTTTATACTGTTTAGTCCCAGTCGCACAGCGGTCAATTGGTGATTGGACGGCTCTAACGAAGCCTCCCAACTGCTTGTGCACACGTCAATGGGACGTACCTCAACGCGATGGCGTCGAGCATCCTGCACCAGCGATGAGGGACTGTAGAATCCCATCGGCTGGCTGTTCAGCAGTGCTGCTAGGAACTCGGCTGGATGGTGGCACTTCAACCAGCTGCTTGCGTATGCTAAGAGCGCAAACGAATGTGCGTGAGACTCTGGGAATCCATATTCTGCGAAACCTCGTATTTGGCCAACAATCGATGTGGCGAATTCGGTGGTGTATCCGCGTTCGGCCATACCGCTCATAAGCTTCTCCTCGAATTGCTCCAGACCTCCTTTGCGCTTCCAGGCGGCCATCGCGCGACGAAGACGGTCCGCCTCACCTGGCGAAAAGCCAGCGGCAATCATCGCGATGGACATGACCTGTTCCTGAAAAATCGGAATACCCAAGGTACGGCTCAACACCGATTCCAGTTGCGGAGGATAGTCGACCGGTTCTTCACCGCGACGTCGACGAAGATACGGATGAATCATCCCGCCTTGAATAGGGCCAGGGCGGATAATCGCTACTTCAATCACTAAGTCGTAAAAAATTTTAGGAGCCATCCGAGGCAGCATCGACATCTGTGCCCTCGATTCAATTTGAAATACACCGACGGTGTCAGCCTTCGAAATCATTGCGTAGGTTGCTGGGTCCTCATGTGGGATGTCTCCTAACTCGAATCGTTCACCTCGTTGCTGAGAAATGAGTTCGAGCGCGCGTGACATACAGGAAAGCATACCCAGCGCCAAGATATCTATTTTTAGCAGACCCACTGCATCGATGTCGTCTTTGTCCCATTGAATTACGGTACGGTTAGGCATGGTCGCGTTTTCAATCGGAACCAGACGAGATAAGGGACCTCGCGAAATTACGAAGCCGCCTGGATGCTGAGACAGATGACGAGGGAAGCGCATCATCCGGTCGGCAATCTGTCCCCACTGCTCGGCTACGAAGGAGTTCGGGTCGAATCCACATGTTAGGAGTCGTTGTTGAAGGTCCGACTGTCCTCCCCAACCATGACTAGCCTTCGATACTTTATCGACCACTGACAGGTCCACTCCCAAGGCTCGGCCGACATCACGAATGACGCTGCGCGGGCGATAGCAGATGACCACAGCGGTGAGTGCTGCTCTGGCCCGGCTATATTTTTCGTAGATGTATTGAATGACCTCTTCGCGACGTTGGTGCTCGAAGTCCACGTCGATGTCTGGAGGTTCGTTACGCTCTCGCGAGATGAATCGCTCGAAGAGCAGTGTGCCGCGCGAAGGGTCAACTTCTGTGATGCCGAGGCAGTAGCAAACAGCAGAGTTTGCAGCGGAGCCGCGTCCTTGGCAGAGAATTTTTTGAGACCTGGCAAATCGAACGATGTCGTAGACCGTTAGGAAGTACGGTTCGTATTCCATTTCACCGATAAGAGCTAGCTCGTATTCGAGCTGGGCCTGTACGTTTTCTGGGATGGCTTGTGGGTAGCGCCAGTGTGCCCCGATGTAAGCTTGTTCGCGAAGATAAGCTTTGGGTGTCTTCCCTTCAGGCGCAATTTCGCCCGGGTATTCATACTTCAGTTCATCGAGCGAGAAGGAACATTGTTGGGCGACACGGATAGTTTCGTCTAAAGCAGAACGTGGATATAGAATGCCTAACCGCAGGCGAGAGCGTAGGTGTGCCTCAGCATTCGATGCGAGGCCATAGCCACACTGAGCAATTGGCTTTTTCAAACGAATCGCAGTCATTGTGTCCTGCACCTCTTTCATCGACCTGCGATGCATCATCACATCTCCCGTTGCGACGATGGGTAGACTAAATTCTTCTGATATCGCTTCGACCATGGCACGATGCTTGTCGTCCTCCGCACGATAGTGAAGCGTTAGAGCCACACGTGCTCGACCAGGTGCGCATCGAACAAGCCATTCGGCTTGCCTTGCGACTTCTTCAAATTCAGCGTTGTAAGTCGGGCATAGAATAAGTTGGCAGTCTGGTAGACCCTTTAGGTGTGCGTACGTAATCGCCGGGGTAGCAATGTCCCTGGGGTGCACCAAATACTGTCCTTTATCTGCTCGGCGCCGGGCTTCCGTAATTAGCTCGCTCAAATTACCGTATCCATTTCGGCTCATTGCCAATACGAGCAAATTGAAGGAAGGGGAGCCATCTTCGGGAGTCACGGTCATCTGGCTGCCAATAATCAGATGGAGTCCGTACTCTTTGGCTTCGACGTGGGCTTTCACCACACCTGCTAATGAGCACTCATCAGTAATCGCCAGCGCACTGTACCCGAGCTCCGCCGCACGCTGAACCAGAAGCTCAGGCGGAGAGGCTCCTCTTAGAAATGAAAAATGGCTCACGCATTGGAGCTCGGCATAGTCGGGCAGCGTAAGTTCCGACTTGGTCTTTTGGCCGTTCATCAGAATTTCCCATGCAGGTACCAACTTCCACCAGGCACTCGTTCTAGATAAATCCAGTAACACGATGCATCTGCTGCTTGTGCGATGTAGTAGTCACGCGCGGCCGTTTGCCCATTCCACCAATGGCCTTCAATGCGTTCCGGCCCTTTAATCATCTTTAAAGGTGAACCGTAAAATGGGCGGTCATCGCGGACCAATAACTTGTGTGGCTCATCGAGCAACCAGAAAGGGCGCTCAAAGGCTGCTTCAGTTCCCGCTAACTTTGCAGGAGCGTGGCTCATTGGAATCCACGCGTTAGCGGCCTCTGGAACGTGGTCTGGGGCGTTGACAGGCACGCAGACGTTTTCAGGCCCCAAACGGGCTCCTAGCAGCTCCATGAGGCGTTTGAAGTCCGCCGGACTTCCTCCCGGTTCGGGGAATAAGTCTTCCGTCAGTGGCACCATGGCGGCGAGGAGTCGAACTTCGAGTCGGACTGCGATGACGGGAGCCACCAACTCAACGCGTGGAAATCGCTCTTTGAGAAGTCGGCTCATGTGGTCGACACGCCATGCAGGCTCTCCGAGGCGAATCTCGACCTCTGTTGCGGGAATAGCTTCTCTCCCGCGTTCATGCTCGAGCATGAATGCGAAGGTACTTACAGCTTGTTGGCGTGCTACCAGCCATCCAACGAACTGCTCAAGTAGACCTGTGGCGCCATCGAGAAGCGCTTCCGCATTTTCAACCCGGTCAAATGTCTCAATCCTTGCTGCGAATGTCTCTGGAATTGCAATCCACCTGTGCATCTCCGGCATAAGTCCAAACGCTCGGTCCAGCTCTTCCAGAACTTGTTTGCTCATTCTGCGCTGGATACCTTGTCGTGGAAGGCGACGTAGGGCAGCGAGATTGGTGGCGCCGATGCCTGCCAACCATTCGAGGTGAGGTACTGCGGCGGGCAAATAATCACATGGAATGTGGTCCAGTTGCCGTTCCATCGAAGCCATCTTTATAGTTCTTCGCAAAAGGGACTGGCGCTTCGAAAGAGGTAAGCGTGCAAGCAACCAGGCACCCATGGCAGTTGGGCCAGTTCCAATCCGGACGGTTACTCCAATGGCTTGCGTGCTTGCTCGAATTCTTCGGCCGATAGATGCATACCCACGGAAGAGGCGAAGGCTAGCGGTGACATCGAGTAGGATGCTGAAGTCGTCAGCATGTGCCACTTCCGGCGTAAATTGAAGTAGTGCCAAAGCGACTGCATTGCGAGTGATTTCCTCTCGCTGAAGGTCACGCTCTAACACAAGGGTTGATGGTGCTATTGCAGATACCCCGCCCGGTCGCATGCCGACACGAACCCCCAACGCAAATGCCTCGCGCGATACAGAGATTACTTTCCCTTTTTCGATAACGACGTAAGGCGCGGGCTCACACCAGCGCGGCCTGACGGACTCGAGTGGTAGTAGAGGGAGATGAACGCTGAACCAATACCGCATTTTGCTCATCCAGAAATCGTTGGCGTGCTGGCATTTTGGCCAGTGGAATAATTAGTGGCTGGTCGTGATGTGGGCCACGCCGCTTAATGACTTCTGCTGATATTCCGCCAGCCGACGGTCGCAGTGCGATTCGAAGTGGTGCCGGTGAGGCATCGGCAGCTGCACTTAACGGTCGTAAAAGCCAGAATGTCGTATCTGTTGATTGTGCGGCCAGATTGAGGCGCCGGAGTGCCTCAGTGCGAATGTTCTTCTGCCATAGCAAGACCGCTCCACAACTTCCATTCCGGAGAATTTGTTCAGCCGCCCAGAGTGCATTTGCCGTGGTCGGCGCACGTATCCATAAGATGTTTGAGCATGTAAGGCCTAAGAACTTGCAGGCCGCCGCATTGGGCCTATGAGGTGGTTCAATGAGCGCGACATATCTCGTTTTCGACAAAGCAGCGAGAGCAGGGCGTAGTAAATGCATCTCACCGATACCAGGCTGTTGAACCAATAGCTCAACAAGCGAAGACTGTGGCCACCCTTTATCCGGCAGTTCTGCATCTAAGCACTCATAACCGGTTGACGCCGATAAGGTTCGGCTGCGACTGAGCTCGTCCGCTCGCCAAACATGTTGACGTATAGCGGCCTCAGCGATTCGCTGGGCATCACAGGATTGAGAAAAGGGCGAGCACAACATATCTTTTTTGAAAGTCCGTTAGCTGTACGTATGTACAGTACTTTTTTGAAGTATAGTCGGCTACCTCATATACGCGCAAGAAGATTTTTGTTGCCATGAGGGAATCGTTCCATGTCCGCAATACAGCATGTAGAATCCTGCCCCTTGTGAGGTCGGCAGGAGGTGCAATGGATAAGTGGAAGGTGCAGGTCGTTGGCGATGACGTAGACATTCGCCTGGTTATGCAGTGTTTTGGGAGTGAAGGCACCTTTATCGAAGAGTGTGAGAAAGAATTTTTCATGTTCAGCGAAAGCTTCGGGCAGCTTTCCTCCCACCACGAGGTACTCCTCAAGGCGATGTCAATCCTGAGTAGTTGGAATGCTATTGTCGTTCTTCAGTGGCCCAGCTTTAGTTTTTTGAAATCGGGTCTGGTTATCGAGACGCATGAAGACGGGAGGAGTACTCGTTATCATTCCGGCTTCGCGGCACTGAACATCAGATTTAGATTTGACATTCGACTTGGATGCGCTGAGAAGGAGACTAGTTCTCAGGCGGTGTGGCGAAATCTGTCGGACAACCCGAGAAAGGAGCTAGTACTGAAGTTATGGGGTCACCCCAATAGGACTTGGACGCAGTTGTATCGAATCGTGGAAGAAATGGAGGCTGAGGTCGGCGGCTTGTCAGATGCAGGGATTGCCGATAAATCAGAGCTGAAGCGCTTTAAAAGTTCTGCAAATAATGCTGCTGTCGCTGGCCTTGAGTCTAGGCACCGCTCGGGGCAATTTGATGCGCCCAGCAACCCAATGAATTTGACTGAAGCGGAGGAGATGCTGAGACACTCAGTGTGGAAATTTCTGAAGCGTGAACGGACTGAAAAAAAATAGGCCTAGCGAATGGGAGCTAGAGCAAGTCAAGGTCACGAGAATCGTAGCGTGTAATTGCCGCTACAACTTGATGGACCTCCGGCTTCACAAGCTCCACAGTATCAGGGCTAAAGAAAACGCAGCCATGCAGCCGAGCGAGGTCAGTCAATAGCACGAGGAACTGGGGAGACTCGTTCCGCATGTCCACTCTCGCGGAAAAGTTCGCGCTTCCATCTGCCTCGAATAGAACATCGACGCGGCTTCCGTTTTCCGGTCCGAAGACGAGCCAGTCTTTAAGCATGCGCCATGGCGTGCCCAGGTAATGGCAGAGGTCCTCTTGAACCGCGTATGCCACTCTCTGCGGAAGAAAAGGCTCCCATCCAGGCTTCCCAACGTCAGGCATCGCCATGTCCCGGGGAATCAAATGTAGGTCAAACTGCCAGACTGCCATGAGTCCTCCCGACTATATTTGCCTGAGGTTAGTGTATCACTTGGAAACACAACGCCATAGCCGTGCTTAATGCACTCCATGAATCATGTGTCTAGGTGATTTTCTGCGCTCGCGGTGCTGCCGACAAAACTCTGGGCCACTCAGTACACGCATCGCAGTGCTTGGAGAAATTCCGTTTTCGTACATGTACTGAACCGCTGCGGAAATTCCTTCTGTAGCGGCAATACGAAGCGCGGTATCTACGGAGATTGCTTTACCTCGGAACATTCGCCTGTCTTGACTACACATTTTAGCTCCATGCCATTCCCGCGCAGAGGCGGACGCGTTGAGTTGAAGATTATGTAGGTGTCTTGTTGAATTGCTCGAAATACTCGGCTTTCAGGAGGTAGCGGTCTTGAGCCTCAGGCCATTTCTTGATGTACTTCAGCGCATCGTCCCATAGTTGCGACTCGCTCGGAGCCTGTGCCTCGACTACACCATGTACGCCAATCAGGCGCCAGAGCTTGCCGTCTGGTGAGGCAGCTGCTCTCGCAGTTGGGAACTGCTGGAGTACTTTGAGTTTGCTATTACTCATCTCGCTCTCCCTTAGTTGCAGTGGCGAATTAGCGGCTATGCCAAAGCACAGCTGATTGGATTCGACTTCTCAGGAATAAGAGGAAGTGTTATGAGTTTGCTGCGACGCAGCATAAATAGCAAGCACTTCGCCAATCGTGCTTAGATTATTGCAACTGAGAACCACTTAAAGTTACAAAAAATTTCCTAATTTCAATATCTTGTCACAATGAATTTGTAGAATTCGTTGTGAAGACAGTGAGAGTGAACACCTCACCATCTTTTTTGATAACAGGGATTTAACAAATGCATGAGCGTGACCAGGCAATTCAGGAAATCGTTGCGAAGGGTCTCGCAATCAATGCGGCTCATGGCACAGCTCGCGCTTGGGTCTATCTATTGCACCATCAGATTCCTCGCGATACCGTGTCGGCCGTGTTGGGCGAAGCCGCGAGCCTAACAAGCTCACGCCTACGGCCGCAGCAGCGATGCCTCAGCAAGAAGCCTAAGCAGGGGACTTGGGCGTATAGGTCTCTGCCCTAGGTTTCTTACGACGTTCAGGATACGACAGCGTTGGAAACTCCCCCATAAATGAGCACGCGGCCAACAACCTCAGTGCAGGCATCACTTCTGTAAATGGAATCTCAGCCGCTGCCACAAGGGTTTTTTCAGACGTAGGCAATATGGTCGAAAATTTGCCTTCAATCTGAAGTTCGCGGACCTGTCGTATTTGCAGTTCCAGTACCATTGACTCTGCGCTAGAAGTCCGTGCAACGGTCGCGCCATCGATTTCTAGGAGCATCTCCACATGTCCTTGCATCCGTGTGAACGAAACATTGGCAGAGCCCATAAATGACCTTTCAGGTATTCGAAAATCACGTTGGTGAGAGGCAGGCGTTTAGTCGCCTAAGGGTTAGCATGGCTTGAGCAAATGGAGTCACCATACCAGATTTCCACTGAGTTGACCTGCTGACGGCTCGTCTTTCTTCGTGATGACCTCGCACCTGTAAGGCCGCTTGCATCGGCTGCTCGGCCAACCAGAAACGTCACTGCACAACAAGGTGTGAGTCAAACGCCTGTCACAAACCGTCGTTAAGATGCAGACCGGCTTGTTCCTAAGAGCCACCATAAGCACCATTCGATGGCTGCTCTACCGGCGTCGGCGGTCGGGAAATATACCGACACCAAATTCATACATCGGACAAATGCTGTCCGATTTCTTACTGCGCCTCGCAATTTTTTTTGGCCGCACCCAAGCTTGGAAAGCTGCGGCATCAGGTCAATGAGTTTAAAGAAGGAGAGTCAAGATGAGTCTGCACGCACCAAGGGAAGGGCAGTTCAAATGCATGTACAAGTACTGTGGTCGACGACTTCCGCTAGTCGCTATTGAGCCTATTTGCGACGCGCATGGATGGGCATTCGTCTGCCCGGTCTGTTCTCACAAATCGAAACTAGTGAATGCAGGTGGAGATGGCGAGGCAGACATTTTCGTGCAGCCCGAAGCTGACGAGCACGGACGGTTTGTTTTCGGCGGAACCTGGGCTGCATGAGCGTCGCTTGATGAATATGATTGTTTTGCAATGATTTTATATTCATCAATAGAAATTTTCACAGTGTAATGATGGTGAAACAATTGGTGAGTATTCTGCTTGCCAATCCCCGCAGTTCACACCTTTCGTCAAAGTCATGAAATCACTCAATCTCAAAACGGGCCCACGGGTCCTATCGGCGTTCGCCATCGTCCTGTTTGTCATGGCCTGCATCACTGGAGTGGCGTTGTGGCGATTGGATGCTGCAAACGATACGACTGAGTACTTAGTGAACGATAAATTGGCCAAGCAGCTGTTGGCGTCCGATTGGCTTGGGGCCGCAAAAATTAACGGTGTGCGCGCTTTGTCCATTGCGAAGAGTGACAGCCTGGAGGTTGGAGAATTCTTTCAGGCGCAACTAGCGGAAGGTGACAAACAGGTCCTTGCTGCGGGTAGCCAATTGTCAAAGCAAGCCCATGCACCCGAGGAAGATGCGTTAATTCGTACCGCCATCGAGAAAGAAAAAGCTTATCTGGCCGTGCGAAAAGAAATTTTCGGATTCAAAGAATTAGGCAAGACCCAAGAGGTAGAACAGCTAGCCGACACCACATTCAAAACCACCTTTGCCAGCTATACGAATGCGCTTGAGCAACTGCTCGGATACCAGAGTGGGCAAGCGAAAATGCTTGCCGCCCAATCATCTACGCAATACCAAAGCAGCAGAGCAACGCTGCTCGCCTTTGGGGTTCTCGCATTGGCATTGGGCGCAGCGTTCGCCTGGGTTATCACGCGCAGTATTGTCTCCCCGTTGCAGCACGCAGTTGACCTCGCTACACGTGTATCTGAAGGCGATTTGCGGACGTTTGAACGTCCACAGCGCGTAGACGAAATCGGTCAACTGCTAGACGCACTTCATAACATGACCACGCGCCTGGCCACCACGGTGAAACAAGTTCGGGATGGTGCTCACACCATCGATGACGCATCAAAAGAACTGGCCTCCGGAAATCTCGACCTTTCGCGCAGGACTGAACATCAAGCAGGAGCGTTGGAGGAGACTGCATCTTCTATGGAAGAGCTAACCTCCGCAGTAAGGCACAACTCCACAAGCGCACGCACGGCTAACGAGCTTGCGGTTTCAGCGTCGAACGTGGCGAGCAAAGGTGGTGATATGGTTGGTGAGGTGGTTGTCACAATGGACGAGATTAGCGCGTCAGCTAAAAAAATCGTGGACATCATCGGAGTCATTGATGGCATCGCATTCCAGACGAACATCTTGGCGCTGAACGCAGCTGTCGAGGCTGCACGAGCTGGCGAGCAAGGCCGTGGCTTTGCGGTAGTCGCATCTGAAGTTCGCAATCTTGCTCAACGTTCTGCCACTGCCGCACGCGAAATCAAAACACTGATTAATGACTCGACAAGCAGAATCGAAGTCGGTACAACGTTGGCGCATGCTGCGGGTGACACGATGTCGGAAATCGTCGCCAGCATCGCTAGGGTGACAAGCATTATGGGCGAGATAAGCTCTGCGAATGCTGAACAAGAATCTGGCATTCATGAGGTCAACAGCGCAATCAGCGATATGGATACGGTGACTCAACAGAACGCCGCTCTGGTTGAGGAGGCTGCTGCGACGGCTGAAGCAATGCACAAAGAAGCGAACAACCTGACTCAACTCGTTGCGTTCTTCAAAGTTGATGGGAGCGAAGGCGGCGCTAGCGCTTTCATTCACTCAAAAGTAAAACCTGTTCACGTACAAAACCGGCTTCTTGCTGCTACCTGAAATTTGCGAAGAACAAACAGCACATTTCAATTGATGAGCGCATCGTAGAGAGCTAGAGTCCTCATTGGACCTGTACTGAATACATGGTTCATAATTGGAAAAATGAGGACGAATCACAAAAATGGACTCTGTGCGATTGAGACTAATTTACGATGGCGACGGGCCATTGAAGTGGGGGAGGACGCCGGGTACTTTCGGTATGCAGGACAAGGATGGGCGCCTTCAACTAGGATTGCAGGGAGAAGCCGGGGAAGCTGTATTTGATGTGACGCTCCAGGTGAAGGCAGGAAAATCTGAAGAGCTCGTATTGCTCGGCTCATTCGCACACGGCCCCCCCGGCGGACGTTTTTTGTACTTGGCGTGGGCGGAAGAAAACGGAACGCTGGCCCAGCGCTTAAAAATTCCACTGGGTGGCATCAACTGGAACGATGTACGCGATTCCATCGAACAGCAGAAGCCGGTGGTGGGCTTATTAGTCGACCATCATCCACGAGTGACTTCGACGGGGGCAAACATTGGCGGCAGTCGTCCAGTTTCTTGGCGAGTGCTCTAACACGCTAATTGCCGTGTTTAGGCGCTACATGCCAGGTCAAGGTGGAGCTATTCTCGCCCAGTTTTTCGGAGCGAACTGAAGTAGCATCCGCGACGGCGAAACGTAGCGCATTGGGATGTGGTTGAATGACTGCGTCAAGGCTGGGAAGGAAAAAGTAGCAGCCCAGTTCATTCGCCAACCTGCACGCCAAGGCGCCGAACTGTACGCTATCATTCCGCATATCTAATCGAATGACGACCGCAGCACTTGCTTCGTTCTCAAAAATTACATCAGCGCGACTACCTCCCTCGGGGCCGAATACGAACCACTGCTCAGTGATAGACCACGGGTGTCCCAAATATGTACGCAGAACTTTTTGTGCGTCAAGTAATGCGGAGCCGTTTAGTGCGGGAGGTATCCATCCATCTGACGATACATCGGGTAGTGTTTCGGTGTTCCGGAAGAGGTACAAATCTAACTGCCAAGGTGCCATTCAAGTATTACTTTCAAAATTCATCGGCTGGTAGAGAATCTACCAACGGATTCAATCAAGTGCAACGTTAGCAACGCGGCATCGGTGTTCTATACCGCTTGTCAAACTCCTGTCACAAACGAGGGGTAGCCTCTTCGTTCACCCACCTGAATCACCCCAGTTAAACTCATCTGCAAACGTCCCCAAGATAACGTATGTACAAATGCGTATGTAAGCGCTGTGGTCATCGCGTTAACCGCCTCTTCTTGCCCCCGTTGCAGATAGGGGAGCGTGAGGTGTTTGCATGTCCTGAGTGCAGGCACAAAACCAGTCTCCCTGATTTTTCCAGTCTTGGTCTTCACGTACTCAAAGCGGGAAAATGTTTGGTTCCGCTTCTAGCGACGGCCACCCGCAAATGGCCGACTACTAAGCTGCAACAGAATACCAATCCTACATCAAAGAAAATCATGTTGGTTGCCAAGGTCGCGTTGGAACGACTACGGTACCAGCACGGTCGGCTAAAGAAAGCTTCGAAATCGCGCCGATGTGCCGCACTCGCCCAAAGCCGTGTCATCATTTTTCGGATGCGCTTGAAGCCTACCTGAGCGATTTTGCACACCCCCCCCAGCAGCACACGCGATTAAATTGCTACGAAGTTAGCGCCCGCCCGTAAACGAAGGCGTGCCGCTGGATGTCGCAGATATCCATGCTTGTGAAAAGCAGTGTTCCTTCCCCGTTAGGGTCATCGCGCCGCCCTGTAATAAAGCGTCCTTCTTTCACTACCAAATTGGTAAACAATCGGCCATCGCGTAGCTCAACGCTGACTAAATAATGTCCAGCGTTCATTTCGACGCCGAGCTTGGGTGTAAGGTAGTAGGGGATTTCAATTCTGGCCATGTCATACCTCGGGATTTTGCAAGGCGACACTGTCGAAATCAATATGCACTGCTTCAGACACGGTGACACCGTATGCGGAAATGAGGATTTGCTTTGAGAGTAGCGAAAGTAGCTATCGCTTTTTTACATAAAAAAACTGCCTCGATTAGGAGGCAGCGAATCCATCGGGAGTTGAATCAAGAGACATGTGGTTATCGTATCTCTTCAACGTTACCGTGTAATGACACGGGCCTCGGATTCACTGATTGTTCACGTAGTGCTGGCACATGGTAAGCAGCCGTTTGAGGCTGCCAGAGTCCTCTCGAGCTTTGAGCAAGCCTATCACTTGTTCAATTTGTATGCGGCTCGGAACTATTTCGATAGGACTATGCTCCATCCAGCCAATCAGTAGCGGTGTTAGCACTTCGACAGGAAGTGATTGCACTTCCTTCCTTGTCGGGACCCTAGTGTGGTAGTGATGACGTTTTCGGTGCAGGTTTGCCCACTTCTGCGCTGCCAGAATATTTTCTGCTGGCACACCGAACCGTTCGTGCTCCTCACTCATGACAATCTTTTCATTTGAATAAGCGCCACAGCATACCACCACCGGTCGCAGAACGGGATTGAAGTAGACCCGCGATGGCACGCATGATGCAAGAAAGTCCGTAGGTTATGTTTTCTGTTAAGCGAAATGATATGCTTTTGCCAGGCAAGGTTTCACCAACTGATTCGTAACTGGTCTCCATTTTCTAGCGACAACCGATTTACCAAAGAGAGATGAGATGAAGCCTTGGAGTTTTGATAGAAGCTTGCAAAGCGGCCTGCTCATGCTTGGCTTGGTGCTTACTATCCCCGCGAATGTGTCGGCAGGCGATGGTACTCTGAAATTCAAAATACTGTTTTCTCAAGGCTCGATTGGAGAGCTGTACTCTAGGCGATATCTATCGGAGGTGTGTAGGCACATTAAACGGACCTGCGAATTCGTAGTTGTCCCTGGAAAGAGGGCTGTAGTCATGATGCAGGCCGGACAGTTGGACGGCGAGATTGGCCGACTGGATAAATTCGTGCAACTGACAGGCAGCTCTGCATATGTTAAAGCTAGCCCATCCTATATTGACCGTCGCTTGCTCATCGCGACACGCCAAGACAATCCTGCCGCCATCAACACGTTGGACGACTTGGCGAGGCGGCCGATTGTGATTGGTTACCTTCGCGGATACGCATATTTTCAATCCGTTGCTGAGCGGTATTCACGCGCGCCCTCATTTGCCGTGAACACCATAGACCAATGCTTTGCCATGCTCAAGATACGGCGAGTAGACGCTTGTATCTATGATGACCTTGAACTGACAGATGCCTCGTATCTCCTGCTTCAGGCAGGTGAGCTTCGGAGCACGCATAGTCTCGAGAAGACTTACGCTAATCTTTATTTGCAGGATAAGAGTAGGGCGTTACTTCCGGCGGTCGAAAAAGCAATGGACGAATTGCGCAAAAGTGGTTTTGAAAAAGAGTTACAAGGAAAAATTTTTTCTAATCATCGCATTCAGTAGTCTTCAGGATGACCCAGACGATAGCTATGACCGTTTTTGATGGGAGATGTACCATCCGGAAGAGTTAAGAGAGGCATGCCCATAGCTGACCAACTTCACCAGTTTCAGCGCTGAAATTGAGCTTCGCCGCGCAAGCACTTCTTGACCTTTCATCCGGATAAGAAAGGTAGTCGAACCTAGAAGAAGCTTTTTCCAATGCCAGTTTCAGCGCTGAAAGTGGTCGTGCCTTACTTGCCCAAGCTCACTAGATGAACACTGTTTTTTACCTTAAAGAAGGCAAGGGCGATAACGCAGATTGATGCATGGTTTGTCGGAACGGCGCCAGCAGCATCTCAGACATTTCTCTGAGAATCCTGAGTTGAAATCATCTTCAACACCACGTTCGAGTGAGTGTGTCGTGCAGCCCCACTCTTACTAAGTGTGTCTCGCCTTCTTGCTGCTATGGCGGACACTTCTTCTTCAACGACACTGAATTATAGCCACTTAACGGCGATGCGTGTTAGCTTGAGACGGCTATGTAAATTGATTTATACTGTTTACCTAAATATGGCTTATCGGGGTGAGTATGCGACGATTCGACCAGTTCTTCTCACGCGATGATGATGTGACCGGCTATGAAAAATATAGACGTATCATCGTATTCGCCACGATTGCGGCATGTGCGGTCGTGCTGATATTGATGATGGCGCTTTGGGCGGCGGCAGCCTAATCCCTCTTGCACTTTCAGCGCTGAAAGTGGTCACCCTGCGAAGAACTGGCTCGCTTCCTTTAGACTGTCCAGCGTAAATCCGTGGTTGCCGACGCAGGACACAGTGCGACTCCAGATTTGAGGGGCCAGCGTGTGCCATTGTCGCTCCTGGTCATCGTCGATGATGATGAACTGCACATGTCTCCGCTGGTAAAGACGAAGTCAGTCATCGATTTCCTCAAACTTGAACGCACAGTCATCGAACGGAATTTTCCAGTGCTTGTGGAGGATTGCCGTGATGAAGTGGAGCTCGCATTTTCCGAGAAGGGCGCACAGCTCCTCTTTAAGCAGGATGTCACCCCAAATAGATGTGATGACAAACTGTGAATTGTGTTGCTGCTGAAGTGTAGCGAGGTTCTCGCATGCGTCGCGACCGAACAGCGACTGTAGAAGCGCATCGTTTACTCGTTGGCGGCGCAATGTAGTGTTGAGCACCTGACAGACAACCGCGTTCGGAGCGAGAGACAGGACTCCTTCGAAGCCTAGAAAAAATAATAGGTCGGACCATTGTCTTCCTCTGTTAAATTTTTCGGTACGAAATGGAGAAAGCGTGCAACGTACCGAAAAGCCTGCAATATCAATGAGGTCCGCTGCCTTTATGGGACTGGACGAGCAGCCACGACACGCGTTGGTTCTGCACAGAGCTTTGGTTACTGACGTTGCTTTAATCTGTTCCCGCTCTCGTCAAACTTCTTAGTAAACACCAGATTCCCCATGTCTGGTTTGCCTTTGCTGACAACCTCATTTCGTCCACCGAGGTCTTTCTTCGAAAGGTCTTGGCAGGCGCTATCGCTAGCGCTACAGACAAATCGAACGATAATCGGTGCTTTCAGCTCGCCATAATTCATGGAGCTCCAAGGTGGTACATAAACATCGACCAGGTCACCTGAAGAGAGTATTGGGAATCCATCGGGAATACGAGCCGGATTATTTGCTTGGCCGTACAAGTCGCGCCGAAGATTGGCTTGTACCGGTATCCAGCGATACTGAATGGAGTTTTCGCTCCAGTGGAAGTAATTCCCCATGACGCTGTAGGACGCAGGAGACCAAGCCTTAGAATCCTTCTCATCCCAGTTCACAGTCATGCGAACGACGTTGTTTGCGATGAGGTTCTCAACGCCTTCGTTCGTGTGAGGAGTTGTACATGCGGCTAAGATACCGGCCACGCAGATGACGCTGAAAATTTTAATTCTGGCAGACATAGGTAAATTCGTAGTTAAGGACACACTGTAGCAACTGTGGTCGCCATTCGGTGCTTCGAACTATTGAAGGGGGATGAGTCGCTTGCCGGTTTTGTCGAACGTCTTGGTAAAGGCGACGCGGCTCAAATCTGGACTACCTTTGCTGACTATCTCATTCTTACCGCCGAGCTCTTTTTTCGATTTTTCTATGCAGTCGCTATCATCGGCTTTGCAAACTAACCGAATGACGATAGGAGCTTTCAACTGACCATAGTTGTAGGTTTCAAAGGGGGGCACAAAAACGTCGACTAGGTCGCCGTGCCGCAAGAACGGAACCCCATCCGCAACGACGGCAATTTCGTTCACTTGTGCATAGAGGTCTCGTCGCATCGTTGCCTGAGGCCATATCCATCGATATTGAATCGAGTTTTCGTCCCAGTGGTGATATCTCGCCATGACGTTGTATGACGCGGGCGACCAAGCTCTGTCCGGATATTCTCCCCAATTCACCTCCATTCGAACCACATTGTTTGTTATGTGGTTGACGACGCCCTCATTACGATGAGGAGTAGTGCAGCCCTGAAGCGCTATAGAGCTCAACGTAGCGCTCACCAGTACCAGATTTTTAAAAGTGATGTGCATGGATTTTTGTCAAAGAAAGGTCAACAGGGTTAGCGCAGGCCACCGCGCAGAATTTTTTGTGCAGTCACCAATTTGGGGTATGTGAAGCCGGTCCATGCGTCGCAGAAGACTGTACGGTCCTCCAAATGAGAACCAAGCAGGGATTGGCCGCTGACCACATCATCGATAATCAAGTACGAAGTAACGTAGGCTTGAGATAATGTGGGAGCTAGATACGTATCCAGCCATGCATCTATTTCCACCAGACGATATGAATCTTCGTCGCGCGGAGTAAACGGCACCTGGTGCAGGTTGTCGGCCACAAAACCGATACCAGTAAGCCGGAAAGTTTCGCGCAATTGCTGCTGGTCGAGATGCAAAGTCCACGACGAACTAATGACGTAAATTGGGCTGAACTCTTCATCCAGTGCTCGGAGATTCTCACGCGCTGCTGGATGAAAAATATGCTGCCACACTTCATCAGCATCTACGGTCTCGTCGCCCGCCAAGGCAGCAAGTACTTGACGCGTGTTGAGCGTGCGATGCACGCACAGTACATCATCGATATCCAGAAAGATAATCGGTTTCACCTGTGGGATGTTTTGGAGCTGCGTGACGCTAGACATGATTGGTCCTTAGGTGATGAGGGTCATCGCTAGTTGGGACGTTGAGTTAGATTGTTTGAGCATTGATGTGGACGCCTGCTCCAGCATCTGCGCACTGGTTGCTGCGGCAGATTCGGCTGCATAGTCAGTGTCCAGAATACGCCCTGTAGCGGTCTGGGTATTTGCAGAGACGTTGGCCAGGTTTTGATACACATGCTCGAGGCGGTTTGATACGGCACCCATCGCGCTACCCAACGCGGCCCAGCTATTAATCGCGTTGACGGTGTCATCGATGGCCGCGTTGGCATTTTGAGTCAGAATGGTTTCCAGCGCAGTGTTGTCGTATTTGAGGGAATCGAATGTCCCGAGAAGCTGCGGCTGCAAGTCTACCGTCATCACATTATCTGAGCTTTCACCGATTTGCATCTGCACCGGGAAGAACAGCTTCGCATGGTTGTTCGGCGGCTGACTGATGAAGAGGTCCTCGCCGTTGTAGCGAGTTCCAACCTCATTCCAAACCTCTTGAAACAACCCTACGAACTCGTTTTGAAGCGCCTCTTTGTCGGTCTGAGTAGCAGAGGCGTCGGCGGCCTGAATTGCCAAGTCGTGCATCCGGCCAAAAATGGTGATGATGCTGTCGACAGCGCTGCTCGCCGTCTGCATCAGCGAAATGTCGTTTTGGGTATTACGCATCGCTACAGCCATGCCACTGGTTTGCGCCTTTAAGCGGGTGGCAATTTGAAGGCCCGCCGCGTCGTCCATGGCTGAATTGACGCGGTACCCTGTAGATAGCCGGGTCATCGAAGTACTCGCTGCGCGGCTGGCTGAATCAGCGGCACGGGGGGCAGACATCGCCGAGGTGTTTGTTCTTAGACTAAGCATTATTTGGCGACGTCGGATTCATTTGGGCACGCAGAATCATCTGCGCATGTTCTAGTTTTTTATCGGTGAAACCGGACCAGGCGTCACAGAGAACTGCATACTGCTCGAGTCTTGTGTTGCGAATCGGGTGACCGCTGATTACGTCGTCAAGTATCAGGAAAGGTCGTGGAGACACCTGATTGTGGAGGTGAAGCCACGCTTCGATATCGGCTGCACGCTCCGGTACCTTCAAATGTGGCAGCTTCCACTCATCGTGCATGTCGTTTGCGACGAACTGCATTTTCGTGCGACGCAGCACTTCGAAAATTTGTTCACGAGATAGCATCCCTGCCCACGACGAGCTTATGACGTATGTCGGACTAAATTCTTCATGCAGCATGAGCAAATTTTGACGGGCGAGTTTATCGAAGATGTTCTCCCATAACTCTGGGACTTCGTCGAGCTTGCCGCGTAGAAGGGCGGTCAAAACCCGCCCCGAAGGGTACTGATGGTCAATCGCCAGAACATCGTCAAAGTCCAAAAAGAGGAGAGGGCTCATTTCGAATTTCCAATCAGCGTATTCAGAACCACAGCCCTATCTGGAATTTGCCATCCCAAATCGGCAGCCGTTTTTCGTATCACCCAGGCCATCTCGGACGGGCTTCCCCAATCTGTACCGAGTAGCTGCGCGAGCAGGCGCTCTAGAATCTGCACTTCCGACAGCTCGGCGTATTTAGTGCTTCGATTACGCCGACATTTGGCTACGAGTTGCTCAACAAGGTCGATGCAAACTGCATAGCGCTCGCCAATCGCCTCCTCGTTGGATGACCCGACATATTTCCCGCTCGTTGCATCGAGCCGAACAGACACCTTCGGCTGCGAGCCAGGCAGAGACGTTATGGACGGTGTGCGGGGAAAATCGTCGGGGATATTCATCTTCATTTAGGTCTAGAGGTTGTTGAGCTGAGGGCGGCACTCTCTCGCGAAGTCCGCAGCTTTTTGCACTATTCCATCACGGACTTTACGTGCTGCTTCTTGTGTGTTCGAGCTGGTTCTCCAAGCCTGAATGCTCGTAACGCAAAGGAGAATGGGGCGCTCAAAATTGCCTGCGCCTGGGCGTGGCACCTTCAGCAGGATTGTGCCCGACACGATTCGTAGAGAATTGAACTGTGGCTCATAAGACTCGACCATTTCAACGCTTACTAGCGCGTCCACGTTGCCACTATTGGCAGTTGCAGCAATACCACCGGCGCGTAGGCCTTGACGGACCGCGTTCGAGATTGCATCGGGGGTCAGTACCATATCGGTCTGCCCGGTACCGGGGATATAGTCGAACCAATAGCCAATTGAGGGCGTCGCATGTGCAGCCGGTGTTACGCAGATGGTTACCCCAACGGCCACTGCTGAAACGGCAGTCGCCATGCGCTGCACGAGCCAAGTGCACACCTGAGATATCTTTCGGTTCATGATGGCCTCACTTCGCACTGAGCTGGTCCACCGCTGGAAGAGGTCCAAGCTCTGGTTGGCCTTCTACATGAACAGCACGAGTTCCGGCCGCACGTTCAATTGACCGTACGGCGTCCACGATGGTTTTGTTGACCCATGCCTCAGGAGTTCCCGCGATTGCGTTTGCGCCTTCGCGGATGACTTGATAAAGCCCTCCGGATTCTTTAGTGAATACGGCGTACATATCCAGGTTGTAGCCATCGCGATATTTGTAGAGGCAGGAATACAAAGTCAGATTGTTCGAGCCGGTGATGTTGCGAACTGCTTTAGACGTCCAGACGGCGCCCTCGCAGTTGGCAACTTTAAGACCGAGGCCGCCACTTTGATTCGCCAGCATTTTCAACATTGCGGAGTTTTGGCCGTTCATTCCGGCCGCGACATCGTCAATGCTGAAGCGACCAGGCGTGACTGGGATGGTCTTGCCAAGCTGAAGTGGCATGGCTGTCTGGATGTTATTGGTGTTCGCGCTAAGACCGTCTGAGGTGGCCTTTGCGATAGCTGCGGTGTCAGTCTTGGTCTTGATATCGAACACATGGTACATCTCTACGACCTCGCGGCGCTCCGCAAGCGTAGTGTTCACGGTAGAGCAAGCCGACAGCGCAACACCTGCGGCCAAGAGTGCGATGGAATTCAAGTGCTTCATTAAGTTTACGCTCCTTATTTGCTGAAGTTCTGTCGCGGCCGATGCGGACGGAGGCGATATCGAAACTTAGACGCAAAATGCGTCAAAGATTTCATTATGGAAACTTTATTGTAGATTCAAAACGAGTAGAAGTAAATAGAGTCGAGTGATGATATGTATCTTTGAAGGTAGCAGTGTCACGAAGTCGAGCCACGAACACGTTCCCTGTCGCTATATCCGATGGAACTTTTCGTGAATGATGTCCAAGGAGCTTGCCTGCTGCGCGTGATAGGCAGCAATTAGCGTCGGAAATTAGCTCGTGCGAGGTCGACGTCATCGTTCTTAGCTACTCACGCTGCTTTTCGTTCCTGCTGAATTTGCTTAGTAAGTACGCTCTCATTGCTGCCTCGAAGTAATCCGCGCCGAGAGCCTGCGCCCCGCCAATGGAGCAGTACACTTTTTTGCAGTCTTCAGTAGTTTCAAACTGCGGGTTATGGGCTTGAACTTGGCCGAGCGCCACAATTAGTTGTTCGGCGTAGCTCAGTACAGATACGCTCGGCTCTTGTGAGTCGTCCGCCTTGAGAACGAGAATCCTGCCGCCGTTATCGATGGCGATTAACGGTCCGCAAGCCTCTCCGATTACCTCCGGGTAGCTGGCTTGGAAAAACGCGCGACACAACGCCTTTCCTTCTAGCAGTTCGATGTCAGCTACGTGCATTTCTTTCCTCATAACGTCATCCCTTAGTTGCGTCTTGGAAAGACTCTAGGGGCAGCGCCTTCCGTATCCAAGCGCTTTGCGACGGATGCGACCATTCATGGGATGGGGGAGGGGAAATAAGGGATATGCAATATTCCGACTGACTCGAAGGGCGTGGAGTCCTGGATTTTGAATTTGTGCAGTCAACATCCTTGAGATGGCTCGCTTAGAATACGTTTTTTCATCATCCGTCGCGCGAACAGTGCCCGTGCTGTTTCGTTATGCGAAACTCGCGGCTCTATCGTTTGAAGACTCAATACATGAAAAAGCAAAAACTGCATGACAAAATCCGCTTCGGCGACGTGACGTTTGTAGTTCTAGCCCTATGTATGACGGGGGGCGGATATTTTCTCGCCCTGACCCACGAAGTATCCCTTTCAGAAAAAATGATTTACTTGATTCCGCTGCAAATGATGTTCTTTGCTTGGACAACTAGCGGAACTTCAAAACGTTGCGGAAGACAGGTGGCGCTGGGTTGTGCTTTGAAAATTCAGATTCAGTCTATTGTTGAACTCTTTATCGCTGGATATTTTTTAGCCCTCTCTGCTGCGTTTGTATACCTCGCATACGTATCTCAATACCAAGCTGATTTGCTACTGAAGGAAATAGCTTCTTGGCGGGAGCAGGTTGTCCCGGTATGTTTTTCGTTTAGCTATGGGTTGATTGTCACGGGGATATTGATAGCTGCATTACGAATGCATTGGCTAAAGAGAAAAAATGTCAGCCTTGAGGATGTCTATCACTCTAAAATTGAAAAATTGCAGTACTTCATATTGGATGAAACCCCTAATATTTTGGAACGACTTGAGTGGTACTTGGGAGACCTAAATTCGCCTAAGAAGCCGAATTTTTATCGTTCCATTTACGGGAGAAGACCTACTATCAAGAAAGTGGATGGTCAAAATTGCAATGGATACGATATCTTATTCTCATCTTGTCCAAGCAAAATGCGGATTTCAGTCTCGCGGACAGAAGGAAAATCAATCATCGATGTGGAAGTGAGTCTTCGCTCTTGGGTGTTTAAGTTATACCTTTTTCCGAATCCTATTGATGTGGTTACCCTCATTATGTATGCGGACGCAAATGTGATTTCGCCGTTGATGGCCGAGTTTACTGCTGGCGCCGCGCGAAAAAAACAGGAGGAACTGCGCCAGGCTGCGCTTGAAATGCAGTTGCGGGTATTGCAGGCTCAAATTGAGCCTCATTTCCTCTTCAACACCTTAGCTACGCTTCGTCATGTCTACCGGACCAGCTTAGATGACGGCGAAAAAATGATGAATCACTTGATAGGTTATTTGCGCAATACGATGGAAGAGTTGCGCTCGGATAGCTCGACAGTGTCCAAAGAGCTTGACCTAGCTTTGCATTATTTGGCAATTATGAGGATACGCCTGGGGGACCGGTTGTCCTATTCGTTTGAACAGCCTGAGGAGATTTCCCATGCGTTCTTCCCGCCCGCGATGCTCATTTCATTGGTGGAGAACGCAATAATTCACGGCGTGCGCAACATAGCGTCTGGTAACGTACGTGTTTCGGCCTTGGCGGAGGCGGGCTGTATCAGAGTCACGGTGACCGACAACGGCCCTGGCTTCTCAAGTGCCCAGGGAACAGGAGTTGGTCTCAGCAACATTCAGCAGCGTCTGGAGGCAATGTACGGAAACCAGGCATGGCTGGAAGTGGGGGCATTGCAAGAGGGGGGATTCATGGCTAGCATAGTGGTCCCAATCGCATCGAAAAGTACTTAATGCCTACAGCATTCATAGCGGAAGACGAGCAAATTTTGCGCTCGGAATTACGAGAGGTTCTTGCGGCCTTATGGCCAGAGCTGGAGATTGTTGGCGAGGCGGATGATGGAGTCAGTGCTCTCCGTGCAGTGCGTGAGCTGGTTCCTGATGTTCTTTTTTTGGACATCAATATGCCTCACCTCACTGGCATTGATATCGCTAAGGTCATCCAAGCAAAGACTAGCATCGTATTCCTTACTGCCTATGAATCGCATGCAGTTGAGGCATTTGCCCTAGGTGTTGTGGATTACCTAGTCAAACCCTTGAATAAAGGTCGACTGCTGAGCACCATTGAGCGGCTGCAAAGCCGCCTGGAGAAAGGTACTGTGTCTGTAACGCCACCTACCTCTCCGCCAGCAGTGGAGCGGTCGGAGCCTAAGTATTTGCGGTGGATACAGGCGTCCGTTGGAAACTTGTTGAGGCTCATTACGACCGACGAGATTTATTATTTCCAATCAGATGCCAAGTACACCAAAGTCGTCACGGCTCATCTTGAGGCACTCATCAGAAAGCCGATTAAAGAGTTGATGGACGAGCTTAACCCGGACGACTTCATTCAAGTTAGCCGGAGCGCTATTGTCAACCTACGTCGCGTTGAATCGATATACAAAGTAGATGGATACATGGAAGTGCGCTTAAAAGGTCACTCGGCCAAGCTACCGGTCAGCACGGGCTACCAGTCAGGGTTTCGTCAGCTTTGACAGGGGCGATATAGATGTTTATACGACTGCGACTAGTGAATTGTGCACCAGCAGATAGCTAAACCGTTACGCAGCCCCTTTCCAACGCGAAAAATAGCGAGCAAAAAATCCCGGGATTAGAAATTAGCGTGCCTACGATTATCGTACAGAAGTCATGTGCATTCCTGTGTATTACGAGGTCATCCCAAACATCTACGGCGACATCGACTTCAGTGAGGTAAGACTGGGCGGTGTGCTGCTTAAGTCGTCGTTAAAAAATTGTTCCACCGCCTGGTGGATACGACGTGCTCAGCTTCGATGGGACTTACCTCCAGAGGGTATTGGCGGTCAAACCTGTCGAGCGCTGGCAGCACGTAGTAAGGAATCTGCTCTCTCAGCACATAGCTATTGCCTTGGCTGTCTGTATGAGAGCGCAAGCGGAGTGCTGGCGGAAGTTCGTGTAAATTGAACTGGGCATGTTGTAACTGTGAGAGTACCTTCAGGGCCACGGCAAACGGGACTGCATGGTAGTCATCGATGTCCATTGGCCAGTAAGCCCGACCTGGAGCTGTTTGATTTACGGCGCATTTGCCTTCTAGCTCTGGTCGACGGATGAACGACAGCGTCACGAGCTCGACACCGGCATCATTTTCATGGAGGTGGTGTCGAACAGTTACCTCCATCGTTCTAACCACGCCGCTCGAGAGCGACAATGGAATCGATGAGAAGTAAGACATACGCCACAGATGGAGAGCGCGAAGTACCAGAGCCGCCGGTTGTTCTGACCAAATTGCATATTCGCGGATGTGACCAGTACCTACGGTTGATAACTGTATATCGCTGGCATCTTGTACCTTAAAGGTCAAGCACTCCGTTCTGGTCAAGCGGCGGCTTTTTGAAGTGAAGTCGATTTCAAACTGACCAGATTTGACCAGGTCGCTTGTGAACGTGAAAGTTGCTCTAATCATGATTTTCTCTTGGCGCAGCTGGGAATCGTGTCGGCTATGAACGCTGCATTTACATAGTTGCCAGGACTTACACGCAAAATGCATTAAAGATTGTGTTTTGGCAACTTCATTGTAGATTTAAAACGAGTAGAAGTAAACACGGTTGATAACTGTTCTGTAGATGAATAGAGAGTAATAAATGATGCTCGGGTCATGAAAACATCAAGTCCCGAACCAACCGGCCTGTCTTTCCGCGAGCGCTGTGCTCGATTTCTGCGCGTAGAACGAGAGCGCCAAGGAATCAGTCAAGAGAGGCTGGCAGTACGTGCCGGATTTCATCGCACGTACGTCAGTCACATGGAGCGAGCTGTTCAGAACATGTCGCTTGAAAATGTAGAAAGTCTGATGCAGGTACTTGGGCTACAATCTGATGAGGGTCAGATAGCACTTAGTCGCTTTGCTCAAAACCTACGGGAGAAGCGATTGGAGAAAGGTTTGTCGCAGGAGAAGCTAGGAGAGCTCTCCGGCGTGCATCGCACTTATGTGAGTCAGGCCGAGCGAGCGGTTGTCAGCATATCGATAGATAGTATTGAGCGGCTGGCGCTGGCTCTGGAAGCGAGACCTGAAGAATTGGTTGGCTTCGAGACAATATAAGCTACTCGCACGTTGGCGCTGTCCGGTCTCACCTAAGGATATCCCGGTCTGGGAGGGGAAAATGGCGAGCATTGCGCTCGCCATAAATCATCGTGGTGACTTCCTTTGTGTATTGGCCACGTACAGCAGATAAGCCCGCATCCCTGCCTCAAAGAAGTCTTTGCCATATGCTTGAGAGCGCTTGACTGTACAGTACACACCTCCTTGGTCGTCAGTAACTTCAAAGCATGGCGAGCGACTCTGTAAAAACAGCAGAGCCGCTACCTTTTGCTCTGCCACGCTCATTATCTTGAACTCCATCGCGTCGTTGAAGACGACCGCCTCGCCGCTGTGCAGGGCTGAATCCAGTGGCCCTGGTTCAGCGCAGATGACCAACGGAAAAGCCGCTTTCAAAAATGCAAAGCGTAGCGTGTCGCCCTCAAGTCTAGAAATCTCATCCTCGTTCATGTGCCCTTATCTAGTTGCGTAGGACGTCCCTACCCAACGTATAGGCAATAAGTCAGCGGGTTGTGACTAGGCCGGGGGAGGATGAGAAGGCATGCCAGCGAGTTTGTCAAATGCAGGTGGTTGACGAGCTTTACCGAAGGCGCCACGAATTGTCGTTCACCCTGAATTTCACCAACTATTGGTACCGATTGGCTATTGCTAAAAAATTTCCATGTGGTAATATTTTGGTATGGTAATTTCGCCAGTATCAATTTATTGAGGTCGACTTGAGCAGCAAATTAGTTTCGAACGCAGTGAGCATTGTTAATAGCTTAAGCAAAGACATTTCCGGCAACTTGGTGACCGGACAGGAGTCACGCGTTGCCGAGTACCTGCAAATTCAACGCACTGTTCTCGATGCATTGGTAGACAAGCTGGAAGCAGGAAGCGACTTCAAGGCAGAGCAAAACCTCGAGAACGTCTTGGAAGCAATCAATGGAAAGCTTGACGCGATGACTCCATACGACCAAGGAGTCGTTGACGAATCACTCAAAAAATGGGCTGCGAAAGGTGTGACGTTGTCCTCCTTGGTGGACCGTCAAGCTGCGTGACAAAAAGGAACTGGAGCCCGTCAAATAAGACGGGCTTTTCTTTTTCATTGACTCCAGTGCCGCCTTATCTCAACTTGTTTTCGACCAAATACCAGAGGTAATAAATGTCAAAGCAGTCCGTCGAAGTCGTTTCACTAAAGTCCACACAGGCCGACCTGAAGCACTCATGCATTTTCACGGGAGTTCCAGTCTCTAAAACCAATGGAGAGCACGTTATCCCCAACTGGATGCGCACGGCGTACGACCTACATCATCTTCCTGTCGAGATGGGGGAGACCCTCCAATTCGCTAAGGTGAAAGAATTCCGTGCTCCAGCTGAGTCCAAGGCAAACAACGATTTCGGTAAGGTGGAGGATAAGGTTAGAAATCAAGGAGCAAGTCTGGACGAGTTGCATTTGTGGTCTAAAAAAATCGCAGTTGGGATGCTTTGGAATCACTGGCGTCTGTCCGCTAACGAGCGTCACCCCAATGCGCCTTCTCCCTTTGACGAGCGCCATCTTCGGTTCGCGCTACAGAACTTCCAAGAGGAATTTAAACTCTGGCGCGAAAATCGATATGTTAGAACTGGCAGTACCGTAATCCTGCCCAGGGACATTGAAGGAATATCGCTGGCCCATGCGTTTGGAGCTACCGTCAATGAAGGTTACTCCATGACCCACGATGCGATTCAGCCATTTGGCTACATGGCGATTAGCTATAAAAAGAGTCTCATCGTATCTTCCTTCTACGATGACAAGACGCTTGAAGAAGGAGGCATTCGGGGACAATGGGAGGAGTCTGGACTCAAGGCAGAAAAAGAAATTGCTCGAATTCGTGCAGGCCTGTCGACTATCTTCGCTGAACATGCGACAAAAGCTATCTCGGAATTTGCCGAGCAGGAGGTGGCGTTCGATGACCTTTTCAAATTGATTGCGTATCAACTTGGCATAGTTGTTTTGGACGACAAGCGGTCGTATAGATTGCGGACGCCTGAAGATGCGTGAGACTCAAAAAAGGCTAGATTTTCATTCGGCGAGATATCGGAATCCAGTATGTGTACAAAGGTAGAGATAGGTAATGAAGAGACGTGAGCGCGACTTCATTGCGTTGTTCAACGCACTTTGGTATCAGGACTTTCCCGTAATACCTGGCCATGAGGACCTCGGTAGACGCGCAGTGTGGACGACTCATATCGCGTCGACCGTCAAGAAGTGCAGCGACCTAATGGGCCTGTTCACATGCTTCGAAAGCGGCGGTCGTACAGACGCTGTGGTACAGAATGCGAATCGAGAGACATGGGCGAAGGTTGAATGGGAGTGGTACCAGCCGAAGAATGAGAAGGTCAATGAAATCCATAAGCTTGCAGCGGCCTATGAGCAGGCAGATGCGTTCATATTCATTGGATATAGCCGCCCAGAACATCATGCAGAGAATCTGGCGAAGATAAAGCAAACTTGGGGTAACCTTGATAGGCCCTTAATCGTAATCCTAGTAACGTTTTCTTTCCACGGGAAGCAGCGCCGATTTGAGCTTGTGCAAACCCACTACATCAAGAACGGAAGCCATAAGCAGGTCAGGAAGCAACCAGCGTTGCCATGGCATGTGGAGGGGACGAAGTGGGCTGCGTTGTCGAACGCTGGTGCAACTCTTGACCTATCTGAAGGCGAGTAAGCTTGGTACGAAGGTCTTGAACCGATGCAGTCAATCGAGAAGACGAAGTTTTAATGGAAGAGCGGTGGGATAGTTTGCGACTTAGAAAGGCTTACGATGAACAGCAGGAAGGCAGCGATGACAGGGCCGGAGAAGAAGCGCCTAATTATCGAGGAGAAATGTTTTAAACCGTTTGAGAGGTTTCTTGAGTCGGAAAAATACAGTGAAAATATATACTCCGAGCTTGAGGCCGAGGGAGCTCGTTTGTGCGAAGAATACATGCCGGATACCCCCCATTTCTTCCTAGTCGAAAGCGCCCGTTCTCAGGCAGTCACGATTCACGAATATGCTGTGGTGATGGTGTATAGGGGGATGCTGGACTTAATCTTTAACCTATCATCTATGATGGCTGCTGTTACTCAAACACCGACCCCTCCGCCAGAACACGCAAAGATGCCGTGGCAAGTCAACATGCTGGCATGGTTGGAGGAGCGAGACTTCTGGTGGGAAAATGAAGAGTATTGGTGGTTGCACTGTGCCGAACACAGAACGGTCTTTGATTACTACGTGAAAGGACTGTTTAAATTCATTGTACTGCACGAAATAGGCCATCAACATAACCTACATAGTCGAGGTCGAGTGCTTCAGTCGTCGAAGGATGTTGAGGCTGCAACTGAAGACTTGGGGGACGACAATCCATCGTTTATGCATAAGGTAGAACCTGACGATAGTGACACTGCTACCTTGAGTGCTAAGCAGAATATCGAGAGTCAGGCGAGGGAGATTGTCGCTGATACGTATGCATTCCAGTTTCTCGTCGAGGAAATGTACGACGATGTTTGCTGTGACGAGGAGGACAAAGGTAAGGAGGCTGGGCTAGCACTTGCGGCAGCCTACTCTGCACTGTCTGTAGCACATCTATATTTTTGGGGGCGGGCAGCATTAGCAGGTCAAGCTTCTGCTGAAGAGATTGGAATGCACGGGTATCCTTCGCACCTCTTTAGAATTCATGCGATTGAAGCTGCCTTCCTTCAACATGGATTCGCCGCAATGTGTGATATTCCGGCGTCCTACGCTGTCTCGACTGCTCTAGCCCAGAGTAACCACACGTTTGCAACAATTTCGAAGAGGTACTCATTCGTGGACTGGCGCCTTGGGGCAAATCATCCTGAGTATGAAAAGCATTATCGAAAAATCTGTGATGAAGTCCCTAAATGGTCAAATGGATTTTTTGGAGTAAAGGATGATGAGTTGTTCGAGCTGATTTCGAAGGCTATGGAAGCAGGTCTTGAAGCAAGTCCCGATGTACCTAATAAGGAGTAGCTTGACGTCGATTCGGTTCAGCGAACCACCTAAGGTTTTTGTGATGAGAAGCCACCCCTCGCGGGGTGGCTCAAATGATTCAACTCATGCTGGCAATGGCTCTTCAACTTCCGTTGCCGACATCTGCTTAACTATTTTTGTCGCTTCGAATGCAATGATTAGAAGCGTACCTGTCGGTTTCCCTTCGCGAGACAGATAGAAGTCCGCCTTCAACTTCCCTGTCACCTTGACGAAGTCACCCTTTAGAAGACTGGGGTCCTCGTCTTTCATGATTCGGACGGTGTACCAAGTGGGAGCATCGTCTTTGCCTCGCTGGCTTTCACACATACGAAACTCGTAATACCCTTTGCCGCTGACCTTGGCGACTTTACGTTCTGGCGCCGTGGCCACGTTACCAAATGCTTGCATAGTTATGTCCTTTTCTAGAAAAGGAGGCAGCAAAAAACTGCGCTCCAATTCGTATAGCAACTTCGCGTAGTAGGGTAAATTTCTTCAGCGTTACCACGTCCACTGACAACCGCATTCGATGCTCAACCGGCTTCACCTTCATGAGCATAGATAGCCAAGTGTCGGATGGTCGGCGTACAATCGGTGGCGGCATCCATGAGCGCGTTCGGGGCAGTGAGCACTCCGTATGATTGCCAACGGGGCCAACATATGGCGCTATCGGCGGTCAATCCTGACCCTGGCGGGCTTATCACTTGAACAGATGAGGTGGGTGATGACGAAATCGAACAGAGTAAAAGCCAAGAAAAAATCAGTCGTCGAAACATTAGAGAACTTTCAGTCTATGGCTGCAAACGGCCATTTGGAAGGTGCTTTGATGGACGGTGCGATACCGGAACTTGCACTGCCGACTAAAGCAAGACCAAAACGCTTTTCGCAGCTGATACCTTTCGAGCGCAGCACATTGGACTATGAAAAGTACTGTGATTCGCTAGCTACGGATTCAATGGCTCAAAAGCCTCACAAGGAATAGCGAATCCAACGTCCTGGCGCTATTGAAAGGCCGCTCCCGCTTGGGAGCGGTCGTGCGTCAATCATTGGCTAGTACGGTCAAGAGAGTTTCACACAGCGGCCGCACTGAGCGCCCATTCTTCCAGCTGTCGCGAGGCCGTCCTTCTCCAGTTTCAGCGCTGAAACTGACCGTTGCTTCTCGTCTAAAGCCGCTTTAAGTTCAACGGGAACTGCGACACTGGCATGGGCCATTTTCCAAGGGAAGTAGGGCGATGATACGGAAGATAGTTCTGCTCGAACCAACCAGCCGGATTAGATTTCTCCTCATCGCTACCCTTGTAGTTTGGCAGCCATGTTGGCAGGAGTTGGAGAATTACCTGTCCAACGCAAGCATCCTCCAAGCCCGTTGCGCAATCCCGTGCTCGCCAAATCTCAAAGATATAGCTGTCGCTATTAGAGGCCGGAAGACACTCGTCGCAGTCGCCGCTATCAAACTCTTCCTTGGTGTTCTTGACTTGTACAACCCGAAAATTGTTATCGCTCTCCGTCAAGATAATTGATTTTGTTTCGCGAACCTCCTTCATCAATCTGTTTCGTAGAAGCCTAAAGTAGGAGGGGTTCGTCGCGTGTATAGATAGGCGCAGTAGTGAGGACTGTTCGAGTGGTAGCGAGTAA
Organism: Duganella sp. CY15W; assembly: GCF_009857555.1. NCBI lineage: Bacteria > Pseudomonadati > Pseudomonadota > Betaproteobacteria > Burkholderiales > Oxalobacteraceae > Duganella > Duganella sp. CY15W. The sequence goes on along the minus strand of NZ_WWCQ01000004.1, from coordinate 15,737 downwards.
GCTGTCGCCAGTTCGCTAACGGGTGCACCTATTTTTCGAATGAGCCCCATTAGTCGCGCAGCTCTGGCGGGACCTCGACGACTGGCGTCTATTTCAAACCATGTGATGCCGTCGTCTTCCAATGCGACCGCATCTGGTAGCAGCTTAATTTTCCGACGACTAGCCGTACTACTGTTTGCGCTGGGTTGAGGGGTTACCTCTACTATGCCGCGCTTCTTCATTTTATTGAAGTTCGTGACATCCGGATTTAAAGCACGAATGATTTCCGATTCGGTAAAGGCACTCAAACCTCTGGCCTCGCACGCCAGCGTGATGAAGTCGAGCCAGAGTGTGTGGTTCGGATTGACCATATTTGCCGCGCGACGAATTGATGCTGTCCCTTCAAAGCCATACTCCTCAAGAAAACGCTTTCCGGCTTCAGTCATCGCGTAGATGGTTTGATGTCGCTCGGTGCGGTAGCTGAGGATGCAACCGCGTTTGAGTAGGCCGTTAAGCGCACGTCGAGCCGCCTGGCGAGCGGCGGTATATGGTCGTTCAGCGAAGCAGTACACCGCTATGTCCACGGCTCTGATGATGCGAAATCTGGCAAGGCAGCGGAGTACCTCAACTGCAATCTGCTGCTGCAAATCGCCCGGATGGATGCGGATGGTGATACCTCGTTGTACCGAGTGGCGCTCTCCTCTGCAATTCAAATTGCTTGACCGTCCAGTTGCAGAGCGCATCGTAGTGTTCGAGCTTACAATTGAGGTGACAACGCCTGTGTGTGATAGCGCGATGTCCATTTGCTTTGGACTGCCAGATGGGACCGTCTTTCTAACTGATGGTCTGCCGCCGACTTTCGTCGCGAGGTTATGGCCTGCTAAATAGTCCTTCTCCTTAGCTGCGCTGGTTTTCAATGGGATGTGTTTCATCGGGTACTTTCTATGGTTATCGTTATCGAGGAAGGCCAGCCATCTGGGTTCTTCCGAACGCGTTTTGGCCGCCTTCTTTCGTATAGCTAACCGTGAACCCTCGATGTAATAACCTGAACCGTTCGCGTCCTATTGAATGTTGGTACCGCCAAAGAATCGATGCGCGGCCGGATGCGGGCAGGGGGCAAATGTGTTTTCCCCTTATCCCGCCTTGCACGCTTGCGCGTGCATCATCTGTGTATTCGTCGCGACGTTCGCCAAAGAGACTGTTCTCCCAGTCCGGCTTCGCCGGGGCGCAACCCCGCCGACGGCCCAATATCGTCCCTGTTAGGCCACCCTGTTACCGGTGGGCTCGTCGGCACGCAGCTGTGTCTTCACATGCCGTGCTTTCCTGGCTACCCCAAATAGCGAAATCAACCGTGCTCTCGACGCAATTTGTGGCCCCGCGCCAGCGCCTCTCGCACTCGTGCTCGGGTTCATCAATGTCGGTCATGCGCTACTGCGTCGGCGGGGTTGCGCCCCGCCTCAGCCGTACCCGGTCGCGAGCAACTGCGCCTTCTTTGCCGTGACTCGATGGCATCCGCGACCCATACACGCGGATAACCGACTCACTAGGCACACTCCTGAACGTCGTGCAGCACCTCCTGCTACATCCATCGAGCTGAATGTCTCGTGCCATCAGGCAGGGGGTGTCAGTGCTTCGCATGTGTGCTGTCCTATGGTGAGGGTGCCGCCAGAAAGACTGAGCGGCCGGGGCTCTTTCACTGTCTTTTGTCTCACGGCGCATGCAACACCTTCTGCCGGTTGCTATATGTCTTTTTGAACTGAGAGGAGAAGCAAAATGCAGGTAAGAATTAGAGGGCGACAAGTTCATCTGATGGTGTCGCACTACCACCGCTACGACCCCAATACCCAAACAGGTGGCCGAAATACGGTAGAAACGAAGCACAAGTTTCCGGCGAGCGCGTTGGAAATACCTGCCAACATCGCGGAGCAGCTGACTGATGAGGAGACCGAGAAGGTAATGCAGGTTGCGATTCGTCCAGCGCGGGAACGTGAACGTCAACGTCTAGAACGCGTGCAGGCTGAACAAGTAGTCGCTGCTATGCATGGTATCGACCCAAACTGGCGTATCAAAGGCGCCACTGAATTTCTAACAGATGTACGGTCCGTTTACGATGAAAAAGGTCCTGAGTTGGATATGCCAGCACTGGCGAACATAGTCGTGCAGTGCGCAGAAATTGCGGTACGGGCTTCGTCTATAAGCAGGATGCCAGCAGAGACGTCGGCGTTGTTTCTAATGTCTTTGGCGACATCAATTTCGAGAATAGCGACACAGGTCGGAAGCGATGCTTTCCCCGCTGCCGATAAGGGCAATGTCAAAGAGAGCCCCATGTATAAGGTTTGGATGGAAGTGGGGGAGGCTAGGGCCGCTCTGCAAACTTCATTACAAAAAAAAGCCTTTGTACAAAAGCGCGAGAAGAAAGATTAGTGAACCCTCTCAGTAGAGGCGGATGCCGCCTCTACTTCTTCTCTGTACTAGCTCACACTTGACCGGATACATGACGTCCGATTGACGCCTAGTGGCTTTCGCCCCATTGCCACCATTCGCTTGGGAGGTTTGCCGCACTTAGGCGGTATTTCCAATGCTAGAATGTTCCCGTTTTTTTTACACCTGCTACCACACAATGGCTACTATTCGACTATCTCGCCCTGAAGAAGGCGCGCGTGCTGTTGAAATCTGGCGTCGAGCAGTTGATGCCACACATGATTTCTTGAGTCCAGCGGACCGCAAAGCCATTGAGGAATTAGTTTGCGACTTCCTCCCAAAAGCAGCGCTGTGGTTAGCAGTGGACGCCAACGATTATCCCCAAGCATTCATGCTTATGGATAACGCTCACATGGAGGCACTGTTCGTTGAACCCACCTCTAGAGGACTGGGTTTTGGTGCGGCTCTAGTCAGTCACGGCCTCACGCTCCATCCCATAATGACAACGGATGTCAATGAGCAGAACGGGCAAGCTATTGGATTTTACGAAAGAATGGGCTTCAAACGGATAGGCCGCTCACCACTGGATGGGCAGGGAAGACCTTATCCACTGATTCACTTAGCTCACGGCAGCTTCTGAGTTACTGCTGTGGGGCGGTGGACTCCGCCGAAGTCGCCTCGCAGCGGTCACCTGGTCCGGCAGTCCCGGGAACTGGTAGAGAGATTTCACCGTGTTGACACAGACTCAGAATCGGTCATGTCCGCTTTAACAGAAGTGTTGGGGGCAATATTGGTACAACCTGCCAATAGGTTTCCAATATCAGATTTTCGAAGTCAATTTTTTGTTCTTCACATAGTCCTGGACAAGGCTCCGGCAATATCCGAATGCGGGATTTGGCAAATGTTTTCCGCTCGCCAAGGATGAAGCCCCAAAACTCTATCTCTAGGAATTCACCTTCCGCTCTGGCCTCAAAATCAGTGAACTCAGAGTGAGACCACGGAATGGTAGCCGGTGTAGTCATCATTCCACCTGATGCTCCGTCTTGGGTCCATAGCTCAAAAATCATCTTGAATGCTGGAGCACCTATACGTTCTGGAACCTTAGCTACCCACTTGCCAGTGAGTTCGCTATCGTGCCTTCGCCTTGCCATTACATCGGCATAGGTTTCGTAAGCAATTTTCGGAATTTTAGGAATACTTCGGACGTTGTCCGGCCCTGCGACTATTACTGCAACCAGAATGGATGTAACTAACGTGGCGAGACTACCCAATTTCGATAGCCAGTCGCTGGCGGGCTTCTGAACTGGCGATTCGGTTTTGCGTGGCTTGATGTTCCTCCGCAACTGAACTCTTACCAATCGAGGGGGCGGAATACGGCGCACTGTATAGCTCTCGGATAATTTGATTTGAAGGTCTGGTGTCTAAGTATAACTAGGTGTCCGGTACTGGCTGGTAACGACCTCCCACAACTCTAACTCATCCGAAAGCTCGTGTCAGTTCAAGTCTGAATTGGTGCATCTTACCTAACAGATGGGTCGTCTCTGTCTTGGAAAAATCTCGTCAACCTTCCAGCCCTTTTGGCATGCTGTACTCGAAATAATTTTCATCCGTGCCATAACGATTTGAATATCGCGCGCCAGAAACCTCCGGTAACAAGTCACGGTATCGACCCCAGTTTAGAACATGGACGTCATGCAAATCCTCACCGAATTTAACGTTGAGGCCTGATGAGTTACCGGCTGGCCAATGCGAGTAAATCAAAAGACGCTCTACCATCGAAATTTGGTTTGCCCAGGTATCGTCATCGGGAGTTCCGTCGTAGCCGGACAATTTTCCAACGTAGACTTGCACGCGAGTCGAGTCTTGATTGTGATAGTTCCAGAATTCTTGAGAGAGCCTTCTGCCAAATGTCTGCTGCACTGCTTTTCCGAGGTAGAGCAGAACACCAGAGCCATAGATGGGGTGTGAACCATATATCTGGTAGACGCCGAAGTCAGCGTTGCCTTTTAGCTGCAACGCTTCTTCGTAGGTAAATGGTCCGTCCCATTGAACGTGGATGTGAACACGACTAGTAATTTTCAAATTGCTCCTCACTTTGATTGAGCTACTGCTTTTGTCGCATTCTGCCGAAGTATCGATGTGACTAAAACGCCCGGATAAGAGTAAACGCCTGTGCTGCGGCGATTAGGCACAGCGTCGAGAATCCACGATTTTCATCAAATGGCTAGCCATCACTATCATCTCACTGGCATCGACGGCGTTGAGGTGTACCCTTCGGTGGCTATGCGGATTCTTGTAGGAGCCTAGAGCTCCAGTCATAATGTTCAGAAGCGCGACACGCTCGCCAGCTGGCGCACTTTTATCGGTAAGAGGCCCTTTTTCGCCAAATGCCTTCTGGGCCAAAGGAACGCCAATATCATCAGCGGAGTAGCCACCAACAGCACGAATCGCTACCTCAAGCTCCCTGAAAGCCTGGAAAACAGCGGTGTCGTATTCTCCTCGCATAAACGCTGACCAACAACATTGCAGCGTGCTTGGATGAAGCATTCCTCGCGGTAGAATGACCGAACTAGCATACGCCTCAACCCCCGCGCGGTTATTCAGTTGCTTGCCTCTTCGAGTCACAAAGTGCCAGCCGGAGGTATCTCCAGGCTTCGGGGCAATCAGTCCTTCGCGCACGAGCCAGTTCCACCCCTCAGCCATCGCGTGTGCAACCTCGTCTCGCGACTCCACTGGAAATGCACCAAGCGTTTGTGGGTGGGTAAATGAAGACGGGTGTAAGGGGGAACCGATGCCATCCTCGGGAGTGACGGAAGTAATGAGTTCGAGTCCAAGCCCCGCAAGCTCTTCGGGTTGAAGAGCAAGCAGTGCTTCTGCATCGGGAACAAGCGCGTAGAGAGTGGGCATAGTCGCTTAAAGTGTTGAGAGGAAGGTTACCAGTGGGCAGCTGCCGAATTTAAATGGGCCTTTTATGGCGGTTTAGCTCCCGAAGACGGAGCATAGCAAGCGCTGTACTCCTTGTCGTGTTTTCCGGCTGGAACAAGCGTTTTTTTTTCAGTCACGCGTCAGGTCTCTCAGGCGCCCCGCCGCTTGCCACTCGCGCGCCTTCTCGAAACCGAAGTCCTCGGCGGCTTCGTCAAAATCTGCGTCTATAACGCCCAAGTGCCTTTCTTTTCGTCCTTTTCGGGCTTGACGTCGCTCTGCAATGTCTTTTTTCGTGACCGACTTCGTCGAGCGTGATAGCGCTGAGATTGCGTCGAACAGCTTATCCTTCACCGCGACCGTCAATGGTAATGAATAAGCGAACTGCTGGGCCTTCGCATCCCAGCTGCCCAACTGTGCGAGCTTCTTGAAATGAGTGATAGGCAGCAGCTTGGAAGCTGAGAATTGGAGGTTGAATTTGTCGACTACAACTTTGTGCAGCTTTCCATTCGAGGTCTGTTCGATGAGCACTGCGAATTCTTCCGCTGTAAGGGCAAGAAATTTCTCTCTGTCGTCCTGAAGTCTAGGTGCCTGCTCCTCGCGTTCTACGAGTTCAGCAATGGTGACCTTTTCCAGAAATTGGAGGATACCCATTTTGCTTTGTTCGTCCAACCAGCTGAATCGTAAATACCTCGCGGTCTGGGAAAAACCTCTTTTTGCCAGTGCTGCCTCTTGAATCATATCAGCTAGTGCGGGCAGTAAGTTCACGACGGGTTGTGTCAGTTCGATTTGCAGTACTTCGTTGGTATCTAAAAACGAATAGTGTTCATTGATGTTCATGTAGGAGCTCTCTTTTTGATGGGTTTATTTGCCGAACTAAGCCAGAGGTCTCTCTGCGCAAAGTGGCAGCGGTATTGCTGTAAACCGTATACACAGCTCCGCCTCGATTTTTTATCCGTTCCCGAATTTTTTTTCAGATTCACGATTTGCCGTTGCGTGCGCGAGTCCTGCCGCCGGTAGAGAAGAAATTTTTTTGAAGGTTGACGCTGCCAAATTCTGAAAAATCTAAAAGCAGGGACTACACATTCCAGCTACTCGCTGTGGCACCGCGTGGCGCCTAGTGGCGCCGTATTGAAAATTTTATGGAAGTAGAAGAAATGGATAAGCTTTTAGATGTGTTTGAACTTGCAGATGTCTTAGGGAGAAGCGCTGAGACGATAAAGAAAGACCTGAAACGAAATCCCGTGGCGGTGCCACCGCGAGTGCATCTGCCAGGTACTCGACTCCTCCGGTGGAGGCCTGCCGATGTTGATGCGTGGCTCGCAGAATATGTGATTGGAGGCGAATGATGGCTACTTCGTTTCAACCTCATGACTATGCGTGTCATCTTGAGCTGAGTGGTAACTACGTTAGCGATGTTAGTGGTCTGTTCCACTGGAATGAACTGTATTGGCAGTCGATACCTTTTTCCGACGCGGAGACAGCAGCATACAAGTGGCTTGTCAAACACCAACGCGATTTCGTCAGCGCATCAAATGCTACTGCGGCAGTTAAAGCAGCGATGCTTCATTGCCCGAGGCTGCCGAAGCCAAATGGAGACTTGGTCATACCGTGCCAAAACGGTTACCTAAAGTTTGCGGATAATGAGATAGTTCTTCTAAAACCATGGCAAGAGGCAGGGTTGCGATATGCACTTAAATGTTCCTATGAGCCAGGACACCGTCCGCAAGGAAAATTTCTCGCATTTCTGAACCGAGTTCTCCCGGACCAAGAGGTGCAGAAAAGGGTGCAGGAATACGTCGGACTGACTCTCACGCCAGATACTACGCATCAGCGAGCTCAACTATGGATTGGGAATGGTGCGAATGGTAAGGGGGTGCTGTGCAATATCGTTCAAGCTCTACATGGAAATCCCCGCTCAATCGACCTGGGGCAACTCCAAGAAAATCAATTCGCTCTTTCTGAACACCTCGACGCTAGCTTGATTTGCGCGGACGAAGTTCCTGCACGTCATATCAATGAGGGTTTGCTTAAGTCGCTAATCGCAGGTGAGTCAGTATCAGTAAATCGAAAATACAAAGACCCCATCAGCACGAGGATTACCGGAAAATTTCTGGTGCTAGGAAACCATCTTCCTCGCATCACTGACCATTCGGATGGCTTCTTGCGTCGCTGGGACATCGTGCCATTCGATGTGTCAATTCCAGAGCGGGAGAGGGACCCGCAACTCGCAGACTACATCATCGAGAATGAGTTATCAGAAGTTCTGAACTGGGCGCTAGAAGGGCTTGTGCGTTTGCGCAAGCGGGGTAGATTCGACCCACAAATACCAGCGTCAATGTCGAAGATGCTGACCAAAGCTAAAGCGGAAACCAATTCAGTCATCGCATGGGTTGAGGATGCAGATGTAACTTTGGCAGGAGAGGGCGAGCTCCGTGAAAAAAGCGCCGTATATGCCGACTATGTAGGGTGGTGCAAGCGCAATGGCTTTGTTGGAATGGCGTCCCCACGTTTTTGGACAGTCCTCAGTAGTGTTCTGCCTTGGACCGCCACGAGACCTAGAACGAGCAGTGGTATACAGACAAAGGCTTGTAACGTTTTTGTTCCTGGCGTAGAGCTGTGGAGACGATGACGTTCATCTGGCATTGATAACCGCGCTTACAGCGCGCTTTTTTTTGTGTCCGTGAGTCATAACCTGAGTCGAGTCGCTCGAAAGCATGGCTCATCAGAAAGCTATATTTTTTATGGAATTTCTATTGTTGAGTCGGGTGAGCTGGGTAAAAACTGAAACTTCTTTCTTCCTCCTGATAGCTGCAAAATTAGTTTTCGAAATCACCCGGCTCACCCGACTCAGATACGAAAAACCATAGAAACCTTAGGAAAAATGTGAGCCGGGCAGTTTCCTCCATCGAACTCACCTGGCTCATCGGCGGCATCCTACACGAATCCAGACTTTGACCAAAACGTTGCACTAGCCAAGGCATGGCTCATCGAAGCTTCGATATCGTCAAGGGGATAAAGGTTCGGTTTCTCACCGCCACGAAGGCACTGTTGCCTATACTATTTGCCGGAATTTTCCGGGGCCAGACAGGAGTTCACATTGAAAGACCAAAAGAATTTCATTACCGATTTTTTGCACCTTACTCTAGAGAGAGGCGACCATGACGATGATGTGGCAGTGTTGCTGTTGAAAGACCTCGTGAGCGACTATGCTCGTGACCAAGGCGTTGCCTACGATGACGCCGCAAGGCAGCTTAGTCACATGCCAGATTACCAAGGACGATTTGAAGTCTCGCTAGATGAGGAGGATGGGCAAAGAGTCGAAACCTTTGTATATCCTGGTGATAGCTTAATGAGCCTGCAAGCCATTCTCGATGCGATAGAAAATGGCGTGGACGGTTGGCTTGCGCGGGACTCTGCCCAGTCCGTATGAGTCAGATTTACAGCGGTAGGAAGGCGGGGTGTTTGCCCGCCTTTATTGTTTGGTCCTGATTCAAGCGGCATCCTTACCGAATAAAGGGATGACGTTGGAAGAAGAAGCTTCCGCTTGCGATATTCGCGCTACCTCAGCGAGTTTCAGACGTTTTCGTCCACGATGCACGGTTACGGATATCTCCGAACTGAAGGCCTCATCGAGCTTGTGGGCCATGTGGGTTGTACAAAGGTGTGCGTACCGCAGCAGCATTCGTACATCTCGATGGCCACTGAACTTTTGCAAATCAATGAGCGAAAACTTAGCGGTCTCTGCTACCTGGCTAATTCCCTCATGTCGGAGGTCATGAATTCGCAGGTCGGTAATCTTCGCTCGTTCGAGAATTCGGTCCCAAGCCTTGCGGAGGTGAGCGGCGGTGATGGGGAATACGCCACCCTCGCATTGTGGTAGCTCTTTCAGTTGCTCAACCAAATCGCCGCGCAATGGCAACGAGCGCGGCTGCCCATTTTTGGTCTCCGCGATGTACGCTGAGCGCTTTTCGAAGTCGACGTCTGCCCAATTCAGCTGGAGAGCCTCGCCGCGCCGCGCAGCCGTCATGATTTGAAAATTCACGAATGTTTCGAACAGCGGGATGTGGATGTAGTTTTGCTCCGCGACTTTTCTACATTGCTCCAGTGCTGCCTTGACCAACAGCTTTTTCTTGTATTTTGTCGGGAGGTGTTGAGCGGCCTCTCTGTCCAGGGCCATCAACTCTTCAACGCGCAAGTCGACGCTGCGTTTCTTGTCCTCTTCAAAAGCGGAGTCCAACAGGCGCTGGTGTTCATCTTGCTTTAAGCGGCGGTCGCGTTCATTAAAGTATTTAGGACGGCGCACAGCTTCCATCGGATTTTCGACGAGCCGATACTTCCAGACTTTCGTCGCCACTGTGAATACGGCACGTAGGCAGTCGATTTCGCGGTCTACTGTGGCGGGTTCGACTACCTCAAGCCGTTCGTCGATGTAGCCCTCGATGTCTTCCGTTTCGATGGCAGTGAAGGGCTTGCGCATCCATTGAATTTCGGATGAGGGGACACGCATTACCGCTTGGCGCGGCTTGTCGCTACCATCCTTCTCTTTGACGCCCTTCGTGGTTTGCCCTTCAAGGTCTGCCAGCCACCCTTTGAACTTGTACTTCTGGCTCTTCTCCCACCCCTTATGTTTGGGCCCTTCCTCTTCGATGTAACGCTTGAGGAGATGCTCGAAGGTCACATTGTGCGCTTTGGTGTAGTCGATGAATACGCCACTCTTACGCTCTGCCTCAATCCTGGCAATCGCCGTATCGGCATCCTCCAGCGACTTGAAAGTCTTCTGAAACAGCGGATATCCGGTCTGGCGGATTCGCACGAAAAAGCTGTCTTCCTTTTGTTTTAGCTTGGCCTTGTAGCCCTTTTCGGTCTCGAGCCAAGCGCAGTATTCATCCGCAGCGTCGCGGTTGGTGAAGGGGAATTCGCGATAGTACTCGTCTTTGTTTTTGACGGATACAACGAAGCGAGAGCGGTTTTCGATGGTTGCCATAGACACGTAATTTCCAAGAGTTGAAAAGACGTTTAGCAACCCTGGTGCGCGCTATTCTATCCGTCAGATTGCCTTGAGGCAAATAGGCGAATTTGGCACAGATTTGGCACAGATTTGGATTTGACACAGATTTATAAAAATCAAGTCTGGCGTTTATCCTTATAAGTAAAGGCTTTCTTGGTCGGGGCGGCGGGATTTGAACTCGCGGTCTCTACGTCCCGAACGTAGCGCTTTACCGGACTAAGCTACGCCCCGACTGTTGCAATAATTAAAACAGAATTTTGCATCCTTTTCAACCGAGCACAAGTAGTTGATGTACCTCTTCCGCTGGTTGTGGCACTATTTTTCCCTGACCATTTCTGGAGGAGTTATCGATGCGTATTCATCCTGCTTTGACCACTATCGCTGCCGCGTGTTTCGCTACCTGCGCGTCGGCCGCGCCGTCCCTGGTTGCCGTTCAGTGCGGCCAGCTGCTCGATACGCAGACCGGCAAGCTGCTGGGGGAGACGACGGTGGTCATTGATGGCAAGCGCATTACGCAAGTCAGCGCCGGCCGTCAGGCGCCTGCGGGCGCCACGGTCATCAGTCTGGCTGGCCAGACTTGCCTGCCGGGCCTGATCGATAGCCACACCCACCTGACCGGCCAGACCAGCCCGACCGGCTACTCCGACCAGTTCCGCTGGAATATCGCCGACTACGCCATCCGTTCCACCAACTACGCGCGCGTGACGCTGCTGGCCGGCTTCACCACGGTGCGCAATCTGGGCGATGCAGCCAATACTTCGATCTCGCTGCGCAATGCGATCAACGCCGGCGTGATTCCCGGTCCGCGCATTTTCACGGCGGGCAAAGCGGTGGGCTCCACTGGCGGCCATGCGGACGACTCGGATGGCTACCGCGCCGACCTGATGACCGACTACGGCCCCAAGGACGGGATCATCAACGGCACGGCCGATGCGTGGAAGGCGGTACGCCAGCACTACAAGGATGGCGCGGATCTCATCAAGATCATGCCGTCCGGCGGCGTGCTCGATGAAAGCAAGAGCGCGGACAATGCGCAGATGACGGTCGAGGAAATCAAGGCGGTCGTGGCTGCCGCGCACGATTACGAAATGACGGTGGCCGCACATGCACATGGCGCCGAGGCGATCCGCCGCGCCGTCATCGGCGGCGTCGATTCGATCGAGCACGGCACCTATATGAACGATGAAGACATGAAGCTGATGAAGGAACATGGCACTTACTACGTGCCGACCATCATCGCCGGCAAATACGTCGAAGGCAAAGCCAAGGTGCCGGGCTACTTCCCGCCGCAAGTGGCCGTGAAGGCTGCGGCGATCGGTCCGCTGATCCAGGGCACGGCAGGCCGCGCCTACAAGGCCGGCGTGAAGATCGCCTTCGGCACCGACGCCGCCGTGTATCCGCACGGTGAAAACGCCAAGGAGTTCGGCTACATGGTGGAGGCGGGCATGCCGCCGCTGGCGGCGATACAGGCGGCGACCACGCATGCGGCCGCGCTGCTCAAGCAGGACAAGGATCTGGGCAGCATCAGCGCTGGCAAGTTTGCCGACCTGGTGGCGGTGCCGGGCAATCCGCTCAGCGACATCAATCTGATGACCAAGGTCAGCTTCGTGATGAAAGAGGGTGTGGTCTACAAGCACAACGATCAGCCGCTGCCGTTTGTCGCCGCAGTCAACGAGGGAATCGCGCCCAAGGACGTCGATTACGGCCTGTAACGGGTATGCATGCGGTTGAAGGAAAGTTGTCTTTGTGGCTTCTTTCCAACGCCTTGGCAAACTTCTTGCTTTGTAAAAAGATCAATGTGGTTAATATAAACAATTAGCCCGAATTGCATCAATTTGGAGCAGCCAAGGAGAACACCGCACATGGATATCCGCCGCAAACTCATCGCCTCCGCCGTCCTGACGGCATTCAGCGCCCCAGCGTGGGCGCAACAGCCGCAGCCGTCGGACGAGATCGAAGTCGTCAAGGTGACCGCGCAGAAGCGCAAGGAAGACCCGGCCAAGGTCGCCATGAGCATCAGTGCGGTCACCGGCGCCCAGCTGCAGTCCGAGCATGTGCGTGACATTACCGACCTCACGCGGGTGGTGCCAAATATCTCCTTCACGGCGGCCAGCGGCAATGGCGGCGCGGGGCCGGGCACGTCCAACGTGGAGATACGCGGCATCAGCTCGACGGCGGGGGCGGCCACGGTCGGTATCTACCTGGGGGATACGCCGGTCACGGTGGGCAACGTCTACACGATGGGGAATATCGAGCCGCGCTTTTTCGATATTGATCGTGTGGAAGTGCTGCGCGGTCCGCAGGCGACCTTGTACGGCGCCAGTTCCATGGGCGGCACCATCAAGTTCGTGCCGAATGAACCGGACCTGAAAGAGCGCGAGTTCACCACCTACACGGAAGGTTCCAACACCAAGGGCGGCAGCGCGAACTATGCGGCCAATGTGGTGGCCAACTTCCCGCTGATCCCCGAGGAGCTGGCGCTGCGCATCGGCGTGCAGGCGCAGCAGACGGGCGGCTTTATCAACCAGGTGGATGGCAACGGCAAAGTCATCGCCAGTAACATCAACAAGATCAACGACCAGGAATTCCGCGCGGCGCTCAAGTGGCGGCCGACGCGTTCCCTGACGGTGACGCCGTCGGTCTACTATCAGCGCATCGATGCCAAGGATATCGGGGCATTCAATCTGGACCTGCCGCTGTACCAGGCGCAGAAGCAGGTGCGCGAACCGTCCATCGACAAGCTGTTGGCACCCAGCGTGACGGTCAACTGGGACCTCGGCGAGTTTGACCTGACCTCGGCCACCAGCTACTTCCAGCGCAAGTTCGACCGCACGCAGAACGGTTCGGCGTACAACAGCTATTCGCTATCGACCTTTCTGACATCGACCGAGGATGGCGGCAAGGCGCCGCCGGAACTGATTGCGGCGGTTGCCGGCTTGCCGTCGGCGGTGTATCTGAATAACCAGGTGCGGCAAGTGGCGCAGGAATTCCGTCTGGCCTCGCATCCGTATGACGAGAAAGTGTCACCGTGGACCTGGCTGGCGGGTACCTATTTCTCGCGCCAGCATACCAACATCATCGAGAACGATCCTATCTTTGGCGTGACGGATACCTTCAAGCAGTTCGGCTTCGATATCGCCGATCCTGACCTGCTGCCCGACGCGAAACCGGGCCAGTTCCCGAACGATAACTCGTTTGCGGGCGCCTTCCATTATCGCGAAAAGCAGGCCTCGATCTTCGGCGAACTGAATTACTATTTTTCGCCGACGGTACATGCCACGGTTGGTGCGCGCTATCTGAGGGCGAATACCACGCTGGAGCAGCGCAACGGTAACTACCTGGCCGGCGCCGGCAATAACAGCAGCGCCGAAACCAGCTCCAAGGCGTTCACGCCGAAGTACGCGCTGACGTGGGAGGTCAATCCCACCAATACCGTTTATACCAGCGTGGCGAAAGGCTTCCGGCTGGGCGGCGCCAATATCTATGTGCCGCCGACCACCTGCGGCCCGGATCTGGAAAAGAACGGCATCACGGCAGGCCCGCCAGCGTATTCGCCGGACAGCTTGTGGAGTTATGAGCTGGGCAGCAAATCGCGCTTCCTCAACAACCGCGTGTCGGTGAATGCGGACGTGTTCTATGTGAAGTGGAAGAACATCCAGCAGGGCGTGTACCTGCCGACCTGCGCCTACACCTACAACGCCAATGCAGGCGATGCCACCACCAGGGGCTTTGAGTTCGACATTAAGGCCAAGCCACTGCCTGGCCTGACGCTGAGCGCATCGGGCGGCTACGTGAAAGCCGAACTGTCGAACGATATCGGCATCGACAACGGCGTGGTGGGCGCGGTGGCGGGCGCGCAGATCCAGGGCGTACCGAAATATAACGCCGCGGTCAACGCGACCTACAACTTCTCCGCGTGGGAACGGCCGTCGTTTGTGATGGCGGGCATGCAGTGGGTAGGCGCCAGCAAAGGCTCGCTGGACCCGACGCAGACCGACCATGATCGTCCGGCCTATCACACCACCGATTTCAGCGCGGGCATGACGTTTGGCAGCTACGCCTTCACCGCGTTTGTAAAGAACGCATTTGATACCGACACCATCATCCAGCATCCGCAGGTGGCGTCGATCGTGCAGGGCTACCGCCTGGCGCCGCGCAGCATCGGCGTGAGCCTGGCGACCAAGTTTTAAGCCATAATGCTGCCTTTGGAATTGAGTACAAGGGCAGCATCATGAGCATCACCATCTATCACAACACCGCTTGCGGCACCTCGCGCAAAACGCTGGAAGCCATTCGCGCCAGCGGCGTCGAGCCGGAGATCGTTGACTACGTCAAAAACCCGCCATCGCGCGCGGCCCTGCAGGCGATGATCGCCAAGGCCGGCATCACCGTGCGCCAGGCCATGCGCAACAAGGGTGACCTGTATGTGGAGCTGGGTCTCGCTGACGCCGCGCTGCCGGACGAGGCGCTGCTGGATGCGATGATGGCGCATCCCATCCTGATCGAACGTCCATTCGTGGTGACGGACAAGGGCGTGCGCCTGTGCCGTCCGTCAGAACTGGTGCAGGACATTCTCTGACCATGTTGAATCCGCGTCCGGTAGTGCAGGCGGCGGTCATCGAGGATGGCCGTTACTGCCTGGTGGTGGACGATTTCCTCGCCGAGCCGCATGAAATGGTGGCGTATGCGGTCGCGCAGCGCGAAGCCTTCCGCGCGGCGCCCGTCAACTGCTACCCCGGCATCGAACAGCCGTTGCCGGCGGAATTCGACCGGGCGATGGCGGCGTTCTTCAACACCCATCTGGCGCCCGCGTTTGGCGCGATGCAGGCGCTGGGCCTCAGCACCCGCATGTCCATCGTCACACTCAAGCCGGAAGAGCTGATGCCGCAGCAGCGCATCTGTCACCGCGACGCGCGCGAATGTGCGCCTGGCGAGGGCGCGGCAGCAGCGGTGCTGTACCTGTTCGAAGACGCGCGCATGGGCGGCACCAGCTTCTACCGGCCGCGCCGGCATCCCTTGGAAATCGACCACCTGCTGCACCAGGCGCGGCACATGGAAAACGACGCCTTCAGCCGCGTGATCGGCGCCGCGCCGCAGTACTACAACGGCGACGTCCACTACTTCGAAAAGCTGGGCAGCGTGCCCGCCAAGTGGAACCGCGCCATCTTCTACGACGCCACCATCTTCCACAGCGGCCAGATCGGCGCGCCAGAACTGCTGAGCGCCGATCCTGCCACCGGCCGCCTCACCATCAACGCCTTTATCCGCTACCGCTAATCCGGGGTCAGATACCGTCTTGAATAGCAAGCCCTTTGATCTGGTAATTCGGATCAAAGGGCTTGTCGTTATGAATCACGCCATAAATCAAATGCACCAGCTTGTGCATGACGGCAGCGATCACAGC
>NZ_WWCQ01000044.1:0-208 GCF_009857555.1 Duganella sp. CY15W | reverse complement strand
GTCCCTATAACCTTGACGGCTATAGGCAAGCATTTACTACTTTGTGATGATGAGTTTTACTACCCTAAGTGTGTAATTACTTACACGCTTAAATAAAACTTTACTTCTTCCAGATTGTTAAAGAACGATACTGCTTTTACCTAAACCCAAGCCAGTGGCTGGCTTACGTAAAAACAGGTGGTGGAGGATGACGGGATCGAACCGACGA
>NZ_WWCQ01000043.1:0-210 GCF_009857555.1 Duganella sp. CY15W | reverse complement strand
TACTCACCCGTTCGCCACTCGCCACCAGAGCAAGCTCCGTGCTGCCGTTCGACTTGCATGTGTAAGGCATGCCGCCAGCGTTCAATCTGAGCCAGGATCAAACTCTTTAGTTTAATCTCTGTTTTATGATCATTGCTGACCATGGTTCGCTCACTCAAAATACTGACAGTATTACTACTGCTTATTTCTTGTGGAGCATTTAATGCTTTT
>NZ_WWCQ01000042.1:0-224 GCF_009857555.1 Duganella sp. CY15W | reverse complement strand
TACACGCTTAAATAAAACTTTACTTCTTCCAGATTGTTAAAGAACGATACTGCTTTTACCTAAACCCAAGCCAGTGGCTGGCTTACGTAAAAACAGGTGGTGGAGGATGACGGGATCGAACCGACGACCCCCTGCTTGCAAAGCAGGTGCTCTCCCAGCTGAGCTAATCCCCCTATGGGTACGACAGATACCGGCAACTGGTAGGGCTGGTTGGACTCGAACCA
>NZ_WWCQ01000041.1:0-255 GCF_009857555.1 Duganella sp. CY15W | reverse complement strand
GTCCAGACTCCTACGGGAGGCAGCAGTGGGGAATTTTGGACAATGGGGGCAACCCTGATCCAGCAATGCCGCGTGAGTGAAGAAGGCCTTCGGGTTGTAAAGCTCTTTTGTCAGGGAAGAAAAGGGACTGGCTAATATCTGGTCCTCATGACGGTACCTGAAGAATAAGCACCGGCTAACTACGTGCCAGCAGCCGCGGTAATACGTAGGGTGCAAGCGTTAATCGGAATTACTGGGCGTAAAGCGTGCGCAGGC
>NZ_WWCQ01000040.1:0-255 GCF_009857555.1 Duganella sp. CY15W | reverse complement strand
TTTCGGGTCTACACCCAGCGACTATCGCCCTGTTCGGACTCGATTTCTCTACGGCTTCCCTATTCGGTTAACCTTGCCACTGAATGTAAGTCGCTGACCCATTATACAAAAGGTACGCAGTCACCCCACAAGGAGGCTCCTACTGTTTGTATGCACACGGTTTCAGGATCTATTTCACTCCCCTCCCGGGGTTCTTTTCGCCTTTCCCTCACGGTACTGGTTCACTATCGGTCGATTACGAGTATTTAGCCTTGG